>CAJTER010000007.1 GCA_910575405.1 Clostridia bacterium | reverse complement strand
CAACAATGATGCAGAGAGCTGTGGTTGGAGCCTTTCGTTAACCATCAAGTGGTAGGAGAAACGAACCAATCCACAGTATCTCAAACAGTATAGCATCAAGTACAAATGAGTACGTTATAGCTACGAGATTATAATACAAGGAGAAAGTATCATGACAGACAAAGCACAAACCTTGCCGAACAACAACGGTCAGGTAAAATTACAGGGAAACATGGGCGTAGGCGCCCTGGTAATGGCCGTACTGGCCTTTTCCGCACCATTATCAACCGCAACCGGATTCATCCCGCAGCTTTTGATTTACGGCAGCGCAAAGGGAGGAACCGGAAACTCCGCGCCATGGATCTACATCATCTGCTTAATTACACTGGGATTCTTTTCCGTGGGCTTTGCCAAAATGGGAACCGTCATGCAGCGTCCCGGCGGATTTTACGCCTATATCACCGACGCTCTGGGCAAAAAAGTGGGCCTTGCGGCAGCGCTAGTATCGGCTCTGGGATATTCACTGGTAGGCTTTTTCATGCCAGGTCTTATGGCCATCACCGTAGGTGGCCTTGTTGAAAGCGCCGGAGGGCCGGTCATACCCTGGTGGATTTACGGTCTCATCTTCGCAGCATTATCCACACTTCTTGCTTCCATGAGCATCGACTTTTCCGCAAAATTTCTCTTTGTGGTAATGTGCTTCGAAGCAGCAGTTATGCTGGTATTTGACGCATTATGCTTTTTCAACGGATCGCCTGCGGGATCCGGCGGCGCAGGCTTTAGCTTTATCGACTTTTCAACCGGAACCTTAGGCGTAGCCATGCTCTTTGCCATGGGCAACTTCTACGGCTTTGAAGCCACCGTTGTTTACAGGGAAGAGGTAAAAGAACCCAAGAAAACCATTCCAAGAGCTACCTTCATCGCGGTTATCGGAATCGGCATCTTCTACCTGCTGTGTGCATGGGGCTTTATCGCGCACTTCGGTGCAAATAAGGTGACGGCAGTAGCAGAAGCGGAATCAGCAAATATGTTCAGCAACGTAATGGCTGAGTTCATGGGGCCTTTCGCGGGACACCTGATTATGATCGTTTCTCTCGTATCCATCTTCGCTTCCGGCCTGGCCATACAGAACGTAGGCGCAAGGTATTTCTACTCCCTGGGTGTGGACGGCGTCATTCCGAAGGTCTTCGGCAAGGTTCACCCAAAGCAGAACTCCCCTTATGTGGCAGCCATCGCAATTGGACTGCTGTGGATCGTTCTCATTGTCATTCTGGGAATCATCTGCGGATTTGACGCGGAGTATACCTACACGAGGCCAAACGTAATCGGAAATCTGTTCGTAACTTCCATTCTGGGAACTGTAGCCGTGGCCGTACTGGTTTACATGAGAAAAAACGCCAAAAAGTATGGATTTAAGGCATTCCACACGACGATTTCACCGATTATCGGCCTTCTGGGCATCGGCTTTACCGTTGTTTTGTGCGCAATCAACCTCAACGAGTTCCTGGGGACTTCGGCAGTAGGCTCCGGCATTATCGTGGCATTCTTCGTCATATACGTGGCCGCGGGAATCTTTTACGCCTCCTGGCTGCAAAGGAACAGGCCGGAAACATACTTGAGAATCGGCCGCTATGATCCGGAAAATATGAGCGTGGAAGAAATGGGAGAGATGGCGAAATAAGAGAGAAAGATAGGGAGTTTTATTATGGAAAACAAAAAAGGCATGCTTCCCGGCAGATTGTCAGTAGATCACGTTGGGTATACAGTTCCGGATCTGAATCAAGCCTTGGATCTTTTTATCAATGTCTTTGGGTGCGAGTTGGTCTTCAGGGGAGGGCCTTATGCGGATGTCGGCTATGTGTGGCCGGGAGAGGACAGGCCTGCTGAGACACCGATGCGCTGCGCCGTATTAACTCATGGAGAAACCACGAATATTGAGCTTCTCGAATACGACAATCCTTCTCAGAAACATATGATTCCGCCTCGCCCCTGTGAACGGGGAGGTGCGCATATATGCTTTTATGCAGAGGATATTGAGGAAGTCGTCAAGGTACTGAGAGCCCGCAGCGACATACTGGTCATGGGTGATGTTGAAAAGGAAGTGGGAGGATCCATCGACAGCGCGGACTGGATTTACACCGTTACTACATGGGGGCTGGTTATCGAAATCATGAGATGGGAACCGGGAAAGTTGCCGTATGAGAAACAGACTGCAGTAAGAATGGTACCGCCGCCTTGGCTGAAAAAGCAGCAATAAATCGAGGAACTGATTTACATAAACGAATCGAGGAACTGATTTACATAAACGATAGGACTTTTTTCTGGACAGGCTGCACCTGCATAGGCAAAGCTTGTCCGAATACTTACAAAGAGGAAATATGTGAGGTAATAACATGGCACAATTATTTGCATCTCCCGGAATGTATGTTCAGGGATATGGAGAATTAAAAAACATCGCCAAGTATGCGGAGCCCCTTGGCGAATCCTTTCTGGTAATCGGAAGCAAAAACAGAATCCGGGATCTGGGGGAAACCATCAAGAAAAGCTTTCAGGATGATTCTAAGCTTACCTTTGTGGAACACAATGGATCCTGCACGATTTCAGAAATCGAAAAGATCGTAAAAATCGCAGAGGAAAAAGGCGGCGATGTGATTATCGGCATGGGCGGCGGAAAAGTCATCGACACGGCTAAGGCTGTAGCCGGAAGGCTGAAAAAGCGGGTAGTAGTCGTTCCCACTGTTGCAGCCAGCGATGCAGCGACCACCAGATGCGCGGTTATTTACAAGGAGGATGGTTCGGAGGACTGCGAGGAGGTCTATGCCAGCAATCCGGATCTGGTTATCGCGGACACGGAGATCATCATGAAAGCGCCGGTTAAATATATACTGGCAGGAATGGGAGATGCTATGGCGAAATGCGTCGCAGCTCCTGTATGCTACCGGGGATTTCAGCCCAATGAACTGGGCGGCGGCGTTACAGAGCTGGCTTATTCCCTTTCAAATCTGATCCACGATATTTTGATGAATCACGGTGAACTGGCAGTGGCAGCCTTAGAGCAGGGCGTAATGTCCCATGACCTGAATAAAGTCATTGAGATGAACGTCTTAATCAGCGGCATTGGCTGTGAAGTAAACGGAGCCACGACGGATCACGCTTTCTACGCAGGCTTTACAACACTGCAGAACAGAAAGGAGAGCATGCTCCACGGAGAATATGTAACCTTCTCATCCCTGGCAACCCTGGTGCTGGAAGGCGCTCCAAAGGAAACCATCGACGAATATTACAACTTCTGCACCAGAGTAGGGCTTCCCGTATGTCTTGCGGATCTGAAGCTGGATTATATGTCGGAAGACGATTTCCGGCAGGTGGCCCAGATGGTGACAGAATGCGGCGGTACCGCTCACCTTCCTTTTGAAGTAACCGTTGACAGCGCTGTAGCGGCAATGAAAACAGCCGATGCCATAGGAAAAATGTATAAGGCAGGAAAACGGCTTGTATAAACTTACATAGCAGAGGGATGAACCAAACTTTAAATACAGTAGTCAGGAGGAAAAAGACAATGCTTAAAAGTGAAAAAAGTGAAGCTTTAACAAAACGATTCATGGACATGTATCCGGGCGGACATTCTCAGCTGAGAGTTCCCATGGATGTAACAAACCACAGACTCTTCATCGAACGGGCTCAGGGAAGCCATCTATACGATGTGGATGGAAACGAATACATCGAGTATAACGGAGCGCTTGGCCCTAATATTCTGGGTTACTGCGTGCCGGAATGGACGGAAAAATTAAAGGAGTATCTGGACAAAAACGGAACGGCCATCGGTTCCAATCTTCTCTTCAGCCCCTACGATATTGAAATTGCGGAGAGATTGAGAAAATACATCCCCTGCTGTGATCAGGTGAAATTCACCATGACCGGTTCGGACTGCGTGCAGGCCGCCTTTCGTATTATGAGAGGCGTGACAGGCCGCCAGGTGATCATCCGTTTTGAAAAGCATTACAGCGGCTGGTATGACAATGTGCTGGGCGGAAGATGCCAAAAAGATCCGAACGCCAGACCGACAGCCGACTTCAGCTCCGAAGGCCTGCCGGAGGGCTATGAGTACAATACCCTGGGGAGATCCATTTACGCCGGAGAAGAGGTCTTCATGCTGCCTTGGAACGACTTTGAAGCTCTGGAACGAACCTTTGAAAAATATCACGATGAAATCGCGGGCGTCCACTTTGAAGCGGTTGTGGCCAATAACGAAATGCTCTACCCAAAAGAAGGCTACCTGGAAAAAATCAGAGAGCTGTGCGACAAATACGGCGCTATCATGTCCATCGACGAAGTCATCACCGGCTTTCGCGTTGGAATCGGCGGCGCGCAGGAAATGTTCGGCGTAACGCCGGATATCTGCACACTGGGAAAAGCTCTGTCCAACGGCTTCCCTGTGGCATGTATAGCGGGCAAGCATGAGATCATGGATAAAATCAGAAGCAAGATTTTAGTTCCGGGAACCTACTCAGGCTGGGCATTTGGGCAGGTTGCCGCTGTAACCACACTGGATATTCTGGCAAAAGATAACTTCGCCTGCTATGACAAGCGAAACGCAGTTCAGGAAATTCTGATGGACGGACTGGTAGAAAGCGCCCAAAGATATGATATCCCACTGGCCATTACGGAGGCTCCGGGAATGTTCTACACTGTATTCGGCGTAGAAGGTGGAAGAAGCAAGTTCTACATGGAAGAAGATATCGCTGATTTCAAGCCGGAAATGGTGAAGGTCTTCCAGCAGTATCTGCAGGAGCAGGGAGTATTCATCATGTTCGGCGGCAAATGGTATATCAGCATGTCCCACAGCAAAGAGGACATCGAAAAGACGCTGGAAGCTGCTGATACAGCGTTTAAGAAGATGAAAGCCAATAACCTGAAATATGTTGCAGAGTAAACTGTGAAAGTTTCATTACATTTCCTTTAAAACGATGCCCCGGATTTGGAATTTCTGAAGCCGGGGCATTGTTTTCAATTAAAACAGGGAGGAAGATAAGATGGATATGAGGGAGAAAAAGAGACATGTGTTTTTTGCCGGAACCATGGATTTCATCGGTTTTCTGCTGGGACTGGAAACCGGCGGGCTGCAGTTCATACTGCTGAAGGCGGCCAATGAATTTCACCTGTCCCAGGCGGCAATGGGAAGTATTGTTACTGTCCAGTTTGCAGCCGTGACTGTCGCGCCTTTGATCATAGGCAGCGTGTCGGACAAGGTGGGGAAGAAAAAGGTTCTGATCGCAGCAAACCTTCTGTGTGCCTGTGGCTCTGCCGTCAACATTGCTTCGGCCAATATGGAAACGCTCCTGGCAGGTATCGTTTTGGTGGGTTTTGCCTTCGGCAGTCTGGAGACAACCATAACGGCAGCTCTGTCCGATGCGTTCTGCGAGCAATCGGGAAAATATATTTCCATTATGCAGGGGTGCCTGAGTTTGGGAGCGGTCATTGCGCCGCTGGCGGTCAATCTGGCTATCAATCAGTGGAGCTTTAACTGGCGGATTTTGTTTTGGCTCTGTATGATGTTTTCCATAGCAGGAGGCATTGCGGTTTGTCTCGCGAAATTCAACGCGCCAGCGGCAGAGGGCAAGAGTGAGGCAGAGGGAAAGCTGAGGCTGAAAGTCAAGGTGCTGATTGGAGCTCTTCTTTTCATCGCCGCTTACATGATCGTAGAAAACGGCGCAACCTGCTTTATGGACGCCTTTTACACGACCGTCCTGCAGGACAGCGCCTATTCGGCCATCACGCTGTCCGGATTTTGGGCGACTATGACCGTTTCCAGACTGCTGTTCAGCATGTTTTATGAAAAACGAAATGTGATCATCCCGGTGCTGTGCGGCGTGACGGCGCTGCTGCTGATTTCCCTGAACTGGGTCAGTTCTCCGGTGCTGGCGGCCGTGCTCCTGCTGGGAACTGGATTTTGCTGCGGCCCCATGTCTCCCTTTGTCATGAATATCGCAGTTGAGCGGTATCCCCGGCAATCCGGAACAGTTGCAGGCCTCATGCTAGGATTCATGGGAGCAGGCGGAGCCATATGGCCTGTGCTTGGCGGGTATATTGCGGATCTCTCAAGTCTCCGGGTCACCTATCTCTGTACCGGGCTCATGGCAGCGGCAGAAGCAGTTCTTTTTATGACGCTGATCCGCGGCAGAGGAAAAAGCTAATAGTCCATGCAGAACATGCGTTGCATTATGCAATATAGACGTGCGAAATGCAAGATTTCATATAGTGTGCAAAGGAAAGCTACAGAGCTTTTAAAATGAAACCTTCTCCGCTGTCAGCCAAATGCCTGTATTTTCAAGGGTACAGGGACAAATAGAAGAATTGAAAGAATTTTATCAGCCCTTGGCACGGTTGTTGCTTTTATATAGTGGCAAAGATACACAAACAGCAGATGAGCGTGTATCCTACATAGAAATCGAGTAAAGAAAGAATACAGAGGAGGCAAAATAAATGAACAAAAAATATCATGGCATTATCCCGCCGATTGTTTCGCCGGTGGACGCGGACGAAAACATAGATGAAAAGGGATTCCGGGAATTAATTGAATACTGCATCAAGGGGGGGCCTGCACGGCTTTTTGGTAGCGGGAACCAACGGTGAAACCATGCAGCTGACCCAGGCAGAGCGAAACAACGCTATTAAGATCGCGCTGGATCAGGTTGGCGGCAGAGTCCCCGTAATCGCGGGAGTCATGGACACGAGCACAAAGCGAGTGATTGAGAACATCAAAGTAGTGGAAGCTATGGGCGGTACATGCGCCGCGGTAACTCCGATTTTTTATGATCGCCATACATCCCAGGACGAAACCGTAAGGCACTTTGAAAGGATCCTCAAGGAAACGAGCGTGGATCTTTTCATCTACAACATCCCGCCATTTACAGGAATCAAGCTGACGCCGGATACGGTAATCAAAATCGCGGAACTGGACAAGAGAATCGTAGGATACAAGGACAGCGCGGCGGCTTACACGGATTTTTTGAAAGTAGTTGCCAAATTTAAGGACACTCCCTTCAGCGTATTATCGGGAGCAACTCCCCAGGCGCTGTCCGGTGTTCTCATGGGAGCGGACGGCTTTGTTCCGGCGCTGGGTCCGGCATTTCCGGAAATGTTCGTCGATGCTTATGAAGCGGCAAAGAGCAAGGATGTGGACAAGACGAGGGAGTACGACGAGCTGGTCAGAGAATCGGGAAAAATCCTGGGAATGACGAAAAACGCTACGGCAGCGGCCAAATACGCCATTTCCCTCAGAGGCCATATCGACAAGAGAGTTCTCTGGCCGCAGGATATGATTCAGCCGCAAGAAGAAGGCAAAATCAAAGAGCAGCTGGAAAAAGTGGATGCTATGTATGAGGCGCTGAAGAATCAAAAATAAGTTATTGGAATTTCAAAGAGAAAGAGGGCAGAGAAATGTTTACAATTAAGGGAAAGGTTGCAATTATCACAGGTCCAAGCGGCGGTATCGGAAAAGGCGTTGCCATGAAGTTTGCGGAAGCAGGGTTTGACATCTTCGGCGTCGATTATGCGGACTGCGGAGAATTAAAAAAGGAAATCGAATCAAAATACGGAACAAAGCTGGAGTATATGCAGGCAGATTTGACGAAAACCGATTCTGCTCTGACCGAGCAAATTGTAGAAAACGCGGTGAAAGCCTTTGGAAGAGTAGATGTTCTGGTAAACAACGCGGGTATTGCGAGAAGATGCGATGCCATCGACTACAAAGAAGAGGACTGGAACGCAGCCATTACCATCAATCTGACCACCTGCTTTTTGCTGAGTCAGGCTGTTGCAAGACAGTATATCAAACAGGGCACGGGCGGAAAAATCGTCAGCCTGGCCTCCATGCTGGCATTCAGCGGCGGCATCCGGGTTCCATCCTATGCGGCAAGCAAACACGGTATCGCGGGAATTACAAAGGCGCTGTGCAACGAATGGGCAAAGCACGGCATCAATGTAAATGCTGTTGCGCCGGGA
Source organism: Clostridia bacterium (assembly GCA_910575405.1). Lineage (GTDB taxonomy): Bacteria > Bacillota > Clostridia > Peptostreptococcales > Anaerovoracaceae > Hominibacterium. Next base: position 123,561 of record CAJTER010000007.1, on the reverse strand, counting down.
TATGTGGATACGCCCATGAACAAGGCTCACAAGGACGATCCAAAGCGGTTCAAGGAGTTCAACGACCGAATTCCTTACGGAAGATGGGCAACGCCGGAGGAGATCGCAGGCCCAATCCTCTTCCTGTGCACAGAAGAAGCAAACTATATCAACGGTTATGTGCTGGCAGTGGACGGCGGATGGCTGGCAAGATAAGAGGAGGCAGAGATGACAGTTAAAGTAAATCACCAGGATATATGGAATTTTGTATCGGATCTGTTTCACGCTGCCGGAACATCGAAGGAAGACGCAGATCTGGTGGCGGACGTATTGATCAAGGCGGATCTGCGGGGCGTAAAATCCCATGGCGTCAGCAGAATCCCTATTTACATCAAGAGAATGGAAATGGGCCTGGTAAAGCCGGCAGCGGAGCTGAAAATTCTTCACGAAACACCCGTATCCGCAGTTGTAGACGGCGGATATAATCTGGGGCAGATTACGGCTACCAAAGCCATGCGGCTTGCAATCGAAAAGGCAAAGAAAACCGGGGTGGGCATGGTCTGCATGAACAAGAGCCACCACTACGGCATTGCCGCCTATTATTCGCAGATGGCAGCAGATGAAGATATGATCGGATTCAGCTGTGCCAACACGACGGCCCTCATGGCAGCGCCGGGAGGCGCCAGCAAGGCCATCGGAAACAGTCCCTTTTCTTTCGCTTTCCCGGCAAAAGAGCAGCTTCCAGTTGTATTCGATGCCGCCTGCAGCGCGGTTGCTCAGGGAAAGATCATCGTCGCCAATATCAACGGACAGAAAATCCCCGACAACTGGGCCCTGGATCCGGAGGGCAACCCGACTACCGATCCGGCGCAGGCTCTCAAAGGCTTCCTGCTTCCCATGGCAGGCCCCAAGGGCTACGGCATCGCGGTTGTGATGGAAACGCTGGCCGGCGTTTTGAGCGGATCCGATACCGGAATCCACCTGGGTTCCATCTACAATGATCTGGAAAACCCGCAGGACTGCGGCAACTTCTTCATGGCCATGGATCTGAAGGCCTTCGGAGACGCAGAGGCTTTCAAAGAACGGATGGATCAGTATATTCTCGACATGAAAAGCGGTAAGAAAGCCAAAAACACTGCGGAGCTCTTCATGCCGGGCGAAATCGAATTAAAGAAAGAAGCACAATCCCTGAAGGAAGGCTTTGAAATCGAAGACGATACTTTTGCGCCTCTCATCGAACTGGCGAAGAAATATAAGGTAGAGCTGAAGTACGAATAACCGGCTTTAACAAGCGGCTTATTTTATAAGTGCTTATGAACGAAGAATCAGGAGGAACATTATGAGCAAAACAGGAAAAGCCTGGGTCATGGCAGGCCCAGGACAGTTGGAAATGAAGGAATTCCCTTATCCAAAATGTGAAAAGAACGGAATCATCATCAAGGTAGAAGCATGCGGCATCTGCGGAACCGACAAGCACATGTTCAACGGCAACGCGGGCATGGTTGATTTCCCTATCATTCCTGGACATGAATTCGCAGGAACCATCGAGGAAATCGGAGAAGACTACAAAAAGAGCATGCTCATCGTAGATGAAACCTTAGAATTAAAAGTAGGAGACAGAGTCATCTTAGGGCCGGGAACAAAGGGCTGCGGCAAATGCCCCACCTGCCTCAAATATCCGGACAAACCGCTGCTGTGCCAGAACCGCTTCCGCTATGGCCATTCCAAAGTGGGAGAAGCGCCCTACTTCCTGGGCGGCTATTCCCAGTACATTTACGCGCTGCCAGATTCCTGGATTTTCAAAGTGCCGGATGGCATGTCCCCAGAACTTGCGGCAATGGCAGAGCCGGTATGCATTGCCCTGAGAGTGGTAGAACGGGCCATGGAGGGCGAAGCCCATTCCCTGGGACACGGCCTGGGTATCGGCAGAACCGTAGCTGTAATCGGCGCAGGCCCCATCGGCCTTCTGATCATGGCAGCCTTAAAGCATGCGGGTGCAGGAAAAATCATCGCCATCGACATGCTTCCCAAGAAACTGGAAATGGCAAAGGAATTCGGAGCTGACATGTGCATCGATGCCAAGCTCAGCGTGGAGGAACGCCAGGAAATCATCAAACAAAGCAACGGCGGAGAGCTGGCTGACATCGTGGTAGAAGCCGCAGGCGCACCCATCGCCTTCAAGCAGGCACTGGACTTCATCAGAAGAGGCGGTACGGTAATCGAAGCCGGTCACTTTACAGACGGCGGAGAGATTCCGGTCAACCCCTACATGATCTGCAACAAGGACTGCGACATCAAGGGCGTCTGGGCAAACCACCCGGTCATGTTCCGAGATGCCTTGAACTTCCTGGACAGAACGACTGTTCCAATCGAAAAGCTGGCGACCCACATTTTTGGTATGAACGATGTGCCGGAAGCAATGAAAACCGCTGGCGGCCCGGATGTGGGCAAGGTTATCATCAAGCCGTGGGAGTAATCCAGCCATAAACAATCACATAGCGTATGAGGTAATGCCAACTTAAATATAGAAACCATCCAGAGCAGTCTGCGCTGACTCCGGATGGTTTCGGTTTTTGGAGATACTGACAAAAAAGATGATCCGATTTGTACAAAACTGTGTATAATTGAAAGTAGGAGAATTTCTTGCGGGACTCAGGCAAAAATCTGGTTTGTAGGGAGGAGCAGCCATGGCAAGAACCATCAGTATCGGAGGCCAGGATTTTGAGACCATCCGGGTAAACGATTACTTTTATATTGATAAAACCGATTTCATCCGCCAGTGGTGGGAAAACGGGGACAGCGTGACGCTTCTGACCCGGCCGAGGCGGTTTGGAAAAACCTTGAATATGAGCATGGTAGAACAGTTTTTTTCTCTGGACTATGCGGGAAGAAGCGATCTCTTTATCGGCCTTTCCATCTGGGAGGAGGAGAAGTACCGGAACCTGCAGGGAACGTATCCGGTTCTCTTTGTCAGCTTTGCAGATGTGAAGGAAGATAGCTTTTCTCAGATGCGGGCGACCATCTGCCAGATTATTGAGGACACCTACAGCCGTTTTCGTTTCCTGCTGAAAGGCGACCTGCTGAGTGAAAACGAAAAGAAAGCCTTTGAAGCTGTTTCCTTCGATATGGAGAATAGCCAGGCTGGATTTTCTCTGAAACGACTATCCAGTTACCTGTCCCGCTATTATGGGAAAAAGGTGATCATCCTGCTGGACGAATACGACACCCCCATGCAGGAGGCATATGTAAACGGCTATTGGGAGGAAGCAGCATGCTTTATGAGGAGTCTGTTTAATTCCACCTTCAAAACCAACCGTTACCTGGAGCGGGCGCTGATGACGGGAATTACCAGAGTGAGCCGGGAATCCATTTTCTCCGACTTCAATAATCCAGAAATCATTACCACTACTTCCGAAAAATATGAGGAGTGCTTTGGCTTCACAGAGGAGGAAGTCTTTACATCACTGGAGGAATATGGGCTATCTGAAAAGAAAGAAGAAGTAAAAACCTGGTATGATGGTTTTACTTTTGGAACTAAGACGGACATTTACAATCCATGGTCCATTATTAACTATCTGAACAAGAAAAAAGTTGGCATCTACTGGGCTAACACCAGCTCCAATAGCCTGGCAGGTAAGCTGATTCGGGAAGGAAGCAGGGCGCTAAAGCAGGACTTTGAAACTCTGCTTCAAGGAGGATGTATTCATACGGAGCTGGACGAGCAGATTGTCTATGATCAGATGAGCGCTGACGAACAGGCGATATGGAGTCTGCTGCTGGCCAGCGGATACCTGAAAGTCGCCGGGTTTGAAGGGAAAAATGAAATGTCCTATGACGGGGAAAAGGGGATGCTGATAAAGCCGGTTTACAAGTTGATCCTGACCAACCTGGAAGTACGGCAGATGTTTCAAAGCATGGTGAAAGGGTGGTTTCGGGAAACTAGATCCAATTACAACCAGTTTGTCGAGGCGCTGCTCATGGGTCATGAAGAAGCTATGAATGAATATATGAATGCGATGGCAGAGGAAATCTTCAGCAGCTTTGATACAGGAAAAAGGCCATCCCGCTCAGAGCCGGAACGGTTTTACCACGGATTTGTCCTGGGACTAATCGTAACGCTGCAGGGGAGATATGCGATTACCTCTAACCGGGAAAGCGGTTTTGGCCGCTATGATGTGATGCTGGAGCCAAAGGAGCCGGGAGATGACGCTATGATTTTAGAATTCAAGGTCTTTAAGCCGGGAAAGGAAGTGGACTTGGAAGAAACGGCAGCGGAAGCCCTTGCGCAGATTGAGGAAAAGAACTACGCGGCAGCACTGCAGGCAAAGGGAATCCCGGCAGAACGGATCCGGAAGTACGGATTTGCCTTTGAGGGAAAACAGGTGTTGATTCGAGGCAGGGGATAAGCAGCTGGTAGTGCTTCTCATACTTTTTTCTGCTCGTTCATAGTGAAGATCACCTTTCTGATTTTGTCCACCTCGCTTTCACAAGGTAGCATTCTACATTTTCCTGAAGGCTTGACAATAGTACCAAAAGATCTATATAATAGAGCTGGATTTTAGATATATTTTCCAATTGTGCAGAGCTGGCCCTCTGTACGGAAACGTGGGACGGCCATGTGCAGAAGCGCAGGATAGTATCCATGAAACTTATTTGAAGGGAGAAACAGAAAAGACTATGATCACTATGAAACGAAATCGCCTAATCGCCATAATTACAGCGCTGTTTATGCTGCTGTCCATTGAGGCAGGTCAGGCCGTATTCAGCTATGGCGCGGAAAATCCGGACAGCCCCGCACAGGAAACCCCGGCAGAGCCAACTCTTCCGGCAGACCCAAGCAAACCAACCGACCCGGCAGCGCCAGATCCGGAGAACCCAACTGTTCCGGAAGAACCAGGCCAGCCGGAGCAGCCGAGAGATATCGAGGGAAGACAGCCGGAAGCAAAGGCATCAGTGGGCATCACTTCAGTCAAGCTTTCCTGGAAGCCAGTAAAGGATGCAATCGGCTACCGCATTCTGACTGCGGACAGCCAGGAGGGGACTTATGAGCGAGTGACTGCAATAAAATCAACTTCCTATACTCACAAAAATCTCCAGACCGGAAAAACCTACTACTACAAAATACAGGCATATGAAAAGCTGGATGGAAAGAATTATTACAGCAAGCTCTCCGAGGCAGTAAAAGCCGTGCCTCTTCCACAGGCGCCAAGCATCAGCCTTACAGCAGGCGGCGGACAGATTACGGTAAAGTGGAAGAAAATCAGCGGCGTGTCCGGCTATGAAATCTATCGCGCCAATTCCGCCAAGGGCAAATTCAAGCGTGTCGCGCAGGTGAAACCGGCAAAGAAGCCCCAGTATGTCAATAAAAAGCTGGGTGAATCCAAAACCTATTACTTTAAAGCGCGGGCCTACAAAACCGTGGACGGCAAAAAAGTGTACGGCCCCTTTTCCGCAGTAAAAAAGAAAACGACCATGAGCAGCTTGGATTGGCGCGTGACACAGGTCTACAACGCAGCGACGAAAAACGTCAAAAGCAAATCCAAAATCAAGCGCCTGAGAGCCTGCTACGACTACATGATCAACGGTCACTTCGGCTACACCAGAAGAGGCATGGTGGCCAGAGGCGCGAAGGGATGGCAGGCGAGATACGCGGAACAGTTCTTAAAGGACAGAACCGGCAACTGCTTTGGCTGGGCAGCGACCTTTTATTACCTGGCGAAAAAGTGCGGCTATTCACCGAGAATCTACTCCGGCAGTTGTCATTACCGCAACGGAAACACGGGCCGCCACGGATGGACGGAGATCACCATGAATGGACGATCCTATATCTTTGATCCGGAAATGCACTGGTCCTACATCCACAGAGTCGGTTCCTACTACAACGGCTGGAAGAGAGTGCCGGGAACAACGGCTATGCGGTATATCAAATAATATAGGGAAAACAAAAGTGAAAAAGGCAGGGATGATTCCTCTGCCTTTTTTTGGAAGATGGGGCTGGTGCTTCTTTTCGCGGCAGGTCAGAGCAAGGCCCAGCGCATCTACGGCCATTTCGTAAGCCTGTGTCATATCGTCACCTTGCGTAAGGCATTCGGGAAGATCGGGAAAAGAAATCCAGAATCTACCTTCTTCTGCTTTATGAAATAATGCCGGGTAAAACAGTTTTTTTCATATGGCGCCTCCATTTTAGTGACATCAAGTAAAACAGGCTATTTCAACAACTCCGATATATTGATGCGAAAACCGTCATAAATTCGAACCGGAATATAGTCGCTGAAGGAATACTGTTCGCAATCCTCTTCCTCACCATTAAAAAAATACGTCAAAACGATTTCCTTTTCCGGATTCACGATCCAGTATTCCCGCACACCTGCGTCCCTGTATTTCAGAAGCTTCACAAGGCAGTCCATCCGCTTTGAGCTGGGAGAAACAATTTCAATTACCCAGTCCGGCGCTCCATTGCAGCCGCGATCATCCAGCTTGCTTTTATCACAGATAATGGAAAGATCCGGCTCCACATAAGTATAGCTGTCCTCATTCAGAAACACGGCAAAGGGAGCGGGAAAAACTTCACATTCTCCGTGGTTGGAAGCAATGTAATTCCCGATCTGTCTGCCCAATTGAAAAACCAGTTTTTGATGAATCATTCCCGGCGGACTCATCATATAAAGCTCCCCATCAATCAATTCTGCCCGCTGACCCTCCGGCAGGGCGTAAATGTCCTCAATCGTATAATTTCTGTTGTTAAAGGCCTGCATAAATGATACCTCCTCTTTATGGATCCATTATGACACGTACAAATACGCATGTAAAGAGGAAGCCGCATAGCTGCTTGATTTTACAGCGTCTTTAAAAAAGCCAGAAGGAGCTCCTTCTGGTTTTTATCTAATTTTCTCCAGCATTGGATCAACTCCTGATATTCAAAATCCCCGGTGACTGGAGCTCCTGAATCAATTCTGAAAAATTCGGACATGGTTATGTCAAAGGCCCCGCATATTTTTTCCAGAGACGCCAGAGAAGGCAGCATATTTTTACGATACCACGATGAGATTGTGGATTGAGGCAGCTGAGACTGAACCGATAGCTGATACTCAGTCCATTTTCGCTCATGGCGTAGTTTTGTGATGGTATTTAATACATCCATATCCCCGATTAACCTCTATTTCCCCTGATTTTTTATGAAGCAATCCTATATATCGTTAATTATAATTGGAAAGATCGTTGCTAAATAGTAATTATTATCGTATAATATATACGTTAATAATTACTATTTTTCGAAGTATGAAAGCGTGAAGCCGGCGGAACAGCGATAGGGGGAATTTTTGCTTTGGATTGTATTATTGGCAGTTTTGGCGGGCTTTATGCCTGGGAAAGAGGAGAAAACGAGATATGAAAATTTAGAAAAATGCATTGGTAATGAAGGCGACTGCAAGTAAAAAATAAGCAAACATTTTAGTCTGTGTAAAGTGATGCAAAAGCTATTTCGACCGGGCTCTGTGCCCGCTCATAGTATTTTATCAGGAGGTAAAGGAATGACAGGAACAAGAAATAAAAGCAAATTGTTGAAAAATGCGTTGGTGATAGTCTTGGCAGCGGTTATCTTTGTAGCTATGTTTCCTATAACATCATCTGCCGCATCGACAAAAAAATGCTATACCTCTGCCCTGTATAAAACAAACGATAGTATCAAACCAAGTGCATTTAAAAAAGTAAGCGGCTCTACGGTGGCAAAAGGAAAGCTTACTGCATCTAAAGTGAAAAAGCTCGTCACTGCTGCCGGAGTAGGAGGCCATATGAGAACGAAAGCTGATGCGCATTCTATGATCATCAGTAATGTGACATCAGATGGCTTTACCGTTATCCAATGTAATGGAAGCAATAACAAAAATTATAAAGGGTACTACAAGTGCAGAATTGGATATTCCAATTATACATGGTCGTCATATGCAAAATCTACATATGGCAAGAGAGGGCTTGAGTATATAAAAGTCAAAAAATAAAGAAGCTGCAGTTTGCCTTCATTTTCCAAATAAAAGAATTTAGTCTTTCATGCAGGTTAATGTGGTGGCATATGGGCTTTCAGCAAAGTTTGAAAAATGCCACTGCGTTAGCCGGATAAATAAGCTATATACAAGTAAAATGTCCATCAAGTAAAATGTTCGGGCATCCGCGGCATGCTGCGGGGCGCTCGATCAGAAATAATCTTAAATGTATGGAAGGAGGACAGGGCTGCATGTAAGTGGAATAAGCTTTGCAGCAGCCTATAATAACGATGAAGAAAAAATTATTAAGCATAGTAATTATGATGTGCATGCTGTGTACCATGAGCGTGCCGGTTTTTGGCACGGAAACGGGAAAGACGGATACTGCAGGCACAGAACTAAAAAAAGCGGAGCAAAAATCTGCTCAAGCACATAGTGCATTGGATTCGGCTATGGATATTTCCTTAAATACATCTTATAGCGGGAGCATTACGGAAGATGTGGATGCGAATTATTATCGGTTTACACTGAATAATTCCGGTGCAGTAAATTTACAGGGGACATTCTATATGAAATGGCTCTATATAACTATTTTTGATGAGGCTGGAAATACAATATATAGGAAGAATCCATACTGGAACGATACAACACAGCAAATTAGCTTTGATGAGATAATTCATTTGACATCAGGAACGTACTATGTTTGTTTTAGCAGAGAGGGGAATTACACAGGCAATTACAATTTCCAACTGAACTACACACCTGCGAATGAAAGTTTTAAAGAATATAATGGTGGAAGCAATAATTCTTTAAACAATGCTGATGCTGTTGAAGTGAATTCGATATACAGAGGACAGATCGCTTCTAATGATGAAAAGGACTATTATAAATTTACACTTAATAGCTCTGGGACAGTGGATTTACAGGGGACATTCTATATGAAATGGCTCTATATAACTATTTTTGATGAGGCTGGAAATACAATATATAGGAAGAATCCATACTGGAACGATACAACACAGCAAATTAGCTTTGATGAGATAATTCATTTAACATCAGGAACGTACTATGTTTGTTTTAGCAGAGATGGGAATTACACAGGTAATTACAATTTCCAACTGAACTATACATCTGCTAACGAAAGCTTCAAGGAGACAAATGGCGGAACAAACAACGATATTCCTTCTGCCAGTAATATTTCATTGAATAAATTGTATTATGGGCAGGTTGCAAACAATGATGAAAAAGATTTTTACCGTTTCTCTGTATCACAACAAGGCAAATTAAATATTCAAATTACAGCTTATACCGATTTGAGTTTATCTCTTTATGATGCTGATGGAAAGTGGGTAGACAGTTGGCGTGGATATGTAGATTCTAATAAAGGAAGATGGGATGAGGATAGAGTTATAACACTGGAAAAGTCAGGAATCTATTATTTTGCAGCAGAAAAAAATGGAAGCGGCGGAAACTACAACTTCTCCATTTCATCCTTTACTCCGGTTATCAGCGTACCGTCTTCATTTAAAAAGCTTCAGGATGATTACTCGTTTTCCCTCAATGCCAGCGTCAATGACAGCAATTCAGAGCTGGTTTATACCACCAGCAACTCAAAGGTTGTTACAGTAACAAGCTATGGAACGGTTTATATTGAAGGGCCGGGAACCGCAACAATTACAGTGCATGTTTTTGGAAGTCCTGTGAAAAAGAAAGTGAAAGTTGCGGTACTTCCAAGCAAAATATCCCTGTATAGCGTGACCGGCGGAAAACGTTTGCTGAAGGCACAATGGTACAGGAACGATAAAGCCAGTGGCTATCAGGTACTAACGGCAACGGACAGAAGGTTTACAAAAGGCAAAAAGGCTGTCACAATCGGCAGAAACAGCGTTACAGCTAAGACCATCAAAGGCCTGAAAAAGAATAAACGGTACTATGTGAAAGTCAGAGCGTATAAGGCAGTAGGAAAGACCAGGCTGTATGGTGCTTACAGTGATGTAAGAGTTGTGAAAGTGAAATAGCATCAGATACCTTTTATATACAAATCAGGAGAGGATACAGCGATGAAGCAGGATTTGATGAAAATTTCAAAAAGAATTGCGTTGTTTACGATTCTTTTTGCACTAATTTTATGTGGATTTCCAGCGGTCAGACAAGAAGCTAGCGCAGCGGCTGTGCACAGTCCCGTAATCGCATCAGAGGAAATAAAAACAGGGGATGGCATTTACTTGGGACGATATCCGCAGGGCAATCGTGAAGACCTGGAGCAAAGCGGCGATGAGGGATCAGAAGAAAGCGGCTATGATCGAGAAGAGCAAAGTATCAGTTGTAAATCTATCTTTCTAAAAAAATACGGGGCGGATCCTTTTAGCCTTGATGCAGAGGCAGAAGGCTATTTGACCTACGCAACAAGCGCTCCAGGAGTAGCAGAGGTATCGGATGATGGAATTGTAACAATAAATGGATCCGGGGTTGCGATCATAACGATCCGAGCAGAGGCTACAGAAGGATATAATGAAGCTACAAAAAGGATTGTAATTATCGTGAGAGGCGGCGGAGCGGCAGATGAAGGTCTCAGGACGATAGGGAATGCAACTGTAAATCCGATTGCAGCCAGAACCTATACTGGTCAGGCAATTATACCGGAGCTTGTCGTAAAAGATGGAGATACGTTACTTTATGAGGATGAGGATTACATACCTATCTATGCCGATAATGTAAATGCGGGTATGGCAGAAGTCATCATCGTCGGAACGGGTAATTATACCGGAGCGATTACAGCCAATTTCACCATCAGAAAAGCTGTTCAATCCATTACCGGAAAATCTGTAATTACAAAGAACTATGGCAGTAAACCCTTCAAGTTGGGAGCTGTAGCCAAAACACGGATATCCTATAAAAGTAGCAGCCAAAAGACTGCAGATGTATCTCCAAAAGGGGTTGTGACGTTAAAGAATGTAGGCAAGACGACGATTACAGCAGTTGCGGCAGAGACAAAAAATTACAAAAGGGCAAAAAAGAATATTATCATTCATGTAAAATTAAAAACACCGAGTTTTAATCTCAGATGGAATGGGAAAGACCAGATAAGATTAAAATGGAAGAGTATTCCGGGAGCTGATAAATACCAAATCTTGATCTACGATGCAAAAAAGAAAAAGCTGCTCCATAAGCTTACAAAAAATTCAAATGAATGTTCTGCGGTGCATAGCGGAATAAAAAAGAATAGAGAATATTGGTATAAAATACGTGCATATCGGATTGTAGACGGTAAAAAAGTATATAGCAGCTTTTCATCAGTAAAAAGAATCAAAATCCTCAAGCGATAAAATAGCAAATCAATAATCGGGAGGCTCTATTGCATATCCACCTGTTGAAACTCGTTGGAAACAGCAGGTGGATATGATTGCTGGAAACGATCTGAATAAGGAGAACAGGATGCATTGCAAAAATTGCGGAACAGAAAATACAGAGCAGGCGAATTTCTGTGAAAAATGCGGAGCGCCGCTGAAGCAACAGGAGGAAAAAGAACGCACGGAAGTTGAGAAGCAGGCTCAGGCAGAGCCATCAGACGCAGCCCCTGCTCCCTCCGCTCTAAATCAAAACCGAAACAAGCAAATTATAATCACAGCATCAGTCCTAGCAGTCATTGCTGCCTGCATCATCGGAATTATGCTCTATACAAACAGCCAAAAACAGGCTGAGTACACTGGAAAGCTGCAGACAGCAGATAAATACCTTGCAGCCATGGATTATGAAAAAGCGGAGACTGTCTATTTGGAAGCAATTAGAATTCAGCCAAAGAAAGAAGATGCTTACATAAAACTGGCTGATGTATATACATCGCAGGGTAAATATGAAAAAGCTATTGATACTCTGAAAAAAGGAAAAGAAAAAGCGGGAGGAAAGAAGATTGAGGCCAAGCTGAAGGAAACACAAAAAGCTTCCAAGCTCGGCACTGCGAATGCTCAGTATCAAGCATATTATGAATTATGCGCAGAGTATCGGCAGAAATATGGAAATCCTGATTTTATTACAAATGAAGAAAAATATGGACCTAGTGAAGATGATGAATACAGTGAATCTACGGGCGAATATGGAGAACTGCAGGGCCTTTGCGTGACCAAGCTCTATGATTTCGATAAAGACGGCAATCAGGAACTACTATTGGCCTATCAGAAGGAGAAGGGTGACGAATTAGAACAGACCCCGCAAGATTTTCAGTATGAGATATGGGCGTGGCAGGATAATAATTTGGTAAATGTGCTGCCAGCAACTGCAGTGAATACTGGGCAAGATGTCACAAGCTGGATCGAAACATCAATAAAAGAGAATACAATTTATTTGATTATAGACAGGACAGCTTGGGATGGTCCTGCCCAATATATGCAATATGAAAGCGGTAAATTCAATATAGAATATGAATATGAAGAACATTGGCCAGAGGATGGAACAGAGGAATTTACCTATATTGTAAACGGGAAGACTCTTTCGGCAAAAGCGTTTGAGGAGGAAATCAAAAGCTTTCCTAAAAGCAAAATATATAACCAGACAGAAGACCAGACTTATGATCCGAATAGCAAGGAACTTTTAATTGAGTTCCGTTATCTCACAGCAGACTATGCACAGGCTGTTCTGGATGAAGCCGAGGCGACAGTCGAGCGACTGAAAGACGCTTCTGCAGATGCTGATAGGGGAGCTCATAAGACCTATCAATCACTCTGTGCAGAGTATCAGGAAAAATACGGAAAGCCCGGTTATGAAAAGTGGGATGGCAGCGATTACTATAATTTGACGGGTCTGTGTGTTGTACGGCTGATTGATTTTGATAAAGATGGAAATCAGGAACTGCTGCTGGGCTATGCGGACAAAAATGCGATGGGCGGATATGCTTACGAAGTGTGGGCACAGCAGGACAGCGCCGTCCAAGTCCTGAATAAAATGGGACCACCCCATAGCAATGGAGAATGCGTCTGGATCGAGACAGCAGATAAAAATGGCGCGATTTACCTATGGGGATATGAAGATACTGGAGAAAAAGAAGAATATCTACGCTTTAAAGATGGAAAATTTACTCCTGAGTATGTGATTGGCTATCAAGATGATCCGGATGTGATTACGATTAACGGGGAGCTAATGAAGCTGGAGGATTGGAACCGCTTGTCAGAAGAATTCGGCTGGTATGCTTCAGCGGAAAACCATTATTTGAAAAAAGGCGGAAAATGGAGCATACCGATGGCCTTCATGGAGGCAAAAGACAAGGACGCCGTATTGAAGGATACAAATCAGACATTAAAAAAACTGGAGAATAACTAGAAAGAGAGAATATGCTATGCGATGCAGCAAATGTGGAATTGACAACAAGGAACAGGCACAATTTTGCAAACGATGCGGTACAGTCCTGTATGGCAGCCAACCAGAGAGCCGCCAAAGAAAACGGATTCTTGTGATTGTGATTTTACTCGTAGCTGCAGCTGGCAGATAAATATCTGCAGGAACTTGATTATGAACGGGCGGAAACCATGTATCTGGAAGCCATTAATATCCGGCCCAAAGAGGAGAAGGCATACCTGGAGCTGGCGGACATCTATACGGAACAGGGAAAATACGAAGAAGCTGTAAAGATTCTGGAAAAGGGAAAGAAGCAAAATAAGGGCAAGAAGATTAAAACCAGGCTGAAATCAGCAGAAGCAAGAGTCCAGGAGAAGCAATATGAACCCATACTTTCTCAGTACAGAGCGCTTATGGCCGATAACTACTGCAGAGATAAAAGGGAAATGGAGGATTTTGAATCTTATCTGCCTGGTAAAAATATAAATTTCGAACTAGCGCTTGCTGCGGCGGACGAAGAAGAATATCAGGTATATTATGCCTTAAAGGATATTGATAATAACGGAGTACCGGAGCTGCTCATTGGCCTGGGAATGTCTGCGGAAGAAGCAAGGCAGTACGATATATTCTCTCTTTCAGGAGAAACGCCTGTATCACTGTTTCCAAACGAGTCATTTGGCTATCGCACCAATTTTGACGTTTATACAGATGGGACGATCGAGGTAGTAGGAGTAGGCAGCGCAATTGATCATGTCTATGATTCTTATCGCATTTCCGATGATGGATATACGCCAGACTTGATAGAAAGTCTTTCTGTATTTGGAGACTGGAGCGAACAGGGCGAAGAACCACTCATTAAATATTACCATGATGCAGAAGGTAAAAAGGAAATTTCAGAAGAGGAATTCAATAAAATAAAGGATCAATATGAATCCAAAGAAAAGGAAACTTTTGAATGGATTCTCTTGGAAGAAAAACAGGAAAGCCATAATCAGACGGCAGATCAATACGAAGCATATTATGAACTGTGCATGGAATACCAGGATAAATATGGCGAGGGAAGAATTGAAGAGGAAGACGGGTTTGATGATTATTTCAAGATATCCGTATTAAAAGGACTATATGCTGTGCAGCTGATTGATTTTAATGGAGACAATAAGCAGGAATTGCTTTTAGGATATTATGAAGACCCTGTCGGGGGTGAAGGCTCCGGCTATGCTTATGAAATATGGGCCTGGAATAATGGGACACTGAAGAATGTGCTGGAAAAGCAGCCTGCAAACAATATTGAAGGAATGGCCTGGCTGGAAACAACCTCGGAAGGTGAGGAGGTATATATAGTAAAAGACCATAGGATGGATGCAACAACAGGTTCTGCCGAATACCTTACATATGATGGAGAGAGCTTTTATACGAAGTATGATATCGTAGTTCCGATTCCTGAATTTGGGGAGCCGGGAAGTATCAACGGAGAGACCGAGGCTGACAGTAAAGTGATCCGGTTTCATAATAAATTGTCAAGACCATATTACCCAAAGGCCGATGGTGATTTGAATGTAAGGTATCAAAATGAAAATGGTCGGCGTCTCTATATTCCCTTGAGCACGGACTGGCATCAGGAAACCACAAAAGAAGAGCTGGAAGACTATAACCAGGCATTACAAACCACAAAAAAGAACATAAACACCCTGAAGACAAAATAAGAGAGAAGATTATGGAACGCGCAGTATTAACGATTATCAATACACAAGGACAGATTCAGAATATTGATTTAGAATCAATGAACCAGGCCAGTTATACGCTGGGGCGGGATGCACGCCAGAATGACATTGTAATTTCGGAAGCAATTGTTTCCAAGACACACGGCTATTTACTCCGGAAATATGACACATTCTTTTACAAGGATTTGAACAGCAGCAATGGAACCTATGTGGAATTTTCCGGAAAAAGGACATTACTGCATCAGTCAGAGCAGTTTGTGGAAGTTTCAGAGGGAACCGTTCTGCGTATCGGGTCAGTAAAAAATCCGGAAAAAATGGTTTTAATAAGCCTCAGCTATATGGCAGAAGATGAATCAATGGAGAAATTCACTGTTTCCGCAAATATGATTACCATTGGAAGAACGGCGGGAAACGATATTGTTCTGGAGCATCCCAGTGTTTCAAGACACCACTGCACCATCGAATACACGAGCCAGGGGCCGCTTATCAGGGATAACAAAAGTGCCAACGGCATCCTCGTGAATGGGCAGACGGTAAATGGATCCCAGCTCCTGAAAGACAAAGATGTGATCCAAATTCTCGGCTACCAGCTGTTCTTTTCCAGCGACTGTCTTTATTACAAAAATCGTATACGCGGCATTCATATTAAAGTGCGCCACGTCGACAAATGGGTTGGAAACTTTAATAAGAAAAAACAAATTCTGCGGGATGTCAACTGCGATATCAAAGGCAACAGCTTTGTAGCCATTATCGGAGGTTCGGGAGCAGGAAAAACTACCGTCATGAATGTGATAAACGGCTTTGACAAAAAGTTCAAGGGAAACGTGTATTGCGGCAATATTGATCTGGTTGAAAATTTTCAGCACTTAAAGGATATGATCGGCTATGTGCCGCAGGAGGATATTATTTACGAAAATCTGACTTTGCGTAAAATGCTCCACTATACGGCGCGTCTGAAGATGCCGGATGATACAGGGCAAGGGGAAATTGAAAAACGGATCGATGAAATTCTGGATATGATCGATTTGAAGGAACACCAGAATACTTACATACGAAAGCTTTCCGGCGGGCAGAAAAAAAGGGCCAGCATCGCGGTGGAGCTTCTTGCGGATCCAAAATTGTTCTTCCTGGATGAGCCGACATCAGGCCTCGATCCGGGAACGGAAAAAAATCTCATGCTGTCCCTGAAAAGGCTTACAAAAGAGCAGGATAAAACGGTAATTATGGTCACGCATACAACTCAAAATCTGCATCTGTGTGACAAGATCCTGTTTATGGGACCGGGCGGAAGATTGTGCTTTGCAGGAAATGTAGAACAGGCAAAACAGTTTTTCCACAAAGAAGAACTGACGGATATCTACAATCTCCTGGCAGGAAATGCCGCAGAGTGGCAGCAGCGATTTCAGGAGTCTCAAAGTAAAGAAAATTGGCAGGAGCCGGAGAGTGCTCCGAAAGAGCCGATTGCGAAAAAACGCCGCGTTTCTGCGCGCCGCCAGTTTGTTGTACTTGTAAAGCGGTATACGGAGCTGATGAAAAACGACGCGCAGAGATTAGGAGTGCTCCTTGTTCAGCCGCTGATAATAGGCCTGCTTTTATGGATTGTGGCTGACAATGAAGTGTTCAAAATCTATGAAAGCACAAAATCCATGATGTTTGCCCTCAGCTGTTCCGCTATCTGGATCGGCCTGTTTGACTCCATTCAGGAGATATGCAAGGAGCGGAGCGTCCTGAAACGGGAATATATGGCAAACCTAAAGCTTCGTGTCTATATCCTTTCCAAGGTGCTGATACAGGCGATATTGGGGTTGATACAAGCCATATTTTTAACCGGAACTTTTTTACTTTTGCTGGATGCGGATAAGAAGGGGATTTTCGCTTCTCACTTTCATGGCGAAATCCTGTTAACCGTATGGCTCACTGTGCTGGCCTCGGTGGCCATGGGGCTTATCATTTCAGCAATGGTAAAGACCGGTGACAAAGCAATGGCCTTAGCGCCTTTTGTATTGATTATTCAGCTGCTCTTTTCCGGAATTCTTTTCAAGCTGGAAAGCGCGGGGGAAATCATATCCTACTGCACCATCAGCCGCTGGTCCGTAGAAGCCCTCGGCAGCATTGCCCGGCTCAACATCCTTGATCTGCGTATGCAGGAGGAAATTCCCACACTTCCTCACGAGGCAGAAGTGTTTTTTGAAGCTACAAAAGGCCATCTGCTGGAAACATGGGGCATTATGATCGGAATTGGAATTCTTTTTATTGCAGTGAGCATGCTGCTGCTGCGGAACTTGTCGAAGGATGGAAGGTGACGAGGAGCAAAAGGTAATCTAACAGAAAGGAATGATCCACATGCAGAAAAATAGATTGGAAGGCTGGCAGGATATCAATCAGGTCTATATCCCTCCCTTGGAAACGAGCGGCTGGACAGCAGATGTCTTGAAGAGAGATATCTGGGAAAGAAACTGGAGAGAGGAAAACGAAAAAGGAATGGAAGAAGAACTGCCTGCGGCTTCCGAGCCGGTAGCGCCGGAGTTTGCTGAGCAGAAAGAGCCCCCGGAGGAACAAAAAATTCTTCAGCCGGATCCCGTTTTAGAGTCTGTTCTGGAGCAGGAGGAAGAACATACGGTACTCCTTACAGCTAAACCGGCAGTACAGCAGGCAGAAGAGGACTGTACCGTTTTGCTTGCATCACAGGAAGTGGAAGAAAAAGTTTATCTTGTACGAATCAATACGAATGAGCGTATTGACCTTAATGGCGAAAGCTTTACCATTGGAAAAAGTGCAAAAGCGGACTACCAGATACAGGGAAATGACGCCATCAGCAGGAAGCATATTCAGATAACAAAAAATGATGATGGCTACTGGCTGGAGGATTTGCAATCTCTCAATCATACCACATAGAAGACAGAGAAATTGAAGATCCGGTTAAGCTGGAAAACGGACAGAACTTCAAAATTGCAGATGAAGAGCTTTCCTTCCATATTGAAAAACTCGAGCAATAAAACAGAGGGTATATCGCAATGGAACATAAACAAATTCTGGGCACTTATACGATTCTGGAACCCCTGGGGAGCGGCAGCGGAGGCACCGTGTTTAAGGCCTATCATAACAGACTGGAGCAGATGGTTGTCCTGAAACGGCTCAACAATCCGAAAAATTCCTCACTAGACAGACGAAAAGAGGTGGACATTCTAAAGAACCTCAAGCATTCCTATCTGCCGCAGGTGTTGGACTTTATTGAGACAGAGGATGAGGTTTACACGGTTATGAGCTTCATTGAGGGAAAATCCTTTTTGCAGCTGTTGAAAGAAGGACCGCGTTTCTCACGGCAGGAGCTTCTCAAATGGGGGATGCAGATATGCAGTGCGCTCAATTATTTACATACGCAGAAGATCCCGATTATCCACGGCGATATTAAGCCTGCCAATATTATGCTTTCACCGGAGGGTGATATCTGCCTCATAGATTTTAATATTTCCTTTTATCTAGATGAGAATACGGTTCTGGGATATACGGATGGATACACTTCGCCGGAGCAGTATTTAGCCGTTACCAGCAGGAGAAGAAAAGGCAGCAGCCGCTATGTAATCAATGAAAAATCGGATATCTACAGCGTCGGTGCGACTTTATATCATTTGGCCATGGGGCGAAAAAGGCCGGGTTATCAGCAGGACATGGATTTTGGAGAGCTGGCACAGCTTCTTGGAGAGCCTTTTGCGAACGTCATTGAAAAAGCCACCCATGTAGAGCCGGAGCAGCGTTATGAAAGTGCGCTGAAGATGTTTCAGGCTTTAAAGGCAATTCCTAAAAGGGATAAGCGGTACAGGCAATTGGTACGGAGACAGCAGATTTATACCGGACTTCTTTGCGCTTTTCTCATAGGGTTTCTCTGTCTGGGAGCTTACGGCTTTACTTCTATACGAGGTGAGAAGTATAACGATTACAACGAAATTGTCGGTGAACAGATCGCCTGCATTGATAACAGGGAGTTCCGTAAGGCGGAAGGACTTTTTAAAGATGCAAAGGAGAAAATTCCCTCAGAACTGGAGGCCTATTACCAAAATGCGTATTCTCTTTACCTGCAGGGTCAGTATATGAGCTGTTCAGACTTTATCGACAAACAGATTATTGAGAATAAAAAAGTAAGAGAAAACAGAGAGCGCATGGTGGATGTATACGCCCTCAAGGGGCTTTCCAGTATGGAACTGGGCGATACAGAAGAGGCAGTAAAGGATTATGAAGCGGCAATTGGATTGGGAGCCTTTGATAATCAATATTACAGGGATTATGCAGTTGCTTTGGCCAGAAATGGACAGGAGAAAAAGGCAAAAGAGATTTTAAATGATGCAGAAACATATGGCTTGGATGATGGATCTATTCATTATACAAAAGGCGAGATCCATATGGCCCTTAATGAAAAACAGCAGGCCCTCGGTGAATTCCAGAGGTGCAGGGAGAATACATCAGATTCCTATATGCAGATGCGGGCTTTTATGATGGAGAGCAAAATCTATGAAGAGCAGTATGAGCTGCAGGAAGAGCGCCGCGTTCTGCTTGAGGCAAGGAAAACGCTTCCAAAGCAAAATCAAATGGTTATCTTGGAAAAGCTGGTTCAGGCGGATATCAATTTGGCAGATGAAACTGGGGATCCAATGTATCATTCTGAGGCAATCCGGCTGCTCCAGGAAATCATAGACAACAATTGGGCGGCTTATGAAGACTACGATACCCTGGCAATCCTGTATCAGAAACAGAACAATCTGATGCAAGTGGCAGATACGCTTCAAACAATGGAGGAACTGTATGGAGCAGATTACAATATTCATAAACGCTACGCATTTTTAGAAGTAGAATGGCAGAATCTGCTGCCGCAGGAAGACAGGGATTATAATCAGTTCAGCATACATTGCGATCAGGCAGAGAGCATGTACTATGCCCAGATGAAAGATAACAACACAGATGCGGAAATGGATCTTTTGGCAGATGTAAAGACGCAGCTGCGGCAAGGAGGTTGGCTATAATGGACATTACAACAGGTATGGTTCTGCTAGGTACTGGTATTGCAGGTACGGCAGCATGCGTCATATTGCTTTGTATCATGGAAAAGAACTGGAAAAAACAAAGGAAGAAAATGCTGCAGGAGATAGAAAAAGAGGAGTAGAATCATGAATCGAATTTTAAAAATAAAAATAGGAACAGGCATATTGCTGCTTTTGACCATGTTTACTTTTGTTTTTCCGATTGTTCAGTTTAGTGATATCAGCATTTCACTTTTTGATATGGTAGGAACATCGTCCGATATTAAAGAGCTGATGGATGAGTTCGGTACATCCTCCGAGTTGATCAGCGGGGAAATGAATTCTTATTTTATATTTGGGCTGATACTGTTTGTTTTGCCGGCAATCGAATGCATCCTTCTTTTTGTGATTAAAGGAAAGATTGCTTTTACTGTTGGCCTTGCGGGAACCCTGGTCAACAACGTTTTAGGATTCATTTTTTATGATAAAATCAGCAGCACGATTTCTCTGATTAATAAAGCGATTTCCTTTTTATCAATGGGTATGGAAATTGAAAGAGTTGGGGGAACTGTTGCATATTGGTGTATTTTACATCTTCTCATTGTTGCCATATCCCTGTTTGGCTTCTTAAAGGGAGAGCAGGTTTTCAATACAAAGAGCAATTTCAGATCTATGAGCCAGATCCTCCCTGAAGAAATCGGAGCTGCAGTGCGGCGATCTCCTGAGTTGGTTGGCGGTGAGGCAAAGAGGCAAATAACTTTGAAGGAAACAGCAATTCCACGCTATAAAAACCAGGAAAATTCCTATCCGGCACCGCCTGCAGATGAACTTTCTGTTCAGCCTTTTTTTGGAGGATTGGCAGGCAGCAGTGGCATGTTTAAAGGAAAAATTCGGCTTTTGGACAAAGATGAACAGCTGGTGATCGGTATAGATGAACAGATTTGTGATGTTGTATTGGAGTACTCATTGGATGGAGCCGGATATTGCAGTATTCATTATGACACTATCATGAAGGAATATCAATTAAAGCCGCTATGTACAGAGAGCGTTTTTCTAAAGAGCGGCCAACCATTGGGGAAAGACCGAATATATTGTCTGCCCAGGGGAACCGTGATTATGTTTAAAGATAAAAAATCTATATTTCAGCTTGTATGACAAAAAGGAGAAAATAGAACATGGACGAAACAAACAAAACTGTTTTTGTAAATACAGAAATCGAAAACGAAGCAGCGGAAACCGCCGATCTGGATAAACTCTATTGGGAATTGGGGAAGGCATATTATGAAGGTGCTTTTGAAGATCCACTTCCACAGTTGCTTCCTATTTTTGATAAAATCACAACGTTGGTTAAAAAGCAGCAAGCAGATGCTAATTCTATCGCAGAAGATATAAACAGCAATCCTATCCCCTTCCCGCAAACATGCAGAGGGTGCGGCACAGCAATTCCTGATAATGCCCGGTTTTGTCCTGTATGCGGAATGCCAACAATAGAACAAAATGCTTCGCCAGCAGGTTCAAAGATATGTAGTAAATGCGGAGAGGAATTGGGTGAAGACGCAGTATTTTGTGGGAACTGTGGAGCTCCGGTTTAATTGATGAAAGGCGGTAAGCATGAAAAAATGTCCGAATTGCGGTGCTAAAGTTGGTGAGAACGTAGCATTTTGCTCAGTCTGCGGAAATGCTTTACAAAATGGAAAAAATAAAGTGATCACCTTAATACTTATATTTATCGCAGTCCTGTTAGTAGTGGTAATAAGTTTTTTTATTTGGAACCATTCAAGGGTTATGGGAACTTATACTGCAGAAAGCTCAGAGCCTGCAGACAGAACAGAGGTAAAAGAACCAAGGGAGGAAACAGAAAGTACCTTCAACCTGCTACAGAAAACAGCAACTTGTGAAACTACCGAGGCTCCGGTGCAGGTAGAAATGAATCGCAGCTTGTCCGAGTATGTTCTGGAGGGAAGCGACAGGAGATATATCAGTCCGCAGGAGTTACAGTCGTTGAATAAGGAATGGGCGGATTTTCAATGATCCAGAGCTGGCAACTTACTTTTCATCAAAAAGCTGGTATGAAGGAACAATTTCTCCAGATGCATTTTCAGAAGAAAGTCTCAGCAAAATTGAAAAAACTAATATAGAGCGGATCAAAGTAGAAGAAAGTAGGTGGTAACCTATGTTTTGTATAAAATGTGGTGCGGAAAATCCGGATAACGCAAAGTTCTGCCAAAAGTGCGGTCAGAAAATACCGCAGGAAGAACCTTTAGAGAATGATATAGCGGAAGGTGACAGCGCAGAAACACAGGAACAGCCAGAAGAACAAAAAAAGAAAGTACAGGAACAAAATCGAAGAAGACAGATCATCATCGGAGGTGCCATTGCTCTGGCAGCGGTCATTATCTGTATTGTAGCACTTGTAGTCTACAATGGGCAAAAGGCAAGCAGATACAGTGGAAAGATGGAAACAGCTGATAAATACCTGCAGGAAATGGAATATCAGAAGGCCGAAGCCGCATACCTTGACGCTATCAAAATCGACCCTAAAAAAGAGGAACCTTATATTCAGCTGGCGGATTTATATACAAAGCAGGGAAGAAATGAGGAGGCTGTAAACATTCTAAAGCAGGGTGAAAAGAAGACCTCCGGAAAAAAGGTAAAAAAGAAGCTGGCAGCTATAAACGCGACCGAGCCCTATCGGATATATTTGGATGAAACACTGATTCCCAAAGAAGGGCTCGCCGATATAGGAGAGTTTACAGATGATGGCATCAATAAACTGGGGATGATTAGCGCATGGAATGGAGATCTGAACGGAGATGGTACGGATGAAATGATTACGACTGCTTCTCAGAGCTATCATACAACCGATGTGAGGATTGCGCTATATGGAATGAAGGAAGGACAAACTGTAAAAATGGATGAGCTTACTTCCAAAGAGACGGACGATACGCAGGGTGAGTATGTGTCTTATGGGGACAGTATTACAGAAGTTTTTCTGAAAAAGCATAAGGGCAAGTTTTATTTGGCCATTTGGTCCTATGGCGCCGGGCAGGGATACAGTTCATTCGGCACAATATTGAGGGTGTATGAAATAAATCAAAAAATAAAGGAGCTTGCCAGGATAAAGTCCTCATACTACAGGGGCGATTCCAGCCTGACCATCAATGGCGACACTGTTTTTTCATGGAAAGACGGGGAATATGCCGATGCCGAAGCAGAGGCGTTAGAATTAGAAAAACGGCTGAAACAGGGTGTTGATGCAGCAAAAGAGTCTTTATCCGATTTTGGGATGGAGGATAAAGTGGAGCTGTCTAGAGATGATGGCATTGACGCGGACATCCAGGTAAAAGGATATGACGCGGATAATGATTCAGAGTATGGTATTTCCAATATGGAACGAAAGCAAAATGGAGAGTATGACAGTGAAAATGAACATCCTGTCATGGAAATGCTCATAGAAGATTTTACCGGAATACGGGATCGCCAAAACAGCGGCAGCGATTCGACGGATTCGGCTATCAAACCGGGAAAACTTGCTCAGTGCCTGAATGAGAAAAGATCCGTAATTGAGGAAACGTTTGGCCAGCTGTCCGATTCCGGTGAATATTGGAATGGAGGAGAAGGGTTCTCTTTTAAAGAAGACTATAAGGATGTAATAGTATATTTCCAAGTAGTGCCAGATGCATTGGAGACAGAAGATCTGTGTACAGGTATCAGCGGCCCGGCCTCACAGCTTCTGGAGGGAGTGGGGGATTCTGCAATACCAATAAAAGATTTTGAATCTCAATGCGGAATTCCCTTAGATGCTGGAGGAGAAGGAGAGAATGACTACTATGGAGAGTTTGATGATGGAACAAGAATTATTTTATATGGAGTAGAAGATGGAATTACAGGTGAAAGTATCATAAGCATTTTGCCTGCAAAGGATTCTATATAATGTTATGAGCGTGAAAGGAAAAAGGATATGTTTTGCCAGAATTGCGGAAAGGAAATACCAGCAGGGACAAATTTTTGCCAGTACTGTGGAGCAAGAATTCCTGTTGGACAAATGGCACCTTATAAAGAACAGATACAGCAGGATCCAGGAATGTATTCAAGGCAGGCGACAGGTAATATAAGTTTAAGGAATTTCTCTATCTTTGAAATTGCAATAGTCGTATGTATGGTGTTGATTGCGGTTTTATGGCTTGCGCAGGCCTTTGCAAATTTTGAAGGTACAAAGCTTACTGCCGACTGGCTGGAGGGTGCGGAAAAAGTAATCTGTCTCGTTTTATATTGGCTGCCAGTTGCTTTGATTTTAGCACTGGAAGTAATCGGATGCATAGAATTGTTGAAAAAGCACTATGTAATCAGCGTAGGTGTGATTCTATTTCTGATTGCAGTTGTAATGAAAATAGGAAACTGGGTTTGCGATGATCTATCTATGGAAGCAGGTTCTATGATCGCATACCGCACATTTGCGCCTTATGGATCGATTGCAGGCTGGACCGTATTGTTAAGTATCGTAATCACTGCGATGCTCTTTACAAAAGCAAACGCCCATCGGAAATTGATGTAATACGCAGAGAGAAAGGAACGGAATAATGGCTTTTTTAGATGAAATGGATAGAAAGCTTACACAGTTAAGCAGGAATGCAGTACAAAAAACAAAAGAACTCACAGAATCCGCAAGGATTGCAGGAGAAATGAATGAGCTGGAACAAAAAATCCAGACAGTATATGGGGAAATCGGAAAGAAGTTTGTTATGGAGCTGCAGTCCGGATCCATGCCTGCAGAATATGGAGCGCTTTACAACCAGCTTTGCAATTTACAGATGAAGCTGGAAGAACTGAGACGTATGCAGTCAGCGGGGAGCAATTCCATCAGCTGTCCGAATTGCAGAGCGCAAATTCCGGCAGATTCTGTATTTTGTAACCATTGCGGAACCAATTTGCAGCAGAATACAAACCATATGGCTTTGGAGCAGCCGCCTCAAATACAACCCCTCAAGCCTCAGCCAGATCCTATGGTTACTGCGACCTGCCCAAATTGTGGAGCAGGACTCAAAGAAAACCAGCTGTTTTGTATTAATTGCGGGACAAAAGTGGAGCAGATAAGACCTTCAAAGCCAGAGCCGGAAAAGAAGAGCATGGAGCAATCGGAGGAAACAGATGTATCAGACATAACGGAATTAATATCCGGGGAAGAGGCTGAAGGAATGACACTCAATGAAACTCCACTGACTTGCCGCGCATGCGGAGCAGAGATAAAAGAAGGCCAGGTCTTCTGCATTAATTGTGGAGAGAAATTATAGGAGAAATGAAATGCTGTGTCAAAATTGTAAAAGTATGATTCCGGATAACTCTGCATTTTGTCCATTCTGTGGAGCAGAGCACAAAGCCTGCAACCATCCCTTCAGGAAGAGTATGGTTCTATTTGCCCTTTTTGCGGAGCAGAAAATGAGAAAGATGCGCAGTACTGCATCTCCTGCGGCTCGGATATGTGGAATTTAAAACAGAAGCAAATATCACAGTCAGGAAGCAGAAAAGCGGGAATCGTGGCGATTGTACTTGTAGCAGTAGCTGTGATCGTTGCCATTGGAGCATGGATTTTTCTGCACAAAGATACAGAGAAAAAAGAGGATACGCCGGTAAAAGAAACCGTATCAACTACGGAAAAACAACCTGAAAAAAATACAAAGGCTAAGGAAAAAGATAAGCACAGAGAATTACAGTCCGATCTGCAGACATACATTCAAAGCAGCGGTGTTAGCCGTACCATATCTGTATACTACGCAGATCTGAACGATGGCCAGGAATATGCGTATCATTCCCAAAGCATGAGGGCAGGCCAGTCCGGCCGTATTTTTGTTCTGGAATACATTGTAGAGGCTGTTAGAACTGGCAGTATGCAGCGTACAGCAGAACTGATGAATACGATAAAGCGTGCTGCAGGCGGAGATGAACCGGCAAGCCATAAATTAGTAACCTTGATTACAGGTGATTTTGCCCAGAGCCTGGATCTCGTTTCCGAATATGTAAAACAGCAGGGATATACGGATACCGTTATTAATCGCTTCAATGGAGATATTGGAAATCATACATCTACAGGGCCTAACCAGACATCTGCACACGATACGGGAAAAAGCATAGCCAACATTTATCAAGCAGCTCAAAAAGGCGACGCTTTTGCTCAGGAAGTACTGGATTTGCTTTCTACAAATGCAAGTTTGAAAAAAGGAATTGCAGCAGGCGCAGCAAATGCATCAGTCAGCAATCTGGAAGCGTCTTATACAGCGTGTGAAAACGATACTGCAATCATTACACGAAACGGGCATTCCATCGCGCTCAGTATTATGATTTCGGATTTAACAGAAGATGGGAATGAGCATCAAAAGGCAATGGAAAATATAAACAGTATTACTCGGAAAGTTTCTAAAGCGTTACTTGAAAGCAATACATAAGGAAATTCAAAGCGAAAAAACTGCCTCTCAGCTGGACCAAAACCGCGCACCTGCAGGGCTTTTCCCCTACCCATTTCCAGCAACCAAAATCAGAACCCCTGTTAAATTAAGCCCAATTGTAGTATGCATTTTATAAGAATGAGCGGCTTTATGAGAAGCCTCTTTAATTCCACTTTCAAGACGAATCCGTATCTGAAGCGGTCGCTCTGCGCCAGGAAGCGGGAAGTCCGGCATCTTGTCCCTGCAGACAAAATTCCAAAAGCCGATATCCGGCATAAGGAGCATATTTTCACCGTTCATTTCAGCAAAAGACAGGCTCTTGCGGCGGGCATATCGGTGGCCTCTGGGCAGGGCGAACATCAGGGATTCCTTTCCGCACTCCTTCTCTCATGCACAGCCTGCCCGGATGAGCACTTTCTTCCACTCAAAGGCAAATCCATAGCTGCGAATTTTTTCTGACCGGATGCCTTTTTCCGCCAGGGCTGCCGCATATTCTTTTTCCTGAATCTGGACGAGGGCTGCCTGTGCCGTTTCTTCCAAACCCTTTTCATCCTCCGGCCCGTGGACTTTGAATTCCAGCAGGATTCCATCGTCCTCCTTGTTTTTCGGTTCCAGCATCACATCGTAGCGGCCAAAGCCGCTCTCACGATTCGATGTAATCGTGTAGCGGTCCGCGAGCTCTACCATCAGCCCCAGAACGAACCCATGATAGAAGCGTTCCGGTTCTGAGGCGGATGGACTTTTCCCTGTGTCAAAATAGCTGAAGGTTTTCAGGGCCACATGATTCATATAGTGGTTCATCGCCTTTACATCTCCCGCCAGCAGAGCCGTAATAAACCGGTTATAATCGGATCGGTTTTTTCGGAACCACCCTTTTACGATGCGCTGAAACATCTTCCGCACTTCCAGGTTGGTCAGACTCAGCTCATAAAATGGCTCTGTGAATGCGTCTGTTTCCATTTTGCCTTCAGATATGCGGAATTTCAAGTATCCGCTGGCCAGCAGCAGGCTCCATACCGCCTGTTCGTCACCGTCCAGCTGATCATAGACGATGGGTTCATCCAGAGCCCCAAAGACCTCTTCTTCGGTAAAGCCAAAGCATTCCTCGTATTTTTCAGAAGTGGCGGTGACAATTTCCGGGTTGTTGAAGTCGGAAAATATGGATTCCTTGCTCACTCTGGTGATGCCTGTCATCAGTGCCCGGTACAGGCTCGGGTTGGTTTTAAAGGTAGAATTAAACAGGTTTCGCATAAAGCCACCCATTTCTTCCCAATACCCGCTCATATAGGCTTCCTGCATGGGTGTGTCGTATTCATCCAGCAGGATCATCACTTTTTTCTGTAATAGCGTGCGAAATAACTGGACAGCTGGTTCAAGGCCAGGCCCAGATCAATATCGTCCAGCTCTGCATTTTCCGTTTTTGCATATAGTTCCTTTTCTCCTTCGTTTAGGCAGTCTCCCTCTGTTAGAAAGTTGTACTTCGTATAGAGGGCCGCAAGGATTCTTCCGATTTTTTTCGCGCGCCGGCAAAGGTGGATTCTTTTACATTGGCAAAGGATAAACTGATGACCGGATATGTCCCTTGCAGATTCCGATACTTTTCATGCTCCCAAATGGAAAGGCCCTCAAAGAGGTCGCTTCTTCCCGCATAATGAATGGAAAAAAATTGTTCCATCATACTCATGTTCAGAGTTTTCCCAAAGCGTCTCGGGCGGGTAATGAGGGTCACGCTGTCTTTGCTTTCCCACCACTGCTCGATGAAGTTCGTTTTATCAATATAAAAGGTATTTTCGATTCGGATGGTTTCAAAATCCTGCCCTCCGATCCCAATAGCTCTTGTCATCCCGTGCTCCTTTCCCTTCATCTGCTGCTGTTTGTTTGCCGCTTGATATAACGATTATACCACAGCACCCTGCGGTACACACGATAAAATTAGCTTCCCTTATCGTAGAAGAGGATTTTTTGCAAGGTTAAAACCCTTTAACCTCAGACTCCTTTCCCCCCGCACACATCCCCCCGCCCCCGCATATACTGACTGTAGTAAAAAACCTTATAAAAATCAGAGGTGAAATTTATGGCATTAGATACGCGAGAGCTGTTTGCGCGGCTCATCCAATGCGAGGCAGGGGGGGAGGGGGATGATGGAATGCGCGCAGTAGCTACAGTCATCATGAATCGGGTGACCATCGACTATGGAGAATTTTCCCGGGTCAGTCAGGGCGGAGACATAAGAAAGATCATTACCCAGCCAGGCCAGTTCGTATGCATGCGTGAGACAGTAGGCGGCAGATACAACCCGCAGAACGTATACAATATGATACCTACAGACGAGCATTACGAAATCGTAGACTGGGCTATGGCCGGAGGGAGGCTGCAGGGAGTCGATCATTCACTGTTTTTCTTTAATCCCTACAGTGATAACTGTCCGCCCTATTTCCCGACCAATGTGGGAGTCATCCATAATCGGGTGGGCGCTCACTGCTTTTACATCCCTACATCCCATTATGCAAATACTTAAAAGTGAGGTAATTTTATGGCACCATGCAATTCCGATATCGCCTTAGGGCGCATTGAAAAAATCAAAAAGAACCAGGTTGTAAGTCCGGGGTCCTCCCCATACAATCAGGCGCCGGAGCAAAGCGGCGCACCAGATGGTACGACTGTTGCACCAGTTCTTCCCTCAGAAGACATTACAGATGTCATGTCACCGGATGGGGGAAACGATACAGGCGGGCAGCTGCTGACACCGGAAACACAGCCCCAGTCAGGAATGACGCCTGAACTGATTCCCGACACACCGACCTTCACAGTACCGGCCAATCCGCTGCTCCCTCCTGGATATCAGGAAATTCTGGATTATAATGCGGTTCAGTATGTAAACGGGTTTTATCGTACTCAGATCGGAAGATATGTAAGAATCGAGCAGCTGATGGGCTCTAATACGCTGGATACCCAGGAAGGATTTCTCATTGGCGTGGGGATCAACTACATTCTCCTGCAGGAAGCTCCTACCGGAAATGTCCAGGTGATCGATATTTACGGAATTAAAACAATGTACATTTACTATAATTACCGTCCAAACCCCTTTGAACCGTTTAATGTAGCGTCACCTTCCTCAGGCGGCACGGAGGATGCTCCCGGAGTAACAAACCAGTCAGGCGCGGCGGCAAATTCCATTTCAGGGCAGGGCCTTCCAAACAGAAGAATTCTGCAGGCGAACAAATAATCAATCCATCTAATCAATTCATCAAAACGCGACAAAAATCTTTTCACAAACCATCGCCAGAAAGGCAACTTTCCTGTATAATAAAGGGCAAGGGGCACGAGTTTTTCCTGCCCCTCTGCAATTTTTACCAAGGAAAAAAGCACAACTTGCGAGAAATAAATTTGAAAGAGAAGATTCAAATTTATCAGGAAAAGGCGTTAGTGTGCATCAGGAAAGAGGAACTTATGAAGCTGATTCATTTGTCTGATCTTCATATTGGAAAGCGGGTAAACGAGTTTTCCATGATTGAAGATCAGATTTATATTTTAAAGCAGATTCTTGAAATTATAGATCACCAGGAACCGGACGGCATCCTTATAGCAGGCGATATTTACGACAAGACCGTACCCTCGGCAGAGGCAGTCCAGGTGTTTGACGAATTTTTATCAGCCCTGGCTGAAAGGGGGACACCTGTTTTTATTATCAGCGGAAACCATGATTCTGCCGAGCGGCTGGCTTTTGCCTCAAGGATCATAGAAAAAAGCAGGATCTATGTTTCCCCTGTATACAGCGGGAGCATCCATCCCATCGCCTTGACAGACCAATGGGGAACCGTGAATATTTTCATGCTCCCATTCATAAAGCCAGCGCAGATAAAATCCATCTTTTCGGAGGAAGAAACGGGATCCTATACGGAGGCCGTATCTGCTGCTGTTCAGGCCATGGATATCCCTGCGGATCAGAGGAATATCCTGCTGACCCACCAATTCGTCACGGGCTCGTCCCGCTGCGAATCCGAAGAACGTTCCATCGGGGGAAGCGATAACGTGGATGCCGCAGTATTTGAACCTTTTGATTATGTGGCATTAGGACACCTTCACGGCCCCCAGCAGGCGGGAGCATCGCATATCCGCTACTGCGGAACACCTTTAAAATATTCCTTTTCCGAAGCAGATCATACAAAATCCGTTACCATTCTGGAGCTGAGAGAAAAAGGAAACATCACCATAAGTACAGAGCCGCTTCAGCCGCTGCGGGATATGAAAAAAATCAGAGGAACCTATATGGAAGTAACAAACCGAACCTTTTATGAAACCTGGAACCGGGAAGATTATTTCCACATCACCCTGACAGATGAAGAGGATATCCCCGATGCGGTCAGCAGGCTGAGAACCATTTATCCCAACCTGATGAAACTGGAGTACGACAACAAAAGGACCCGTGGCAGTAGAGAGCTGATTTTGGAGGAACAAGTGCGTAGCGAATCTCCTGCAGAGCTCTTTGCAGATTTTTATAAAAGACAAAACGGCGGGGAAATGAGCCAGCAGCAGGCGGAACTCACGGCAAAACTCATAAGCGATATATGGGAGGAAGAAGTATGAGACCTGTAACCTTGATTATTTCAGCCTTTGGGCCATATGCGGAAGAAACAGTCCTTAACATGGACAAGCTAGGGAAAAAGGGAATTTACCTCATCACAGGCGATACTGGCTCTGGAAAAACCACCATCTTTGATGCCATTACATATGCGCTTTACGGACAGGCCAGCGGCAATATACGGGAGGCCGGCATGCTCCGCAGCAAATACGCCGGGCCGGACAGAGACACCTTTGTTGAGCTGACCTTCGAATATGCCGGGAAGCTCTACACAGTGAGAAGAAATCCGGAATATCTTCGCCCCGCAAAACGCGGAGCAGGAATGACTACCCAGAAGGCCGATGCATGGCTGCAGTATCCGGATGGAACAATTTTGACAAAGACAAGGGATGTGACAGCTGCGATTGAAGAGATCCTGGGAATTGACTGCTCTCAGTTTACTCGCATCGCCATGATTGCCCAGGGGGAATTTCTGCGCCTTCTTCTGGCAAAGACCGAGGAGCGAAAGGAGATTTTCCAGCGGATTTTCAAAACCGGACGCTATGAAATTTTGCAAAACAGATTAAAATACGCTTACAGTCAGCTGGAAAAGCAGCGCCGGGAAACGGAGCAGAGCATCCGCCAGTACCTGGGAGATATCCTGTATCGGGAAGATTATCAGGCAGATACAGAGCGGCCGGAGGAAGAAATGCCGGATTTTCTGAGGGACATGGCAAAGAAGGACAGGCTGGATTACGAAAGACTGGAAGCTGAGGCGGGAAAAGCAGGACAGGAGTTGGCTGCAGTAAGCCGCGTCATCGGGAAAGCCGAGGCTCGTGAAAAAGCAAAAAAAGAGCTGAAAAAGGCGGAGATAGACCTTGAGCAGGAGCGGAGAGAACAGGCGGGCGCACAGGCGGCATTGGAACAGGCAAGACAGAGGCTGCCTGAAAAGGAAGAACTGGAAAAGCGCGCGGCAGAGGAAAAGGCGAGGCTTTCCGGCTATGAGGAACTAGATCAGATAAAAAAGCAGCTGGAAAGCAGTAAAAAAGATCGAAAGAAAAAAGAGCGCATTCTGAAAAAAACCGAAGAAGAGCTCAAAAATACCAGCCGTGAAATTGAAAAACAAAAGGCGGAACAGGAAGGCTTAAAAGACACCCCGCTGCAGATGGAGCGGCTCAGACAGCAGATCCAAAAATGCAAGGAGCGTCAGCAGGAGCTGCAGCGCCTCAGGCAGCAGATAAGCTGCTGGGAAGAAACCAGCATGGAGCTTTTTGAAACCATAGAGGCCTACCAAAAGGCATCCCAAAAAGCCCAGGAATTGCAGGCGGTTTATAATGAAAAAAACAGGGCCTTTTTAAATCAGCAGGCGGGCATCTTAGCGGGAGAACTGAAGGCAGGAGTACCCTGCCCGGTCTGTGGATCCACCCAGCACCCGGCTCCCGCTGCACTAGAAGAGGGAGCGCCTACCAAAGCTCAGATCAGCAAAGCAAAAAAGGCCTGGGAGAAAGCCGGAGAGCAGCAGGAGGAAGCTAGTGCAAAGGCAGGGGAATTGAGAGGAAAGGAGGAAAGCCAGCGAAAGGAGATCCGTTCAGCAATGAGAGCATTTTTTACCGAAGCTGTCATACAAAAAACAGGAACCGAAGAGCCGGAACTTCCGGCAATAAACGAAACACTTGCAGAACTGTTCAGCAAGGAAGAGGACTGCCTTGTTGACCTATCAAAGGATCAGGCAGAGCTTTCCCAGAGACTGGAGCGCCAAAAAGAGCTGGAGCAAAGCATTCCTCAAGAGGAACACAAGCTGGAGCTTTCTAAAAAACGTATCTCTGATACAGAAAAAGAGCTGGCCTCTCTTGCTGCAGGCATAAAAAACAGCAGCAGGGAAGTGCAAAAATACGAAACGCTTCTTACCTTTGCAAGCAAAGAGGAAGCGGAGGCGGAAATCAAAAGGATGGAGACGGAAAAAGCCCAAATTGAGCAAAACTGCCGTAAGGCAGAACAGGCTTTGAGCAGCTGCAAGGAAAAAGAAGCAGCGTTGGAAGGAAGCATCCGCGCGTTAAAAGCGCAGGCAGAGGAAGGTGAAGAGGCGGAGCTTCAAAAAGAGCTGGAAAAACAAAAAACGCTCAAGGACAAAAGCGACCATCTTTCCAGAAACTTGAGAAAACTTGCTTCCCGCATGGATCACAACGAAAGCGCCCTGAAAAAGTTAAACCTGCAGATGGAGAGCCTTAAAGCAATCCGGCAGGAATGGGCTCAGGTAAAAGCCCTGTCTGACACGGCAAACGGAAATCTGGCAGGCAAAGAAAAAATCATGCTGGAAACGTATGTACAGATGACTTATTTTGACCGTATACTTGCCAGGGCCAATACCCGCTTTATGATCATGTCAGGCGGCCAGTACGAGCTGAAACGCAGCAGCCAGTCGGGAAATTATCGCAGCCAGAGCGGCCTTGAACTGGATGTAATCGATCATTACAACGGAACGGAGCGAAGCGTCAAAACCCTTTCCGGCGGTGAAGCCTTCAAAGCTTCCCTGTCCCTGGCACTGGGGCTATCCGATGAAATCCAGTCTTCTGCAGGAGGAATCCGTCTGGATACCATGTTTGTAGATGAAGGCTTTGGCTCTCTGGATGAGGAATCTCTGCAGCAGGCTGTTGCGGCTCTGGCAAGGCTGACTGAGGGCGACCGGCTGGTGGGAATTATTTCTCACGTAGCAGAGCTGAAAGAACGAATCGACTGCAAGATCGTAGTAAAAAAAGAAAAATCCGGCGGAAGCAGAATTGAATTTTAAATAAATCTACAAAAAAACCGAAGAAAGTGGTATTATAGAAGACGTGCAATGCTTATATTAGAATATATGAAAAGGAAAGAAGAAATTAAATGATCTATGACAATGTATTAGCGGCAATCGGCCATACCCCCATGATTCGCCTCAACAGAATGAGTTCGCCGGGCAGCGCGGAGGTTCTTGTAAAATTCGAAGGACTTAATGTGGGAGGTTCCATTAAAACGAGAACTGCCTACAATATGCTGCTGGAAGCGGAAAAGCAGGGACTCATTAATCCGGACTCCATTATTGTAGAGCCTACCAGTGGCAACCAGGGCATCGGCCTTGCCCTTACAGGGGCAGTAAAGGGCTACCGGACTATCATCATTATGCCGGACTCCGTCAGTGAGGAGCGAAGAAAGCTGGTACGCCACTATGGTGCCGAAGTAATCCTAATCCACGATGAAGGAAACATCGGCGATTGTATTGACGAATGTCTGCAGACGGCTTTGCGGATGGAAAAGGAAGATCCGAAGGTGTTCGTTCCTCAGCAGTTTGAAAACGAGAACAACCCAATGGCTCACCGCCACCACACAGCTCTTGAAATTATGGAGCAGGTGGAAGGCGATATTCATGGATTTTGTTCCGGCATCGGCACAGGCGGAACCATAACCGGTATCGGGGAAGTGCTGAAGGCACAGAATCCAGGAATGGAAATCTGGGCAGTAGAGCCGGAAAATGCGGCTATTCTGGCAGGCGGAGATATTGGAACCCATCTTCAGATGGGCATCGGCGATGGCGTAATACCGGAAATTCTCAACAAAGAAATTTACGATGACATTTATATTGTAACCGATGAAGAGGCCATTGATACTGCAAAGAAACTGGCAAGCATGGAAGGTCTTATGTGCGGTATTTCCAGCGGAACCAATGTAGCCGCTGCTTTAAAACTGGCGGAAAAGCTGGGAGAGGGAAAGACGGTAGTTACGGTTCTGCCCGATACAGCGGAGCGGTATTTTTCCACGCCTCTATTTGACGACTAGACACAGCCATGAACAAACAGGAGCAAATTTATAAAGAGCTTCCAGGACTTCTGAGTCCCTGGTTTTTGGAAAATGCCAGAGAGCTTCCCTGGAGGGAGGACAGAGAGCCGTATCACGTCTGGATCTCGGAAATTATGCTGCAGCAGACGAGGGTCGAGGCAGTCAGGGGCTATTATCTCCGCTTTCTGAGGGAGCTTCCGGATATTCAGGCTCTGGCAGAGGCAGAGGAAGAACGGCTGTTGAAACTGTGGGAAGGCCTTGGCTACTACAATCGGGCAAAGAATCTGCAAAAGGCTGCAAAGCTTCTGATATCCGAGTATAACGGCGTATTTCCTTCCGAATACAGTGAAATACTAAAACTGCCGGGCATCGGCGAGTATACAGCGGGAGCCATTGCCTCTACCTGTTTTGACGAGCCGGTGGCAGCCGTGGATGGAAACGTTCTGCGGGTCATTTCCAGACTGACGGAAAGCTATGACGACATTTTAAAACCAGCTGTCAAAAAGTCAGTAAAGCAAAAGCTGGAAGAAGTTTATCCCAAAACAGACTGCGGGGTATTTACACAAGCTCTGATGGAGCTGGGGGCAACTGTTTGTCTGCCGGCGGGAAAGCCAAAATGTGAGCTCTGCCCGGTGAAAAGCCTTTGTCTTGCAAAAAAGCATGGAACACAGATGGAGCTTCCGGTAAAAACCAGGAAAAAGGACAGAATGGCAGAAGAGCGAACTGTCTTTGTCCTGCAGTGCAACGGACGCATTGCCTTGCGTAAACGGGAAAAAAAGGGACTGCTGGCAGGAATGTGGGAGCTCCCGAATCTGCAGGGAAAGCAGGATGCCGCGCAGGCGCTGAAAACAGCGGAGCTTTGGGAATGCGGGCCCGAGAGACTTTGTAAAGAGGTTACGCGCAGTCATATTTTCAGCCACATCCGCTGGGATATGGTGTGCTTTTATATAGAATGCAAAGCTATGCCCGACGCTTTTCAGTGGATTGAGGAACCTGAGATCGATGCAAGTATTTCGATTCCGACTGCTTTCAGGCAGTTTTTGGCGATTCATGCCGGCAAAGCTGATTAGAGTCGAAAAATTGTGGTATATTATAAAAATAGTATATAAAATAGAAGTTTTACAGTTAAAAGAAGGAACTGCATGGGGGAAAATATGGTAGAAACAAACGCGGAAAAGAGAAGGGAAAACCGAAAAATAAGAGCAGAACGCAAAAAAAGGCTGCACAGAATTCTGGCAATGGTGTGCAGCGGTGTTGCGGTGCTTACTGCTGTTATTGTGATAGCAGCGCTGATGTCCGGAGATTCGTATAAGGATGAAAAAAGCTTTCAGTCCTATGCGGCTTCTTATTTTGAAGAGGAAAGTACGACAAAGGACGTAGGAAGGATGAAAACCGTAGTAAAATACGGAACACCTCTTTCTGCTGCTGTGGAATACCCGGTAACCGGTGAGAAGATCACGGATACGTATATCCGGGATATTACAGGAAGTTTGGAAAAGCAGTTCCGGGAAAAGCACAAGAAGACCGGCAAGGAAGAAAAGGTCGCTCTGCTGCTTGACTATAATTCCTATCATACGAAAAAGGATGCAGTGGGAATCGTTTTTTCCGAGGAACAGAGAGCTGAAAAAGATAAAAACATGGAGACCGTGTCTTCGCAGGTTCATACGTATAATTTTTCAACTGAAACGGGACGGCCGCTGACCTCTATCCAGGTTTTTAATCCGGGATACAAAAAACAGTGTTCTGCTTACATGCTCGACTATTTTGAGAAGAACTATCCAGACGATTTAGTCAAAGGGTACAAAAAAAATCTTGCCGGATCGGAGAAAAATTTCAACAAATATGTTCTGACTGACACGGGAGTCACCTTTTACTTTGACAAAGGTACGGTTGTGAATGCGGAAAAAGGAATGGTTTCTGCAGAAATAAAATATACGGAGCTGGAGGGGATTCTCCGTGACAAGATTGAAGTAAAGGCTATTGATCCGGATAAGCCTATGGTTGCGCTCACCTTTGACGACGGGCCTTACCCGGCTACCAGCAATCGGATTTTAGATTGCCTGGAAAAATACGATGCAACAGCTACATTTTTTGAGCTGGGACAGAATGTAGCCAATTATCCCAAGGTCGTTAAGCGGGAAGCAGAGCTTGGCATGGAAATCGGAAGTCACAGTTGGTCCCACCCGAACCTGAAGACACTTTCAGCAGCAAAGGTAAAATCCCAGGTGGATAAGACAAACAGGGCTCTTGAAAAGGCCTGTGGACAGAAGGCCTCCGTGTTCAGGCCGCCTTACGGAAATAACTGCAAGGCTCTTGAAAAGCATGCAAAAGCTCCCATTGTACTTTGGTCTGTCGATACTCTGGACTGGAAGAGCAGAAATGCCAAAAGTGTAATGAAGGTGATGAAAGGTATAAAAAATCTGGATGGAAGGGTCGTCTTGATGCATTCCATTTATGATTCTACGGCCGAGGCTGTAGAAAAAATGGTTCCATGGCTCATTAAGAAGGGATATCAGCTGGTTTCCGTAAGTGAGCTGTTGGAATATCGGTACAATGAAACTCCAAAAAATGGAAAGTTTTACGGATACGGTTATTTTTATCTGGATCAATAGATTGGAAAACTTTCGAGCTGTCCTTACGATAGGATAGGCGCATTGAAAAACGCATGATATTTAGAAAAAGAACAGAAGCGCGCTTTAAGGCTGGCGTGTCTGTTCTTTTTTGATCATCGCTTTATCTGCCAAAAGCAATAGGACTCTCCTTGCGCATAAACGTGTAAGAAACTCTTAAGAAATTCTTTAACATGTAAAAGCTTGACAGGAGAGGAGGATTAGTAGTAAACTGAATTTGTCGTATAGAGGTAGTGTGCTATACAGACACAATTGTGTGATTGAATGAAATGAGGGGAAGTGAATAATATGAAGATTCTAAATCAGTTGGATTTCTATACCCAAAATCATGGGCAAAAGGCTGCGATCCGTTTTGGAGAGCAAAATCTTACTTATCAGCAGCTTGGCGATTATTCAGACAGGCTTGCTGCTTATATTCAAAAAACTTGTGGAGAAAATAAAGCTCCTGTCATCGTTTACGGACATAAAGCTCCTTTTATGATCGTCTGTTTCCTTGCGGCTGTAAAGTCCGGCCGGCCTTATTGTCCGCTGGATATTTCCATGCCTGATTCTCGGGTAAGCACTATTGCAGATATGGTAAACCCCTGTATCAGCTTTGCACTGGAGGAAACAGAGGCGGATTTGAAACGCACCGTTTCTCTAAAGGAAACTCTGAAAATAGTAGCAAAAACAAAAGAGACGATTGCCCCCCAATACCGGGTATCCGGGGAGGATACGTTTTATATCATCTTTACATCAGGCAGTACCGGACAGCCAAAGGGCGTTGAAATTACAGAAAGCAATCTGGATCATTATCTGGATTGGTCCGTGGGGCTTGGAACCAGCAGGAAGAGAAAGCAGGGCCAGGTTTTCCTCAATCAGGCGCCATTTTCCTTTGATCTTTCGGTTATGGATCTTTACACCTGCCTTGCCAGTGGAGGTACCTTATATCTGCTTGACAAAAAGACACAAATGGATTTTAAGGCTCTGATACCAGCTCTTTCCAAGTCAGGGGCAAGGGTGTGGGTTTCGACTCCTTCCTTTGCGGATATGTGCATGGCAGACCGGGAATTCAACCAGGAGCTGATGTCGGAGTTGGAGGTTTTCCTCTTCTGCGGTGAAACGCTTACAAACGCAACGGCCATCAAGCTGATGGATCGGTTTCCCAGGGCGATCATTATGAACACCTATGGGCCAACAGAATCCACCGTAGCTGTTACGGAAATTCCAATTACCAGAGAGCTCGCTAATATGATACAGCCGCTTCCTGTAGGAAAGGCAAAGCCAGGCACGGTTTTGGAAATTCACAAAAAAGACGGAAGCCTTGCAAAACCGGGAGAGTCGGGTGAGATTATCATTACAGGAGATACGGTAAGCGCCGGATATTTCCGGCAGCAGGGGATGACGCGAAAAGCCTTTTTTACCAGTATGAGGGATGGAAAGCCGTGCCGGGCGTACCGCACCGGGGATAAGGGTTATTTAGACAAGCACGGAAATCTCTTTTATCAGGGCAGAATTGATCTGCAGGTAAAGCTCAACGGATATCGGATTGAAATTGAGGATATTGAAAAAAATATAACAAAGCTTGATGATATTTCTCATGCAGTGGTAGTTCCCAATGTGAAAGATGGAAAGGTGAAAAGCCTGACAGCCTTTGTAATGGGAAGTATCCGTCCGGAAAACCGTCTGCAGTTCTCAAGGGAAATGAAGGAAAAGTTGAAGGCGTTGCTACCGGTCTATATGATACCAAAGAAAATCATACATATGGATAGCTTGCCTATGAATAACAATGGCAAAGTTGACCGCAAACAGCTGGGAGGACTGGCATAATGGAGTTCTTTGGAGGGATTCAGTTTTTCCTGCTGCTGATTCTGATTTTTGTACCTGCGGTAATCCTGGGGGTTTTAGAAAAGCCGCTTCAGAAATACCGGACAGCGGCCTCCGCACTGGTTATTGTGCTGGTTTTATGGCCAAACAGGGGACAGCTCATTTCGTTTGCCGCCTTTTTCCTTTTGGAATTTGTTCTCATCCGCTGCTACCTCTCTTTGCGGCGGCAGCAGGGTGAGGAAAGAAGTACGGCGCTTTACCGCCTGTTCCTTGCAGGGAGTTTGCTTCCGCTGGTTCTCAGCAAGCTTTCGGAGGCCGGGCTTGGGTTTGAGATTGGGCTTTTTCAGTTTCTGGGAATTTCCTATCTGACCTTCCGCAGCCTGCAGATGATAATCGAGATTTACGATGGCATTATCAAAGACGTAAGGTGGCTGGATTTTGCGGATTTCCTTTTGCTGTTTTCCACCTTTAGCTGCGGCCCCATTGACAGGAGCAGGAGGTATCTGAAGGATGCGGCGAATCCGCCAGACAGACAGGAATATCTGGAGCTGGTGGGAGACGGACTTTTAAGGCTTTTGGCAGGTGTGATTTACAAATTCATTCTTGCCATTCTCGCACACAAGGGTGTTGTCTTTTTCCAGGATCCTCAGAGCCTGCTGGAGTATATCGGATACAGCTACTGCTACGGCGTTTATCTCTTCTTTGATTTTGCGGGCTACAGCGCTATGGCCATTGGAACGAGCTATATCCTGGGTATTAAGGCGCCAGAGAATTTTTGCAAGCCATTTGTCAGTATTGACATAAAGGAATTCTGGAACAGATGGCATATGACCTTATCCTTCTGGTTCCGCGATTTCCTGTTTTCCAGGTTTATGATGATGGCCATTAAGGGAAAGTGGTTTTCCTCCAGGCTGACAGGAGCATCCGTCGGATTTCTCGTCAATATGGCGGTAATGGGAGCCTGGCATGGTCTTGCCCTCAATTACCTGCTGTATGGACTGTATCACGGGCTTCTTTTGGCCTGTACAGAGATCTATCAGAAGAAGTCGGTTTTTTATAAAAAGCACAAAAAAGAAAGATGGTACAGGCTGGTTTCCTGGTTTATTACGCTGAATCTGGTTATGTTCGGATTCCTGCTGTTTTCTGGGGCATTGGTGTGAACATTGTGAAGTCTAAAAGATAAAAATGAGGTGAATGAAAATGGAAGAGAAAGTATTAGACCTATTGGAAGAAATTTGTGAAGATGATGTTGTAAGAGAAGATGGCGATATCAACCTGTTTGAAGAGGAGCTTTTGGATTCTCTGGCCTTTACGGAGCTGTTGGTAGCCATTGAGGAGCAGTTTGGAATTATCATTTCTCCATCAGAAGTAGAACGGACTGATGTAGAGACGCCTAACAAAATAATTGCCCTGATTCGCGCAAGGAGCTGAAGCCGTGAAAAAGGTAACGGCATTTCTCATTGCACTGGTCTTGTTCATCGGAACTGCGGCAGGGCTGCACATGTTTATGGATCGGAATATGAAATTTGATCCCCACTCCTTTGGAAGCTGGATCAGTCGCTACAAATTTTTTGCCAGTGATGAGATGAAGGCCAATATGAACAAGGATACCATGCTGGTTTTGGGTTCTTCGGAGTTTCGCCATGGAAAAAAGATGTCCAGCCATCCGGCAAATCTGTTTGAGGATAATTC
The DNA here is from genome assembly GCA_910575405.1 of Clostridia bacterium. GTDB lineage: Bacteria > Bacillota > Clostridia > Peptostreptococcales > Anaerovoracaceae > Hominibacterium. The sequence goes on along the minus strand of CAJTER010000007.1, from coordinate 82,606 downwards.
CTTCAATATGATGATGGTGGGAGCAGGATATTATCAGTCGCTGTTTCATACTTTAGAGCTGACAGCGCTTGCAGAAGGGGTTAAAAATAAAAAGGTTGTATTGATCCTGTCTCCCCAGTGGTTTAAAAAAGAAGGCGTTCTGGCGCCTGCCTTTGCTTCGCGTTTTTCAGAAGAAAATTTTATCGCCATGATTCGAAGCCGGCTTATTTCCCAGGAAACGAAAAATTATATAGTAGAGCGCAGCAAAAAGCTGCTTTCAGGGGATCCGCAGACTCTCAGCCGGGTCGAGCGGTATGAGCGAGTTTACTTGACGGGAAAGGCCAGTTTTTTTGACAAGCAGTATGTGCGGTTTTACAGGGGCTTTTTAAAAGAAAAGAGCAAAGTCGGCCTCTTTACCATGGCCAAAACGAGAGGCGTCAAAGAGTATGATCCAAAGCAGCTGGGAAGGCCGGGAGAACCAGACTGGGCAGCTTATGAAAAAATGGCCCAGGAGGAAGGGGAGCGTGCGGCTAAGGGCAATCCCTTTTATGTTTCCCACCGCGTGTATGAAAAACAGCTGCTTCCGAACCTGGATAAAAAAAAGGATTCAAAGCGCGGTGACTCCTACAGCGAATCACCGGAGTATGACGATTTAAGGTGCTTTCTGCAGGTGTGCAGGGAAACGGGAATTGAGCCCATGCTGGTTCTGATGCCAGTTAATGGCTATTGGTACGATCATATCGGATTTCCCAGGAAAGAGCGGCAGCAGTATTATGAGAATATCCGGGCGCTTGCCAAACAATATGGCGCGCAGCTGTCTGATCTTGGGGATGATGAATACACAAAATATTTCTTTTTGGATAAAGTCCATTTGGGCTGGAAAGGATGGCTTGCAGTAAATGAGGATATTTACAGGTTTGCGGCACAGGCTGAAGGAAAGTAAGTTCTGGAGCTATGGAAAATATATATTGCTGTTTTATCTCATGATGATGATGATTTATGGCTATTTTATGCTGGCAAATTTGTCAACAGCTCCGGCGTTCGTATATGCACAGTTCTAAAAAGGGAAAGAAAAAAGAGTAGGCTATCTTTGCAGTATACGGTTTTCAATCGTTTGAGTTTTAAGTCGGACTTTTGAAGCTGGTATACAGAGGCCTGCTCTTTTGTAATGTTTGAAATTAGGACTTCTTTTACAAGATTTTTTTACAGTGCTCTTTCAGCGCGAAAAAGGATTCGTCACTGATGTGGTGTTCAATTCCACAGGCATCCTGCCTTGCCGTTTCCTCACAGACACCCAGATGGGTTAAAATCTTAATGAGAGTATTGTGCCGGTCGTAGATGCTTTCCGCAATTTTTTTCCCTGGAGGAAGCAGAAAAATGTTTCCCGCAGAGTCCCGTTCAATATAACCGTTTACTTCTAACTGTTTCATGGCAACGCTGACGCTGGGTTTGGAAAACTGAAGCTTGTTTACAATATCAATAGAACGTACTTCCCCTTTCTCTTCCTTAATCATTAAGATTGCTTCCAGATAGTTTTCTGCGGATTCCTGTATTTTCAATGGAGGTCCCTCCCTTATTCATGAATTCCTTCAAGATAACGGTTTATGTATGTGCAAATTAATATAACATTAGAACAGTATAACATAATAATCTGCAAATGAAAAGGGAGAAAAAAACAGCGTGCTATGCTAGCCTACCGCAATCTCCAGGGCAAGCTCCATCATTTCCGTAAAGGAATGCTGGCGTTCTTCTGCTGAGGAACGCTCTCCTGTAACAAAGTGGTCACTGATGGTCATCATGGCCAGAGCGTTGACACGATTGTAGGCGGCATTCATATAAAGTGCGGCAGCTTCCATTTCTACTGCCATGATTCCCATTTCAGCCCATTTTTTCCACCAGTCATCAAATTCATAAAATACATCGCAGGATACAATATTTCCAGCTTTAAAAGGAATGTTCAGCTTTTCCGAAGCATCTCTGGCCTTTGATAGAAGCTCATAGCTGGCACATGGGGCATACGTTCCCGGAACATGAAACGCGTGGGCATAGTTGGAGTCCGTAGATGCCGCAACCCCCAGGACAATGTCCTTGATTTTAATGTTTTCGTGGAATGAGCCGGCTGTGCCGATGCGGATGAGGTTTTGGACCTTGTACTCCGTAATGAGCTCCCAGGAATAGATACCCATGGAGGGCATTCCCATACCAGTTCCCTGGACCGAGACTGGCACACCTTTATAAGTTCCTGTGTATCCCAGCATTCCGCGGATTTCGTTATAAAGCTTTGGACTTTGTAAATAATTTTCTGCAATAAACTTTGCCCTGAGGGGATCCCCGGGCAGCAGGATGGTTTCTGCAATATCGCCTGTTTGGGCTGCGTTAATGTGTGTACTCATAGTGAATTCCTTTCGTAGTTTTGATATCTCTATCTTACAACAGAATGACCGTTCATTTCAATGGATTTCAGCATATTTCAATATTTCAGCACATGGTGGGCAGAAGTCTGTAAGTTTACAGAGAAGGAAAATTGCAGGAAGTCGCTATTTTTTCGCATAGAAAAGAGAAGCTCCCTGCTTACTGGCATTGAGGAAGACTCGCGCTCCAAAGGGCAGCGTACATTGGGAAGCAATATGTCCAGCTTGCATATGAAAGGCAACTGGCTTTTCCCAGGGCGCCAGAAGTTCGCAGAATCGTTCTTTTAGCTTTGAATCCATTGCAGCACAGTTTTGCGGGGAAGCAGCCGTATGCTCAGGAGAGGAATCCCGGCAGTTTGTAAACGTACCCAAGAGGATCCCCGAGCAGTCCCGCAGTTTTCTGGCAAGAGCAAGAGAGGTCAGCGCCCGGTCCAGCCGGTAAGGTGATTCGCCGGTATCCTCTAGGAACAGAATTTTTCCCTTTGTGTCAACTTCATAGCGTGATCCCAGGGTGGACTGAAGTACCGTAAGATTCCCGCCTGTGAGAATGCCCTCCGCCTGCCCGGCAAAGAGGGTTTGCAGCTTTTTTCCGGGTGGATTTGCGATTTCACCTTCAGCCTTTGGAAAAAAGAGTAATCGTTTCAGACTTTCCAGAGAATAAACATCCAGGAGAGCATAATTTTCTCCAGGCATAGGTCCATGGAAGGTTACAAATCCGCAGATTTGATTAAAAGCCGTATGTAGGGCTGTAATATCACTGTAGCCTATAAAGATTTTCGGATTATTTCGAATCACTTCCATATCTAAAAGGGGCAGAATTCTGGCAGAGCCATATCCTCCGCGTATGCAAAAAATTCCCCGGATTGCAGGATCGGCAAAGGCTCTGTTTAAATCCTCGGCTCTTTGGGCATCTGAACCGGCCAGATAGCCATCCGCCATTCTGCAGCTAGGCATGACAATCGGTTTTAATCCCAGAAATTCAAGGGAATCAGCAGCAGCTGAAAGAACAGTCTCTGAAACGGGTGAGGCGGGGGCTGTCAGAGCGGCAAAATCGCCTTTTTCCAAGGGGGCAGGGTGTCGCAGCATAAAAGAAACTCCTTGATTTTTTTATTTGTATCACTTTATTCATTTGGGTAAAAATTAGAATGAAACATTGTTGACATTTTTAATATCTTATAATATAATTTTAAATACTACATTAAGATGCATTTGTATTTTGAAATAAGGTCCTATATATAGGACTGATAAAAATGCAAAGTGGTTTCAAAAAAGCCAGATACTGCGGGGCGTTCCAGGTTTTTTTCAGAATTTAACACCCAAACCCCTGCTTTGCTGGTAATTAGAAGCAATACGTAGTATAATAATCAAAACAGGTTCGGTTTATGGAGGAACTCAGATGGAAAACAAACGACATTTTATTTATGAAACTTACATTGATGCGGTTGAGGATGCGGGAGGGCGGCTTCAATCCATTGATTTTAAAAATATTGAGAGTTTCAATTTTGCCTTTGATATTGTGGACAAACTGGCCGAGCAGCAGCCGGATAAACTGGCAATGCTTCATATAGCCAAAAATAAAAGAAAGCGAGAGTTTACATTTGGAGATATGAGTAAATATTCTTCAAAAGCAGCCGCCTATTTCCAATCCCTGGGGATCGGAAAGGGTGACCGGGTTATGCTGGTCATGAAGCGCCATTACCAGTTTTGGTTTGCTATTTTAGGTCTTCATAAGCTGGGAGCAGTGGCGATTCCGGCTACGAACCTGATGAAGCAGCATGACTTTGAATATCGTTTTAAAGCGGCTGGCGTCAAGGCCATCGTGTGTACGGCGGACGATAATGTGGCTTATCAGGTTGAACTGGCCATGGAGACAGTACCAGAGGAGATTATAAAAATTATTGTAAGAGGAAAGCGGGAAGGCTGGAATTCTTTTGACAGCGGTATCCAGCAGTTCAGCGGACCTTTTGTCCCTGAGCAGCGAGCCTGCGGGAAAGAACCTTCCATTATGTTCTTTACATCCGGTACAACGGGCTATCCCAAAATTGCTATCCATGATTTTCTCTATCCTCTGGGCCACTTTATAACAGCAAAATACTGGCACCAGGTAGATCCGGACGGGATTCATTTTACGATTTCGGATACAGGCTGGGGAAAAGCGCTGTGGGGCAAGCTGTACGGACAGTGGCTGTGTGAGGCTGCGGTTTTTACCTATGATATGGACAGCTTTGATGCCGGGGAAATCATGGATATGATTGCCCGCTATCAGATTACAACCTTCTGTGCGGCGCCCACGGTTTATCGGATGATGATAAAAAAGGATTTTTCCAAATATGACTTCAGCCATTTAAAGCATGTTACAACAGCCGGAGAAGCGCTTAATGCCGAAGTATTCAACCAGTTCAAAAAGGTGACGGGGCTTTCCCTTCACGAGGGCTTTGGTCAGACGGAAATGACGCTGGCTGTGGGAACTTTGAAGGGGATGGAGCCAAAAGCCGGATCCATGGGAAAGCCGACGCCATTGTATGACGTAGAGCTGCTTGGAGAGGACGGCCGCCCGGTACCTGCAGGAGAAAAGGGAGAAATTGTAATTCGGACAGGCAAAAAAATACCAATAGGGCTTTTTGACGGCTATTACCGCAGTAAAGAACTGACCAGACAGGCCTGGAACAATGGTATCTACCATACCGGCGATACGGCCTGGAAGGACGAGGATGGCTATTACTGGTATGTAGGGCGGGATGATGATGTTATCAAGTCCGCCGGTTACCGCATCGGTCCTTTTGAAATCGAAAGTGTGCTTATGGAGCTTCCCTATGTTCTGGAATGCGGCGTGACCTCAATTCCGGGAAAGATCCGGGGGCAGGTGATCAAGGCGTGCATCGTGCTGGTAGAAGGTATTGAGGGCACGGATGATCTGAAAAAGGAGATCCAGCGCTATGCCAGAAAGAAAATGGCCAGCTACAAGTATCCCAGATATATTGAATTCTGGGAAGAGCTGCCCAAGACCATCAGCGGCAAGATCCAGCACAACAAGCTGAAGGGATAATCGGCAGCTGTCGCTCTGGGGATACACACAGAAGCAGCTCCCGCTGGAGGGGCAACTGTTGATGACATTAGAAAAAATGAAAAAGTACAGAACAAACGTTCCTTTTTGTCTGTACTTTTTTTGCGCATAATGGTATACTATGGGTTGGACAGGAGAAACATTTTCAATGAAACGTGAAAGGAATGGTTGCGATTATGCGAGAGGAACGGCTTTTTAAGATAGCTTCGGAATACAAACCCATGGGCGATCAGCCATGTGCAATTGACACATTGGCCCGCGGCGTGCTGGAAGGAAAAAAACACCAGACTCTGATGGGCGTTACTGGCTCCGGGAAAACCTTTACCATGGCCAACATCATTGAGAGAGTGCAAAAGCCCACTCTGGTGATTTCCCACAACAAGACCCTGGCAGCACAGCTTCATGGAGAGTTCAAAGAATTTTTCCCGGATAATGCGGTGGAGTATTTTGTAAGCTACTATGACTATTACCAGCCGGAAGCATACGTGCCCTCTACTGATACCTATATTGAGAAAGACTCGGACATTAACGAGGAAATCGAAAAGCTGCGGCATTCGGCTACAGCTGCGCTTTCGGAGCGGACCGATGTTATCATCGTAGCAAGTGTCTCCTGTATTTACGGCCTGGGAAGCCCGGTGGACTATGAAAATCAGGTACTGTCCCTGCGGCCAGGTATGGAGCGGGATCGGCAGGATATTCTAAGAAAGCTGGTGGATATCCAGTATACAAGAAATGATATGGGCTTTAGCAGGGGGACATTTCGTGTGCGGGGCGATATTATTGATATCTATCCGGCAGGTGCGGAAAGCGCAGTGCGTGTAGAGCTGTTTGGCGATGAGGTGGAGTCCATAAAGGAGATCAATCCGGTGACCGGAGAAATCCTGGGCCTGAGAAACCATGTGGCAGTTTATCCTGCGTCTCATTATGTGACGACAAAGGAAAATATTGAACAGGCCGCCCTGACGATTACAGAGGAGCTTGGAGAGAGAGTTCAGTGGTTTAAGGACAGGGGCAAGCTCATCGAAGCCCAGCGAATTGAACAGCGAACCAGATACGATATCGAAATGCTGCGGGAAATCGGAAGCTGCAAGGGCATTGAGAATTATTCAAGACATATAAACCGGCTGCCGGCTGGTACCCGGCCTTATACCCTGATCGACTATTTTCCGGATGATTTTCTCATTATGATCGACGAATCTCACGTCATGCTTCCTCAGCTGAGGGCCATGTATGCGGGGGATCGATCTAGAAAAAGTTCCCTTGTAGAATACGGGTTCCGGCTTCCTTCAGCGCTGGACAACAGACCGCTTCAGTTCGAAGAGTTTCAGAAGCTGGCCAATCAGTGTATTTATGTAAGCGCGACACCTGGACCGTATGAAAAGGAAGAGAGCGGCGGCATTACGGCTGAGCAGATTATCCGGCCTACAGGGCTTTTGGATCCCAAGATACAAATCCAGCAGAGCGAGGGGCAAATTGATCATCTGATTGGAGAAATTAATAAGACAACGGAAATAGGAGAAAAGGTTCTTGTAACAACTCTGACCAAGAAAATGGCGGAAAGTCTGACGGATTACCTCAAGAATGCGGGAATCCGTGTCCGCTATCTTCACTCGGAGGTGGATACTCTGGAACGAATGGAAATCCTGCGGGATCTGAGAATGGATGTGTTTGATGTTTTAGTAGGAATTAATCTGCTGAGAGAAGGCCTGGATATACCGGAGGTTTCCCTGGTGGCGATCTTAGATGCAGATAAAGAAGGCTTCCTGCGCACAGAGACCTCTCTCATACAGACTATCGGCCGGGCAGCGCGCCATGCGGAGGGGCGTGTTATCATGTATGCGGACAGCATCAGCCCTGCCATGAAGGTTTCCATTGAAGAAACGGAGCGGCGGCGCAGAATACAGGATGCTTATAATAAAGAGCACGGCATTACGCCGAAGACAATTAAAAAATCCGTCCGGGCAGTGATCGAGGCCACAAAGGCAGCAGAGGATGAAGCGCAGTATCACGGCAAGAGTCCGCTGGAGCTGACGAAAAAAGAATTGAAGGATTATATCAAAAAGCTGGAAAAGGAAATGAAGCAGGCGGCAGCGGATCTGCAGTTTGAGCGGGCGGCTCTGCTGCGGGATCAGATTTTTGAGTATAAAGTAAAATTATAACGGGGGAAGCGATGGCAAAAGATATTACGATTAAAGGTGCAAATGAAAACAACTTGAAAAATATTGATGTTACCATACCCAGAGATAAGCTGGTGGTGCTCACAGGACTTTCTGGTTCCGGAAAGTCGTCACTGGCATTTGATACCATTTATGCAGAGGGGCAGAGGCGCTACGTAGAGAGCCTTTCCGCTTATGCCAGGCAATTCCTGGGGCAGATGGAAAAGCCAAATGTAGAGTACATTGAGGGGCTGTCTCCGGCTATTTCCATTGACCAGAAGACTACCAGCAAAAACCCCAGATCCACAGTCGGTACTGTGACGGAAATATATGATTATCTGAGGCTGATGTATGCCCGCATTGGAATTCCTCACTGTCCTGTTTGTGGAAAGGAAATTTCCAGTCAGTCAGTGGATCAAATCGTAGATAATCTGATGGAGTTGGGAGAAGGGACCAGAATCACCATGCTGGCGCCGGTGGTACGGCAGAGAAAGGGTGAACACGAAAAAATCATCGAACGGATCCGAAAGGAGGGCTTTACCAGGGCCAGAATTGACGGGGAAATACGGCAGATTAATGAAGAGGAGATCAAGCTGGAAAAGAATTTAAAGCATATCATTGAAATTGTCGTGGATCGCATTATTGTCAAGGAAGGGGTAGAAGCGCGCCTGGCAGAGGCCTGCGAACTGTCGATTTCCCATGGGGACGGTCTTGTTGTGGCCCATATCCAGCAGGGGGACAAGGTCTATGATAAAATTTTCAGCACCAGTCTGGCCTGTCCGGAGCATGGTGTCAGCGTAGCGGAATTAGAACCCCGCATGTTTTCCTTTAATAATCCATTTGGCGCCTGTCCGGACTGCAATGGACTGGGTTTTAATGAGAAGATCGATCCGGACTTGATTATATCGGATCAGGATAAGAGTATTCCTCAAGGGTGCCTTTCAACCATCTTTGCTTCCATGGAATTCTCGGGCTTTTACCGGCAGATGATCGATGCTCTGGCAGAATACCATGGAGTGGATATCAACACGCCGTACAACCAGCTTCCGAAAAAATTCAAGCAGGAGCTGCTCTACGGCACGGGAAAGCGCCACTTGAAATATTATTACAAGAGCCGTAATAATGGTTCCGAATCCTACCGGGATCACCCTTTTGAAGGAATTATCAACAATCTGGAACGGCGCTACAGAGAAACCAATTCGGATTTTATCAAAGATAAAATGCGCAAATTCATGTCTGTCAGTCCATGTGAGACCTGCGGCGGAAAGCGGCTGCGGCCGGAAATTCTGGCAGTTACAGTAGGGGATAAGAACATCGCTCAGCTTTGCGATCTTTCTGTGCGGGATGCCCTTGACTTTGTGAAAGCGCTACAGCTTTCGGAAAAGGAACGGATGATTGCGGATCAGATTTTAAAAGAGATTAAAGCGCGCCTGAGCTTTCTCATCGATGTTGGGCTGGATTACCTGACTCTTTCTCGTTCCTCCGGGACTCTTTCCGGCGGCGAATCACAGCGAATTCGCCTTGCGACCCAGATTGGCTCCAGCCTGGTAGGAGTTTTGTATATTCTGGATGAGCCCAGCATTGGCCTGCACCAGAAGGATAACGAAAAGCTGCTGGCAACGCTGCGTCATCTGACGGATATTGGAAATACACTTATCGTAGTAGAGCATGACGAGGATACTATGTATGCGGCTGACCACATTATCGACATTGGGCCGGAAGCCGGAATCCACGGTGGAGAGCTGGTAGCTGAGGGAACGGTGGAGGACATCAAAAAGAACAAACGCTCCCTGACGGGCATGTATCTCAGCGGAAAGCGCAAAATCGGGCTTCCACAAAAGCGGAGGGAAGGAAACGGGCTGGAAATTCAGATAAAGGGCGCGGCAGAAAATAACCTGAAAAAGATAGACGTCACAATTCCTCTGGGAAAACTGGTCTGCGTTACAGGAGTTTCCGGCTCAGGCAAGAGCAGCCTGGTCAACGAAATCCTTTACAAAGGCGCAGCGGCCCAGACAAATGGAACAAAGGCAAAAGCAGGAGCGCATAAAGCAATTATAGGTCTTGAGAATATTGATAAAGTCATCGACATCAACCAATCGCCTATCGGCAGAACGCCTCGCTCCAACCCGGCTACGTATACGGGAGTCTTTACTGCCATACGGGATCTCTTTGCCCAGACCCAGGAGGCAAAGCTTCGGGGGTACGAAAAGGGCCGCTTCAGCTTTAACGTGAAGGGCGGCAGATGCGAAGCCTGCAGTGGAGACGGTATTATTAAAATTGAAATGCATTTCCTGCCAGATGTTTATGTTCCCTGTGAGGTCTGCAAGGGCAAACGATACAATCGGGAAACTCTGGAGGTGAAATATAAGGGCAAGAGCATTTTTGATGTACTGGATATGAATGTAACAGAGGCTTTGGACTTTTTTCAGAATATACCAGTCATTGCAAGGCAGCTGGAAACCCTGGAACAGGTAGGCCTTGGGTATATCAAGCTGGGACAGCCCTCCACACAGCTTTCTGGCGGAGAGGCCCAGCGGATCAAGCTGGCTTCTGAGCTGTCAAAGCGCAGCACAGGAAAGACGCTGTATATTCTGGATGAGCCAACTACAGGTCTTCATTTTGCGGATGTGGACAAGCTGCTGCAGGTGCTAGACACGCTTGTGGACTGCGGAAATACGGTTGTAGTGATCGAACATAATTTGGATGTTATAAAAAGGGCGGATCACATTATTGATCTGGGGCCGGACGGCGGCTTTCGGGGTGGCAGAATTGTTGCGGAAGGAAAGCCGGAAGAGGTGGCAGGGATACCGGAATCCTATACCGGACAATTCCTGAAAAAGGTTTTAGCAAAGGAAGAAAGCAGGTGAAATTTTGTGCACGCAACAAAATGAAGAAAAGCAGGATAAAGGTGAGGTAAAAGAGAAACGATATAAGAAAGAGAAACTGCTCACATATGTGCTCATGTCGCTATTGGTAACTGCCTGGGGCTTTGACTATGTAGTGGCCAAAAATGTGCTGAAGCTTTTTGAGCCCCTGACGTTGCTGTTTTTGAAATATTTTATCGGCCTGATTCTGGTATTTACCATCAAGATGAAGACCGATCGAAAGGGAATGGTGCGGAAAAAGGACATTCCGCTGTTCATTCTCTGCTCCCTGTGCGGGGAAATTATTTATTACTTTTGTGAATATACGGCTATGGATTATATGCCTGTTTCGCTGATTACGATTATTCTAGCCTTCGTTCCGGCGCTGTCCATTATTATTGAAAAGGTGCTGTTTAAGCGCAGAGTAACAAGGGCTATGGTGATTGGAATTGCAGTTTGTATTTTTGGTATTGTGCTGGTTATTGGCGTGGATTTTCAGATCCTGTTTCAGGGGCGGATCATCGGATACCTGCTGGCTTTTGGCGCTGTATTTTCCTGGAATGCCTACAACTTCCTAACTGCATCCCTGCATGAAAAGTATACGAGCATTACGCTGACCTGTACGCAGCTTATTTGTACAGCCCTTTTGATTCTGCCCTACGCGATTCATACGATGCCCTCTTTTGCGGCATTTACACCGGGGATCATCGGCAGTTTGCTGTATTTAGGCCTCGTGAATGCAGGGCTGGGATTTATGATTACGGTTCGCGCGTTGCATGTGATCGGACCTACTTCAACGGCGCTGTTTTCCAATTTCCTGCCCATTACAAGTACATTTTTCGGATGGCTGATGCTGAATGAATCAATTTCCGGGCTGCAGCTGGCAGGGGGAGTTCTCGTAATAATAGCGGCCTGTGTCGTTATTAAAGAAAAAGGAAAAATGGAGGAATTATCCTGATGGTTGAAAAAATGAATTTGACAATGCTGACTGATTTTTATGAAATAACCATGGCAAATGGCTATTTTGAATCAGGTATGGCAGAAGATATTGCGTATTTTGATATGTTTTTCAGACAGATTCCGGATAACGGCGGATATGCGGTTATGGCGGGACTGGAGCAGGTTATCAATTATCTGGAGAACCTGAATTTTACAGATGAAGATATTGAGTTTTTAAAAGAAAAGCATATGTTCAGCAATGCATTTTTGGAGTATTTAAAGAGCTTTGAATTCGTATGTGATGTGTGGGCCATCCCTGAGGGAACGCCGATTTTTCCGGGAGAGCCTATGGTTACGGTAAGAGGACCTGTTATCCAGGCACAGTTCGTGGAGACGATGATTTTGCTTTTAATCAACCATCAGAGCCTCATCGCCACAAAAGCGAGCCGGATCGTAAGGGCTGCAGGAGGCCGGCCTGTAATGGAGTTTGGCACTCGTCGCGCTCACGGAGGATCGGCAGCTATCTACGGTGCGAGGGCAGCCTATATTGGAGGCTGCGCAGGAACTGCCTGTGCTATTGCGGACAGGGATTATGGAGTCTCGGCTCTGGGGACAATGGCCCACAGCTGGGTTCAGATGTATCCAAGCGAATATGAAGCCTTCCGAAAATACGCGGAAATCTACCCGGAAAACTGCACACTTTTAGTAGACACATACAATGTGCTGAAAAGCGGAGTTCCGGCAGCTATCAGGGTCTTTGACGAGCTGCAGCCAAAAAACAAGGGAATCCGCATTGACAGCGGTGATGTGGCCTATCTGACAAAACAGGCGCGCAAAATGCTGGATAAGGCCGGTCACCAGGATTGTAAGATCGTCGTTTCCAATTCTCTGGATGAATATATTATTCAGGATGTTATTGTAGAGGGCGCGTGTATTGATTCCTTTGGCGTGGGCGAAAGGCTGATTACTGCCAGATCGGAACCAGTATTCGGTGGAGTCTATAAGCTTTCGGCGTTGGAAAAGGATGGGGTTATGATTCCCAAAATGAAAATCAGCGAAAACGTTGAAAAGATCACCAACCCGGGCTTTAAGACGGTTTACAGGCTCTTTGATAAGGACACCCACAAAGCGGTTGCTGATGTCATTACCCTGGACGGAGAGGCCATCCCGGAGGGGGATGATTATGAAATCTTTGACCCGAGGGCAGTATGGAAAAGAAAAAAAGTCAACAATTTTTATGTGAGAAATTTGCGGGTTCAGGTGTTTGACAAGGGAACCTGTATTTATCAGAGTCCGTCTATTGATGAAATAAGGGATTACTGCAGGCAGCAGATTTCAACGCTATGGGAAGAGACCCTCCGTCTGGAAAATCCGCAAGTTTACTATGTGGATTTATCAAAAGAACTTTGGGAAATGAAAAACAGGCTCATCGAGGAGTACAATCAGTTGTAAAAAAGGCTGTAGAAGGGTGCAAGGGTGGCAGGAAAAGCTTTTGCGATGCAGCCTGGAATCGGAAATCATGGAACTGAAAAACCAGCGGATATAGTACGACCGCTGGTTTTTCCGAGCCCTTATTTGATGTTGGATGCGTTGAGTACATTCTTGATTTTGTGCTGAACCATATCTTGAATGGCTTCTCTTGCAGGCCCTAAATACTTTCTCGGGTCAAAATCTGCAGGATGCTCAATGAGATATTTTCTAACTTCTGCTGTCATGGCAAGCCGCAGATCCGTATCAATATTTACTTTACATATACCGTGCTTTGTTGCTTCCTTTATCATATCCTCAGGTACGCCCTGGGCACCCGGGATTTCTCCGCCATATTCATTGCATTTTTTTACAAACTCAGGGAGAACAGTAGATGCACCGTGGAGAACTAACGGTGTATCCGGAATCAGAGAATGAATGGTTTTCAGTCTTTCAAAATCCAGATACGGATCGCCCTTGAACTTGTATGCGCCATGGCTGGTACCGATAGCAATTGCAAGGGAATCAACCCCTGTTTTTTCCACAAACTCAGCAGCCTCCTCCGGGTCTGTAAAGGTAGCAGAACGGGCATCAACCTTGATATTATCCTCGACACCTGCAAGCTTACCAAGCTCTGCTTCTACGACAACGCCTTTGCTGTGGGCGTAATCGACAACCTCTTTTGTCAGGCGTATATTTTCTTCAAAAGGATGCTTAGAACCATCGATCATGACCGATGTAAAACCATCATCCACACATTTTTTGCAAATTTCAAAATCTTCTCCATGATCCAGGTGAAGCGCGATATCAAGACCAGTATCAAGAATAGCGGCTTCCACCAGCTTTACCAGATAAGTGGGTTTTGCATACTTTCTGGCGCCGGCAGAGACCTGCAGAATGATGGATGAATTTTCTGCTTTAGCAGCTTCAACGATTCCCTGGATAATTTCCATGTTATTCACGTTAAACGCCCCTATTGCATAATCATTTTTCAGCGCTTTTTCAAACATTTCTTTTGTTGTTACGAGAGCCATATTGATCCTCCTGTTCTTTTGTTCTTTTTTACACCATTATACACCAATCATGGAAAAAATCCTACTGTTTTATGTTGTATTTCTATCGCAGTTTTACCGTGGATTCTGGTTATTTCCCAACATGGATAAAATCGGACCCAGGGCCTGCATGGCTCCCTGAATATCAAAATTGGCAGCTGGCTGGGCTGGCGGCTGCGGCTCTGGAGCATAATCCTGCTCTGCTACAGGCTGGGCAGAGACGGGAATGTGGGCTGAGGCTGATGGCGGAAGTGAAAATGCGTTTGAAACACCAGAGCCTATGCGGCTTAATTCGCTGACCTTTTCCAGTGTGCGAACCGCACCGTGAAGCTGCTCTAAAACAGTATCCAGCCTGACCGTGGGAGAAGACATGCTGCTATGAGTTCCATTACCTGCAGCGGCAGCTAATACTAATAATGCTAAAGGATTCATTTATGTAACCTCCATATACGTAGAATTGCTAATATACTATGAAAAATATGATGTCTTTGTGCGGGTTTGGTGCATATATATGTTGTAGTGCCGGTATCCTGTATCGGGAAAGCAGGCTCTGAGAAGCTGAGCAGAATAGCTGGCCTGAACGGGCACAGCCGGTATTAATAAAATGGAGGCTTGGCATGGATAATAAAATTCTTATGGATCTGGCAAAACAATTAGGACTGCCAGAGCAGGCAGCGGAACAAAAAGTAAACGAGTATATTGGAAAAAGTGATGAGGAGATCCTGCGGGAGATTCGAAAAATGAAAAAGGTGATAAAGCGGGACAAAAAAACTTATGAGAAACAGATGCAGACAATCAAGACGCTGGCTGCAGCGATGAATGAAGAACAAAGAGCAAGACTCCAGAAAATCATCGATCTTCTGGAAGACTGATTAACGCCTCCCTCAGGTAAAGGAGCCGGAGGTTTTGGCGGGAATCAGAAAAACAAAAAATGGTCTCTGCTTGATTGCAGAGGCCATTTGTAAAGCTGGGAGTAACTGGTAGTCTCCTTATATTGTTTCACCCGTAATTACCTGAATGACCTGCTCGTTTGTCATACCTGTGGGAATCTGATAGCTTCCCGGCTGAATGCGATCCGCTACTTTATACTTTTTTAAAGCGGCTTCAAAGTCAGCTGCTGATGAAATGATACCTGCGGTTTCAAGCTGCTTGGCAACGGTAGCCGGAATCGGATCGTTTGCAATCTGAATGGGCTTTGCATCGCCTGTCGCTTCTTCATCAGAGGCCTCAGAGGCCATCTCCTGGGAGGCCTGCTCCTGTTCCTGCTGCGTTGTGCTGTTCAGCAGGGTTTCCGGATAAGCCATAATTTTATCAACCCGTATATAAATTACTACAGCTGCAGCAATTAAAATGGCAACTGCAACGATAATATCGTTTTTATCATAAAAAAAATCTTTTATTCTATTCATTCAAAATCCCTCCACCAGAATACTTATTTATTAGAGTAACACATTTCCTGGCGATTCTCAAATAGTTATCCATTTAAATTTTATGAAATTTTCTTCACACAGCATCTATACTTTTGATGCAGGTTTGTTGTATAATAAAATCTATGGTGAAATTAACAATACAAGAAAACGATGGAAACCAGAGGCTGGATCGTTTCTTGAAAAAATATTTAAAAAACGCGCCTTTAAGCTATATTTACAAGGTGATCCGAAAGGATGTCAAGGTCAACGGGAAACGGGCAAAAATTGAAACACTGCTGCATGAAGGAGACGAGCTGACCTTGTATATGGAGGAAAAAACACTTCATGGCTTTGTGCGTCAGAGTAAAAATATAAAGGTGAAAAAGCAGTTTAGGGTGGCATATGAAGACAGCAATCTGCTCATTGTAGAAAAGCCCTTTGGCCTTTTGACCCATGGGAATGCATCGGAGAAAAAGAATACCCTTGCAAATCAGGTTACAGGATATTTGCAGCAGATAGGCGAGTACCAGCCGGGAAGGGAAAAGACCTTTGCACCTGCTCCGGTGAACCGACTGGATCGGAACACAACCGGACTGGTTCTGTTTGGTAAAAACAGCAGAGCGCTGCAGAGCCTGAATCAGATGATGCGGGAAAAAGGAGATATCAGCAAATGGTATCTTACTATCGCTGCTGGTGAAATAAAAAGCCCACTGGTTCTCGTTGATAAAATGGAAAAAGATGCTTCTAAAAACCGCATTTCCGTACTTCCGGCAGATGCTCCCGAGGGAAAGCAGATGGAAACAATTGTACGCCCCATTGAGGTGAAAAACGGTTTTACACTGGCAGAGGTGGAATTGATTACAGGAAGAACTCATCAGATCCGCGCCCATCTGGCAGCGGCAGGATTTCCCATTATAGGAGACGCAAAGTATGGAAGAAAATCGGTAAATGCCCGCATGGGAGAGCGCTTTGGCCTTACAACCCAGCTGCTGCATGCGTACAAGCTGAAGTTTAACTGTCCGCAGCAGCCCTTGGAATATTTGACAGGTAAAGAGGTTATCGCAGAGCTTTCAGGGAATTTTGAGAGAATAAAAAGGGAAATCTTTGATTAAGATAGATAATAGAATTGAGGGGAATTTATATGTATCAGGAAAACCAGCAGGATTCATGGCGGCGCAGATATCGCCCTTATATTGTGGCAGGTGTCCTTGCATTTGTCCTGACTATGTTTGTGGCGCCTGAGATAAACGAGGGAGATGCTATGGAGCCTGCATTAAAAGATGGACAGGTTTTAGTTATCACAAAGCATTCTTATTCAGCCAAAAGAGGGGTACCTGATTTGGGGCAGATTGTAATTTTGGAAAAGACATTGGCTCCTGATGTGTCTAAAGATAACATCATCGGGAGGGTTGCAGGTCTTCCAGGCGATACAATTGAGATAAAAAACGGCAAGGTTTATAGGAACGGCAAGGAATTTGTAACAGAAAACAAAGTCTCCGGGGCTTCGGGTAGCTTAAAAGTGACTGTCAGCAAGGACGATGTGTTCCTGCTTTCCGATAACCGGGAGTCAACAGTAGACAGCAGAAATAAAAAGCTGGGAACTGTGGATATGCGGGAAATAAAAGGGAATGTGAAATGGGTCATCTGGCCGATTTCCGATATAGGAGGAGTATAAGTGTGAAAATGAAAGATGTGAAGGTCAAAAATGTGGGAATGAAAGGTTGGATTCGAGATATTGCCATTGTCTCAGCAGTTGTTATGGCAGCAACCTTGACAATAAAACCTACTGTGGTGAAGGCAAACTCCATGCAGCCGACGTTGTATGCGAACAATTATCTGCTGGTCAATAAACAAGCGTACCGGTTCGGTGAGGAAAAGAGAGGCGACATTATCGTTTTTCAGTCAGAGCTGAAGGATAAAAAAGGCAAAGACAAGCTGCTGATCAAACGGATTATCGGTCTCCCCGGTGATACGATACGAATAAAAGACGGAGCTGTCTTTTTGAACGGTGAAAGACTTACAGAGGATTACATAATGGAAGTGGAGACTCCGGGTAATTTGGCTGATTATACGGTGCCGGAGGGCAAGTTGTTTGTAATGGGGGACAACCGCAGGGTCAGCATTGACAGCCGTTCGCCGGAGGTTGGATGTATTGATGAGGATACAGTTATGGGAAAGGCTTTTGTCAGATTGTATCCCTTTCGTGAAATTGGAACAATTGATTGAACTTTGAAATAAAAGGGAGTTTTGAAAACAGGCCATCTGCTTGGTTTCTGACTTGGGAGGAGAATGACGATGAAGGAACTAATACGGGATATTGTGATTGCACTGGTGATTGTAGTAGCCATTACACTGGTAATAAAACCGACGATTGTAAAGGAAAATTCCATGCAGCCGACACTGTATGAAAACAATTATCTGCTGGTCAACAAACAGGCGTACCGGTTCGGCGAGGAAAAGCGGGGAGATATTATCGTATTTCATTCTGAGCTGAAGGATGAGGATGGAGCTGAGAAACTACTGATCAAACGGATTATTGGTCTTCCAGGTGATACGATAGACATAAAAAATGGAAAGGTTCTGCTCAATGGGGAGGAACTTACAGAAGACTACACGCTGGAGGGCGAAACTACAGGCGAGATAAAGAACTATACGGTGCCGGAGGGCAAGCTATTTGTAATGGGCGACAACCGCAGGGTCAGCATTGATAGCCGTTCGCCGGAAGTCGGATGTATTGACGAGGACACGGTTATGGGCAAAGCCTTTGTCCGTCTGTATCCGTTTAGCGAAATCGGCGGAATTTATTAAAGGAATCAGCAGCAATAACAGGAAGCAGGTTTTCATTACATAAAAGAATGCATAATAATGAAGTAGAAAGTGTAAACGTGTAATGAAAATGACAACAAAGCAGAAAGTTTCCCTTTTGATCGCAGGTCTTTTGGGAGTGGTAGCAGCGCTTTTGGTAACAGCTGCTTTCAGTGTACTGAAGGTGCAGGGAGAATCCATGGAGCCATCTATCGAAAAGGGAGACATTATTGTAATTAACAAGCTGTCCTACTTTTTCCATGAGCCCCGGGTTGGTGATGTCGTAGCCTTTTCCTGTAATATTTACAGCGAAGATGGCGAAGGAAGCATACTAGTGAGAAGGGTAGCTGCGCTGGAAGGCGATGAGGTGGAAATCCGGGAAGGAATGCTCTATGTCAACGGCAGGATTTATAATGCATACACAGAAAATCCGGCTTACATGGAGCCTATGGAAAAGACCGTCGTAGGAAAGGATAAAATTTTTATTCTCAGCGACAACAGAGGGGCGCTGCTGGACAGCAGAGATCTGGCAGTCGGGCAGCTTTATGCCTCCGAACTATTGGGAAAAGTTTGTCTTAAGTAAATTGGGAAGTGGATTATGAGCGGAAAACAAGTAGTAGCAAATAATAAAAAAGTAAGACATGATTATTTTATTGAAGACACCTATGAAGCAGGTATTGTTTTGACCGGCACTGAGATCAAATCCATCCGCCAGGGCAAGGTAAATATAAAGGAAAGCTATGCGAAAATTGAAGATGGAGAGATGATCATCTACGGAATGCACATCAGCCCTTACGAGCATGGGAACCGCTTTAACGTTGAACCTTTGCGGCCGAGAAAACTGCTGCTGCACAAGCGGGAAATCAGAAAGCTCATCGGATATACAACATTAAAAGGTTTGACATTGGTACCTCTGAGGATGTATATTAATGAAAAGGGTAGGGCAAAGCTGGAGCTTGCAGTAGCCAGAGGTAAAAAGGATTATGATAAAAGAAACGCTATCGCTAAGAGAGATGCTGACAGAAGGATGCAGCAGGCAATGAGAAAATGAGAGAGATTCGCTTAATTGCGAACTCTCAAATCTACTGAGATGATGCGCCCAGCGCATCGGAAGGAGGCAATCATGCAGGATTTTTTGAATAAAGCAGGAAAAGTAGCAAAGAGTACAGCTAGTAAAGCTGCTGATAAAGCAGGTGATATTGTTGAAATTGGAAAGATCAAAGCAAAGATCAGCTCAGCCAGAAATGAAATATTGGAAACTGAGAGAAAAATCGGCCGATATTATTTTGACCAGTATATGGACGGGGTGGCAGTCGATGCAATTGTAGGTGCAATGTGTGAAGAAATTAAGGCACAGCAGGAACAGATTGATGAACTGGAGAAAAAAATTCAGGAAGTGAAAGAATCCTAGTTTCATTTTTTTGATTTTGTGGTATAATAAATATGGAGAGCGGAGATAAAAAGCTCCGCCTTGATTTGGGGATGTCTTTGGTTTCGACGGGGGTGTAGAAGCCGGAGAAGCGAGCCGCAGTTTGCTCGGTCTGCGTTAAAAAGGGCACGTTAAATATAAACGCTAAAAAGAATACAAACAATTTCGCATTAATGGCAGCGTAAGGCTGCGCGAACGTCAGCCCGGATTCACCTGTAGGTTCGGAATCTGGCGCCAAACATACAGGAAAACTCTATGTGAATTCCTGGCAGCATAGGGGAACAACAGGATAGCAGATAGGAAAGCCTGCTTTTGGGCGTTTCTGGAAGCGAATTATTAAAACAAAAGCTGCGCTCGGAGAAACTCCTGTGGAAATGCTTTCGGACGCGAGTTCGATTCTCGCCATCTCCACCATGAGAACGTTGAAATTTCAACGTTCTTTTCTATTGAAATCAAAAATGGCGTAAAATTGGCGTAAAAATATTTTTGCCCTTTCCAGAGGGGGAGGATAAGAGGCTCTAAACCGTTTTTCAAAAAAGAAAAACGTTAGAACAATCAGAGTTCTAACGTTTTACAAAATTGGTCAGGCTGTCCGAAAACCAAAGATTTCCACATATCGCCAACCCACCCTTGAAACCGTTGAAATTTCAACACTTTTATGGTATAATTAATATAAAAGGAACACCAAACCATCTATCAGGAGGTGCCGCTATGGGATATATCAAAGGAATGGATCGCAGCCAGCTGATGCTGCCAACCAGCCTGGAAGACTGGGTCAGCGAAGACAATCCCATCCGTATCATGGATGCCTTCGTTGACCTGCTGGATATGAAGGAACTGGGCTTTGAATCCGATAAACCAGCTGTAACCGGAAGACCCGGCTATGATCCGCGGATGCTGCGAAAGCTGTATCTGTATGGCTACTTCTTTTCCATCCGCTCCAGCCGCAGGCTCATGCGGGAATGTGGCCGAAATATGGAACTGGTGTTTCTCTTGAACGGACTGCGGCCGGACTTCCGAACCATAGCGGACTTTCGCAAAGAGCATAGCAAGGCGATCCGAAATGCCTTTGTAGAGTTCACAAGATTTTGTGCCTTTTTGGAGCTATATGATCCTGCGGAGACCATTGCCATAGATGGCTCCAAATTCCGGGCCGTCAATGCCAATAAAAAGATGTATAATCCGGAGATCCTGACGAAAAAGTGCCAGCGGATCGAAGGGAAGCTGGAGCGATATCTGCAGGAACTGCAGCAGAGCGATGAGGAGGAAGCAGCGGAAGCATCTTCCGATCCCCGACCTATGCAGGAAAAAATCGAGACCCTGAAAGCCAGGAAAGAGCAGTATGAGTCGTGGAAGGAGGAGCTTGTCCAAAGCGGAGAAACCCAGAAGCTGACCACCGATCCACAGGCCAGAATGATGCATACAACCAAAGACGGGTATCACTGCTGTTACAATGTACAGACTGCAGTCAGCGCAGAGTCCAAGCTGGTAGTGGACTACCAGGTCACGAATCACATCAATGACCAGGGAATCCTGCATGACTTCAGCGAGCAGATCAAAGAGACGGTTCAGACGCCGGTGCTGCGGACCATAGCAGACAAAGGCTATGACTGCCAGGAAGAAGTGTTAAGGTGTCTGCTGGACGGAACGCTTGCAGATGTAGGGTTTAAAGATGAAGAGAAGGAACATCTGATCACGATTTCCTACCAGGAAGAAACCATTACCGAACAAAAGCGGAAATCCAGAAAGAAGGAAGATATCCAGGCATGCCTGCATGCAGGAGTACTTCCGGTCTGTTATGAAGCCAGCAATCTGCAGATCGAAATCCATCCACAGGGAGAAATTGGAGCCTTTGTGCGTGGAGAAGATAAGAGTTATGTGACCTGCCCAATGGGAAAACGACTGAACAAAACCAGAAACAAAAACGAGGGAATGGTGTACGCCTGCAGGCCAGCCTGCCGGCAGTGCAGCAACCGGTGTACGGCTTCGCCAAACTACAGACAAGTCTACTTTGGTCCAAACACCAGCTGCGTGGCAGCCCGGATGTACGGGGAGGAGAAAGCGGTTCAAGTGCCGCCCGAAGGATTTGTTCCCAACAACTCGTTTTTCCGAAAAAATGAGATTGAAGCGGTTGTTCTGCTGCGGATGGCCCATGACCCGCAAAAGCAGAGGGAGCGGCTGTGTATTTCGGAGCATCCCTTTGGAACGGTGAAATGGCATATGGGAGCCCACTATGTGTTATGCAAGGGGATCGAAAAGACCACAGCAGAGCTGGGGCTTAGTTTTCTTGCGTATAATTTCAAACGAATGTTAAATAGTAGAAGCTTTGAGGAGATTATGGAGGCCCTGAGGGAGTATGGGTCTTCTTTTTTTGAAAAACGGGCATAAAAAAATCGCTGAAACTATTGGAATTTCAGCGATTTTTGCCCTTTTCGGACAACCTATGGTGCGGATAAGAGGATTCGAACCTCCACGAAAACAATATTCACACGGACCTGAACCGTGCGCGTCTGCCAGTTCCGCCATATCCGCATATGGAGCGCGTCTGACTGAAGACTACTTTTCTAGTATAAGGGTCTTTGGCCCGTTTGTCAACAAAAAAATACAAAAAATTTATTTTTTTGCGCGGAATTCATGTTAAAATAAGAGCTATATAAAATAATGATTAAGATAAGGAAGGATCGACAAGGACTTTTGAAAAAACTGATTATAGCAGAAAAGCCATCCGTGGCACGAAATATCGCCGATGCCCTGGGAATCCGGGGCAGGAAAGACGGCTACATGGAAGGAGAAGCATACATCATCACCTGGGTCTTCGGCCATCTTCTACAGCTCTATGATGTAAAAGACTACGATGAAAGCCGCAGACAATGGCGCATGGAAAACTTCCCATTTATACCGCAGACCTTTCAGTATCGCGTTAAAGCTGACGCAAAAAATAAACAGGAGGCAGATTCAGGGGCCAAAAAGCAAATAGAACTGATTCGAAGCCTGTGTGAACGCGAGGATGTGGAAACCATCGTCTCTGCCACAGACTACGATAGGGAAGGGCAGATCATCGCAGACGAGCTGTTGCTTTATCTGGAGACCAAAAAGCAAATTGAACGGCTGCTCCTTAACGAATGGACAAAAGATGAGGTGCTGGCGGGGCTGAAAAAGCTGCGCCCAAACAGCGACCTTCAGCCTATGCAGGACGCGGGCTTTGGCAGGCAGATTGCAGACTGGCTTATCGGAATTAACCTGACCTCCGTAGCTACTGTAAAATACCGAAACTCCAACCATGATAAGGTTCTTAACATCGGCAGAGTACTGCTCCCCACTCTGAAAATTATATACGACAGGGACAAAGAAATTGAGAGCTTCCAAGTCTCGAAATACTACAAGCTGGCCGCTCTTTTTAAGACAAAAGAGGGAGAAGAACTGGAAGGCCTTTATTATGAAACGGACAGTGAAAAATTCGATGGAGAAGAACATCTAAATCGTGTAATGGAGGCTGTTAAAGGCAAAAAAGCGGTGATTACAGGCAAATCCGTAGAACAGAAAAGGGAATATGCGCCCTATCTTTTTAATCTGTCAAACCTGCAGGGGCATATTACAGGAAGATTTAAGGGGTGGACTTCGGAACAGGTCTTAAAAACAGCGCAGGAGTTATATGAAAAAAAGCTGATCACTTATCCGAGGACGGCAAGCCGGGTTCTGGATGAAAGTTTGAAAGAAAAAGCGGCAAAAGTTTTGGATATTGTAAAAAAAGGGCTTCCCTATGAACAGGAAATTCGTTTTACCAGTTCAAAGAGAGTCTTCGATAGTAAAAAAGTGGAGAGCCACTCCGCTATCATTCCAACCTATGTGCTTCCTAAAAATCTGACCCAGGGCGAGCAGATTGTTTATGATGCAGTAAAAAACCGTTTTGTCGCCCAATTTATGGCAGTATCGGAAAGCGAAGAAACGAGACTTGAAATTCAAGCGGAAGATGTAGAAATCCCGGGATTTTTTGAGGCAAAGGGGAAGGTACTGCTGCAGGCTGGGTGGAAAAAGGCTGAAGAAGTGTCCGTCAAAGAGGTCCTGATGCCGCCTGCCCAAAAGGGAGATAAGCTGGAATTAAAAGATTGCTCCGTTAAGGAAGTCGTACGAAAGCCTCCGAAGCATCATACAGAAAAAACCTTACTGCGCGTTATGGAAACCTGCGGAAAACGGTATGAGCAGGAAGACTCTGAGGAAATGATGATGGCAGTCCTCAGCGGATTCAGCATCGGCACACCTGCGACCAGGGCGGAAACCATTCGCAAACTAAGGGAAGTCGGATACATAAAGACAAAAGGAAAATCGCTGATATGCAGCGATTTGGGGCGCATGATGGTAGAAACCTTTCCTGTGCGGGAGCTCTTTGATTTGGAATATACCGGGCGGCTGGAAAAGACACTTTCCGACATTGAGAAAAGTAAATTTGAAAAAGAAGCTTTTTTAGATATGATAAAAGCCTTTATTAAAGAGTCGGTACAAACCATAAAAGAGGACAGAAGTTTTGCCTCAAAAGTAAGCCTTCCAGAAAATATTACGACTTTGGGACTCTGCCCTGAGTGTGGAAATCCGGTGGTGGAAACGGAAAAAGCCTTCGGCTGCAGCAACTGGAAAAACGGGTGTAAATATGCCATATGGAAAAATGATACTTTTATCCGTTCCCTTGGTAAAACGGTATCCCCGGAAATGGTCAGGCTCCTTCTGGCAAATGGAAAAGTCGGCTTTCACGGCCTCCTCAGCAAAAAAGGCAACAAATTCAGCGCTTATCTGCGATACGAAAAGGATGAAGAAAAAGGGTGTTACAGATGGAAGCTGGAATTTATTAATTAGGTATACAAACTGTTTTTCCGCATATCCGGAAAGCACTGGAGGCTCACAGAAGGCGGAACCATGAGAAATTCCGCAAGGGCAGCGGAAAGCCTTTGGGCAATGGGCTTTATATTTTCAGCGATCCAGCGGGCATCACGAATATTATCATGATAGGCCAGCTCTACCAGGACAGCTGGGGCCTTTGTTTTCTTCAGCTCCTTCAGCGTATTGTTTGGGATGGCGGCAACCAGATTTGGATTCGGATAAATGGATTTCAGATGGTTTGCAAAAATATCCGCAGCCCGCATGGCAGCAGGGCTTTCCGCATAATAGTAAACATCCGGCCCCTGGATTGCGCCAGACAGATTTTCCGGGGCAGTATTGGAATGAAGGGCAAGATGAAAATGATAGTTCCCCTCATTGGAACGGGTGATGACCTGAGGCAGGGTCATGCCGGGGTTGTTGCGGCAAAAAGTAATCCCACCTGCCCGCAAATAGGGAATCATGGCATCCGCGATAAGATTCATGTAATACTCTTCGCTGCCCGTCCCGGTTATGTATTGATGGTGCCCCTGCATGGAAGGACTGAGATAAACACTGGGCATAATAATCTTCCTTTCCTGATTTATTTTTTGCTCTTTTTCAGGATATGAAACGAAAGAGAGATTGGTGACAACAGTCTCCGGTCTGTACACTGCACTCGATTCGTCTCCTGTTGTTACTGCAAAAAATCCGCATCTTAATGGCGCCTGCGCGCAGCTTACAAGTACCCCGGTTGTAAAATCCTTCAAAAACCCATATAATACAGAAAATCATGCCGTACAATCCTGCATAGTCAATAGACCGATATTTAGCGAAATAAAAATATGCCGCAGCGCGGGGGAAGGAGCTATCTATGAGCTGCATCATACAAACAGAGCATTTAACAAAATATTTCAGGGACGTAAAGGCGGTGGATGATATCAGCTTTTCTGTGGAGCAGGGAGAGCTGTTTGGCTTTTTGGGGGTCAATGGCGCGGGAAAGTCCACCACCATCAGCATGCTTTGCACTATGCTGGCGCCTACAGGAGGCAGTGCGAGAATCAATGGGTATGTTTTGGGCAAGGATAACCAGCAGATAAAAAGAAGCATCGGTATTGTGTTCCAAAACAGCTGCCTGGACCGACTTTTGACAGTAAAGGAAAACCTCATGCTCAGAGGAATGCTGTACGAAAAGGACAAACGCAGACTGCGGAGCAATCTGGAAAACCTTAGCAGCATTCTGGGCATGGAGGAACTTATGGGAAGGCCCTTTGGTAAGCTGTCGGGCGGTCAGAAACGCCGCTGCGAAATTGCGGGAGCGCTGATGCATACACCGGATATTCTGGTTTTGGATGAGCCGACTACTGGTCTTGATCCGGCTTCCCGGAAACGGGTGTGGGAGATTATCGGCAGGCTCCAGAAGGAGCTGGGGATGACCGTTTTTCTGACAACACACTATATGGAAGAGGCGGCAGAGGCGAATCATATTGCTATTATGGACAGAGGAAAGCTGGTTTCCTTTGGAACACCCTTTGAGTTAAAAGAGCAATACGCAAAGGACAGGATGGTTCTGATTCCAAAAGAAGCGTGCTGGCAGGAGCTGATTTGCAGAATAAAGGAACAAAAGCTTTATTTTGAGGAACGGGAGGGGAGGCTGTTTATTCCGGTAGATACCACTATGGCCGCCATACCGATACTGGAAGGGAGCCGAGAGCTGATAGACGGATTCGAAGTGATACAGGGCAGTCTGGATGATGTGTTTTTAAATGCGGCAGGAGGGCAGAAATGAGACAGTATATTGCATTAACGAGGAGAAATTGCAGCGTGTTTTTAAAAGATCGGCCTGCAGTGGCGTTTTCCCTTCTTTCCATGTTTATCGTGCTGATACTCATGGCAGTATTTTTAGGAAAGCTCAATACTGATGCTGTTACAGGACTTCTGGAACAGTATGGAGGAACACGGAATAAAGCGCTGGATAAAGAGCATGCGGAGATCCTCGTGCGGTACTGGGCGCTGGCGGGAATTATGGAAGTCAATGCCGTAACAGTGACCCTGACGGTAATGGGAACAATGGTAAGTGATGCTACGGAAAACAGGCTTTCGGGATTTTACTGTGCTCCGGTAAGACGGGAGCTTGTAGCCCTTGGCTATGTGACATCGGCCTGTCTCATTGGAATGCTTTTTTGCACAGCAGTCTTTGCTGCCGGCCTGGGATATATTGTTTTGACAGGCGGGGAGCTGCTGGCCACTTCGGCTGTCGTAAAGATGCTTGGTTACATTCTTATGAATGTGTGCGTTTTTTCGATTATCATGTTTTTAGCAGCCAGCTTTGTAAAGAGCAGCAGCGCCTGGTCGGGATTTGCCACTGTTGTAGGGACACTTGTAGGCTTTGCAGGAGCTGTTTACATTCCCATGGGAAGCTTGCCTGCCGGCGCAGCAGAAGCTCTGGCCTATACACCGATCCTTCATGGAGCTTCACTTATGCGAAAAGTCTGCTGCAGGGATATTCTTGCGGAAACATTTTTTGGACTGCCGGAAAGTATCAAAGCAGCATATGAAGAGCAGATGGGCATTTCTGCAGCAATGGGAGGAGAGACTGTGAGCAGCGGCTTTCAGCTCTTGTTTATCGGTCTGTTCGGGCTTGCGGCGCTGACAGCAGCCATCTGGCTTGAAAAGAGAGGGCAGGCGGGGGACCGCTCGTATCGATCTGGTCTGGCATCAAAACATGCAAAATCGAAAGGGGAGTGATGGGCGTGAAAATTACGATTTTAGATGTGGGGCCGGATGAAGAGGAGGAAATCATCATCAAGTGCCGGGTGCTGGATGAGGAAACGCGAAAGCTCCTGAACCGGTTTAAACAGGGAAGGGACAAGCTGAAGGCGTACAAGGAAGGAGAAATCACCCTGATCGACGCTGCGGAAGTTTTTTATTTTGAATCTGTGGACCAGAAGGTATTTGCCTGTTGCGCAAAGGAAGTCTATGAAATCAAAATGCGCCTATATGAGCTGGAGGAGGCGCTCCCAGAGGAAGACTTTATCCGAGCCGGTAAATCCAGCATTTTGAACCTTAATAAAATTAAAAGCCTGACGCCTGCCTTCAGCGGCCGCTTTGAGGCGCTTTTGCAAAATGGAGAAAAAGCGATCATATCCAGACAGTATGTGGGAACGCTCAAGAGAAAACTGGGATTATAGGAGGAAGATACTTATGAAATTCAAAAGCCAATATGTAAAAGCAGCAGTTGATATGTATGCCAGAATTACAACAACTGTCGTTTTTGCCTCCGCACTATACATCGGTATATTCTGGGGAATGGAGGCGGAGCTTACCGTATCTCTCCTGTGGCAGATCCTGGGTATTTCAGCAATCTGCGCGCTGGGGGTGCCTCTGATGCTGTGCCACGAAGAGCGATATCCTTCCAGAAGGGCCGGTTTTTTGCGAAATGTTCTGCAGTTTGTTTATGTAAATGGAGTTGTTCTGGCAAGCGGCTTTTTATTCCGCTGGTTTCTGCCCTCCAGCCTGCCGATGATTCTGGGCATGGAGCTTTGCATTATTTTGGTATATGTTTTTGTCATATGGCTCGCTTATGTTCTGGACGTCAGGCAGGCGGAGGAAATGAACCGAAAGCTGGCGCAGCGGCAGAAAAGATAATGAAAGGGCAGGAGCCTTTTTCCTGAAAATCAACTGCAGGGAAACCTGGAAAGCAGTCAGAATCGCTGCTTTTTCGTATTCATTGGGATAGCGGTTGATTTTTGATGAATTTGAGATAGAATAAAGAAGGAGAGAGGGGGTCTTGGGAACCATGAAGGTAAACTTGCCAATTGGAATGGATTTATTTTATAAGGTGAGGCAGGAGAACTGTTACTATATTGATAAAACAGGATTGATTCAGGAGCTTTTGGAAACGCCTTTTGAGGTGAACCTGATTACCCGCCCGCGGCGATTTGGAAAGACCCTGGCCATGAGTATGCTGGCGGAGTTTTTTGACATCCAAAAGGATAGCAGGAAGATTTTTGAAGGCCTTGAAATTTCAAAGAATGAAGAGCTTTGCAAAAACTGGATGAACCAGTGGCCAGTGCTGTTTCTGACCCTTAAGGATATAAACGGGGATACCTTTGAGTCGGCCTATGGGATGCTTCGCTATGCGGTAGGAGATTTGTGCATTACACATGCATATCTTGAAGATTGTGAAAAGGTAAATAAAACAGATCAGCAGGTTTTCCGCAGATTGAAATCAGCAGAAGGGACAGAGGAAGAGCTGAAGCGATCGCTGGCCATGATTATGCGTATGATGAAGGCCCATTACGGAAAAGAGGTTATCCTCCTTATTGATGAGTATGATGTACCGCTGGCAAAGGCCAGCGACAACGGCTATTACAAGGAGATGCTTGGCATCATCCGTACCTTTCTGGGTATGGCATGGAAGACAAATCCGGCCTTAAAACGCGCAGTGATAACCGGGTGTCTGAGGATTGCAAAGGAAAGTATTTTTACAGGCGCTAATAATTTTATCTCCAGCTCCATTCAGGCGAGAGCCTATGAGCGGTATTTTGGATTTTCCCCGCAAGAAGTGAAGAAACTCTTGGCAGATGCAGAGCTTTCCGATCATCTTGCGGAGTTGAAGGACTGGTATGATGGTTATTTGTTCGGAAAGCAGGAGGTATACTGCCCCTGGGATGTGATTAACCACGTAAGGCTCCTGCAGATTGATGGGGAAGGAAAGCCTCAGAACTATTGGAAGGATACCAGCCACAATAGTATCATCCGCAGTTTCATAGACTTGCCGGGAATTGACGTGACGGAAAAGTTTGAGCAGCTTTTAGCGGGAGCTTCCATTCAGGAGAAGGTTTCCGAGGATTTGACCTACGATTTGATTCATTCTTCGGAGGAAAACCTGTGGAGCATCCTCTATCTGGCCGGCTATCTTACGAGGGCGGAGATCCTTCAGGAGGGGGAAGTGCCGGAGGAAGGAAAAACAGCGCTGCGGATTCCAAACGAAGAAGTCAAAACGGTCTTTGCCGATACCGTTGCAAAATGGTTTACTGATACCGTAACGGTCATGGATCGAAGGGAATTGTTTTCCGCCTGGTGGAATGGAGATGCGGACAAGCTGACGGAGCTGGTAACGGACATTCTCTTTGATACCATCAGCTATTACGATTACAAAGAAGATGATTACCATGCTTTTGCAGCAGGGCTTTTGCAGGAGCAGGCTATGAGATGTCATCAAACCGGGAGCAGGGGACTGGCCGGGTAGATATTTTGGTAAAGGAGCAGAAAAAAAGGAGAGCCATTATTATAGAGGTAAAGCGCTCAAACCAGGAGAAAGATATGGAGCAGGACTGCAGAGAAGCACTGGCTCAGATAGAACGCAGACAGTATGGCAAAACCCGTCTGAAGGGATACAGGACGGTTATGAAATATGGAGCCGCGTTTTTTGAAAAAGAATGCCTGATTAAAACGAACAGGCAGGTTTAGAAGGAGAGATGGGAATTCCGGATATGGGATTCCTTTTTTCTTTCGTAAAACAATTGACCTTTCCCCTAAGGGGAACGTTATAATAGGGACAGGAATTACTAAAGTGCGTAAATGCACGCAGCATTAAGGAGATGGTATGGGGTACAAAGCAGGAGCAGTTTCTGAGGAAACTGAAAAGCAGGGGAAAATAAAGGAACTGGAACAGGAAAATGAAAGGCTTTGGACCTGTCTTGAAATCCTGCAAAACGGACTCAGCTGTGTCGGGCGCACGGCCTATCTGAAGGGTGCGGAAGACATTGAAGAGGCAACCTGCTGTATTGCCCAACTGGTACAGTACAATCTGATGCAAAAGGACAAGCTGCATCCCATTAAAAAGGAACTTGCTAATCTTGAGCAATATCTTTACGTACAGAAAATGAGAATGGGAAAATATCTTACATGGGAGATTTCTGTGGATGAAAGAGCCGCAGCCTGTCGGATCCCGAATCTGAGCCTGTATCCTTTGGTAGAAAACGCAGTGCGCAAAGTTTGTGCAAATGCAGAAGGCGGAAAGCTGTGTATCTTTTCGAAATGGGAAGCAGATGGACTGAGGCTTGTTGTAGAAGGCGGCGGCAGCACAGCGCAGGTGGCCATTCCAAGGGAGGAAACAAAAGAATGAGTGAGTATGTATGCCTGATCATTGAAAATGATCCTTTGGAGCTGGAATTTTTACAGACAGTAGCAGCTCCTTTTTTCGATGGAATGGGAAAGCTTTTGACCTGCAGGAATGGAGCTGAGGCAGCGGACATGGCCAGAAAGCACCTGCCAGATCTGATCCTGATGGACATCGTTCTTCCCGGTGCAGAGGGAATTGAGGTTCTGGAGGAAATAAGGCGCATCCTGCCTGCCTGTTGTATCAGTATTATCACAGATAAAGCGGAATTCCAATGTGCCCAAAGGGCGATTTTCAGCAGAGTATTCGCCTATCTTCTCAAGCCGGTTCATTCGAAAGATATATGTCTTTTGATTGAGCATATGTGCAGGGAAAAAGACGAGGCAGGTCTGCGCGAAGGCGGCGGGAAAATGCTGCAGGAGGCCCCGGACGCAACTGTTTATACAGATCAGATGAAAGAAGCGATTATATATATTAAGGAACGGTTTTGTGAAAAAATAACGCTAGAGGAGGTCGCTTCAAAGGTTTACATGAATCCGCAGTATTTCAGCAGGACATTCAAACAGCAGACGGGAAGCACCTTTTCCCACTATGTGACAAACATGAGAATTCAGCATGCATGCCGGCTCCTGGAACAGACCGATTATCCGGTTTATCGGATCGCAATTGAGTGCGGCTTTTCCGACCCTTCTTACTTTAATCGTGTTTTTGGCAGTTCAATGGAAATGACACCTCAGGTTTATCGGAAAAAAAAGAGAAAGTTATAAAAATACCAAAATAGTGCAAAATATTGCTATATGCTAGAAAAAGTCGAAATAATCCAATAATTTTTACGAGTTGGTGTGATGGATTTGTGAAGAAATGTGCTATACTAAAGAAGAACTTATAGGCGAAGTTTAGAAGTTTTATTTGAGTAAAGAGTAAAGTATGAAAGAAAGGAAGCAACCATGAACACGACTCACAGCAGCACATGGAGAAAGCTGACAGCGCTCTTTGTTATTATGGCAATGGTATTTACCTCCCTCGGATTATCGACGGTCAGTGTAAATGCAGCAGCAAAGGCGCCAACCAAGCTTTCATTGAAAGCTACAGCCAAAACAGTGGACATTAAAGGAACTGTAAAAGTTTCCGTTAAGTCCGTATCACCGGCTAAAGCAAGCAAATCCGTCACTTGGCAGTCCAGCGACAAAAAGACTGCCACCGTATCCCAAAAGGGAATTGTGACAGGAAAAAAGAGCGGCAAAGTAAAGATTACCGCTGTATCCAAGAAAAACAAAAAAGTAAAGGCAAGCGTTACAATTACAGTTAAAAACCTGAAGCCGAAAGTTTCTCTTTCCGCATCAAAGCTTTCATTAGAGCCGGGACAGAGCAAGGTATTAAAAGCTTCAGTAGGTCCTAAGGGCGTTTACAATAAAGGCATAGCTTGGAAATCCAGCAATACAAAAGTAGCTGCTGTTTCTTCAAAGGGAACGGTAAAAGCAAAAGCGGCAGGTAAAGCTGTCATTACCGCATATTCAAAGGAAAGCGGCAAATACAAAGCAACCTGCAGCGTTACAGTAAAAGATATGTCCATTCATTCCCAAAAGGGAAATCCCAATGAATATGTTGTAACATCAGCAGTCCGCACCTACAAGGCAGCTAAGGGACAGCCTTACATTGCTACAGTAGGCGACTGGAGAAAAGCAAACAACAAGGGAAAAACTTCAACTTACTTCGTAAATGGTGAAGCGCTGAGTGATGACGATCTGATCATCAGCAACGGCAAGATCGGTCTCGTCCTTGCAGTAGGCACGAGAAACCCATGGGGCTATCCGGCAGGTTCGGTGCTGGACGCAGGCTATTTTAAAGGTGGCAAACCAGCCCGCGACACCATCTGGTCTTTGGAATTCCTGATGAACGGATGGGATTCTTGGGCTCCGGAAAACTGCGGCAAGGTTACTTTTGACCTTGTAAATTACGACTTTACGGCATGCAAGGAAGTAAAGACAGGACTTCCTGCTGTAAAAGTATCAAGAGACTACACCGTACTCAAAGATGCGGATGGCAAGGCCTGTGATATCGACGTTATCACATATTACAGCATGGAAGCCGGAGCAGATTACGCCTATATGTACGATACTGTTATTAACAATGGAAAAGCAGCGGTAACAGGCAAGACCACCAGATTTGCCCTGACCAATAAAGGTGATGACGGCGGCGCTCTCAAATATCTCAAGGACGAGCGGGCAGTTATGAGCTACGGAAACAAGGACGGTCAGGAATACGGAATTTGCTATACCGTACCAAAGACTCAGTCCGATTCCAAGGTTGATGTAAATGGAAAAGGCGGATCCCTGGGCTACAAAGAGCTGAGAGGCACATGCTCTTATGACGCAAACTCCACTACAGTTTATCAGGAATACATCACCATTTCCGACAAAGCGGACACTGCAAAGCTGACAAACTTCCTCAACAAGAAGAACAGTGAGCAGACTATGACCGTAAAGGGAACGGTAACAGACGATGCAAACGCAGCAGTGGCTGATGCAGTTATCGCAGTGAAAAAGGAAGGCACACTCTTTGGCTTCTACAAAGCAGACGCAAAGGGCGCTTTCATAATTGATCTGCCAACCGCAGTCTATGAAATGTACGTAGAAAAGGACGGCTATGCAAAGGGCGAGGCAGTTAGCGTATCCGGTTCAAAGGATATCGATCTGAAGGCAGGCGCTTTGAAACAGGAACTGACCATCAATCTGAGAGATCAGAAGGGCAATAAGATCTGGGGAAAAGCGGAAATCCTCGGTGAATATCCAGAAGTAAGATATACCGGCGATTCGGTATTTCAGGCACAGGAAAAGGGAGTCATCCACGCCAAGGTAAGCGATATGGATAACTTCAAAGCTACTGTATATGGACAGGGCTACTTCTTCTATTCGGATACCGTTGATATTACAAACGCGGACGCAAAAGACGGTGCAGTAACAGTAACTGTGGATCAGAAGATCAAAAAGCCGGAAGGCTGGCTCAGCAGCGATATGCACCACCATGCAAACAAGAACGACGGATTTGCCGATCCAAAGGATGCGATTCCGTCTCACCTAGCCTCTGCTCTTGATGTATCCTTCATTACGGATCATGACTTTACCGTAAATAACAAGGAAGCGTATGATCTGATTACTGGAAAATATAAGGGGCAGATGGCAGGCTTCGTACCATCGGAAGAAATTTCCTGCTCCTGGGCGCACTTTAACGTGCTGCCGCAGACGCTAGCCTCCTATGACTTCTTCCTGGATGCAAATAAGGAGAACCACGTCATGGATCAGTTCAGCAAATTCCCTGCTTTCGTAAAACAGACCCACGACAAGGACGCGACCATTACAGCAAACCATCCGTGGTACAGCTACGGCCTCTTCTATACGGAAAAATATGGGGCAAACGGTGTTCCGGGCGGATATGAGGACAGCTATGACAATATCGAAATCAACGCCTGCTCCAGTGACTTTGAAAACGCCAACACCATCATCTCCGCATGCCAGCTGTGGACCGCATACCAGAATGGAACCGATTATCTGGGCGCAAAGGTTGAAAAACCGCATTACATGGTAGGTGGATCCGATACCCACGACGTATTGATTCCGGGTGTAACCAATAAAGGCGGCGATTATACAGCTACTAATTACGAAGGATTTGCCAGAGGAGAATCCGAGCATTACAATTCCGGTAAAGTCCGCACCTTTGCCTATGTAAACGATACAAACGGCACAGTAAAGGATGTCGGTCTCAAGTTCACAAAAGCAGCAGCAGAAGGAGCATCCTACATCTCCTTTGGACCAGTTCTCACACTGGATCAGAAACCGGGAGATATGGAAGCAAAGATCGAAAACGGAACCTTCACACTCAACATGAAGGTAGATTCCCTGGCAGCGATCACGGATGTTTTAGTTCTGACAAAGGACGCTAAGGATAATTATACCGCAGGAACTCTCAATGGAGAGCCGAATCCAGGATATTCCTCTCCTTACCAGGATCAGACCTACATCAAGTACGACAAGGCTCTGTCGCCTGCTGTCAGCGCTGACGGAAACTACACCATCAGTGTTCCGGTAGAAAGCGGGCACGACACTTGGGCAGCTGTCCTGGTTATGGATGAAAACGGCAACTACGCTATGACAAATCCATACTGGCTGTCAGCAAAATAAAGTAGATGAATTGAGCTTTGAATAAGCATAAATAAGGCATCACGTTTTGTGGGGATTAGAGTATAAAAAAGACCGGGGAGCTGAATTAAGCTTTCCGGTCTTTTGATACGCATATGTTCGGGAGAGGGGGTAAGAGGCATTAGAGCACTGGGAAGAAAATGGCCTGCAGCGAGCCTGCTGGCAGCACTGCTATTGCTCCTTGGTATGCGAACCCAGGATGAGAACCGTTTTCCCCTCAAAGGCAAACCCATAGCAGCGGATTTTTTCTCTTGGAATCCCTTTTGCCATCAGAGCTGCCGCATACTGTTTTTTCTCAATCTGAGCAAGGGCTGCTTTTGCCGTTTCCTGCAGATTTTTTTCCTTTGGAGGATGGAAAACCTTGAACTCCAAAATGATAGCGTCCTCCTGCTCATTTTTTGGCTCCAGCATTACATCGTAGCGGCCAAAGCCGCTTTCCCTGTTTGAGGTCAGAGTATACCGGGGAGCAAGATCCACTATGAGGCCGAGGACAAATCCGTGATAGAAGCGTTCTGGTGCTGATTTGGACGGCTTTATTCCTGTATCAAACTGGCTGAAGGCCTTCTGCGCTACCTCATTTATATAAGCGTTCATGGACTCCTCATCACCTGCCAGCAGAGCTGCTACAAACTGGTTGTAGTCTGATCCGGTTTCCCGAAACCAACCTTTTACCATGCTCTGAAACATCTGGCGTACTTCCAGATTGGTGAGAGTCAGCTTATAAACCGGTTTCACAAATACATTTTTCTCCCAGTCATAAGCCATCTCATTTTTTCCCTTAAAACCAGCAACTTTTAAATATCCTCCAGCAAGAAGCAAGCTCCATACCGCCTGTTCATCACCGTCCAGCTGGTCATAAACGATCTGTTCATCCAGCTCCGTATTAATCGAACCTCCCTGCAGCAGCCCTTCAAAGGCCTGCTTGATGTCCTTGTTTCCTTCTCGAATCAGTTTGGCAGCCAGGCTGTTGGAGCTGGTATTGGCCCAGTAGGTACCAATCCTTTTTTCACGCAGATAATTGACAATTGACCAGGGGTTGTATATATCCTGCTGATCGCCAAAGGTAAAGCCGTCATACCAGGTCTTTACTTCTTCCTTTTTTTCAGAAAGGCCGTATTCGTCCAGAGCCGAAAAAACCTCTGTCTCTGAAAAACCAAAAGCATCCGCATATTCCCTGGATGTAGTCGTAACCACCTTTGGGTTGTTGAAATCGGAAAAAATGGACTCCTGGCTGACCCTGGTGATGCCTGTCATGAGCGCCCGATCCAAATGCGGATTGGTCTTAAATGTGGAATTAAAGAAATTGCGGGTAAAGCGTATCAGGTCTTCCCAATAGCCGTTTATATAAGCTTCCTGCATGGGCGTGTCGTATTCATCCAGCAAAATCAGAACTTTTTTTCCATAATATCTGGAGAGGTAACCGGACAGCTGATTGAGGGCCAGAGCCGCATCCACATCATCCATGTCAATCGTTTTTCGCCGAAAGGTGTTTTTTTCCGATTCTGTCAGGCAAGTTCCCTCCAGCAGGAACTCCCGTTTCGCATACTCACTGGCAAGCAACTCACACAGCTTTCGCCGTGCGGTTTGATAGTCGGTTTCTTTCAGCTGCGCAAAGGAAAGACTGATAACCGGATACGTCCCCTGAAGTCTTCGGTATTTTTCTTCCTTCCAGATGGAAAGGCCGCGGAAGAGATCACTTCTTCCTGCATGATCCAGGGAAAAAAATTTTTCCACCATGCTCATGTTCAGCGTTTTGCCAAAGCGGCGGGGGCGGGTGATGAGGGTTACCTCATCCTGATTTTCCCACCATTCTTTAATGAAGCCTGTTTTATCCACATAAAAGGCATTGCTTTGTCTGATTTTTTCAAAATCCTGATAGCCGATTCCAATTGTTTTTTTCATAGCCGTTCCTCCTGCGTCACCGGTCGCTTTACGGGAAAGGGTGTTTACCTGAGTATTGTACCATACAATGCGGCATAACATAATCTTTTCTTTGAAAAAACCACAAGAGAAATCGTGGCTGCGACATTAGAGCTGTTTCACGAGACTGTTTACCAAATTTTGCTCTATGGTTCCTACGCCAGAGGGGATTTTACAACGGAATCCGATATTGATCTGATGGTTTTGCTGAACTGCACAAAGGAAGAGGCTGAGCGGCATCGCAGAAAAGCCAATAAAATGGCAAGCAGGCTCAGTCTGGAGCATGATATTGAGGTGTCGTTGCTGCTGAGAGATAAGGAAACTTTTGAACACAGGCGTGAAATTTTGCCTTTTTATCAGAATGTAGCAAGCGAGGGGATTGTGTTATATGGATAGGCGGTTAATTTTGCTCGTTTCCTATATAAAAAATAAGCCTTGGGATCGACTTCATTGATTTCAAGGTTTTTTCTATTCTTGCATAAAAATTGATAAAATTTACAAAAATAGAATAAAAAACTTGATTTACCTTTTTATTCAAGTAAATAAAAAGGTGAATTGGATATATCAGTCAAAAAATCTTCAAAAATAAAAAAAGTCCCTTCTGAAAAGAATCCTTCGCGGAAAGTCCCTTCTGAAAAGAAATTCATAATGCCTGAAAACGTTGAAATTTAGCCAAGCTTTGCACAGAAAAGTATACTTTTCCGTGCGAACTTCCTGACATAATAATTATCGGTTTTTACCCCCTTTTCTTAAGCATTTTTTCAAAAAAACTTTGTTTTTGCCCCGATTTCTTACGTATATTTCCTGATTTTCTCATTTTATTCCTTTTTTCTTTCAGCCCATTTTTGAAAATAAAAGTATACCTTTCTTTTTAAGCTTTTTCGAGCAAATTCACTCAAACTAATTCATTACAAGGAGGTAGGAACTATGCTTATGCTGGGAAGGAACCCGGAGGAATACGTGGTAATCGGCGATGATATCGTCGTCAAGGTGGTATCGGCAGACGGCTCCCTGAAACTGGCCATTGACGCGCCAAAGGAAATGTCCATTCTGCGAGGGGAAGTCTANTGATGATAGGGTGGTTCTTGCGCTGTCCTTTTGTTTCAGGGGAGTTCCTCTCTTCCCCTGTATCACATTAACTACTGTTTTTTATTTATTTCCTCCGCCCGGACCGGTCAAAGCGGACGGTTGAAATCATAGTAAGTCAGAATGTCAGTTTCTCGGCGACTTGGTAATGCATTTGGGCGGCTCGTGCGTCCGTTCGTAGACTTCCCCTCGCAGAATGGACATTTCCTTTGGCGCGTCAATGGCCAGTTTCAGGGAGCCGTCTGCCGATACCACCTTGACGACGATATCATCGCCGATTACCACGTATTCCTCCGGGTTCCTTCCCAGCATAAGCATAGTTCCTACCTCCTTGTAATGAATTAGTTTGAGTGAATTTGCTCGAAAAAGCTTAAAAAGAAAGGTATACTTTTCCGTGCGAACTTCCTGACATAATAATTATCGGTTTTTACCCCCTTTTCTTAAGCATTTTTTCAAAAAAACTTTGTTTTTGCCCCGATTTCTTACGTATATTTCCTGATTTTCTCATTTTATTCCTTTTTTCTTTCAGCCCATTTTTGAAAATAAAAGTATACCTTTCTTTTTAAGCTTTTTCGAGCAAATTCACTCAAACTAATTCATTACAAGGAGGTAGGAACTATGCTTATGCTGGGAAGGAACCCGGAGGAATACGTGGTAATCGGCGATGATATCGTCGTCAAGGTGGTATCGGCAGACGGCTCCCTGAAACTGGCCATTGACGCGCCAAAGGAAATGTCCATTCTGCGAGGGGAAGTCTACGAACGGACGCACGAGCCGCCCAAATGCATTACCAAGTCGCCGAGAAACTGACATTCTGACTTACTATGATTTCAACCGTCCGCTTTGACCGGTCCGGGCGGAGGAAATAAATAAAAAACAGTAGTTAATGTGATACAGGGGAAGAGAGGAACTCCCCTGAAACAAAAGGACAGCGCAAGAACCACCCTATCATCACAAAGCGCTGCCAAATTACCAAGGAGGTAACAACATGAGAATCCAACATAATATTGCAGCATTAAACTCTTACAGAAACTTAACCAACAACAACAGTGCAGTAGCAAAGAATCTGGAAAAACTGTCCTCCGGTTATAGAATTAACCGTGCAGGCGATGATGCAGCAGGTCTGGCGATTTCCGAAAAAATGAGAGCACAGATCACAGGTCTGGAAACAGCACAGAAGAATGCCAACGACGGTATTTCCCTTGTACAGACAGCAGAAGGAGCGTTAACCGAAGTACACTCCATGCTGAACAGAATGGTAGAACTGGCTAATCAGTCTGCGAACGGAACTTATGACAACGACGTAGACCGTGCAAACCTGCAGAAGGAAGTAGACTCTCTGATGGATGAAATCGACCGTATTTCCAAGGGAACCAACTTCAATGGAATTAACCTGTTAGATGGAACGTATGCTTCCACATCCGACAAGGTAACCATGAGCGAAAGCAACGGACTCAAAGTGATTAACCAGACACCTGGTACAGTTGCAGGTACAAATACAATCCTGCATAAGGATGGAAAAACAGCACAGGATCCGCAGTTTACAATTGATTTCTCTACTATAAAACTGAATGGTGGAAGCACGGGCGGTACATTTGAAATTAATATCGGTGGTGTTGATGTTACTGCCACTATAACAGGGCCAAACATGACCAGCTCGGATATTGCACAGGCTGTGGCAGATGCAATCAATGAAACAAAGAGTGGTGACTTAACACATCAGGTTAGCGTTGTCGGAACAGGAGGCGCTGTAACACAAGAAACTGTAAATGGTATACAGATCGGTGGTACGAATGGTGCGGATGGAGCCATTTACAAGGCAGAAGTGAAGGGCGATAAGGTTGTCTTTACTCTTGCTGAGTCAGAAAATGGAAACAAACAGGCGTTGACATCAGATATGGATCTGACTCCAGATGGAAAAGTTCTCATTGATATGACTGCGAATACGGGTCTGAACCTTACATCCAGCTTTAATACTGGTTTTCTGGATGTACGGGAAGGTATCGTAAATGACGGAACTCAGTATGCAAATGCAGAATTCAACCTGACCTTTGATATGATCAAAGACGGTACGCAGCTGACGATTGGTAATGAAACGTACACCTTCCGTGTTGGAAGCGATAGCTTCGTAAACGCAAAAGACAAGAATGTAGTAGATCTCTCTGACTTTGATTTCGATTCAGCTGATTTTGATGCAACAGACTTCATGGAAGCAGCAGCAGCAAGATTGTCAGAAGTAGCCGTAAATAATGACATGTTTACAGTTGGTACTAGCAAGACTACTATTACAGGGACTAATGCAGTCATCGGCCTGCGCGAAAAAGCAAGCTACTCTGGCGATGCGGATTTGGCCAGCGTAAAAGGCATCGAAGCACAGCTGTCCTACAAGACGGTAACCGACAAACCAGCAGCAGAAGATTCCAAGGGTCTGACTCTGCAGATCGGTGATACATCCGATTCCTTCAACAGACTGTCCCTGAACATTGCAGCTACCAATGCAAAATCTCTGGGAATCGCAGATATCAATATCGGCACACAGGAAGGTGCAGCAGCAGCTGTTGATAAGATCAAGGCAGCGATCAACAAAGTATCCTCCATCCGAGGTGACCTCGGTGCAATCCAGAACAGACTGGAACACACCATCAACAACCTGAGTGTAACAGCTGAAAACATGACCGCAGCAGAAAGCCGTATCCGTGACGTTGACATGGCTAAGGAAATGATGGCTTACACCAAGAATAACATTCTGGTTCAGGCTTCTCAGGCTATGCTGGCTCAGGCAAATCAGGTTCCACAGGGCGTACTGCAGTTATTACAGTAAGCGCAAGCGTTCTATCCAATGGAACGATTCTGATGAACCTAAAAGGTCGGGCAGGTTCTGTCCGGCCTTTTTTCTGTCAAAGTATTTAAAATCCGAGAGGAAGAGGGAGCTTCCAAATGGCAAAGAAAGCAAAGAAACCCGGAAATCATAAGAGGAAGAAACCGACCCTGACGGTCCGGTTATCCCAGTGCATGATTGTAAAAAACGAGGAAGAGCATATTGAACAAGCGCTTTCCTGGGGAAAAGGCATTGTCTGTGAACAGATTGTAGTGGATACCGGTTCCACAGATCGAACGGTGGAGCTGGCCAAGAAGATGGGTGCAAAGGTATTTCACTTTACCTGGAACGATGATTTTTCCGCAGCAAAGAATTATGCCATAGGGAAGGCAAAAGGGGACTGGATTGCATTCTTAGATGCAGATGAATGGTTTTCAAAAGAAGATGCAAAGAAATTGCTGCCACTGATTGCAAAGATCCATTTCCAACAAAACGTCAGTGTGGTGCGCTCCAAACTGGTATGTCTGGATGAAGCGGGAGGCGTAACCGGAGCCTTCTGTCAGGATCGGATCTTTCGAAGGGATCCAAAGCTGCGCTATCGGTATCGCATCCATGAGGAATTATATCGAATCGGGACAAACAACCTGGTGTATGAAGATGCGCAGGAAGAACTGATGATTTTGCACAGCGGTTATGCAGGAGAGGGGAGAAGTCTGGAAAAAGGCCAGCGAAACGCGAGGCTGCTAGAACAGGATCTGAACGATCATCCAAAGGATGCCATGCGCATGACGTATCTGGGTGATGCCTACCATGCGGCGGGAAGGAAAGAAGAGGCCCTTTGCTGTTACAGGAAGGTACTGGAAGACTCGGAAATGGAAATGACCCATGTGATTGCACCGTTGCGATCCGGCCTTCAGATTATGGGTATTCTGGTGGATGAAAACCCGGATGAAACGGGAGAAGAGCTGGTTCGGATTCGACAAACACTCATCGATCTGGGCTGGGATATGCACCCGGATCTGGACTACTTTATGGGTTGCTGGCAATTGAAAAAAGGCCTCATTATGGAGGCTGCGGTGCTCTTTGAGCATGCACTGGAACAAGCAAAGACTTACCATGAGCGGGACATTGCGAGGATTACCTCGAATCTGGAGTTTGTAAACCGCATCATTGCGACTGCAGCATTGCTGAATCAGAATCCGCAAAAAGCCGTTCCCTTTGCAGTGTCTGCCTTGCAGGTAAACCGGTATTCGGCCGATGCCATTCAGCTGCTGCTGAGAGCATTTTTGTCAGAATGGGAAGAGGGAATGCCTGCAGAGCCTTACTGGCAGTTTCTCAGCAAACTCTATGATGTGCAGAATTTAAAAGATCTGCTTTTTTTATATCAATTCACTGGAAAAGCAGGGTTTGAAGCTTTGCAGGAACGAGTATTACAGGAGCTTCCTCAGGAAGTACGGGAGCGGATTTAGCTCGGTCAGATCGTATTTGTAATCCCTCTACCTTGCTACAGCTTGCATGTATACGCTGGAAATCATATAAAAGGAGAATAACACGCATGAAAGTCGTGATACTGGCCGGAGGCTTTGGCACCCGGATTATGGAAGAAAGCCACTTAAAACCAAAACCCATGAT
Organism: Clostridia bacterium; assembly: GCA_910575405.1. Lineage (GTDB taxonomy): Bacteria > Bacillota > Clostridia > Peptostreptococcales > Anaerovoracaceae > Hominibacterium. Next base: position 40,404 of record CAJTER010000007.1, on the reverse strand, counting down.
CGAAGTGGGAGACAGCCCCATCCTGTGGCACATTATGAAATACTATTCATCCTATGGCTTTGATGAATTCATCATCTGTTGCGGGTACAAAGGCTATGTGATCAAGGAATACTTTGCCGACTACTATCTACATCGCAGTGATGTGACCTTTGACTTTTCTGCAGAAAACCGTATGACTATCCACAATAATGTAGCAGAGCCCTGGAAGGTGACGGTGGTGGATACAGGATATGACACCATGACCGGCGGCAGAATCAAGCGGATTGCCCCCTATGTGGGAGGGGAACCTTTCCTCATGACTTATGGGGATGGACTCTCGGATGTGGATTTGAAGGCCCTGCTGGCCTTTCACCAGGAGCATGGGAAGTTTGCCACTCTGACAGCTATTCAGCCGGGAGGACGCTTTGGAGTGCTGGACATTGATGAAACTCAGAGTGTGCAGCGCTTTGCAGAAAAGGCCAGGGAAGACGGCGGCTGGATCAACGGAGGATTTATGGTCTTGGAACCGGAAGTCTTTTCCTACATCGAAGGGGATGCCACCTTCTTCGAACGAGAGCCCCTGGAGCGACTGGCAAAGGATGGGCAGCTTTCTGCCTATAAACACGATGGCTTCTGGAAATGCATGGATACGCTTCGGGACAAGGAATCCCTGGACTTTTTATGGAACAGCGGACAGGCCGCCTGGAAGCGGTGGGAATAGGAGGAACGTTTCATGAATAAACAGTTACGGAAGGATTTGGAATATACCTACGGAAAATTGACGCCGGAAGAACGGAAAAAGCTTTCCGGGAGCACGATTCTTTTGACCGGAGGAGCCGGCTTTCTGGGCTTTTATTTGATGCAGTTTTTCAGCAGATTTCGGGAGGAACTGGGGATCCGGCAGATTCTCTGCTTGGACAACTTTATGCTGGGAAAACCAAAGTGGCTGGATGCCCTTCAGGAGGATTCTTATGTAACGGTTATGCAGTTTGACATCATAAGGGATGGTCTGGAAGCGCTTTCTGGAGCGGGAGAAGCGGATTACATTCTCCATATGGCCTCTATCGCATCCCCTACTTTTTACAGGAGATATCCTATTGAAACGGTAGATGCCAACATCTGGGGCCTGCGAAGCCTGCTGGATTTCTATAAAGAGCGGGACATCAAAGGGCTGCTCTTCTTCTCTTCCAGCGAGCTCTACGGGGATCCGGCGCCAGAGGCCATCCCTCTGGGGGAGGACTACAACGGAAATGTCTGTGCTACAGGGCCAAGAGCCTGTTATGACGAATCCAAACGGTTTGGGGAGACCCTGTGTATGCTCTTTGCACAGCAGCATCACATGCCTATCGGTGTTGTAAGGCCCTTCAACAACTACGGCCCTGGCATGAAGCTGACGGACAAGCGGGTTCCGGCAGATTTTGCAAAGAATGTCATGGACAATCAGGACCTGACTATCCTCTCAAGCGGTGCTCCCACCAGGACCTTCTGCTACATTGCCGATGCAGCGGCCGGGTATCTGAAGGTGTTGCTGCATGGGAAATACGACTATTTTAACATCGGAATCGAAGAGCCAGAAGTCACCATTTCCCGACTGGCCGAATACTACCGGGAGGCAGGCCAGGACATCTTTGGCTATACAGGAGAGGTTCAATATGCGGTATCCGAAGAGGCGGATTACCTGACCAATAACCCCCAGAGACGATGTCCGGATATTGGAAAGGCAAGAGCGATTCTGGGCTATGCGCCGGAACTTGAAGTAGGGGAAGGGATTCAGCGATTTCTGCAGTATCTGAAGGAGGATCAGGAAGGAGAACAGCTATGGTAATCACGGTCTTTGGACTGGGCTTTGTGGGCCTGACCACAGCCCTTGGCTTTGCCCACCTGGGCTATCAGGTCTATGGAGTAGATGCCAATCCGGAGAGGAGCCGGCAGATTGCAGGCGGGGAGCTTCCCTTTTTAGAGCCGGGGATGGATGCGGTACTTCAGGAGCATCTGGGACTGAATTTCTTTGTAGTCGATGACCCAAAGGAAGCCGTTGCCCGAAGCGAGTATATTTTTTACTGCGTGGGAACGCCTTACGGGGAGGATGGAGCAGCAGATCTGACGTATCTCTTTCAGGCCATGGATACCACCATTGAGGCCATTGAGGATGAGAAGTTCCGGGTTCTGGTAACCAAATCCACCATTCCGCCAGGAACAACGGCAGAACAGATTGTCCCGCATGTACAGAAGAAAGGGGAAGCCTGCTACCGGCTTGGCATTGCCAACAACCCGGAATTTCTGCGGGAAGGAAAGTGCTGGGAAGACTTTCTTCATGCAGACCGGATTGTACTGGGATGCAGTGATCCGATCTCAGAAGAGATGCTGCAAAAGCTCTATGAACCCATGGGAATTCCTATATTTTGCGTATCTCCCACCACGGGGGAATTCATCAAATACCTCTCCAACACCCTGCTTGCCACCCTCATCAGCTATTCCAATGAAATGGCAGAAGCAGCCGATGTCTTTGGAGACATTGATGTAGCAAAGGCATTTCGGATTCTCCACATGGATAAGCGGTGGGGTGGGTGCAATATGACGAGCTACGTGTATCCGGGCTGCGGATACGGCGGCTACTGTCTGCCTAAGGATACCTGCGCCCTCCATGCCCAGGCAAAGGCCAAGGGGTATGAACCGAACATCCTGGGGGAAGTCATTTCCCTCAACGCAAAGCGGTTTTCCGTGATAGCAGAAAAGATTACAAAGGGATTGACCAAAGACAGTACCATCGGTATCTTAGGCCTGTCCTTTAAGCCGGATTCGGACGATGTGCGGGATACTCCGGCGGCCAAGATCATCGGGCTGCTGCAGGAGCAGGGATATACCAGGGTGCTGGCCTATGATCCGGCTGCTATGGAGGTCTTTCAAAGACAATACCCACAGCTTTGCGTGCAGATGGCAGAAAGCGCCGGGCAGGTCTGCCGGGAAGCGGATCGGATCGCCATTCTTACGGCCTGGGAGGAATTCCGGGAAAGCGTGGCAGCATGCACAAACCCCATCATCGACTGCCGGTACATGCTGACGGCAGAAGAAATCGGAATACCCGGGACAGAGGGCCATGTAGCCAAATCACAAGCAACCACAGGAGGAAGTCATGGATAAGGAAATCATATTCAAACAGGTGCGCCAGTACGTGAAAGAGCACCACCAGCCAAAACAATACAAGCCGGGAGACCGGATCAACTACGCGGGACGGGTCTACGATGCAGAAGAACTGTGCAATCTGGTGGATGCCTCCCTGGACTTCTGGCTGACGGCCAGCAAGTATACCCAGGAAGTGGAGGAGGGGATTTCTGCCTATCAGGACCTTCCCTACTGCTCGCTGGTCAATACCGGTTCCTCCGCTAATTTGCTGGCCATCATGGCGCTAACCTCTCCGCTGTTAGGAGAGCGGCAGCTGCAGCGGGGCGATGAAATCATCACCGTGGCAGCGGCCTTTCCCACTACTGTAGCCCCTATCGTGCAGTGCGGGGCTGTGCCTGTGTTTGTGGATATCGATATTCCAAGCTACAACATTAATCCGGACTTGCTGGAGCAGGCCTTATCGGAGAAGACAAAAGCCGTTTTCCTGGCCCACAGTCTGGGAAACCCCTTTGCACTCAAACCGGTGAAGGAATTTTGTGACAAACACGGGCTCTGGCTCATCGAAGACAACTGCGACGCCCTGGGAGGCGAGTATACCTTAGACGGACAGGTCAAAAAGACGGGCGCCATCGGCGACATGGGAACCTCCAGCTTTTATCCGGCCCATCAGATGACCATGGGAGAGGGAGGAGCCGTCTACACTGCCGACCCGCTGCTACATAAAATTATCCGTTCTATGCGGGATTGGGGCAGAGAATGCAGCTGCACGGGAGGACAGGACAACCTTTGCGGTCACCGTTTTGATGGACAGTTCGGAACCCTTCCGGTTGGCTATGATCACAAATACGTCTATTCCCATTTGGGCTATAATCTGAAAGCTACGGATTTGCAGGCAGCCATCGGAGCTGCTCAGCTGAAGAAGCTCCCCGGGTTTGTCCAAAAGAGGCAGGAACACTGGCAACTCTTAAGAGATGGACTTGCAGATGTATCGGATGTACTGATTCTACCGGAAAAAGAGCAAGGGAGCGAACCTTCCTGGTTTGGCTTCTGCCTGACGGTAAAGGAAGAAGCAGGGATGACCAGAAATCAGCTGGTTTCCCATCTGGAGCAGCACAATATCCAGACGAGGAACCTGTTTGCCGGAAACATTACTAGACATCCATGTTTTGAATACCTGAAGGAAGGCGTGGACTACCGCATTGAGGGAAGCCTTACGCAGACGGACCGGGCCATGAGGGATAGCTTCTGGATTGGGGTCTATCCGGGCATGACGGACGCTATGCTTGAGGAAATGATTCGGCAGATTCATAAAGGTGTGAAACGGTAAAGGAGGCAGAATGATCAACGGAATTGAAGTATTCGATTGTTCCATGCGGGAAATCGGCTATCAGACTGGCTGGAACTTTTCGGAAAAGACGGTGCGGGACATCTATAACTTTGCCCAAGGAAAAGGCATCGACTATGTGGAACTTGGCTTTTTCCACAACGAAGAGGCGGATCCGGGACGGGGCATGTTCCGCTACTGCAGTACGAAAAATGAGGAAATCAAGGAAGTCTTTCGCTCTACGAAAAACATCACCAAGCTTTCCGCCATGCGGGATATTCAGAGGCCTCTTTCCAAGTTGCTTCCAGCAAGGGAAAGTATCGTAGATACAATCCGGATTCTCACTCGTTCTCATGAAACGGATCTGGACATTCTGGATCAGTATGTGACCGAAGCATTGGAGCTGGGCTATGAAGTGTTTATCAACTTTACCAGCTCTGGAAGAAACTCTATAGAACAAAATATCCGGTTTGCGGAGTTTGCAAAGGAAAAGGGTGCCCATGCCATTGAATTTGCCGATACGGAAAGTGTGATGACGGAAGAATATGTGCGAAACACCATTCGGGAGTGTCATAAAGTGGGCGTGCGCCTCGGATGCCACTTTCACGATAAAAACGGAACCGCCGAGCAGCTGGCAGACCTTGCCCTGGAGGAAGGGGCCGATTACATGGATGTAACCCATATTGGTCTTGGGGGCAAATGGCGGGACGGCAATCTGACTATGGAATACCTGCTGCGAAAGCTTGGGGTCAACGGCGGGTATGAAGCGACGATTGTGAAGAATGAGATTATTGAAGATTTGATTCAGTTCCATGCGTTTTCGGCAGCCGAGTAAAGGCCGGGAATGGAGAATCGCAGCAGCATGAAACAGAAGGAACGTATCAAAGAAAGGATGGAAAGACGGAAAATGAAGGTGTCCGATTATGTCATGGAGTTTGTAGCAGGGCTGGGAGTAAAGCAGGTCTTTTACGTGACCGGCGGAGGAGCCATGCACTTAAACGATTCCTTGGGGAGAAACCCGGATTTGGAGGGCATCTGTATGCTCCATGAACAGGGCGCTTCCATTGCGGCGGAGGCCTATGCCCGGATTCAGGAGGGCTATGGAGTGTGCCATGTGACCAGCGGCCCGGGAGGAACCAATGCAGTAACCGGCGTTGCCGGAGCCTGGCTGGATTCTATACCCGTGATCTTTTTGTCCGGGCAGGTAAAGCGGGCGGATCTGGTAGGTGATCAGCAAATCCGTCAGTTCGGCATCCAGGAGGTGGACATCGTTTCCATTGTCGATTCCATTACCAAATACGCGGTGCAGATTCAGGAGCCGGAAGACATCCGCTATGAACTGGAGAAAGCGGCAGCTCTGGCGGTAGAAGGGCGGCCTGGCCCGGTGTGGATCGATATCCCGCTGGACATTCAGGCAGCACAGATTGAACCAAAGCAGCTGCCAGGTTATGAAGATCCTAAGCCTCTGCCAGCACCCTGTCCACAGGAGGATATTCAAAAGGTACTGGATCTTCTAACGAAAGCTCAGCGACCACTCCTGATCCTGGGTCACGGCATTCGGATGGCTCATGCGGCAGATAAAGCAAGAGAGCTGTATGAAGGCTTGGGGATTCCGGTTCTGACCTCCTGGAATGGAGTGGATCTCATCGAAGAGGATCACCCGCTCTATTTCGGCAGGCCAGGAGCTGTGGGACACCGAAGTGCCAATTTCATTCAGCAGAAAGCCGACTTGATTCTAACCATTGGAACGAGACTGAATCTTTTAGCCACTGGCTACAATTATGAAGGCTTTTTAAAACATGCGGTTCATGTGATGGTAGATATTGATCCTTATGAAATGGAAAAGAAAAGCGTTCATCCTCAGGTAAAGATCGTCTGCGATGCTGGAGAATTTCTCCGGGGTATGCTGGCACATAAGACGGAGCTTGCAGCAGAACGGCCAAAGTGGCTGGCCTGGTGCAGGCAGATGACAGAGCAGTATCCGGTGCAGATTCCAGAGCAGGCATGCCGAGAAGGCTATGTCAGTACCTATCATTTGCTGGAGGAGCTGTCTAGCCAGATGACAGGAGCGGATCTCTACCAGTTTACCAGCTCTGGAACCACGGTAGACATTGCTATGAAAGTGTTTCGCATCAAGCGGGGACAGCGGGCCTTTCTGACCAAAGGCCTTGCAGCTATGGGCTACGATATCCCGGCCTGTATTGGAAGCTGCATTGCTTCCGGAGGCAGGCGCACGGTATGCGTGACAGGAGATGGAAGCAGTGCTATGAATTTACAGGAGCTGGAAGTCATCAAGCGCCTGCAGCTTCCCATCAAGCTCTTCGTTGCAGATAACGGAGGCTATAGTATGATTTACGGCAGTCAGAACGGAAACTTCCAGGGCAACCTGAGCGGCTGTACGAAAGAATCGGGGCTGACCCTTCCAGATATGGCGAAGGTAGCGGAAAGCTTTGGCATAAAAGGTATGGCAATCGAAAGTGAAGACCACCTGGCCGAGCAGGTACAGGAAGTGCTTTCCTATAACGGGCCGGTGGTGTGCCGGGTGAAGACGGACATCGCCCAGAAGGTGTTACCAAAACAGGCAAACTACATGAAGGAAGACGGACAGATGGCCAGCAGGCCGCTGGAGGATATGGCGCCTCTTCTGTCCAGAGAAGAGCTGAAAGCCGTTATGAAGCAGGAGGACTAGGAGTGAAACAGCAGAAGCGATCAGAGCAACGGCGTGCTGTTGTGACCGGAGCTACGGGTTTTATCGGGGAGGCTCTTTGCCGGGAGCTACTGACGCAAGGCTATGCCGTAACGGCGGTCATTCGGCCGGGGAGCACGAAGCGAGGGAAGCTGGAAGCGCTGCAGGAACCTGCAAGTCAGGTAATGGGGGTGGACAGAGAGGTGCTGACATCCTATCCGGCTTTGGGGGAAGGAAACGGAACGCTGCAAATCAAGGAACTTCCCCTAAGGGAACTTTCCCACTTGGCAGAGGATGATATGCAGGCAGATGTTTTTTATCACCTTGCCTGGGATGGTTCTTCTGGGCAGGAGCGAGAGCAGTTTGAAGTGCAGGTATCCAATGTATCATACATGGCAGATGCCGTACGTGCGGCAAAAAAATGCGGATGCAGGGTATTCATCGGAGCAGGGAGTCAGGCGGAGTATGGGATTGTCCAAGAGAAAGCCAGTGAGGAGAAAACCGTGCCAAAGCCTTTTATGATGTATGGAGCAGCCAAGTTGGCGGCTTATCACATGGGAAGGTTGGTGGCAGAGCAGGAAGGAATTCCCTTGATCTGGCCCAGGATCTATAGCGTTTACGGGCCTGGGGAGAATCCGGGAACTCTGGTAAGTTATCTGGTGGAGACCTTGCACAAAGGAGAAATCCCGCAGGTGACGGAGTGTGAGAATCTCTGGGATTTTACGTATATTGACGACTGTGTACGGATGTTGCGCATGCTGGGAGAGCGCCAGAAGGCGGAAGGGATCTACAACCTGTCGACCGGGGAGCCGAGGCCATTAAAAGCCTTTGTGGAGGAGATTCGGGATGTGGTAAATCCGGGGGCAGAGATTGCCTTTGGGGCCAAACAGGCTAACCCAAATCGGACGTTTTGGCTGGATCCAGAAGTGAAGCAGATTCGGATGATTTGCGGAGCGTGTAGGGTTGCTTTTGCAGAAGGAATTCGGAGGAAAGTAGAGAGTAGGAGAAAGTAGATACGGAAGAATATTTGCATGTGGCTAAAGAAGGGAGCGTTCTCATATGCCTAAAAAGAAAAGTTGTATTCCCAAATTAATATATGAACTTTGAAGATTTCAAAATATGTTTATCGAAAATTGAGAAAGGGGCAGGAACTACAATTTGTGGGATAGTGGAGCTTTTTATAATAAAGACTGTGTAAAGATGATTCAATGTGCATATGAGCAGGGATATTGGGTATCGCTGAAAGGTGCTACAGAAACAGATTATGAAATCTTAAGACAAGTGAAACTTGATATCTTGCTTTTACAGATTCCAGATAGAAAGGGAAATTCAAAGTTTAGCCTTTCAAAAGAGTATATGACATTGCTTAAAAAATGTAATACGGAGATCCCAATTAGCCAGTATTCTTGCCATGAAACTGTTTATGAAGCTGTTAAACCGTATCTTGATCCATTAGTTTGAGTTAGTAGTTACATGTGATGATTTATGAGAGGGGCCTTGATGAATAGATTGAAAGCGATGCTGAAAACCAAAAAAATTGCGATTTGTGGAATAGGCAAGTTCCAAGAAGATTTTGAATACGTTTTTGATACATTGAAACCTGAATTTTACATTTCGGATGGTTTTAATGGAAAAGCATATAAAGGCCTTTGTGTATATAGAACCTCTGAGCTTAAAGCATGTGATTTAAGCCATATTTTAATAATTGTATGCGATTTAAGTGAAGAAAAGCGATGCTCAAAGGATGGAGAATGGAATCGGCTAAAACAAGAGGGCTATCAGCATGGAGAGGATTTTATATTTGCAGATGAATTATTCCCAACGCTGGATTTTGACTGGGAGGAGGAAGCTGCCGGAAGAAAGATTGCAATTTGGGGAACTGGGGCTGAGTGTAAAAAGTTTTATTTATCAAATAATATTCGAGCAGATATTTTTATTGATGTAGACAAAAACAAGACAGGCAAAGTTTTTAATGAAGTGACGATTTTCCATCCGGAACAATTAGAAAACAGATGGCAAGAGTATTATATTATTGTAATGACTCATGAGTATTATTATCAGGTCTTTGAGTATCTTTCGTCAAAAGGCTTAAAAGAGGTGGAGGATTTCGTTTCTCATCATTTGATTTATGATCCAACCTGTGCTTTGCCATCAGAGATGATGCATAAGGTAGTATATTCTGTACCTATTGAAGGACAGCCCTTTTGTCAAGCACCTTTTGAGATGATGCATCTACGCTTAGATGGTCATGTGATCGGGTGTACTTGCCCTGGGTTCACGGAGTATTACTGTTCTCCGTTTGGAAATTATAACTATGAACCATACGAGAGAATATGGCATTCTCCATCTGCAAAAATTTTTAGATTATCAATTCTAAACAATACTTATTGCTTTTGTTTAGAACATGCATGTAACATTATGGACCCTGAGAGAAAAGAAAATAGGAATGTTGCTAGGAGAGCTGAAAGCAAAAGAACAGAGATTCCCGTAAGTATCTTTTCAGAGATGGATGATGTATGTAATCTGGTATGTCCATCATGCCGTATGATGCCAAAATACTTGCAAGATGGAAGTGAATATCATAATAGACAAGTATGTGCAGAAAAGCTCAGACAAACAGGGTGGCTGAATAAAGTAAAATCAATTGGATTAGCAGGATGTGGAGAGGTCTTTTATAGTAAGGTGTATAGAAACTTATTATACCACCAGGAACCTGAAAAACGAAACCAGATTAACATTGTTTCAAATGGAATCCTATTTAATGAGGATGAGTTTCTACATCTTATGAAGAATTATAAGAATATTTCAGTGGCTATTTCAATTGATGGAACTTCAAGGGAAGTATATGAGAAACTCAGGCCTGGTGCTAATTTCGAAATACTAATGAAAAATTTGGAGATGCTTAGTGTACATAAAAAATATGGAAATTTGCACTATTGGCAACTGAGTTTTGTGGTCCAAAAAGAAAATTACTTTCAAATGAAAGAATTAATTGCGTTAGCAGAAGAATGGGGCGTTGACAGAGTGTATTTTATACAGATACAACACTGTGATGACAAGAGTATGGCAAACAGCGACGGAACTTTAAAACCGGAACTGGCTAACTATTTAGAAGACCCGATTTTCGACAAACCGATTGTTTATATGCCTTGGTTTAAGAGTCGTATAAATATATGAAACGATAAGAAAACATAAGTGAAAGAAAGTATGGCAAAGAGAGATAATTATGAAAGAAGCATTAGTCAGTGTGATCGTTCCTAACTATAACAACGCAAAATATTTAAGATATTGCTATGATAGTATTTTAAACCAGACTTACAGCAATATTGAAGTTATATCCTATGACAATCAATCTGAGGATGAATCTTATGAGATTATGCAGGAATATAAAAAGAAATTTAAAAAAAGAGGCATGTGGATGGATGCTGGGATGAATAAACGGAATGTAGGAAGTGCGGCTAACACAGCAAGATGCTTTGGCTGCAGTGAGGGACAGTATATTATATATTTGTCCTCAGACGATGCAATGAAGCCAACCTTTATTGAGAAGGGTGTCAAAGTGTTATCCGCAAATCCAAATGTTGGCATGGTAATGGTACATCGGGATGAAATGGATGAAAAAGGAAACCTGACGAAAACTCCACCTTTTTATAACAAAAATTGTATTGTTCCGGGTGAATCTCAGGCAGCCGTATACATGATGGCAGGTATTGCAGTTCCTTCCCAGGTATTGATGACAAGATACACCGTGCAATGCATGGGAAGAAAGCCGATTAATTTGCAAATAGCAAATGATTGGCTGGATAATTTTATGGGAGCCTGTAACGGAGATGTAGCATATTTGAAGGAAGCCCTATGTGAATATCGGGTTCATTCTTTGAATGATACAACTGCTTCAGAAAGAAATCTAGTAGGGATTTTTGAACACTATGAATTGATTAATGCATTTACTTGGATTGGTGAAAGTTATGGGTACAAAAAACACTTGGAACGATATGATGAAGCGGTAAGAAAGCTAGGAGATATGTGCCTTCGCTATGCATATAAAATGTTAAAGAATGGAGAACAAGCCGTTGCAAGGAAATATTTATATTTGGCACCAGTATTTCAGGAAGACATCCTAAACAAATCTATTTATTCGTCTTTTATGGATTGTTGTAATCTGGAAGGAGAAGCCTTTGAACAAGGAATAAAAGAACTGGACAAGCTGTTTACAGCAAAACGGACAGTATCTTATGATCCGCCTTCTGATTATATTGAATTAAAAGAATTAGGAAACTAAAACAAGGAGAGGAAGATATGTTTTCAATCGAACAGTATTATGAACAAGCGCATTCTGGCGAGAGGGTGGACAATACAGAAGTGCTCAACTATATCAAGTCTTTTCCACATGTTGTTTTATGGGGTGGAAGCTATTTAGGTGAAGCAGTTGGAAAATACTTGTTAGAACAGGGTGTATCCATTGATACTTATTGGGATATGCGAGCTAATACATTAAAAGAAGTAAATGGAATTCCATGTATACAGCCGTTTCAGGGAAAAAACAAGGAAAATATTTTAGTAATCGTTTGCATTGCAAATAATGTAATAATCCGTGAGCTTCTAAGTAAATTGCAAGAAAACGGTTTTCATAATATCCTCCGGGGGGATTATCTGTATATGGGTGCAATTTGTCCCTTTGATAAAACGACAGGGATTGATGCAAGTATTTGTCAGGGGACTATGTGCTGCAGGGCAGTATATTGTCAGAGGGTTGGCAGTATTATGAGAGCCAGAAAACATACAGAGGAGAATCCTTTGCATCTGACAAGTATCACGTTTATTATCAATCAAAGATGCAGCTTGAAATGTAAATGTTGTACTTCTTATATGAATGAATATGCGCTAGAAGAACGGGTTGACATCCCATTAGAGCGTATTTGTGAAGATATTGACCGTTTCTTTGATGCAGTAGACAGTGTAGGCACGGTAACTGTCATGGGTGGGGAACCTTTCATGCATCCGGATCTTGCGAAAATTATTCAGAAAATGTTGACTAAGGATAATTTTGGTCTCATCTCTATTGCGACGTCCGGGACATGGCCAATTAAGGAAGAACAGTTGGAAGGATTAGTTGACAAACGGGTAAATATTAGCTTTTCCAATTATGAACAGAGTATTACAAAGAAGCAGTCGGAACTTATGTATCGCAATATTGAGTTGGTAAAAAACATGGGCGTTTCTTATACTGTTGGAAAGTATCTGCCGGAATGGGTGGTTCCTTCTACGCTATATGACAAAGGTGATACAGAATTACAAATGATGGACAAAAAGAAAATCTGCGTTTTGCCACCAAGAGCGATGCAAGTGAAGAATGGAAAATTACATCCATGTGATTTTGGAACAGCGGTATATAGTTTGGGATTAGGACAATATGAAAGTGATTATGTCGATCTTGCAGGAGCAGCTTCAGGCAAAACATTAAAGAAACAGATTCAGGATTATATGGATCAGCCATATTATCGGGTATGTGGACATTGCACCCAGAATGAAGGGTTAACGTCAAAAGCAGCAGAGCAGGGTTACATGGATTTTAAACGTCCTCTTATCTCAGATTAATAGAAATGGAGTGCATCGTGACAGGACAAGAGCTTGAAAAAAAGCAGAAAAAAATTGACCATTGGTTGGAAAAGCATCATTATGTAGAGGCCAAAAAGGGATTGCAGCAACTAAAAATGTTTAAGCCAGTTCCTTTAAAAAATATCGTTTTATCTGCAAAATATTTGCTAATGGTAGACGATTGCGAGGCATTTTTGAATTGTCTGGATAACAAATGGTGGCTGAATTTCACATATGATGGAATTGATGAAACTCTTGAACTGTATGAACAGCTGTGGAAAGAAAAATGGCCAGATGAACGAGAGTTGTTACGGACACAGTATATGAGAAAGCTGGTTAAATTTATTGGGACAGAAACAGAAGAAGCGAAAGAGCTACAGCAAACAATCAATCAGCTGAAAACGCTTAGTGAAGAATTTTGCACTGCTGGAGCAGACTCTATTCTGATGGATATAGAGTCGATTACATATACTATCATGGATGTTGTCTGGAATTATATGATTCGGTTATACGTTCGACTTGAGAAAAAATCCGAATATTCGATACCAGAGGCAGATTGGATCGAAAATATTACGAATATGGGATATCTGAAAGAGCGCATGGAAGAACACGGAAATCCATTTTTGATTGTGTCTGAGAAAGCAAATGAGTCCATGTGCAGGGCCATAGGCGTTATGTTGACAAAAATGGGTAAGACTGTATATCTGTTGGAACCTCCGAAGAGCATGGCAAAAACGCAAGATATGGCGCTGCTAGTACAGAAAAGCCTAAATTCCAGAGATAGTACTTTTTATGGAATGAATTGTTTTCAAACCTATTCTTGGGAAGATGAATCCGGGCAGCAGATGGATAACCAGGCATTATTGGTGCAGGAGTTAAGCCAAAATACACCAGAAAAACTCGTGACAGTACTAGGAAGCGGAAGTCGATTGGATGATCTTAGCATGCAGGATTGTTTAAAGCAGTCTTTTACCCGCTTTAATTCCTATTTGGGCGATATTTTTGAAGACAATTTTTCTGTCGGTTGGGCAGGCAATTATATAAGTTATATCAGCAAAATTTACAATTATGATGTTTCAACTTCCTTAAAAAAAGAGAAGTATACCTGCAGGTATTCCATTGTAATACCTGCAAGAAATTCTGCAGAAAGTTTACGTTACACAATACAGACATGCCTGGATTTAGATTATCCGAAAAGTGAATATGAGATTGTAATCAGCGACAACTCTACGAATAACAATATGGAAGTATATAACCTGTGTCAGGAATTACAGGATTCCAGAATTCAGTATTACCGGACTCCGCGGGATCTACATCTTCCGAAAAGTTTTGAGTATGCATTTTTGCAGACCAGAGGGGAGTTTATTTTACCAATAGGATCCGATGATGGCATCCTTCCGTGGGCGCTAACCGTACTGGATCAGATTCGCAGGGAATACCCACAGGAAGAAATTATTCAATGGGAACGAGGGTTTTATGCATGGCCTGGTTTCAATGGAGGACAGCAAAATCAGTTTGTCATTCCAAGAGGCTATCAACAGGGTCATTACAATATAGGATACAAAAAAGGAAGCGAGTATATGCGGGAAGTTTTACAGGATCCTACAAAGATATATGGACTTCCTTTGCTGTATATTAACTCAGGCTTTAAACGTTCTTACATGGAAACGCTGGTTGAGAGGACAGGCAGGCTATGGGATGGCACTTGCCAGGATATTTATATGGGAGTAGTCAACATTATCCTGAATGAGCAGATTTTGAATCTTCAGTATCCACTAACCATTGCAGGAATGACGAATAGTTCTGTGGGTGCTACGTATTCCAGGGCTAATGCAGATGATGTGCAATCTATGGCCTTTAATGATGAAGAGAGAAAGACTGGGAATGTAGGAGGATTTTCTATATCTGTGATTGAACGTCTTATGCCACAATTACGATCCGATGTAAGCTCTTTATATAATTCCCTGTTGCGTTCCGTTGCAAGAGGAATCTTACCGGGAGAATATATGTGGGAACATTTTGAATGGAAAAAAATGTTTGAAGAATGTACAAAAAGGCTTGATATCCAGGATGTAGAATATGATAAACAGATTCATTATGCTAGATATACAGCTTCTTGGCATGGCCAAGCATTTCTCCAGTGGTTTGATGAGCATATATATAGTAGGGCAATGGAACCAAGATATATTGACACTCGAGAAATAGAAAAAATGAAAAATGAAAAAATGTATGTAGAAGGTGAAACAAATGCAGGTGGATTGGTAATGGATGCATCTAGATATGGTGTAATGGATATTTATGGAGCAGTGCAATTATTTCGGAGACTATCAGGTTTAGCATAAAACTTGTATAGAGGGGAAGGCCGTTTCGCATTTCTAAAGTGGGAGAATATAAACAACATGGAACATGATAAATTAAATTGTTTAGAGTTATCCTTAACAATGGGATGTAGTATTAATTGTGACTATTGTCCACAGGATTTATTACTGAAAAATTATTATAGGGAAGATAAAAATAGAGAAAGACAGCTGAGTTTTAAAAGTTTCAAAACTGCACTTAAGAATCTGCAGCTGAATTCGACACTGGTATTTTCAGGAATGTCAGAGCCATTTCATAATAGGGAATGTGCGGATATGATCGTATATGCATATGAAAAAGGTTATGAAATCTGGTTGAATACTACATTAATGGGAATGACAGATTCGGATTTTGAAAAAATTAAGAATATTACATTTAAGAATATTTTCTTGCATATTCCGGATAGGGATAATCATTCAAAGTTTGTTATTACAGATGCATATTTACAACTCTTAAAACAGTTTAATGATAAAAATAAAAACAGTATTCACCATTATTCCTGCCATGGAGAGCTGCATGAGGCTGTAAAGCCAATCATAGTGAATAGAGACAAATGTGAGATTTTGATTCCTGATAACAGAGCGGGTAGTTTAGAGATAGAGCACCAAAATGACGCTTCAATAACAGGTGAGATTACTTGTTACAATATTCTTGATGAACCAGGAGGTATGCCGAATATACGGTCTCCATATGTAATGCTTCCGGATGGAAGTCTGGTTTTATGTTGTCAGGATTATGGAATGAAACATGTTCTGGGTAATTTGGTACATCAATCATGGAATGAGATTTGTGAAGGTGCAGAATATCAAAAAGTCAGGGCCGGTTTCAACGATGATACGATTGATCTTTTATGCAGAAGATGCAATGTTGCTAAAAAACGGGAGACATTGCCGGCAATGTGTCTGAAGAAAAGTATAAATAATTGGAAAATAAGTGAGTCAAAGGAATTGCCAAAGAAAACAGCGGAATTGCTCAAAGCTTTTTCCACTGCAGATCATATATGCGTATTTGGGTTAGGGAGATTATGGAAGGAACATTTTTATGAGGAATACTGGCATGAAGGGTTAGGTGTAACATTATTCTCTGATAATAATCCAGAGCTGCAGGATACTTATATTAATGGAATCAAATGTGTAAAGCCTTCTGAGCTCAAAGAGTACAAGAACTTACTTGTTGTAGTATTTGTAAAAAATGGATCAGATATCGTGGCACAGATTAGAAAGTGTGGCATAGAGAATGTTGTTTTAATTGACAAGGTGTATGAGGAGAGCATTTGGTTGAGTAAGCACAATAAATAAAAAGGATATAAACATAATGATATATAGAGCATATGGGAAGACAGGAAAAATGGTTTCAACCATGGGGTTTGGAGGCAACCGATTTCCTCAGGAACTCTACAAAACAGAACGGGGTATAGAGATATGTGCTGAATTGGTAAATAAGGCATATGATAAAGGCGTTAATTACTTTGACTTGTCGCACACTTATTGTGATGGCAAGTGTCAAGATATATTTAAGAATGCATTTTCAAAGATCAGTGATAGGAGTTCTTTTTACATTGCAGAGAAATCAATGCTGGCTAATGATCCTACAGAAAAAAGCGTAAGAGAAAGGATTGAGCGAACATTAAAAGCTTTAGATACGGATTATCTTGACTTTTTCCATATGTGGGCAATTTTGGATCTAGAGCAATATAGGCAAATTATAAAATCAGGAGGTCCTTTTGAAGGTGCATATAAAGCAAAAAAGGAAGGCCTCATTCGACATATCTGTTTTTCAGCTCATTGTACAGGCACAGAGATTGTCCAAATTGTAGAAGATGGCAGATTTGAGGGAGTCACTGTAAGTTGTAATATAATCAATTATGAATATGTGCAGGAAGGTATCAAGGCAGCTGCTGAAGCAGAACTAGGCATTGCTGTTATGAATCCTTTAGCAGGGGGGGTGATCCCTCAAAACCCAGATGTATTCGGAACAATGTGTAAAACAGAGGAAGATATAGCAGAGACAGCGTTGAAATTTACAGCATCTATAGCGGGTGTGACGACTGTCTTGAATGGCATTAGTAATGAATGTGAACTGTATTCTAATTTAAAAGCATTTGAGCAGGAGACAACTGAGCAGATGCGGTTACACCTTCACGATAAGAGAGGGATCTCAAGGGAACTTTGCACAGGATGCCGCTATTGCATGGGATGCCCGGAGGAAATCCCAATTCATAAATTGATGTTGAGCTATAATCAGTATCTTTTGCGCGATAGGGACAGTTCCTATCTCAGCCGTTATATCTATGATATTTATGGCATTGAAGGACAAAGGATTTTCAACTGTTCTGATTGTAAACATTGTGAACACTTATGTACACAGCATCTCCCAATTCGCCAGAGAATTAAAGAGATGAATCATGTTGCATGGAATTACAAGAGTGCACTGGAGGATAAAATAAAGGGGTTTTTTCATAACTGCGAACAAGTTAAAACAGGTGTTTATGCGGCTGGCCCTTATGCAGGGAGGATGTTTTCTTTGTATAAAAGTTTGTACGGCCATATGCCAGAACAGATTTTCTTGTTTGACTCAGATCCACGGAAATGGGGAACAGAGCCTTTTGAAAAAGGGCTGATAGTAAGAAAGCCAGATGAGATAGAAACACTGGGAATTGAACAAATCATCATTGCTAGTGAAGCAAATTATAATGTTATTTATGAATCTTTGCAGCACTTGGAGAAGAAAGGTGTTGCAATCCTGGGAGTATAGGAGGATGTTATGTTAAATACATATAAACGATTATTGGAATTGAAAGAAGAGACTGCAGGACGCCCTCTCTGCATATGGGGAGCTAAGATTACAGGGGGGGCAGTTTGCAGCATATTATTGAGAGAAAAATTTAAAAATGTTAGCTATGTTGTAGATAGCAATCCATTAATACAGGGAAAAATGCTTTATGGATTTGAAGTTTTATCTCCAGAACAGTTTTGGGATACGGCTGAGCATGAGAAGCCTTATATTATTGTAGCGGCTGCTATTAGGGGAAAAGAGATTTTTGATATTTGTGAAGCACATGGACTGTGTAGAGAAACAGATTTTTGTTGGGCAGACGATTTGTTGGGTCCAGTGTATGAAATTGATCTTACAAGCAGCTGTAATCTGTCATGTCCATCATGTCCGCAAACGAACTACAAACCTAATACTGCAACAATGATGGATTTAGACAAGTTCAAAAGAATTGTGCGTCATATTAAAGCAGATACACCAAATGTGGCATACATTCCTTTGTTCTGTTGGACAGAGCCATTTTTAAGAAAAGATCTCCATGAATTTGCAGCATTTCTCAAAGAAGAGGGTATTTTGCCTATTGTATCGACAAATTTCAGTTTGGAGATTCCGAATCTTAAGGAGTACATTAGATTAAGGCCAGAGTATTTCAGAATTTCCTTTTCAGGTTTTTATCAGGAGACATACAAGAAAGCCCATGCTGGAGGAGATATTAATTTGGTCAAATCCAATATGTATAAGCTGCGTCATCTGTTGGATGAATACAGTCCGGATACATTTGTAGAAGTATATTTTCATGAATATAATTATACACCGCAGGAAGAAATTACAGCATGGAAAGCAGTATGTGATGATCTGAAATATACCTTCACTCATATGGCGGCTATCGTAAACCCAATAGAAAATCAAATTGCTGTGATGAATGGTCAGGAATCGGATACAGTAAAAAAAGTATTAGATACACTAAAATTCACATATAAAAAGGGCGCATATCCTGATTTGAGGAAGACACCAGAGGTCTGCTATTCTTTCAAAAATATGTTTTATGTGACAGCAGAGGGAAAAGTAATCGGATGTGACTGTTTATATGACGAAGAGAAAAGCCTTGTGGCAGAGGACATCGAAACTGCGACATATACAGAGATGATGGCTGCAAAGCGAAAAAATGAAATGTGTCAGAAATGCTTTGAATTAGGCCTTCCAATGTCTAATGTTGCTTTATCGTCGAACCCAGAACTTGAAAGTGTTGATGAATAGCTGGCAGTTTGTAAGAATGGAGAAAGGACTTGAGTATACGATATGTGCAACCATAGAAAACGAAGAGATATAAATATTAAAAAGGCTTTCGGAGGGGAATTTACGTTAGCAATAGGGTGTAAACTCAACTGCAAATATTGTCCGCAGGAAAAATTGGTTCATCAATATATAAAACTGTTTGGGAAAGACAAATTGACTATGGAATTTGAAGATTTTAAAACATGTCTGTCTAAAATAGAAAAAGGTGCAGGTATTGCAATAACAGGTATGGTAGAACCTTTTCATAATAAAGAATGTGCAAAGATGATCCGATATGCCTACGAGGAGGGATACAAAGTAACGCTTGCGACTTCTTTGGAAGGTGCAGTGGAAGAAGATTATGAGTTATTGAAAGGAGTAAAATTTGAAGGTTTGCTCCTGCATATTCCTGATGCAGAAGAGAATTCAAAGTTTAGTCTTTCGGAACAATATTTTGATATTTTTAATAAATTCAATAAAGAATTTCCGGTTGATCTATACTCCTGTCATGGAAGAGTACATGAAGCGATTAGGCCGCATCTCGATCCAAAAGTTACAATATCAAATGGTATGAATAACAGGGCGGGAAACTTAGAAGATTCTAATTTAGAAAGTCATAATCATACAGGAGCTTTAGTTTGTGGTTTAGGCGGTGGGACCGGATGGTCTCCAGAGATATTACCAAATGGAACTGTAGTTTTATGTTGTATGGATTATGGAATGGAACATATTCTAGGTAATCTTTTAGAACAGGATTGGGGGGAAATAGTCGAAGGCTCGGAGTACCGTAAATTTGAGTCTGGGCTGGAAGATGAAAGTATTCCTTTATTATGTAGACAATGTGCTGTAGCATTAAAAAAAGAAGCTGCCTCTTATAAACTTAAGAATCTTTTAGGGAGTCATGCGATTAAAGTTGCTAGATTAATTAAAAGCTATATAAATGGAGAAATAACAAAGAAAGAGCTAGAGGGCCGGTTTAGTAAATCGGAAGTAATAACAATTAGAAAACTGGTCAATGCAGATACAGTTTGTGTATTTGGTATAGGAAAACTTTTTGAAGATAATTATTTTAATAGCCTATGGCATAACATAATACAGGCAGACATGTTTTCTGATAATGATGAAAGCAAATGGAATCAGAGTCTACACGGCGTACCGATAGTACCACCACAAGAATTAAAAAACTTTGAAAATCTACTGGTGATTACATATGTAAGAGATGATACAGAAATTAGAAAAACATTAGAACATATAGGAAGTTTCGATATTATTAGTATAAATGATATTTTTAACTTACAGCCATAGATAGAAAAATTGTTGTTTGCAATATAGAGATAAGAAACTATTTTGCATAGAACGATTGATTAAAAATGGGTACAATGCATAATTGGGGAAGGCGTGATACAAATGGAAGTGATAAACAATAGAAAATGCATATTATGGGGAAAGCAAAGACATATATATGAATTTTTATATATGTTTGATTATCTTGATTATTATGGATATATAACAGAGGATGGAAATAGTCAGTATGAAATACCGTTGAACCTATTAATGGCATCTGACAGAGAAGTGCTTGGAAGCCGAGAATATTTGATCATTATCTGTGATATTGAGATGGATGAATACATAGCGGTAATCCAGAACTATAACCTAGTCGAAGGTACAGATTATATTCAATTTGAAACATGCTTTGGGTTGTTAGATCCATTTAATGAAAAGGTATTGAACAATAGAAAGATCGCTATTTGGGGAACAGGTGAAACCGAAAAAAACTTACAGCAAGCATGCATAGAAAATGGTTACAGTATCAGTGCAGATCTCTATATTGACAGCAATTTGAGTAAAAGTGGAACTCAATATTCTGGCTGTCTGGTAAAAACGATAAATGAAATTAAAGAACTAAAACGTTATTTTATAATAGTTGCGAGTATTTATTATTATAACATACGGGAGGAATTAAATAAATTGGGTTTTATAGAAGGAAAAGACTATTTACCTTTTTCTTGTTTTATGAGTAAACCTTCAGCTATGTTAAAAGATTTGGTTCGGGCAAAAGAATTGACTGATTTTTATTGTAATAGGCCATATAAAATGCTTTCATATGCCTGGTTTGGTGCGTATCCTTGCTGTTCAACTTGGGTAAAATATCCCATAGGAAATCCTGCAGCAGATTCACCGCAGGAATGCTGGAATTCTGTAGTTGCAAAACTATACCGCTTATCGGTTGATACGAGTACGTATTGTTTTTGTAAAAAGGATGCATGTGGTTTAATGGGTAATCATATACACGGACAGGAGAATGCAACATATTGTCAAGTACCTGAAGAAATAACTTTAGGCTTGGATTATACCTGTAATCTTAACTGTACATCATGTAGAGATAAAATTCAGGTTGCATCAGGGGAACAATTGAAAGTGCGTGAGAGATTTGCAGATGAGATTATTCAGACAGGGTGGTTAGAAAAGGCGAAAAGATTAGAGCTTTCGAGTACAGGGGAAGCTTTATTCAGCAAAATTGACAGGAAAATACTGTTTTCAAATGATAGGTGTAAAAGGGAATCTATTGTACTGTTAAGTAATGGGTTACTATTAAATGAAAAAAACTTAGATGCGCTAGTGCACCATTTTAAGCGAATTCATTTGAACATTTCGATAGATGCGGCGACAGAGAAAACTTATAATCGAATTCGCAGAGGCGGAGATTGGAATTTTTTACAGGAAAATCTGAACCGAGTTTGCACAATGAGAATAAATCATGAAATTGAGTATGTTGAGATAAGAATGGTGGTTCAGAAAAATAATTATAAAGAGATGATTGATTTCATCAAAATGGGAAAAAGATACCATGTAGATCAAGTGGTTTTTACAAAATTACGAAATTGGGATATGTATACAACAGAGGACTATTTGGAGCAGGCCATGTTAAATACAGATGGAGAGTTGCAAGCAGAGCTAAAACATATGTTACAAATGGATATATTTCAGGATAAAATTGTTCAAATTGCAGAATTCAAGCCTTTTTTAGTGAGAGAAAAGGTTTGTAGTAGGAGTTAAATCCTTTTGGGAAGAAAGAGAAGAGTTAAATGCAGAGAAAGAATAGATTGAATGAGGCTATAGACTATGCAATCAGGACTAACTATGAAGTACATAACCGTGCAATAAATGTCCAAAACGCGATATACTCTCATAAGAATATATGTATTTTCGGAACAGGTGAATTTTTTGAGGACTGCGCGGATCAAGAGCATTTGCGGAGATTTGAATATGTAGGAGACAACAATCCGCAGAGATGGGGGAAACAGTTCAAAGGCAAGGTATGCCTTTCTCCCGAACAAATCGTTGCGATGGACGATATTGTAGTAGTAATTATGATCGGAGAATGGCGTCCAGTTTATAAACAGTTAACAGACATGGGGATTGAATGTTATCCTATGGACTGGTATGCAATGAATGTATACGATCCCCATTATGGTGACGAGTGGTTTGAAAATAATCGAAGTGTAATTATTGACTCCGTTGATTTGTTTGATGATGAGCAATCAAAGGAGATTTATGTAGAAGCAATTTGTAATCGGATTGCCCCACCGCTAGCAACGAAAATTTTTAACGAGTTGAAAATACCCGGCGAATATTTTTCTTCTGGGATCTTCTCAATGGGGCCAAACGAATACATGATAGATGCTGGGGCCTATAAAGGAGATTCAATAGACAAACTTTTGAAGGTTACAGGCGGCCAATTTGGTGCAATCTATTCTTTTGAATTAGATTCTGCCATTTTCCATGAACTGCAGAAAACCGCAGACAAATATGATAGAACAAAAATTCGGTTAATTAATGCTGGAGTATCAGATGAAATCACAACCATCGAATATGGTTATGTACAGGGAGAGGAGAAACATACAGAGAAAATTACAACAATTGATCATGAGTTAAAGGGGAAAAAAGTCACCTTTATTAAAATGGATGTAGAAACTTTTGAGCTCAGAGCTATGCAGGGAGCAAAAGGCATTATTGTGGAACAAAAGCCAAGGTTAGCTATTAGCGCCTATCATTATCTATCTGATTTATGGGAGGTACCTAGAGCAATTAAAGGTATGGTTCCAGAATATCAGATTTATTTACGCCATCATGCACCGACAGTTTGGGATACAGATTGTTATGCATATGTTCCTGAAGAAATAGAAAATTATCAACTATGAGATTTGAACTGAGAGAAAGAGAAAAACGGATATTGGAAAAGATCCGCAATAAAAAAATTGTTTGCTATGGTGTATTAGCCAGTTACATAACGATGAACCAGATCCTGGATCTGGATGATTCTGTAGAATTTTTGGTAGATAGAGATTGCAGCAAATGGGGTCAGTATTATTATGGAAAAGAGGTTAAATCCCCGGATGAAATCAGTAAACTGGACAAGGGCTCCTATATCATTATAGTTTTTGTAAGAACCTTCGAACCTGTATACCATTTTTTGGACAATATAGGGCTTAAGCATAAGGTACAGTATATTCATATTTCGGAACTGCTGGGTCTTCGATATGAGTTGGTGAGATTTGCGAACACAGCAAATATGCTATTACACTTTTTAGATACTGTACCGAAAGAGATGAAAGATGTTGTTCCTAAAAAAGAACATGGAAAAATAGGAATTGTTACTTCGATAGAGGCATTTGGTATTGCAGTGGATTTTCCTTACAGTATTGCTCTGTTTTTAATTCTAAAATGGAAGGGTTATCACGTTCAGTTAATTATGGATAATTTACGTTGGACTGCAGATACAGACTTGTATGAAGGATGTCATGAGGATTTACAGCATATTTCGGATCAAATAGCCAAAAAATTGAAGGAAATTGTATCACCAACGGATATTTTGTATCTGGATGGATATGGGAATCGCACTCTGACGAAAGATGATGAGCAGGAATGTGAGAAGATTGCGAAGTATAGTGCACAGTGGCAAAAATGGCATGGGTGTCTTGAACATATTCGAGTGACACCCTTGGAACGGTTAGAAGTGCAATTTGCAGAAGCTTTTAAACGAAATATGGGATATGTGGAGGGATTCTTTGAAAAGAATGACTATGATACTATTAATGCCTCAACTGGCTTACATAAAAGGGCTGGCGTTATTTCTTATGTAGCGAAAAAGAAAGGAATACGGGTTTCTTCGCAGGATGGTGATGGTTGGAATAGCAATCTGATGCTGGAAAGCAGCGGTCCTGCAAGCCATGGCAACGACATTGTCAGGACGATAAAAGAAAATTGGGTGCATGGGAAAAAAGAAGTAGAAATCTTAAAAAGAGCCTCTAAAATAGCAGAAAAAAGGTTTATGCTGGTGGATATAGGACATAAAATATCAAATCTCGAACAATACCAAAGGGAAGTTCGTTTAAAGGGGCACCAAAATGTGACTCTGCAATCGGCACAAAAAGAAATGACTCAAAAATATGATGTAGTAATACCCTTAAATATGCCATATGATGCTGCAGCATTGGGGTTAGAAACTATTTTTAACAACAAAGAAAATTGGTTAATAGAAACACTTGATTTTGTAATCAACATACTAGAAAAATCGGTATTGCTTCGTGAACATCCTGCTTTGAGAATATTATTGTCAGAATCATACTCTCGTTCTGATCTTGCCAGTCAGAAGCCACATATATTAGATCCATATAAAACAAATCCGTTGCTTTATTATGCGAATTTTGATGAAGATATTAACCTTTATCAGTATATAGAACAATGTAAGGTTGTATTGCCATGGTCATCTACTGTGGGGATGGAGGCTGCCATCATGCAAAAAAATGTGATTGTGCATACAGACACCTTTTATGGGGACAGCACTTTTGTACTGAAAGCGTGTTCACGAGAAGAATATTTTAGCTTTATTCGCCAATGTATAGAACAGGACAAATGGTTAGTGCCAGATAAAAAAACAGCACATCAGGATGCCTTAAAATATTTTTACTTTGGAATGAATCGGCTATTGAATACAAAACTTACACTTTATGGGACAGATCTTGAATGTCAGGAGCATCAGTGGATGGGCATGAGCTTTGAAGCACTTTTAAATGAAAGAGGCGTTGAGGAAATCGTTCAGATCGTGGCAGAAAATATTCCCAGCGTGTACCTGACGGCACAACAATAGCAAGAAGACTGAATGGAGGCTCCAAAATGGACTTAAGGATGAACAGGAACTGTACCTATGCAAGACTGCTATTCCCGGAAAGTCTGTTAATGGAGCTGACAAATGCCTACAAGCAGGTATGTATTTTCTATGAAAACGCAAAAGAAAAAGAGGAACATATCAAAATGTAATGAAGTACTTTTCACGCGGCTGATAGAGGAATCTTATGAAAAGGGAGTGCTTGTCAACATAGAGCGAATCAGGTATTAACTGGGAGCTGTATCAGAAACATTGCTAATATTCAGGAGCAACACAGGTGTGGAGGATCGAACAGATGTTAACCAATAAAACTATATTAATAACGGGAGGAACCGGATCCTTCGGGAACCATTTTGTCGCCTACATACTGAAGCATTATCGGCCGAAAAAGATTATCATCTATTCACGGGACGAGTACAAGCAGTTCCTCATGGCAGACAAATATCGGGAACAGAAAGATATTTTCCGTTTTTTTATCGGTGATGTACGGGATAAAGAGAGGCTGAAACGGGCCCTCAATGGTGTGGATTATGTGATCCATGCGGCTGCCATGAAGCAAGTTCCAGCCTGTGAATACAACCCCATCGAAGCGGTGCGGACCAACATTAATGGAGCTATGAATGTCATCGACGCAGTACTGGATTCCGATTCCGTAAAGAAAGTCGTGGCCCTTTCTACAGATAAAGCGGTTAATCCCATCAATCTGTACGGAGGAACCAAACTGGTGTCGGATAAGTTGTTTATCGCTGCTAATGCCTATGCGGGCAATCGGGATTTGAACTTTTCCGTAGTCCGGTACGGCAATGTGGCAGGAAGCAGAGGTTCGGTCATTCCCTTTTTCAAAGGCATCCTAGAAAAGGGAGGAAACGAGCTTCCCATTACCGACTACCGTATGACCAGGTTCTGGATCGATCTGGAGCAAGGGGTGGAGCTGGTCCTCAAGGCTCTGCAGGAGGCAAAAGGAGGAGAAACTTTTATTTCCAAAATTCCGTCCTTTAAAGTCACGGATCTGGCCCAGGCAATGCTGCCGGGATGCCGTATGCCGGAGGTGGGAATACGGGAAGGAGAAAAGCTTCACGAAGTTATGGTGACCAGAGAAGATTCCATGACCACTTATGAATATGAGAATAACTTTATCATCTATCCTCACTTTGAATGGTGGAACCGGGAGCATATTCAGGAAGGCGGAAAAAAGCTGGAATTTGGCTTTGAGTACAGCTCTGGAACCAACAGGGAGTGGCTTACAGTAGAATCGTTAAAGAAAAAATTAGAAACTATGTATCAACGATAGCGTATGGAGGTGTGAGGTGCCACAATTATGCCTAGGAACCGTTCAATTTGGAATGGAATACGGAATCAACAATCAGATAGACAGACAACCTGTCTGGGAAGAAAGTTTGGAAATGCTGGACTATGCAGTGACACATGGAATTCATACAATTGATACTGCCAGCGCATACGGAGAAGCAGAGTACATATTGGGTGAATTTTTTAAAACATACAAAAATAAACAACCGGTAAAGGTGATTTCCAAGCTGCGGCCCAATGTTATAGAAGAAGGGAATTCCGCAGAAAAAACGATCATAGCAGAATGTGAAGCATCCCTGAGCCGGCTTGGTCTGGACCAGTTAGACGGCTATCTGCTGCATACTCCGGAATATATTTATCAAAAGGATATTTTGAACGCCTTACAAAGGCTAAAGCAGCAGGGTTATGCAAAGCATATTGGTATTTCCATCTACGATTTAAAGGAAGGTTATGCAGCCCTTGAAACCGGCGTCATGGACTATATTCAGCTCCCCTACAGTATTCTGGATCAGAGGGGTATAAAAGAAGGTTTTATTCCAAAAGCAAAGCAGGCAGGTGCAAAGGTTTTTACAAGAAGTGCATTCCTGCAGGGCCTATTTATGATGAAAGAGGATGGTATTCCGGCTCATTTGAAGCAGGCAGTCCCATATCTGAAAACTATGGAACGTATTTTGAGCAGATATCAAGCTGATACGGTTTCCGCTATTTTGGAATTTGTAATGTCTCAGCAGGAGATTGACTATCTTGTGTTCGGCGTGGAACGAAAAGAACAGCTGGAAGAGAACATATGCAAAGCCACAAAGCGGCAGGTTCCCCGGGAATGTATGGAAGAATTGAAATCACAAATTGGAAGCGTTGAGCAGTCCGTTATATTCCCCAGCCTGTGGGCAGGTGGAAAGAAGGCACAATCTATAGAGCTGAAGGAGAAACCAGTATGAAGATCCTGTTTATGCTGCCTGCAAGGAGCGGGTCAAAGGGAATTAAGGACAAAAATATAAAAGCCTTGCATGGAAAACCGCTCATGTATTATACGATTCATGCGATTTTGGAAAGTAGGAGCTATCAAAAGCATGAATGTTTTGTCATGGTCAATACGGATTCTGAAAAGTATGCGAATATTGCCAGAGAATGTGGGGCAAAAGTCCCGTTTTTAAGGTCAAAAGAGCTGGCAAGGGATGATAGTGCGGTCACAGATACGATTCGAGATACCATTCATTATTTTGATGAAAGGAATCAGCCATTTCACCTTTTCGCAATGATACAGATCACATCGCCATTGCTTACTGGATCAGACATTGACCAGGCCGTTGCGCTATTGGAGGGGGATGCTAACCTTGATTTTGTTCATTCGGTTACAGAAGCTGAGATCATGCCCCTGTGGTGCAACACACTTCCAGAAGATCGATCCATGAACGGATTCATTGGCAAAGAAACACGAAGAAAAAACAGACAGGAGTTGCCCACCTATTACCGGCTCACAGGAGCAATCAGGATGGCAAGATGGA
Organism: Clostridia bacterium; assembly: GCA_910575405.1. Taxonomy (GTDB): domain Bacteria; phylum Bacillota; class Clostridia; order Peptostreptococcales; family Anaerovoracaceae; genus Hominibacterium. The sequence goes on along the minus strand of CAJTER010000007.1, from coordinate 12,307 downwards.
GCAGCTTGAAACAGTATGAGTATGATTGGTATGAAGGCAGTGCAAAAGCGCTCGTCATGGATCAGAAATCCTCTATTGATATTGACACAGAACTGGATTTTGAACTGGCAAAACTCATTATGAAAGGACGTGAAACACATGAGTAATTCCCTGTGCGTGATTCCGGCACGTAGCGGCTCAAAGGGTCTGAAAGATAAAAACATATTGGAATTATGCGGAAAACCGGTACTGGCCCATACCATCGAGGCCTGTATACAGTCCGGTATTTTTGAAGACGTATATGTGGCAACAGATAGTCCGGGTTATGCACAGCTTGCAGAACAGTATGGCGCAAAAGCCCCATTTTTAGAGCCAAAGGAATTAGCATATGATCATGTTTCCTCTCTGGCACCGGTTTTGGATTATTATGAAAAACTGGGAACTGAATACGACTATATCTGGTGCATGCAGCCCACCTCACCCCTGAGGAGTGCAGAAGATATCCGGAAAGCTTATCAAATTATAGAGCAGGATCCAGATTGTGAATTTGTTTTGAGTACAACGGTAATTGATCCCCATTATTTTCACTGGGCGCTCATTGACCGGACCGATCATATGGCAGAACTGTATTTTGGCAGAGAAATGCTGGTAGACAGAAGCGAACTGAAAGATACAGTTTACCGTCCTAATGGAGCAATCAAAATGGGAAGGACAAGGTCCGTCCTTCAAGAAAAACATTTCTTTGGAAACCACATCCAGAGGATCGAAATGCCAGAAGACCGGTCCATTCATATTAGAAGTCGGTTTGATTTTGATTTATGCAGATTTTTACTGGAGCAACAGGAAACAAAATGACAGAACAGAGAAAAAACATAATTATTACAGCAGGATGCAGTGGAATTGGTGCAGAATTGAGCACATATTTGTTGAGATGTGGTTATGGGGTACTCCCTACAACACGAAGTCTGGAGCATGGACAGGCGCTTATAAATGCACTGGAACCTTCTTTACGTAAGTACTGCACTCCCATGGAGCTAAAACTAGACAGGCAGGAAGCCATTGAAATGTTTGTTCAAGAAGCAGCGGAGAGCTATGATAAAATCCATGGATTGATTAACTGTGCTGTATGTCGTAACTCGCTTACGGATCCTTATGAAATGAAAATGGATACGTGGGAAGAGCATTACCGGATCAATGTATTCGCTGTAGCTTGTTTAAGTTCGAAAATAGCAGAACAGCTGATTCGTCAGGATGGAGCTATCATCAATTTTTCCTCTTTTTATAGTGTACATGTACCGGACAATCGTATCTATGATGAGAACACCATACCGACTTCTCTGATTTATGCTTCCTCGAAAGCTGCACTGAATTATATTACACAGTATATGGCGGTACGGTATGCAGGGCAGAATATTAGCGTCAATGCCATACTGGCAGGAGGAGTAGGAAATCCATCCAGACAGGGCGGAGACTTCGTAGAAAACTATTGTTATCGGACTCCAATGAAAAGAATGGCCCATATCGACGAATTTAACAAAGCGGTCGAGTTTTTTCTCTCAGAAAATAGCCGCTACTGCACCGGACAGCTGCTATCCATTGACGGTGGATGGGGATTACTATAGGAAAGGGAGTGAGGACATCCATGTTTGAAAAGGGACGCACCTTCATCATCGCCGAAATCGGCTCTAACCATAATCAGGACATTTACAGGGCCTTTGAGCTGATGGAGCTGGCAAAGGAAGCAGGAGCAGATGCTGTAAAATTTCAGTCCATCAATATGGAACGGCTCATTGCAAAAGAAGATCAGACGCAGGAGGCCATTCAGCTCTTTGAGCAGATCAACCTGCAGGAGGAGTGGTACGACCAGATCTTTTCCCATGCAAAAAAGCTCCGTATCGAATGCTTCAGCGCACCAACCTACCTGGAGGCCATACCGCTTTTGCAGCAATATCATCCTAAGTATATCAAAATTGCATCCCCTCAGACCTATGGACACCCGGAGCTTATCAAAAAGGTGGCGCAGACCGGGTTAAAAACCATTATGTCCACCGGATACTGTGAAGAATGGGAGATTGACCGGGCTGTCCAGTATTACAGGACCTATGGAAATCCTGAAAATCTTGCCCTGCTGCACTGTATTTCCCATTATCCGACAGAAGCTGCTGAAGTAAACCTCCGGTATCTGAATACCATGAGAAACACCTATGGGGTTCCAGTCGGATTTTCGGATCATACACAGGGAACGGCTGTTGCTCTTGGAGCCGTTGCCCTTGGAGCAGAGCTGTTGGAAAAGCATATTACCCTGTCCAGACAAGCGCTTGGGCCAGATCATTTCTTTGCAGCAGAACCGGATGAATTCCGAGACATGGTAAAAGCCATTCGCACACTGGAACAGGCTCTGGGCAAGGAACAGAAACGGATAACAGGCTATGAAACAGAATACCGCGACAGCCTGACCGTGTATCCTTATGCAACGAGAGATATGAAAAGCGGTGCAGTGGTACAGGAAGCAGATGTTGCGTATTACCGTTCCTCAAGCCCGGGGATTTCTCCGTGGGATACAGAGGAATTTCTCATAGGGAAGGAACTCAAAACAGATGTAAAGAAAGGTTCTCAGTACAGGGTGAAAGGGTGCTGAATATGGATCATGTACATACGGAATTTTTAGATACGACCATTCGCGATGGAGGATATGCTATCAACTTTCAGTTTTCCATTTCCGATGTGGAGCGGATTGCGGAAAGTCTGGAGGAGGCAGGAATTCGATATATTGAAATCGGCCACGGCGTGGGTCTGAATGGAAGCAGCGCAGTCCACGGTGTGGCGCTGCATAGTGATGCAGAATATATGAAGGCAGCCAGGGGATGTCTGTCCAGAGCCGGCTACGGAATGTTCTGCATTCCGGGGATTGCGCAGCTGTCCGATTTAGAACTGGCATCTGAACATGGCATGAAGTTTGTGAGAATTGGGACCAACATTACGCAAGTGCAGCAGGCACAGGCATATGTAGAAAAAGCCAAAGCGCTGGGTCTGATGGTCATGACCAGTCTGATGAAATCCTATCTAGTCTCACCCGAGGAATTCGGGGAATGTGCCAAAAAAGTCGAACGTTATGGTGCAGATGTGGTGTACATCGTGGACTCGGCAGGCAGCATGTTTCCGGAAAATGTGACGGCGTATATAGAAGCGGTAAGGACGAGAACCGATCTGAAGTTGGGATTTCATGGGCACAACAATTTGGGAATGGCAGTAGCCAACACCATTGCCGCATATGAAGCGGGAGCAGACTTTATTGATACCACCATGCAGGGGATCGGGCGCAGTGCAGGAAATGCCCCCTCAGAAGCTGTAATTGCCGCACTGCTGAAAAAAGGCCATGCGATTGACATCGATCTTCTGAAACTGATGATGCGCTCAAAAGCGCTGATTCACCCTTTAGTGCACAAACGCGGTGTGAATCCCCTGGATATTATCTGTGGGTACAGCGAATTTCACTCCAGCTATATGAAGTCTATTCACCGGATATCGACAACCTACAAGGTGAATCCGCTGAAGCTGATTATGCAGTATGCAGAACTGGATAAAGTTCGGATGGATGAACAGAGGCTGGAGGCCATTGCCAAGACGATGCCGCAGACATCGATTGCATCCATTGATCTGGATTTTTGGGAGTATTTTTAGAAGGGATGTACGGAAATTGAAAGAGAAGATATTAATCATTGGAGCAGGTTGGGAACAGCTTCCACTGGTTCAGAAAGCAAGAGAGCGCGGATTGTATACCATTGCGACCACCACATGGGACAAAGAAAAGATACCAGCTGACAAGGTTTTTGAAGCAGACAGCCGGGACTTAGAGCTGTTGGAATGCATTGTAAAACAGGAACAGCCCCACTATCTTACGGCAGACGAATGCGATTATTCTATGTATGCAGTGGCGTACTTAGCGGAAAAATACCGGCTCTATGGGCCTTCCCTTGCAGTCCAGACCATAACAAACAACAAGTTTTTGCAGAGAAAGTATGTTGGTCGTTCCTGCGTCTTACAGCCGGAATATGAGTTATGCTGGAACCTGGAAATGGCAAAGACTGCTGCTAAAAAGATGGGGTATCCGGTTATGGTAAAACCGATCGATAATCGCGGGAGCATTGGTGTTTCCAAAGTGCAGAGCGAAAGGGAACTTGGCAAAGCCTGGCTATCCGGAGTGGCAAACTCTCATTCAAGAATGTGCCTGGTAGAACAATGCATCATGGGACAGGTCCTTACAGCAGATGGATTTTGTGACAGTAGAGGCTATGAATTCATTGCATCATCCAATAAGGAGATGTACCCGCAAAACCCCAATCTGGCAAAAGTCGTCTATTACCCAGGATGCTTTCCAGAGGATCTGTTCCGGCAAATTAAGGAGAATGCCGGGGAAGTGGTTTCTGCAGTTGGGATGAATTTTGGCTTTGTCCATCTTGAATTTATCATAGAAGAAGGAACGGAACGCCTCTACTTTTTGGAAGCTGCCAATCGGGGCGGCGGAGTGTATACGTCCAACCTGGTGCTGCAGCATATTACCGGGATTGATTACTGTAATGCGCTTCTTGACCTGGCAATGGGAAAGACCGCAGAAGTCCGGTGCCATCAAACGTACAGCTGTAAATCTATCATTTACTTTCTGGATTTCAAGGGAGACAGCCCCATTACAGAGTATCTGCCGCAAATGGATGAGGAATGCAGGGCGATTTTTATAAACCGCCGGCGTGAATATGCAGATGTGAAGAAGGAAGCGGCCATTGGACGGCACGGAGTAGCAATTCTTTCCGGCGCTTCCTTTGAAACCCTGCTGAAGATCGGAACAAAACTGGAACAGGTTTACTGCCAGGGTGCAGAAGACTGTTTTCAACTAAATGAGAGGAATGTGTGATGAACAGACAGGAGCTTTATAAAAGGTTGGAGCAGGAAGCCTTAGAGCGCTATCAGACCAGATTTCAAAGAGAGGGACAGACGCCTAGGGCATTAGGATGGGGGTGCAGTCAGGATCAGGAAGAGCGGTTTCAGGTGCTCTGTGAACAGATTGATTTTCAGGATAAAACCGTCATGGACCTTGGCTGTGGGTTCGCGGACTTTTACGGGTATTTAAAAAGCAGAGGTGTTTCCTGCCAGTATCTTGGTGTGGATCTGATTCCGGAATTTGTTGTCTGCTGTGAAAGAACGTATCCTGAGGCGAGCTTTCTTCATGCCAACGTGATGCTGGAGCCGGAGCGGCTGCCAACAGCCGATATTGTTGTAACCACAGGAACCCTGAATCTGAGACTGCGGTACATGGATAATTTCGACTATACAAAAGACTTTCTGCAGATTGCATTTGCTAAAACAAAAGAAATTTTGTCCATGGACTTTCTGAGTACTTATAGGACAAAGGCTTATCCAAAAGAGGACTTTGTTTATTACCACGATCCAAAAGAGCTTTTGGAACTGGCATTTACCCTTACGGATCATGTAAAACTGATTCATAACTACAGGCCGATCCCCCAAACAGAGGGAACCCTTCTGCTATATAAGGAATAAAGAGGAGAGCGGATATGTTTGACAAATACAGAGCGAATACGATCACCGGACTCTATCTGGAAACGTATGCAGAGCTAAAACATCTTCTGGAAATAAAAGAGCATCCAGAGGTGATAAAGGACGATGAGCTGAAAGTGGAATCGCTACTGAATGTATATATGGAACCAACGAACCGGTGTAATCTCAATTGTGCCTTTTGCGCGAGGGAAAACATGAACAGGGATTTTGCCATGCTAGATATGGAGACTTTCCAGAGGACTATCGACAGCCTGCCAGAGGGGACTTATCTTACACTTACTGGAAATGGAGAACCGACCCTAAATCCCTGTTTCTATGATATGGTTTCCTATGCCAGCCGCAGGGGCATGTTTGTATCCGTCATCACCAATGGCTGTACTCTGAATGAGACCAATCGAACAAAACTGATGAACAGCGGGATATCCCGGGTACAGATTTCCTTTCAGTCCTTGGATAAGGACACGGATGAGCGGGTCATGGAGGGAGTACGATTTGAACGGACTCTTCTTCAGATTTTACAGTTTATCCGAGAAGTACGGCTCTCTGGGGCTCCAGTTTATATCTGCATTTCTACTGTAACTATTGAGGATGGGAGAGAATTCGCAGAACGAACAAAAGAATTCTGGAAAAGAATGCCCATTGACAATTACTATGAGGGAACGCTGCTGAGCCTGCAGACAGATTCAAAGGGAATAAAAGAATTTGCGATGAAAAGTGAGGATTACAGGCCATGTGCATCCCCCTGGATCACGGTAAAAGTAAATGCAGATGGAACGGTCAATCCTTGTCCGGAGGATTTTTCAGGGAAATATTCCATTGGGAACATAAAGGAAAAAACCTTGGGTGAAATTCTCAATTCGAGAAAGGCTCTTGGCTTTAGAAAGGCCAGCTTACTGGGAGATATGAAATATCTGGACGAGATCGGGTACTGCTGCAAAGACTGCAATACCTGGAGCAAAGAAGTAAGCGGCAGTATACAGGGAGTCATGAAGCGCCGTCTGCCTGTGAGACTGGGACTTGTCATCCATGAGCTGTCAGGCGACAGATCGGCAGACATAGAGTTTTTAGAAAAGGCTATCTCTTTTTTAGAATCCGGCGAAACGGATCTGATTCATACCCTGATGGAAGAGAGCCCTCAAATTCAGCAAAAGGACGAGACGCTATATCCTTCTGTACCTAAATTCCATGAAATTAAAAAATCTGTAAAAAAATGTCGGGGGGGGGGAGTACTAAAGGGGCCTGCATAGAGATACACCAATTATGGGTGTATATGAGATGGGCCAGTGCATCCTGATGGAGGATTGAACATGAAAAAGCCATTATATACTTATACTTATAAAAATCGAAACTGCCCGATCTGCACCAGCGATGCTATTGAGCGGATAAAAACGATATCTGCTACAAGGCAGGGAATGAAATATGAGCATTACATAGAAGCGCATCCGCTGGAGCTGGCGGAACACATCAATCACTTTACCCCTGAAAGCCTGACCAGGTTAATGTGCAGAGCAGGATTTGAGCTGCTGGAGATAAGCCGAACCCATGCGTCCAGAAAGTTTACTTTTGCTGGTGTATATAAAAAGAAAAGCATAGAGCAGCTAGAAAACCTCTTTGCGGTTTCCAGCTATGTAATTGGAAAATCGCTTCTGACAGAGGGGATTTCCCAAATAGCCCGCAACAGAGAGAGGTTTCAGTTAGTACTCTCTCAACTTCATGAAATGATGGGAGTTGTAAAAAATTCCAGGTTGGGAAAGTAGCAATCTGACAAAGGTAGAGATCTTTATCATCTGGTTCGGACTACTGCTGTGTGGAAAGAATCACAAAGACCTTGAAAGAGCCTATGCGTAGTCTTATGAGGCACTACACTCCTGATTATTCTATCGATAAGGAGTAGAATGTAAATTTTTATCATAAGCAGAGAATTTGAATATCTGTGGACAGGATCATGCAGAGCTCAGAAAAAAATACAGGAAGGGAGAAAAAACATGATCGATGCACATATACATTGTCACTTTACAAAGGACGAGAACAGCAGTCAGATAGCGGAGCTGAAAAACGCCATGCAGGCGCAAGATATCACGAGAGGCATTTTATACTTGATCGATGAGAAGGACTACACTGACCGGAATTTCGCCCAGGATTTTGGCGATTCCCTCATCCCAGCTATAGCCCTGAACCCTCAGGATCCATCTATCGACAAAAAATTGGAAGATGTCTGTAGTCACGGGGTAAAAATCGTCAAGCTTCTACCCTATGAACAGCAGATTTTCTACGAGGACTTTGATGCTATATGCGATTATGCAGAAAAAGTACAGAAGCACGCAATGATCCTGACCATCTGCGGTGCCTACGGCTCTAAAGACGTCTACCGAACCAACGGTGTAGAGCTGGCGGCAGCAGTATTGCAGGCAGGGTTTGAAAATCCTCTGATTGTGGCCCATGGCGGCATGGTGCGACAGCTGGATACCTGGTCCCTTATGTGCGAATATCCCAACCTGTATATGGATATCAGCTTTACTATTCCCTACTGGTGGGGCTCCCATGTAATAGAGGATTTGCATTTTGTCATGAAACAAAGCAATTATGAACGGATCTTCTGGGGCTCTGACTATCCGTATCACAGCTTGGAAGAAGCACTGAAATACTTCGACCGTTTTTGCAAAGTATACGGTGTGAGCCCAGAGAACCGGGAGAAACTGCTTTACGGGAATTTTGAGGCGTTTTATGATGCGTATCTGACAGAGAGGGAAAGCCTATGAAAAAGATTGCAATCCGGCTAGATACTGGGCCGTCCATCGGTCTGGGGCACCTGATGCGCTGTTTGTCTCTAGCAGAACGTCTGACCGAAGATCACCAGGCGTCCGTGTCCTTTCTTTGCAGGAACAGACTCCCGCAGGAGATCTCTTATGAGGTCCAATATCTAAAACAGGGGGGGATAGCCTCGGCAGAGGGGTATCAAGTCTCGGGGATTGAAGATGAAGTGGAGGAAATGAAACAGGTGCTGCAGGAGTGTCATATGGACTGCCTGATTGTGGATCATTATGGAGCTGGTGATGAGTATTTCAAAGCTCTGAGAGACTGGGTTTCCTGCCTGGTTTGCATTGACGATGGGATGGGGAGAAGGATTCCTGCAGATATTGTGGTAAACGGAAATCTGTACGGGACAAAGGCAGACTACGGCTCTGTTCCCATTCAGCTTTTGGGAGGAACATACATACTGCTACGCAAGGAGTTTCAGGCTTTTCCTACAAGGTGCATTAGAAGTCGGCTTCAAAAGGTGTATCTGACATCTGGGGGAGCGGATCCGTTGAATTTCTGCCAGCGGATCCTGCAGGCAGCAGAACAGCAGTTACCCAAACTCCAGTTCCACGTTATCGTTGGGGCAGATTTTGAACTGGATTACATTAAAACTTTAGAGATGTATCCGGTAACCCTCCATCAAAATGCCAATATGAGGGAATGCATGCTGGATGCAGATCTGTTTGTAACGGGAGGAGGTAGCACCTTGTACGAACTGGCCATTACCGGAACGCCGTCTATTAGTTATATCCTGGCAGAAGATCAGCTCCATGTGGCCTGGGAAATCTGGAAAGAAGGGTGCAGTCTTCCGGGGGGACGTTTTTCGGCCTTTGACGAACAGGAATTTACGGAGAAGATACAGAGCATGGGGGCGGTACAGGCACGTACAAAGATGAGCCAAAAAGCCCAGGAAACAGTGTGTGGAGATGGTACGATAAATGTTGCAGAACAGATCAAGGCTTTTTTAGGAGGGAAAAAAGGGGGAAGAAAATGAGTAAGGTATTGATTGTGGCCGCCCACCCAGATGATGAAATTCTGGGAGTGGGAGCAACCGTTGCAAAGCGGGCGACACAGGGGGATACGGTGAGAGCCCTGATTTTGGGAGAAGGCCAGACCTCCCGTTGGGAAAGCCGGGGAGAAGCTCCGGAAGGGGCTGTGACAGACCTGCACCGGCATACTTTGGCGGCAGCGGCATGCATCGGGTATGAGCAGGTATCCTTTGCAGACTTCCCGGACAATCGGTTTGATCATGTCGACCTGCTGGATCTGGTCAAACATGTGGAAGGGGTCATAAGAGAATTTTCGCCAGAGGTCTTGTACACCCATCATGGAGGGGATCTAAATATTGATCATCAGAGGACCAGCCAGGCCGTGCTGACGGCTGCAAGACCTATAGGCAATAGTCCAGTGAAAGAAATCTATGCCTTTGAAACCCTCTCTTCCACTGAATGGAATTTTTCCTATACGCAGCCTTTTTGTCCCAGTGTATTTGAGGCTGTAGAGCCTTTCATGCAGACAAAGCTAGATGCCATGAGGTGCTATGGATCCGAGCTATGTGAGTTTCCTCACCCCCGTTCCTTGGAAGGGATACAGATATCTGCACGTAAATACGGAAGTATCATTGGCCGAGAATTTGCGGAAGCCTTTATGCTGCTACGGATGATTAAAGAACATCTATAAAAAAGGAGTATAGACTATGATTATATTGGGTTCCAGGATTTCTCAGGAAGCAGATGACTGTGAAAGTTCGCTGTACCAGAAAAAAGAGGCTTCTTCGGTGGAAAGCGGGGATACCGGCGGTGTGCTGCTACTGACGAATAACCCCAACGCAGAACGAATCTTTCATTTTCTGCAGGAAAAAGAACCTTTCGTACGGACAATGGACTCCCGAATCTGTCTGGAGGATGTGAAAGGGCGAAACCTTTCCTGGATTGTCAGTTACAATTACAATTTTCTGATACCACCTGATGTTGTTACATTTATGCAGGGGAAGAGCGTGAATCTCCATATTTCCCTGCTGCCCTGGAACCGGGGCTTTAGCCCCAACATATGGAGTTTCATCGACAATACTCCAAAGGGAGTTACCATCCATCAGGTGGATGCCAGTTTGGACACTGGAAATATTCTGATACAGAAAGAGCTGTTTTTTGATGTGCAGAAGGAAACCTTTGCTTCCACTTATGAGACCCTGAATCGTGAAATTCAGATCTTGTTCATGAAGTACTGGGAAGATATGAAAATCGGCAGGCTGATGCCGCAAAAGCAGACGGGGAGCGGAACGTATCACTGTAAAAAAGAGTTAGAAGATTTGCAGAAAAGCGTGCCTTTTACCTGGGACACAAATATTGCAGAATTTTTAAACACATATCAAGCAGTACAGAAAAGAATCTGAAAAGCAGTTTGTCAAGGCCAGGAAAGGAGAGTATCATGTATATCCCATACGGAAAACAATCCATAGATGAGGGAGATATCCAGGCTGTAGTGGAAGTCCTGAAATCTGACTACCTAACTACAGGACCAAGAATCGCAGAATTTGAACAGAAGATGGCAGACTATACAGGGGCCCAATACGCAGTTGCTGTCAGCAGCGGTACCGCAGCTCTTCACATTGCCTGCCTTGCAGCGGGAATCGGAGTGGGAGACGAAGTCATCACCACCCCCCTGACCTTCGCAGCTTCGGCCAACTGTGTGCTATATTGTGGAGGCAGGCCAGTCTTTGCGGACATTGACCCGCAGACTTACAACATCGACCCGGTGGAGATTGAAACACATATTACCCCAAAGACCAAAGCCATTCTGCCGGTACATTACACCGGCCGACCCTGCGATATGGAGGCTATTGGCAAGATTGCAGAAGAACAGGAGCTGATGGTGATTGAAGACGGAGCCCATGCCTTGGGGGCCCAGTATCGTGGAAGACGAATCGGAAGTCTCTCCCACATGACCTGTTTCAGCTTTCATCCGGTAAAACCCGTGACCACAGGAGAGGGAGGAGTTGTGACCACTAGCAGTAGGGAACTGTATGAGAGACTGCTGCTGTTCCGAAGCCACGGGATTACCCGGGAAGTGGATCTCCTGAGGGAGCAGGAGGGAGCCTGGTATTATGAACAGCTGGAACTAGGCTATAACTATCGGATTACGGATATAGCTTGTGCCCTGGGAATCAGTCAGATGAAAAAGCTGGAGGGCTTCCTGCAAAGGAGGAAGGGACTTGCAGAACGCTATAATGAAGCCTTTGCCACAGTAGAGGGGATACAGACACCAGAAGAGCTAGAAGATGCGGAGAGCGGATGGCACCTGTATATGATCCAGGTTCCGGAGGAACGCCGAGAGAGGATGTTTGAGCAGCTTAGGGAAGCAGGAATCGGAGTGAATGTCCATTATATACCGGTTTACAGGCATCCGTATTATCAGAGCTGCGGTTATGCGGGCTGCTTCTGCCCCAATGCAGAAGGCTTTTATGAAAGGGCTCTTACCTTGCCTCTTTATCCAGATCTGACAGAAGAGCAGCAGGACTATGTGATTGAGAAAGTAACTGAATATATAAAATAAGCAATACCGGAAATAAATGCTCTTCCTAATAGAAACCTAGTGTAGTGTCGGCTTGATAAATATGGTAATATGTGGTATCATAAAAGAAAAAGGAGAGATACCATGGCCAGACCAAAAATATATCCTATTTCGCTATCCGAAGAAGAAAGAAACAAGCTACAATCTATGATTCGCAGCAAGGATATCTCCAAAACCATCCTTCGAAGATGCCAAATCCTGTTAGAACTGAATGAGAATAATCCGAATCACCTGACACAGATGCAACTTGCGAATGCGTACGGTGTGTGCAAAGCTACTGTTTCCAACATCGTAAAGGACTACAGAGATCAGGGATTGGATGCAACGGTTACCTACAAACGGAATCCAAATTCCAATGCCAGGCGCAAAACCGATGGGCGTGATGAGG
>CAJTER010000006.1 GCA_910575405.1 Clostridia bacterium | reverse complement strand
CAACAATGATGCAGAGAGCTGTGGTTGGAGCCTTTCGTTAACCATCAAGTGGTAGGAGAAACGAACCAATCCACAGTATCTCAAACAGTATAGCATCAAGTACAAATGAGTACGTTATAGCTACGAGATTATAATACAAGGAGAAGGCATATGAGAGATGAACGGGCTTTAGTGGAAGGGAAGATCCTGCCCACGCTTCTCGCTTTTTCAGGTCCATTTTTGCTGGCCAGCATTCTGCAGGCCCTTTACGGCGCGGTGGATCTGCTGGTAGTAGGGCAGTTTGCTGATTCCGCGAGGGTTTCGGCAGTGGCCATCGGCGGGCAAGTCATGCAGACCATCACCGGCATTGTCCTTGGAATCAGCACAGGCGGGACAGTTGTCATCGGCCAGTACATAGGCGCAAGGAAAAAGCGGGCAGCGGCCTTTGCTGTGGGGAATTTGACAGCGCTGTTTCTTGCCATTGGCATTATCCTGACCGTGGTGATGCTCCTTTTGGTAAAACCGGTTACAGCTGTTATGCAGACTCCGCAGGAGGCTGTTTCCCACACTATCCGCTACATCCGAATCTGCGCCTGCGGAATTCCTTTTATTGTAGGATATAATGGTGTCAGCGGAGTATTTCGTGGCTTTGGAGATTCAAGGACGCCTCTGTACTTTGTGGCTCTGGCCTGTGCAATCAACGTGGGGCTTGACTTCCTTTTGATTGCAGGCTTTCACATGGGAGCATCGGGAGCGGCTCTGGCTACAGTCATTGCTCAGGGCATCAGCTTTTGCGCGGCTATTTTGTACATGGTGAAAAAAGGGCTTCCTGTAGAATTTAAAAAACAGTATGTCGGATTTCACGGCGGTCAGGCCATCCGCATTCTGAGGATTGGAAGTCCCATTGCAGTGCAGGATGCGCTGGTAAACGTATCCTTTCTGATTATTACAGCAATCATCAATACCATGGGGCTCATTGCCTCGGCTGCAGTGGGAATTGATGAAAAGATCATCGTATTTGCCATGCTGGTTCCCACATCCTTTGCCTCGGCCGTAGCGGTGATGACAGCCCAGAATGTAGGCGCGGGAAAGATGGAGCGGGCAAAGCAGAGCCTGTGGGCGGGAGTGGGCCTTGCCTTTTTCTTCGGACTTTGTGTCTGGGGATACTGCCAGTTTGCACCTGAGAGCCTGACCGCTCTCTTCAGCAGAGATCCGCAGGTGATTTATCAGGCCGGGCTCTATCTGCGGAATTACACCATTGACTGTATGTTGGTAGCCTTTATTTTCTGCGTCAACGCCTTTTTCAGCGGCTGCGGATATTCCCTCTTTTCCCTGATCCACAGCATGCTGGCAACCTTTGGCGTGCGGGTTCCCGTATCCTGGCTTCTCAGCAGGGTGCCCGGCATTACGCTCCTGGAAATGGGCTATGTACCGCCTCTGGCAAGCTGTCTTTCCATTATTCTGTGCCTTTTCTACCTCAGGATGGGGAAGGGCTTTCGTAGCAGAGAAAAAGCGGGGACAGAGAGATAAAAAAGGATGCTTTGTAAAAATCGGTTCTGGAAATGAAAATTTCTTGACTTTGCCCGCTCAAATAGATAAAATATCAGCGTATATGAAAAACAAGTGCAGTGATCAGGTTACTGCATGAGGCGGAGATGAAGATAGTAACCCCGTGTAAAATCCTTACAGAGAGATGCTCCCGGCGGCTCTTTCGGACAGGCAGGTCCAAGGGCAGCAGGGCTGAGAGAGCATCGGTGAAGCGGAGCGTGAAGATCACTTCGGAGCCTGAGTCCCGAAATGAAGCGGCAGCTTTCAGCTGCAAGCAGGGTGGTACCGCGGTAATTTATCGTCCCTGATTCTCAAAGAAAAAAAGAGGATCAGGGATTTTTGTATTTCATGAAACGGCCGCTGCCAGCCGGGTGCGGAGAAAACCGCCGAAACAGATAGAGAGCATAAAAAACAAAGGAAATAGAAAGGAACGGGGATATGTTTAAAAACTTATCAGAAAAACCAATTGCCCAGCTGCAGATGGAGCAGGCAGACAAATGGGAAAAAGAAGATCTGCTTCACAAATGCGTAACAACCAGAGAGGGACAGCCCTCCTTTATCTTTTACGAGGGGCCTCCTACAGCCAACGGAAGGCCGGGAATACACCACGTTATCGCAAGAACGCTGAAGGACTCGGTATGCCGCTACAAGACCATGCAGGGCTTTGAAGTAAAGCGTAAGGCAGGTTGGGATACTCACGGACTGCCAGTTGAAATCGAAGTGGAAAAGCAGCTGAAGATGAGCGGCAAGCAGGATATCGAAAAGTACGGCATCAAAGAATTCAACGAAAAATGCCGGGAATCAGTTTTCACTTATGAGAGCATGTGGCGCGAAATGACCAAGCGGATGGGATACCTCATTGACTTGGACAATCCTTATATCACCCTGGACAACAACTTTATTGAAACAGGCTGGTGGATTTTGAAGGAATTTTTCAAGGCAGGCCTGATTTACGAAGGTCATAAGATCCTGCCCTATTGCCCGCGCTGCGGAACGGGTCTTGCCTCTCATGAAGTAGCGCAAGGATACAAAGAAGTAAAAGTGAACACAATTACCGCCAAATTTAAGAAAAAGGATGCGGAAAATGAATACTTCCTGGCATGGACCACAACTCCCTGGACGCTGGCTTCCAACGTTTCCCTGACCGTAGGCCCTGATGTGGACTATGTGAAGGTAAAAATGACTGCAGGCGATGAAACGGGTAATATTTTCTATGTGGCAAAAGTTCTGGCAGGCAAGGTACTGGGTGCGGAAAGCTATGAAGTTCTGGAGGAAATGAAGGGAAAAGCTCTGGAGTTTACAGAATACGAACAGCTGATGCCATTCATCACCCCGGACAAAAAAGCCTTTTTCGTAACTTGTGCAGATTACGTTACCATTGAAGATGGTACGGGAATTGTACACACAGCTCCGGCCTTTGGTGAAGACGACTACCAGACCGGCCGCCGCTACGGACTCCCGGTTGTGAACCCGGTAGATGAAGAAGGAAAATACACAGATACGCCATGGGCAGGCCGCTTTGTTATGGAAGACGGTCTTGATGTTGATATCATCAAATGGCTGGCAGGAGAACACAAGATTTTCGCCAAGGAAAAGATCGAGCACAATTATCCTCACTGCTGGAGATGTGGAACGCCGCTGGTTTATTATGCAAAGCCAAGCTGGTACATTGAAATGAGCAAGCTGAAGGATCAGCTGGTGGCCAACAATAATACGGTAAACTGGTTCCCTGATTTTGTGGGAGAAAAACGCTTTGGAAACTGGCTGGAGGAAGTCAAGGACTGGGCTATTTCCAGAAACCGTTACTGGGGCACACCGATTCCAATCTGGCGCTGCGAATGCGGCCATCTGGAATGTATCGGCAGCAGGGCAGAGCTGGCGGAAAAAGCTCAGGAGGATATCGACGAAAGCATTGAGCTTCACAGACCTTATGTGGACGATGTGCATCTGACCTGTCCACATTGCGGAAAGACCATGAGCCGGATTCCGGAGGTTATGGACTGCTGGTTTGACAGTGGTTCTATGCCTTTTGCACAGCAACATTATCCTTTTGAAAACAAGGATAACTTTGACGAGGAGCTGTTCCCAGCGGATTTCATTTGCGAGGGAATCGACCAGACGAGAGGATGGTTCTATTCTCTGATGGCAATTTCTACCTTTATCAAGGGAAAAGCACCTTATAAAAACGTGCTGGTAAATGATCTGATTCTGGATAAAGAAGGAAAGAAGATGAGCAAGTCCAGGGGAAATACGGTAGATCCTTTTGCCCTGTTTGACAAATACGGCGCGGATGCCACAAGATGGTATCTTCTCCACGTTTCGCCAGCATGGTCGCCTACTAAATTTGATGAAGACGGCCTGGTGGAAATCGTCAGCAAGTTCTTCGGAACCCTGAAAAACGTATATAATTTCTTTGTCCTTTACTCCAACCAGGATAAGATCGATCCGCAGGAGCTTTCTGTTGATTACAAGGAGCGTCCGGAGCTGGACAGATGGATCCTTTCCAAATACAACAAGCTGGTTAAAGAAGTGACCGAGGATATGGACCGCTACGACCACATGAAGTCGGTAAGAAAAATTCAGGAATTCGTGGTAGAGGATCTATCCAACTGGTATATCCGCAGAGCTAGAAGACGCTTCTGGGGCGAGGAATTAAACGAAGATAAAAAGTCCGTATATGTGACGACTTATGAAGTTCTGGTGGGCATTGCTAAGATGATCGCGCCTTTTGCGCCATTCCTGGCAGATGAAATTTATGTCAACCTGACCGGCGAGGAGTCAGTGCATATCGCATACTTCCCTAAGGCAGACGAAACGCTCATCGACCAGCACGTAGAAGAACGGATGGATCTGGTTCGCGATCTTGTGGGCCTGGGAAGAGGAACCCGCGAAAAGGAAAGAATCAAGGTAAGACAGCCGCTTTCCGAAATCCTGGTTGACGGAAAATACGAGGCCCTCATCAGCGATCTGACCCCGCTGATTATGGAAGAACTGAATGTAAAGAAGGTAGTCTTTGAAAAAGAGCTGGATCAGTATATGAACTACAGTCTCAAACCGAACTTCAAGGTTGCAGGTCCCATGCTGGGCAAGAATATCAAAGCCTTTGGCGGGGCTCTTGCAAAAGCGGATGCAGCAGAAGTTGCAGCAAAACTGGAATCAGAGGGAGAAATCACCCTGGAGCTCAATGGGGAGCCAGCAGAAATTACCGCCGATATGGTGGATATGCGCATCAGTGCAAAGGAAGGCTTTGCCGTAGCTATGGAAAACAATATCTTTACTATCCTGGACACTACCTTAAACAAGGAGCTGGTGGACGAAGGCCTGGCAAGAGAGCTGATTTCCAAGGTACAGCAGCTGAGAAAGCAAAACGACTACGAAATGATGGACAACATCAAAATCTTCATTCATGCGGATGATGAAGTTTCGGCAGCAGTTGAGGCCCATAGAGACTATATTATGAAGGAAACTCTGGCAATGGAAATCGGAGAAGGAAGCGATCTGAAGGAGTATGATCTCAACGGCCACAAGACGGGGATTGATATAGCCCGCAGCTGAGCCTGATGTAAATCCGATAGAAAGACGCAGCAAATGAAAAGCATCCGGGAAATCGGTTCCTTGCAGCGGGAAGCTCTTTTCGGATGCTTTTCGTTTAAAAGCTGATCGGCTCTCATTCGGATCTCTTTTGACAGAGCCTGCAGCTTCTCTCTGCAAAGTCGGAAAAGAATTTCCGAATCAGGTGAAAATGACAAGAAATAAATTACAAAATTATACAAAAAAGTATAAAAATATTATACATAAACGAAATATTTTCTGGAAAGCGCAAAAATCACTTGCAATAATCTATGCAATATGGTCTAATAATGTTGTATGGTCGTTACTTTTGTAACGAAGTTGACTATTAAAAACGCGGACAATTTTAATAGACAAAAACCTACCGTTATTAATAATTTAAGGAGGCATTTACATGAACTTTCAACTCACGAAGGAACAAGAATTCGTAAGAAAAATGGTAAGAGAGTTTGCTACTAACGAAGTTGAGCCGTTGGCAGCAGAAATCGACCAGGAACACAGATTCCCAGTTGAAACTGTAGAGAAAATGGCTAAATATGGTTTATTAGGAGTACCATTCCCTACAGAATACTCAGGAGCTGGCGGAGATCACATCTCCTACGCAATCACAGTAGAAGAGCTGTCCAGAGTCTGTGCATCCACAGGCGTTATCTGTTCCGCACATACTTCCCTGTGCTGCTGGCCAATCTTTAACTGGGGAAATGAAGAACAGAAGAAAAAATATCTCCCTGATCTGCTTTCCGGTAAAAAGTTAGGCGCATTCGGTCTGACAGAACCTGGTGCAGGTACAGATGCTGCAGGACAGCAGACAAGAGCGGTCCTGGAGGGTGACGAATGGGTTCTCAATGGTTCCAAAGTATTTATTACAAACGGCGGATATGCTGAAACATTTGTAGTAATGGCTATGACCGACAAATCTAAAGGCACGAGAGGAATCTCCGCTTTCATCGTTGAAAAGAACGACCCTGGATTCTCCATCGGTAAGACAGAAGATAAGCTGGGTATTTGCGCATCTTCCACTACAGAACTGATTTTCCAGGACTGCAGAATCCCGCAGGACAGACTTCTGGGTGAAGTTGGACAGGGATTCAAAGTAGCAATGTCCACTCTGGATGGCGGACGTATTGGTATCGCTTCACAGGCACTGGGTATTGCACAGGGTGCTCTGGATGTAACAGTTGATTATATGAAAGCAAGAAAACAGTTTGGTAAAAGATTATCCGATATGGAAGCACTGAGATTTGATGTTGCCGAAATGGCAACAAGAATCGAAGCTGCAAGGCTTCTGATCTACCAGGCAGCTGATATGAAAGACAAACATCTGGCTTATGGACCGAAATCCGCAATGGCAAAACTGTTTGCTGCAGAAACAGCTATGTATGTAACAACTAAGTGCGTACAGCTGCACGGCGGCTACGGATACACCAAGGATTATCCGGTTGAAAGAATGATGAGAGATGCGAAGATCACTGAAATCTACGAAGGTACTTCCGAAGTTCAGAAGATCGTAATCGCTGCATCCGTTCTGGGTAAATAAGAAAGAGGGAGGATTTTACAATGGCATTTAAAATAATCGTATGCGCAAAACAGGTTCCTGATACAAACGAAATCAGAATCAATCCTGAAACCGGTACTCTGATCAGAGACGGTGTTCCTAGTATCTTAAACCATGACGACGCAAACGCTTTAGAAGAAGCATTAAAAATTAAAGATAAGTTTGATGATGTACACATTACAGTAATCACAATGGGACCTCCACAGGCAAAGGATCTGCTCATCGAATGTCTGGCTATGGGTGCTGATGAGGGTATCCTGGTAAGTGACAGAGCAGTAGGTGGTTCTGATACATGGGCTACATCTAACGTACTGGCTGCTGCTGTACATAAGGTTGGCGATTATGATCTTCTGTTTGCAGGACGGCAGGCTATCGATGGAGATACTGCTCAGGTTGGTCCTCAGCTGGCAGAAAAAATGGACGTTCCACAGGTTACATACGTTCAGAAGTTTGAAATCGCTGACAATATGAAAGATATCAGAGTTGAAAGAGCTCTGGAAGACGGATATGAAGTAATCGATATCCAGACTCCTTGCATGTTGACTGCAATTAAAGAATTAAACACTCCTAGATACATGTACATGAAGGGTATCTTCAATCCTGACAAGGACATCAAAGTATGGAATGCAAAGGATATCGAAGTTGATCTGACAACAGTAGGTCTGGAAGCTTCCCCGACGAACGTATTCCGTTCTTTCACACCGAAGCCAAAGGGAAAAGGTGTTGTAGTAGAAGGAGATACTGATAAGGATCTCGCTAAGAACCTGCTGATTGGTCTGAAAGGCAAACATGTAATCTAAAAAGGAGGAGGAAACGCGAAATGGCTATTAATATTATAAAGGAAAAATGTATCGGATGTGGACAGTGCTTCCCAGTATGTCCGGCAGATGCATTTGAATTTGAAGCTTACGATGGAAATAAGCTTGGAAAAGTTGCAAAGATCAATGCAAAATGTACATTCTGTAACCAGTGTCTGACTGCATGTAAGTTCGGTGCTATTGAAGAAAAGAAAATCGAATCCGCAGTTGACCTTTCCGATTACAAGGATGTTTGGGTATTTGCAGAACAGAGAGACGGTAAACTGATGAACGTTGCTCTAGAACTCATTGGTGAAGGGTATAGACTGGCTAAGGAAATCAGTGAAGATACAAAAGTATGCGCTGTTCTGGTTGGAGATGGAATCGATCATCTGGCTCAGGAATGCTACGAATATGGTGCTGAAAGAGTCATCATGATTCAGGATCCGTTGTTGAAGAACTTCACGACAGACGCTTACACAAAGGTAATTGTTGATGCAGTAGAAGAATACAAGCCAGAACTGGTTATCTATGGTGCTACTCACATCGGAAGAGACCTGGCTCCAAGAGTAGCTGCAAGACTGAATACTGGTCTGACAGCTGACTGTACAAGACTGGACATCAAAGTTTCCAGCTACATCGACTATGCAAAGAACAATACGACATTAGATACTTCCACATTGGATCCGAACGATCCTTCAACTGGAATCAAGCAGACTCGTCCTGCATTCGGTGGAAACCTGATGGCAACTATCGTTTGTCCGAGAACAAGACCGCAGATGTCCACTGTAAGACCTGGCGTAATGCAGAAGAGAGACAGAGTGGAAGGTGCAAAAGGCGAGCTGGTTGAATACAAGCCAAATATCGCTGAAAGCGACATTAGAACAAAGATCGTTGAGATCGTGAAGTCCGCTAAGGAAATGGTATCCTTAACAGATGCAGATATCATCTGCTCGGGTGGAAGAGGACTGGGCGATCCTTCTGGATTTGAACTGATCAAGGAATTTGCTGACAAGGTTGGCGGAGTTGTTGGTTCTTCCAGAGCAGCAGTAGACGCTGGCTGGATTGATCACTCCCATCAGGTAGGTCAGACTGGTACTACCGTTAAGCCGAAAATCTACTTTGCATGTGGTATCTCTGGTGCTATCCAGCATCTGGCAGGTATGCAGACTTCCGATATCATCGTTGCAATCAACAAGGATTCCGATGCTCCGATCTTCGAAGTTGCTGACTTCGGTATCGTAGGCGACCTGTACAAGGTAATTCCGGAAATCATTGCTGAGTGGGACAACGCTGAAGCACTGTATGACGCTACTACAAAATAAGCGGATATATAGCTGAATAAAGGGAATCTCAAGGGACATTGGTCATTTTGATCAATGTCCTTTTTTCTTTACAATTCTGAAAACTGTGCTATAATAAATATGTAGAGTAAGGGGGAAGGCTCTGCAGCAGATTTGTGTATTATGTGTTGTGTTCTGTTGTTAGGAATTTTGAATCATTTTTTTGTGGAGAAAATCAGCGGAGACAGCATGTAGTTGTCCCCGTTTTTTGTTTAACTGGAAAATAGTATGCTGCCTGATCGGAACTTATGGCAAAACAGGTAGTGCCAGATACCAAGAGTATCAATCAGGCGGCATGCTACACGTGTATTTTAAGTAAGAGAGGTTCAAATGAAAAAAATCTTATGCTATGCGCTGGCAGTAGCTTTGACTGTGACTACAGCAGTTGTCGGTCTTTCGCCAGCAACGGCAAGCGCGGCCGAAATGGGCAGCAACCGGCAGCGGATTGAAACGCTGAAATCAGATAAGAAGCAGGCGGAGTACAAGGAAGGGGAAGCCCTGGTCCTTTTCAAATCATCGGCAAAACCATCTACCAAGGCCAGTGTCCGGGAAGCTATGCCGGAGGATGTAAAGCTTCAGGAGTTTTGGGATTTCAGCGCAGCGGCTAAAAAGAAAGGGACTGCAGCGGCTCAGTCAACAAAAGGGAGAAGCCTGAAGATTGCGCTGGTAAAATCAGAAACATTAACTACCAAGCAGCTGATTGCAAAGATGAAAAAACGTTCGGATGTTCAGACTGCGGAGCCAAATTACAGACTCAGGGCGCTGTCTGTAAATGATTCGTATTTCAATCAGCAGTGGGGGCTGGAAAATACGGGCCAGAACGGCGGAACCCCGGGCAAGGATGTCAACGCTGCCTCAAAGTGGGACAAAGGCATCAAGGGCTCTGCCGAAAAGGTCGTAGCAATTGTAGATACAGGTGTGGATTATACCCATGAAGATCTGAAGGATAACATGTGGGAAAATACATATCAGCCGGATTTAAAAGGGGAACACGGGTTTGACTTTATAAACGGCGACGATGATCCTATGGATGATAATGGTCACGGCTCTCACTGCGCAGGCATCATCGGCGCAAAGGGCGGAAACGGCATTGGTATCAGTGGAGTCAATCAGAATGTCAAAATTATGGCATTAAAATTCCTCGATTCTGAAGGCAGCGGATGGGGCGCTGATGAAATCAGCGCGTACCACTATATCAACAAAGCCCTGGATTTAGGCGTGGATATAGTAGCCATCAATAACTCCTGGGGCGGCGGGGCCTACAGCGAGATCTTCGCCCAGCTCATGGATCTGGTAGGGGAAAAGGGCGCTGTATCTGTATGTGCGGCAGGAAATAGCAGCAATGACAACGATGTGGCAGGAGAATACCCCAGCAACATCGAAAGCCCTTACAAAATTAACGTAGCTGCGGTAAATGAAAAAAATGAGCTTGCCGAATTTTCCAGTTATGGGAAAAAGACTGTCGATATCGCAGCTCCAGGGGCGGATATTCTGTCCACTGTTTCCTACGACTGCTACAATCCATCGCTTTACAGCGAAGCAAAGCAAAAGGAAATCTCACAGAAGTTTAACGACTATGAGGGAAATGACAGCTGGGCTGTGCCGGAACAAAGCACTTTTTCGTCCACCGGATCGGCGACTTATACAGCAGAGCGGGTTAAGGAGGAGTATTTTGGCAGCGGGATCGCAGGAACATCCCTCAAGCTGAGCTTTAAAAACATGAAGAAGGGCGAATGCGCCTCAGTGCGGGTTCCATATACGCTCAGCAGAACCTATGATCTTTACGAAATGGGCGATGAGAATGCCCTGCCCTATGTAAGCTTTCAGGCAAAGGTACTGGCGCCAAAGTCAAACGGATTTTTTAACTCATCCACATTTTTGACTACCGATCTTCCAAAGGGGACGGAGATAAATGGGGCAGAAGATCTCCTTTTCGATTATATGTGCTATGGCAGCAGCCTTACAGGACCGCAGAACTACTGGAACCACTTTGCGTTCAAATGCGGCATGGCAGAGGGGGCGCAAAATCCGGATCGTTCCCGCGAGCTGGTTTTCGTAATTCAGGCGGCAGCTGCAGGGGATTATACGATTTATATTGACGATGTGGGACTGAGCAAGGAAAAGCCGGATACTGCTAAGTTCGGAAAATACGATTATTATAACGGAACATCCATGGCAACGCCATTTGTGACAGGAGCAGTTGCATTGGCAGCAGCGGAGGCCCCTTCTGCAGGAAGCCGGGAGCTCATCAGCCAGGTTTTATCCTGTGTACAGGAGGATCAAGGGCTGGAAGACAAGGTTGCGCTGGGCGGCTCTCTGGAGCTGAGCAAGCTCACTGCTACAGGGCCCAGAATCGGATCGATTTCTGTAAATACTGCCAAAAAACAGATTACCATTCAGGGTTCCGGCTTTGACGCGTCGGATCTGCAGGTAAAGATCAACAATCAGGCAGCGAAAATTGTAAAGAAAACCAAGAATCAGGTGGTGATTCAGGATCAAAACTGGATCAACTGTGTTGTAACCGTATCAATAACAGGAAGAAATAAAACCATCACCAAAGAAGAGGTCTATCTGGTAAAGGGAAAATCTTCCTATACAAAGCTGGAAAATATTGAATTCCCGCAGACAGCTAAAATCCTGGCAACCGATGGACGCAGGATTTATCACGCGGATTCCATGTCCGACTCCATTTCCGCCCTTGACACAGCAAAGAAAAAGGAAATGGCCTTTGAACCGGTTTTCACCGTAGAGGCGGAAAAGCTGTTCAAAAAGAAGAGCTCCAGCATGGCTGAGTTCGACTTCCAGTTTGGAAAGGATCTGGTCTATGCAGATGGAAGGCTGTATAATGTCGCATCTTATTCTGAAGTGGGAATGAGCAGCGGCGGAGGTGGTGACGACTTCTTCTTTGAGGAGGATATGGAGATAGATGTGGGAACTACTCCGCCGGCCTATTCATCCAAATACAAGCTGCTGGCCTTTGACACGAAAACGAAAAAAACCATCAACCTCGGAAATTTGCCATCTGACATGAAGCGCATCGACGATTGGACGCTGGCAGCTTACAATGGAAGGATATATCTCATAGGAGGCTATGATTACAGCAAAAAAGCGGTCAGCAAAAAGGTCAAGATCTATAGCCCTGCTACGAAAAAGTGGACAAATGGGCCTTCTCTTCCAGAGGGAAGGGCTGCCGGAAAGGCACTGCAGACAGGAAATTCCCTGGTTTACACCTTAGGCTATGGCGCGGGACAGAAAGACCTTTCATGGGAGAAACAGAACTGTCCGGCCAACCTTGTGCTGAGAGGAAACTCCTGGCGAACATCAGAGGCTGCTATGGAGCCTTATGTGATAGAGAAGTCAGTGACCCGATCCGGCCATGAATATAATGTATATATTGGAAGCATAGGTCTCTGTGCTGGAGGACTTGTTTACGCGGGAGTGTCGGCAGAGGGACTTGGCGATACCTTTACCTACAATGTAGCCAGAGACAGCTTTGCAGGAACAAAATACAATCATTCAAAAGAGGCTTACAGCAACAGCTTTATCGGAATTGCGGCTGGCGGAACCCTCTACGGCGTGGATCAGACAACGGGAGAAGCATGCAAAACTTCTATCAGCAGCGGTCTGGTAAAAGTGATGGTGCCAAAGCTGAAGGGCGGCACCATTAGCGGAGCAAATAAAAGCTACATGCCGGGAAACAAGGTAACTCTCAAGGCAAAACCAAAACATGGCTATTTTGTCAAATCCCTTACCGTAAACGGAAAGAAGGTCAAAGGCGCCTCAGCAACCATACGGCCGGTATCCAATCAAAAAGTATCAGCATCCTTTAAAAAGGGAACGTATGTGTCACGAATTGAGCTGACTAAAAAAACGGTTACTATGAAAGCAGGCAGTACCTACAAGCTTAAGGCAAAGGTTCTGCCGGCAAAGGCAACTGTGAAAAAAGTGTCCTATACCTCCAGCAACAAAAAATACGCGGAGGTAACATCCAAAGGCACCATCAAAGCCAAGAAAGCAGGAATCGGAAAAACTGTAAAGATTACAGTAAAAGCAACAGATGGATCTGGCAAAAAGGCCATATGTAAGGTGAAAATTACAAAATAGGAATAAAGCAGAACATACAAAAAGAGGCGGGCCATTTAAGGAACGCCTCTTTTGATACCTATCTGTTCTTCATCAAAGCAGGAATGCGGCTCGTATGACAGACAGACTTTCTATGCTTTTTTTTCTTCACTGACAGCCTCTGCCTCTGTCTCGTCATCAGCAGAGCTGTTCTTTTTACTGTGTTTCATAGCGATAGCGATAGCAACACCGCATCCTCCCCAAAGGCCGATACATCCAATGAGCATCATTACAATTGCACCTGTACTCATACTAATTTACCTCCTTATAGGAAATTTTGTGCAGATCCCGATAACCATCCTTACCATCCATCATGGTAAATGCATCTGCGAAGATAACGGCAAAGAGAATCGTTCCCCAACCAAAGACGTTTACATCTGCCGAAGCATACTCGCCATAACCATTATAAATGAAATCCTTTGTATTGAGGAACAGCATAACGCCCAGAAGAATCGTCGTAACGATTCGCAGTGAATAATTCCACCATTTTCCGATGCTGAAATTGGAAAATTCGTTGGCTTCCTGGCGGAGCTTCTCAATATTAAAGAATCTGGTCAGAAGTACAACTTCGATAACACCCGCGCTTGCGATACCGACATTGTTGATGAAAGCATCTACAATATCCAGAATGTTCATTCCTGCACCTGTGATGAACAGAATGCTGAGCACAAAGGATGGTACTAAAACGACGGTAACCGCCTTTTTGTGGCTCATGTCAAACTTGTCGTGAAAGCCCGATACAACTGCCTGCAGAATGGAAATCATGGATGTCACTCCAGCCGTAAACAGAGCGCCGAAGAAACAGATTCCAAAGAGTGCATTTAAAGCGGGAAGCGAACTGATGGCCGTCGGGAAGGTCATAAAAGCAAGTCCAATTCCCGAGCCTGCGATATCGCTTACATCCACGCCTTGCTGGAGCGCCATATAGCCCATGATGCTGAATACGCCGATACCTGCAAAGAGCTCAAATCCGTGATTTGCCGTAGCCGTAATAAAGGCGCTGTTGACAACGTCCGTCTTTTTGGGCAGATAGCTGGAATAAGCCAGCATAATGGCAAAGGCAATGGAAAGACTGTAGAAAATCTGTCCGTAAGCAGCAACCCATACGCTGGGATTCTTAAGGGCAGACCAGTCCGGCTTGAACATGTATTCCAGACCGTCCACTGCGCCCGGAAGGGTGAGTCCCCGGATAACCAGGATCAGAATCAGAACAAAGAGGATCGGCAGGCAGATCTTGCATGCCATTTCGATACCCTTGCTGATACCCTTGTACATGATAAAGGCAACCAGGGCCCAGACAACGATAAAGGGAAGCAGCAAACGTGTCTGAATTCCGCCCAGATGCAGAGCGCTGTCCGTCAATCCTAAAAACTCTAGGAAGAAAGCAGAAGGATCTGCGCCCCAGGCCTGTGTAAAAGAAAATCCGATATAGCTCAGAACCCATACCACAATTGCGAAATAATAAACACCGATTACAAAGGCCACCATGACCTGAAACCAGCCGAGCCACTCAAAACGTTTGTTGATTCTAGCCCAGGTGACGGGAGCTCCGCCACGGTAAGTTTTACCCATGGTATATTCCAAAATCAGAATTGGAATGCCTGCAGTAATAATGGCAAAAAAATACGGCAGCAGGAAGGCCCCGCCTCCGTTAGTTGCGGCAACATAGGGAAAACGCCAGATGTTGCCCAGGCCTACAGCTGAACCGATTGCGGCCAGCAAAAAGCCTACTTTTGAATTCCATTGGTCTCTCAAAATATAGTTCCTCCTCGCAATAAGTAAGTAATCCAATATACTGAATATACCAGAAAACACTTGAAAAGTCAACGAACAGCGGCATTCTGGAAAGGGTGAGTGGGGTGTCAGGAAATTTGCCAAATTTGTAGATTAACCACAAAAAAACAGGAAATATTTAAAATAGAGTTGTTGTATAAAACCTAATTTGTGTTGGGTTTGCAGCAGCCGGGGTAAAAAAATTTTCATATATATATTGAGAAAAGAAAAAAATTTGGTTTGTATATCTAAGAAAAAACGACTATAATAAGGACAGCGGCATTCTGATATCCATGGGATATCAAAACGAAAGCCAGAAAGGAAGCGTGTTATGCACGAATATCCCATAACAGAGCAGATCATCAAAATTGCGGAAAAGCACTGCACAGAAGCGGGCGCTAAGCGGGTGAGAAAGATAAAGCTGGTCATCGGCGATTATTCTGGATACGTAGGCGACTCTGTGCGCATGTATTTTGACCTGATTGGAGAGGGAACCTTATGCGAGGGAGCTGATGTGGAAATTACACATGTAAAGCCAAAGCTGAAATGCACCGGCTGCGGCAGACTGTTTGAGCGGGAGCTCATGTCCTTTGCCTGCCCGGTCTGCGGGGCCGACGGGGAGCCGACGGATATAGGAAAGGAATTTTATCTCGAAAGCATAGAAGTGGAGTGACACAGCGTCAGCAGAGGCGAGAGCGGATCAGGAAGCAGAACATATAGATACAATGAAACAGACAGGAGGAATTTATGCACGATGTGAGAAAAATTGATGTAATGGAAGGAATTCTTGATGAAAATGATCATATTGCAGAGCACATTAATGAACATCTCAGCGCCCATGGCATACTGACGGTCAATGAAATGGGAGCGCCGGGAGTCGGCAAAACCACCACTTTAAAGAATATTATCAAGCACCTCAAGGGATGCAAGCCTTATGTAATCGAAGGCGACATTGAATCGGATCTGGATACCCGGGATCTAAAGGGGCTGGGAATTGACACCTATCAGATTAACACCTACGGAGCCTGCCATCTGGACGCTCCTATGATCGATCATACGGTGGATCATATGAATTTTGATGAACGTGGAATCCTCTTTATTGAGAATATCGGAAATCTCGTCTGCCCCGCGGAATTCAGCATTGGGGAGCATGTCATGATGCTGGTTTCCACAGTAACGGAAGGCAGCGACAAGCCCTACAAATATCCTCTGGCCTTTGAAAAAGCGGATCTGATCCTGTTAAACAAGGTGGATCTGATTCCGTATCTTGACTTTGACGAGGAGTTTTTTATGAAAGGCGTGCGGGCGCTTAATAAGGATGTCCCGGTTTTCAAGGTTTCCGGAAAAACAGGCGAAGGCTTTGAAGAAGTAGCCAAGTGGCTCATGGAGCGGGCAGGAAAGCTGGAAATCAGGGAACATACTCATGAAGGACAGGGGCATCACCACCACGGATACGGCCATGAGCATACCCATGAACACCCATAAACATACAGAGCGGATCAAGCTGTGGGGCATTGTCCAGGGAGTGGGCTTTCGCCCTTTTGTGGCAAAGCTGGCGGATGAAATGAACATGCAGGGCGAAGTGCTCAATATCGGGGGGTTGGTGGAAATCCTGGTAACCGATACGCCGGGGCGAATAGATACCTTTGTAAATGCAATACAGGAAAGAAAACCTGCGCCAGCAGAAATCGTTCATATCAAACGAAAAGAAGAGCCCTTTCAAAGTTTTGACTCCTTTCGCATCCAAAGCAGCCACCAGGGGGGTGATGAAGCTGCCATGATTCCTTCTGATCTTGCCATATGTCCGCATTGTCTTAAGGAACTCAGGGATCCGGAGAATCCAAGATATGAGCATCCTTTTATCAGCTGCATGATCTGCGGTCCACGCTATACGATTATCGATCAAATTCCCTACGATCGGGATAATACCACGATGATCGATTTTCCCATGTGTAGTTTCTGTGAGGATGAATATACAGATCTTCATGATCGAAGGTATCACGCCCAGACCATTTCCTGCCATCACTGCGGCCCAAAGCTGAGCATGAACCTGGAGGAAGCGGCAAAGCTTTTAAAGGGAGGAGAAGTGCTGGCCTTCAAAAGCATGGGTGGCTTTAATCTGTTGTGCGATCCGCTGCAGGATAAAGCGGTTTTCAAGCTGCGGGAAATCAAAAAGCGGGAACAAAAGCCTTTTGCTATCATGTTTCGGGATCTGGATCAGGTTCGGGAATACTGTTATGTATCGGAAACAGAAGAACGGCTGCTGGAATCCTCAGCTAGGCCCATTATTTTACTGGAGCACCGACCCTCGAAGTCTGCGGAAATCCAAAAAAGCCGCTTTATCGGTTCCTTTCTTCCGGCAATGGGAGCACAGTATCTGCTCCTTGACCGGATCAGCCCTTTAATCGTAACCAGTGCAAACTGTTCGGATCAGCCGATGATCAAGGATGATGAGAAAATGCAGGCCTTTATGGCAAAGGAGCCCCTCATAAAGGGCGTAATTTCCAATCAGCGGAGAATTCAGGTTCGCATGGATGATTCGGTGGCCAGAGTGATTGACGGGCAGCCGCAGATGATACGCAGATCCAAAGGGTATGCGCCGGTTCCCCTTTATGTGAATACGGAATTTAAAGGACAGCTCCTGGCAACAGGCGGACAGCTGAAAAATTCCTTTGCTCTGATAAAAGGTTCATTCGTTTATATGAGTCAGTATTTTGGCGATATGGACAGTGCGGAAAACCAGCAGCTTTATGAAGAAAACGTAAGCCGGATGGAGGAGCTTTTCCGCATCAGGCCGCAGGCAGTAGTCTGCGATCTGCATCCCCTTTATTATACAACGGCATTTGCACAGCGGCTGGGTCTGCCTCTCATAAAGATTCAGCATCACCACGCGCATGTGGCCTCGGTTATGGCAGAGCATGATCTCAAAGGTGATGTAATCGGTGTCAGCTTTGATGGGACAGGCTATGGAACAGACGGAAAAATCTGGGGAGGAGAATTCCTTCTCTGCAGGGAGGGAGACTTTCAGCGCATGGATCACTTGCGTTATGTGAAGATGCTGGGAGGCGACTCATCTATGAAAGAAAGCTGGAAGTCGGCTGTCAGCTACCTTGCAGCCTGGGAAGACGGCTATCTGGAGAAAACAGAGGGAATCCCTCTGGACATATCCGAACTCATCGAATTTGCAAAAGAACAGAACCAAAGCTGGAAGGGAGAGGAGCTGGCAAGAAAAGCCATCCGGGCCGGGATTAACACCATTGAAAGCTCCAGCATGGGACGGCTCTTTGATGCGGCGGCAGCGCTTTTGGGAATTAAGGAGCGCAATGATTATGAAGGACAGTGTGCCATTCTGCTGGAGGATGCGGCGGCAGCAAAAGAAAAAGACAGGGCAGGCCAGCTGGCTCTATTGTTTCACCATAAAGTATCGCAGATGATTTTGGATACCTGCAGGAAAATAAGGGAAAAAACAGGCGCTTTTCAGGTTGCTCTGACAGGGGGAGTCTTTCAGAACAAAATTCTCATGGAAGAAAGCCTTGCCCTCCTCAGGGAGCATGGATTTGAGCCATATTACAATATTTCCGTAAGCCCAAATGACGGAGGAATCGCCTTGGGCCAGGCATATATTGCCATGAAACGGAAGGAGGAAGAATAACAATGTGTATCGCAATACCAGGCAAGGTCATTGCCTCAGATGGAACTACCGCACAGGTAGATTTTAAGGGAAATACCGTAGATGTCAATGTAGGGCTTGTGGATCCCCGGCCCGGCCAGTATGTGCTGGTTCATGCAGGCTGCGCTATCGAAGTGATGGAGCAGGATAAGGCACAGGAACTCATCGACTTATTCGCAGAGCTGGAGGATTTGTCATAGTGGAAATCAAAGAAGTAATCAAGTATTTAAAGGCTTATGACGGACCGGAGATCAAATTGATGGAAGTCTGCGGAACGCACACGGCCAGTATTTTTAAAAACGGCATACGAAGCCTGATTTCACCGAAGATCCAGCTCATATCCGGGCCGGGCTGTCCGGTATGTGTAACGCCCACTGCCTATATTGACAAGTGCATCGAATATGCTATGAAGCCGGAGCACGTACTTTTGACTTTTGGCGACATGATGAAAGTCCCGGGGACAGAAGGGAGCCTTTCCGATATGAAAGGAAAAGGTGCGAAAACAGAACTCATGTATTCTCCCTTTGAAGCTCTGGAAAAAGCAAAGGCACATCCGGACATTACCTATGTCATTGCTGCGGTAGGCTTTGAGACCACAGCGCCGGCTTATGCCCTGATGATGGAGCAGACAAAATGTGAAGAAATCCGGAATATTCGCCTCGTAACAGCACTGAAAACCATCATTCCCGCTCTGACCTGGATCTGTGAAAATCAAACGGATATCGATGGCTTTATCTGTCCGGGGCACGTAAGCGTCATTATCGGAAGCGAGCCGTATGAAGCTCTGGCCGAAACATACAAAAAGCCCTTTGTCGTAGCAGGCTTTGAGGCGGAGCATATTCTGGCTGTCATCTATGATCTTGTGCGCCAGATTGAAAAGAAGCAGGCACAGGTAAAAAATTTGTATCCAAACGCAGTCCATCAGGGCGGCAATCAAAAGGCCTTGGATGTGATGAGCCGTTATTTTGAAGCAGGCCCTGCCATGTGGAGAGGCCTTGGCACCATAGATGCTTCGGGACTTTATTTAAAGGATGAGAGCTATGATGGCGGAAGCAGGGGCCTTGATGCGGATATGGAGCTTCCGGCAGGCTGCAGGTGCAGCGATGTAATCGTAGGGAACATCAATCCGGATGAGTGCCCAGCCTTCAAAAATAAGTGCACGCCCTTAAGCCCCTTTGGGCCGTGTATGGTTTCAGCGGAAGGGGCCTGCGGGATCTGGTACCGCAATCAATAATGGGAGAAGGTATACAGCAGCAGAGGGCTGCTGGTGGAGGAATAGTATGAAAATTACAATGGCGCACGGAAGCGGAGGAAAAACTTCGGCAGAACTGATGAGCAGCGTGTTTGGAAAGCATTTTAAAAACAGTGTGCTGGATAAGATGGAGGATGCGGCAGTATTGGATATCAGCGGCCGGATCGCATTCAGCACAGACTCCTTTGTAGTAACGCCAGTCCAATTTAAAGGCGGAGACATTGGAAAGCTGAGCATCTGCGGGACAGTCAATGATCTTCTGATGATGGGAGCAGAGCCTGCCTATATCACCTGCGGCTTTATTCTGGAGGAAGGCCTTGAAATCGAAACACTGGATGAAATCGCCCGCTCCATGGCCCTTCAGGCAAAAGAAGCAGGTGTCATCATTGCAGCAGGGGACACAAAGGTGGTCGAGGGAAGCGGCGGCCTGTATATCAATACTTCCGGCATTGGAAGGATTCCCCAGGGCAGGGATGTCAGCGCAGCAAACTGCAAGCCGGGAGATAAAATCCTGCTTTCAGGCACCCTAGGCGATCATCATGCCTGCATTCTCAGCGCGCGTATGGAAATCGAAAATAATATCACGAGCGACTGCGGCTGTCTCAGAGATATTACAGAAGCGCTGTTTGAGGGCGGAATTACAGTGCGGACTATGCGGGATGTGACAAGAGGCGGTCTGGGAACGATTCTCAACGAAATTGCAGATAACTCCGGCTGCAAAATTCAGCTGCAGGAAGAGGCGATTCCTGTAAATGAGGAGGTAAGGGGATTTGCCGACATTTTGGGGCTGGATCCACTTTACATGGGAAACGAAGGCAAAATGATCACAGTTGTAAAAGGAGAGCAGGCGCAGGAAGCGCTGGCTCTGATAAAGCAAACGGAGCATGGAAAGCATGCGGCCATAATCGGAGAAGTAGAGGAAGGAAAGGGAACCTTTATCACCACAAGGCTTGGGGGAAGCCGGGTTCTGGATGTGCTCTACGGAGAAGGCCTTCCGAGAATCTGCTGAGGGAGAGAATTCCGATGACTCTGAGCAGGCTGCGGTCTGCTCAGATGATAACCTCACTGCAGGCAAGCTCCGGGTTCCAGTGGGTTTCCTGAAGAAATTCCTTTAAGCCCTTTATATCTTTTTTTTGAAACAGTTCTAAGATGATGCGGTGCTCCGCATTTGTTGTCTGAAGCACCTTCCTGCCCGATCCGTCAACCGACAAATCATATGTTTTAGAAACAAATTTATTTTTCAGCTGGGAGAGGGCATTGATTAAAACATCATTTCCGCATTCACTGATATAAATATCGTGAAAATTTTCCTGCTGTTTATAATACATTTCATAATTGCCTGAGTTAATGGCAAGCTCCATACTGTCGATATAAAAAGCCATATCTTTAAGATGCTTGCCTGTAAGGGCAGGGCAGGCTAACTGAGCGGCAAGCCCATCTAAGGCGCCGATTACCTGATACAGCTGGCGCGCTTCGGCTTCTTCCATCTGTTTAATCACAAATCCCTTTCGCGGCAGATTTTCCAAAACACCTTCGCTGGCAAGCTGGATCAATGCTTCACGTACGGGAGTGCGGCTGATATTCAGCTCCCGGCATATTTCATTTTCATTGATTTTTTCGCCGGGAACAAGCTCGCCTTTTGAAATCTGCTGTGCAATGTATTGATATACATGATCTTTTAAAGTCATGAATTTGTACATAATCTTCTCCTGAATTTTTTGTAGTATAGCTGCAAACTTGACAGTTAAAAGCTCTTTCTGGCAGCAAGTTAATGATTGATGCGCATAAGAACTTGATTTTTTCTCAATAATATCATGTAATAAGTCAAATTGCAATGTTGACAGAATATTAAATATAAAATATAATATATTATATATTTAACTAGAGTGCTAAACCTAAGGAGGCAATGAAAATGTTTAAAAATGTAATTGTAAGAAGACCATGCAAAGCTATGGTAGAAGGAATCACTTCCGCTCCGGAGCTTGGAAAACCAGACTATGAGCTGGCTTTAAAAGAACACGACGATTATATTGCAGCTCTGAAAAAGTGCGGTGTAGAAGTAACGGTATTGGATGCGGATGAACGCTATCCGGACTCCTGCTTTGTAGAGGACCCGGCAGTCATTACGAGAAAGTGCGCGATCATCACAAACCCAGGTGCAGCTTCCAGAAATGGTGAAAAGAACGAAATTATTGGAGCTGTTAAAAAATTCTTCTCCGACGATCAGATCGAATATATTAAGGATCCGGGAACTCTTGAAGGCGGAGACGTTATGATGGTAGGCGATCATTTTTATGTAGGACGTTCTGCAAGGACAAATGAAGAAGGGATCAAACAGTTTATCGCAATTTTAGAAAAATACGGGCTGTCCGGCTCTGAAGTTCCCCTCGAAAAAGTGCTTCACTTGAAGACTGGCGTAAACTATATTGAAAATAATAATATGCTGGTTTCCGGGGAATTTATTGACAAGCCTGATTTTGCGAAATATAATAAAATAGTTATTCCTGAAGAAGAAGCTTATGCAGCGAACTGTATCTGGGTCAACGACAAGGTAATTGTTCCAACCGGATATCCTGCCGTTGAAAAAGCAGTAAAAGATGCCGGCTATGAAGTTCTTTTAGTGGACACTTCAGAATACAGGAAACTGGACGGCGGACTGAGCTGCCTGTCTCTGCGTTTCTAGGTGTCATCTTTTCATTCATTGAAAGATACGATAACGAGAAAAGGAGAGAATGGGCCGGTATTCAGTCTTCTGCTACCTTGTTTTCAGGGTAACGGAATTTATTCTTTATTATCACAAAAAATGAAAAGGATGTGAATTGATTATGGAAAATCAAAATCCAAATGGAAAGGGTCTCGGTACCATAAGGCTGACTATGTTCGGTATCGGCTTGATCCTGGCCAGCGGTGCGTTTGCTATTCCGGGAGACTTTGCTTCCTCCGGAGCATATCCTCTGGCTTCACTTATTGGCTGGGGAATCGCGGGTATCGGTATGCTGTCCCTTTGTATGTGCTACCTCAGACTGGGTATCGCAAGACCGGATCTGACCAGTGGGCTGTATACTTACGCAAAAGAGGGCTTCGGTGATTTCATCGGTTTCTGCTCTGCGTGGGGATACTGGATCAGCGCGATTCTGGCGCAGATTTCCTTTATTACCATGTTCTTCAGCTCCTTGGGTCATTTCTTTCCTGCGTTTTCGGACGGATATAATGTACCGGCGCTTATCATCTCCTCTGTTATCATTTGGCTGCTTGCAGTTCTGGTACTGAGAGGTGTCAATCAGGCGGTGACTATCAACGTAATCGTTGTAGCTGCAAAGCTGCTGCCGGTTCTGGTTCTGCTGCTTGCCATTGTTTTTGCACGGGCCTTTGATCCGGACGTATTTATGGCAAACTTTACTGGAGAAGGATCCGGTATGAGCCTGATGGATCAGGTAAAGAGCACTACGTTTATTACCGTATGGATCTTTATCGGTATTGAAGGTTCTGTCGTTATTTCCGCCAGAGCAAAAAATACCAAGGTAGCAGGAAGAGCGACTATCATCTGCTTCCTGTGCATGCTGGCTTTGTATATGATGATTTCTATCCTCAGTATGGGCGTACTGCCGACAGAAGAGCTGGCTCAGCTGGATACACCTTCTGTAGCAGGTGTGCTGGAAGCGGTTGTAGGCGGCTGGGGTGCAACACTTGTAAACTTCGCGGTTCTCGTTTCCATCGCAGGAGCGCTGTTTACTTACACCATCCTGTGTATTGATAGCGGTTTTGCGCCGGCAGCAAACGGATGTTTCCCGAAATTCTTTACAAAGGAAAACAAACATGGAGCACCTGTTACAGCGACTATCCTTGCGACTG
Source organism: Clostridia bacterium (assembly GCA_910575405.1). Taxonomy (GTDB): domain Bacteria; phylum Bacillota; class Clostridia; order Peptostreptococcales; family Anaerovoracaceae; genus Hominibacterium. The sequence goes on along the minus strand of CAJTER010000006.1, from coordinate 111,823 downwards.
CGGTTATACAGCTGTTTTTGATTATCATTTATTTTAATGATTCCACCTATCAGATCTGCTACGCTCTTTCCACCAGTATGATCATGTACCCATACTTCCTGTCCGGGCTGTACTGTCTCAAAGCAACCATTAAGGGAGAGACACTGCAGGGTGTAGAAAGCGGCGGAACAAAAGCATGGATTTGGATCTTTGCCATTATCGGCGCAGTATACGGCGCATGGATGATCTACGCCAGCGGATGGCAGGCTGTTCTCAGCTCAGCAGTCCTCTTTGGCCCTGGAATCCTGCTGTACCTGTATACGCAAAAGCAGAAGGGGATTAAGGTGTTCCCGAAGGCAACGGATGCTGTGGCAACGGTTGTCGTAGTCGTTGCGTTCGTAGCGTCCATCGTCCTGATGGCCAATGGAACCATCAGTATGTTCTAACAACGCGTCCGATTAAATACCATATATGAAAAATAGCCGGTATTACAAATAAAGGCTGCCGCACGGCGAACAAAGTGCGGCAGCCTTTTAAAATAAGCGAAAACATTGCGATCTTTTGTAGAATTTTGCTTGTACCACAGGGACTTTGCTCGTATAATAGCTATAGGAGCGCGTATTTTGCAGCGACCCGTTCTGAGATCTGATGTTATATATTTGTATTGCACCTATGAAGCGGAATGGAGACGAACTATGAAAGCATATCAAATACGTATTTCTTTAGAAGCAGTAGAGCCAAAGGTATGGCGGCAGGCAGTGATCCCCGCAGGAATTACATTTTCCAGGCTGTCGGCAATTCTAAACGATGTTATGGGGTGGATAGGCGGCCATCTTTTTTCGGTAACAGCGCCGGACGGATATTATGTATCCGGCATCCCAGAGTGTGAGGAAATGGAGGTAATTCCTGATTTTTTCAGAGATAAACTATCAGGAGGAAGCGATGCTATCGATTCTGTATTTACCTCTCATAAAAATCTTTCCTACGTGTATGATCTGGGTGACAGCTGGGAGCATTTGATTCAGGTGGAGGCGGTGCTGGATGATTATCCACATACATATCCGCAGGTTCTGGATGGGGATGGAGACTGTCCGCCAGAGGATATAGGCGGGCCCTATGCATATATGAATATCATGGAACATCCACAGGAATATGGAGAAGAGTACGAAGATTTCCTTGATGAAATGGAACCCTTTGATCTGGAGGAGACGAACTGCTATCTGGAGGAAGTCTACGGAGGATACGATAAAGAAAACCGGCAGCAGAACTCTGGCAGCAGCATACCCTTTGCTGCTTATGATGAGGATGATTTTACCGATCTGGAAGAGAGCCTGCTGGATTACCGGGTAGAGGATTTAAAATGTATATGCAGGGAGCTGGGTATACAGGGCTATAGCGGCTTGCGCAAGCAGCAGATTGTCGATCTTCTTTTGCTGGGAATTGCGGACAAAGAGGTTTTGTCCGGTGCCCTTCTTGATATGGATGATGAACAGATGGACTTTTTTGAAAGCCTTTTTGATGCTCCCTGTTTTTTCCTGGATTTGACGGAAGAAGCCATACGGATTGCAGATGAATTCCTCAGAAGAGGATTGGTGTTTCAGACTTTTTCCGGCACGTATTTTGTGCCAGAGGAGGTTCAGCAGGCATATCGTTCTATAGATAGGGAAACCTTATCTAAAAGGCGCAGGAGAGTACAGCTTATTCTCAGTTACTGCAGAGCGGCTGTTAATTTATATGGCATTGTTGAGACAGGGCACCTGCTGAAGATCTTCCATCAGCAGAATGAGGGGTCTCTGGGCTACAGTGAGTTGTTCGATGTTCTCAAGCTGGCAGACCGGCAGGAAGGATGCCCCATTAATTGGAAAGAGGGGTATCTGTACGATTCAGAGATTGACTTGGAAATTTTCGATATTCTTCTGGAACAGCAGGAAGAAAAACCTTATTATGTTCCGCCAAAGGAAGAATTTTTGAAATATCAGGATTTCTATTATTGTGAAAAGCCTTTGGCATGGAAGGCGATGGAGCATTTCTTTGAGAGTGATATGGGGCTGGATCCCTTTAAGGCGGAGTTGCTGTGTCATGAGCTTGAGATGCTGGTTCATGTGGGGGCAAGTATGGATGTTCTGATGGAATTGCTGGAAGCCTTTGACATGCCAGAGCCCAGCGATACGCAGATTATTAAACTGACGCAGCTTTTGATGGAAGCATGGAATTGCACCCGGATGGTGATTAATCGGGGCTTTACCCCCAACGAGCTCAGAGGTATGGAGGAAGGGGAAGAGCTTCCCGATAATGTGATCCCGTTTCCTGTAAGAAATTAGCAGGCCATCGGTATGTAAATACGGCAGTAAAGCCACAAATAAAAAGAGCATAAAAAGACCAGACAGGGCGAAGAGACATCTGTCTGGTCTTTTTTTAGTTATGGGAAGGTTTCAAAAGCATTTACTCTACAGATTCAATGGAATCCACGATGCTCATTTTGGCAATCGTCCGCAGAGGAATGGCAGTTGCCGTCAGGCAGGCCAGAATGGATACAGCGGCTGCGCTTAAAACCGGAAGCAAGGGGAATGCGGTAAGCTGCAGACTGTCTGCTGTCGCGGCTTTGATAAAAACGGTACAGATATATCCGCAGACGGCTCCCAGGGCAGAGGCGATGATGCCGTAATAGGCGCCTTCCCAGAGGAACGTTTTGTACAGGCTGCTTTTTCCCATGCCAATTGCCCGCTGCATACCGATTTCATGGATCCGGGTGTGGATATTCGTATAAACCGTATTGATGATATTCAGCACGCCGATGAGACCCATAAACAGAATCAGGCCCCAGCAGAGGAGGCGCACCTGCTGAAAGCTTTCCGCAAGCTGGGCATCCGACTGGCGGTAGGAAAGCCAGTGGGCACCGGGGTTTTGTGAACACCAGCTGTCCAGCCAGTCTTCAAAGGTAGCGGCATCTGCGTTTTCCCGCAATTCAGCAAAGACCTCCGAATACCGATTCGATCCTGTAAGCTGCTGATAGACGGTATCCGATACCAGGAGCTGTACACCGTTGATAAACCCTTCATTTCCTATAGTAACAGCATGTTCCAAAAGACCTGCGACGCGCAACTTCTTGCCATTGACGGAAATGGTGTCTCCTGTCTGAAATTCCGAATGAGCTACAGACTTATCGCCGGAGGCAATGACAATGGGATTTTTTAAGAGGCAGGCTGTTCCCTTTTTCAGATCCTGCAGATCTTCCTTTGTCAGATTCGGTGCGCAGGATTGGAGCTGCGCAGGATCTACTGCCGCAAGCTGGAAGGTTTCGCCGGGGCAGAGGGAAACATTCAGTTTTACAGGCATACATCCTTTTTTGTTTGCCTGATAGACCGTAAGCCTTGAGGTGAAAAGGCTCTTTACTGAATTGTGCTTCCTAAGCTGCTTTACAGAGTTAGGCGAAATGCCAGATCCTTGGCAGGTGATGGCATAGTCCCCCAGATGCATTTCCTGTACGCCACGGCTGGCATCCAGCAATCCAGTGAAGCTCTGGAGAGCAGTAAAGACGGTAATACTCATTACAATAGACAAAATGGTAATGGCTGTCCGCTTTTTGTTTCTTTTTAAATTGAGACGCGCGTAAAAGGACTCAAAGCTTCGTATTGTTTTTTGCTTCCTGCCGCGGCGCCGGATGGTGCTCGCCTGGCCGCTCAAAGCTGCTGTAGGAGAAACCCGGGCAGCGTAATGGGCTGCTGGAAAGGCTGCAAGCACGGCAAATAAAAGGGTGATGAGGATGCTTAAAAGCAGAGGCAGCACACTGGTTTGGCCGGTCTCTGAAATAAGGGTGTTTAGCTCCTGTGAGCTTTGCACCATAAAGATGTCCGGGCTTAAAAAGCCCAGAGCTCCCCGCAGGATCCCTCTAGCGGACAGTGTTCCCAGGATTATGCCGGCAGGAAGTCCGATTCCGCAGAGTATGAGAAGCTGGATGGTCACAATAGCATAAAGCTGGAGCTTTCGGCTGCCCATTGCCCGCAGCGTGCCATACTGGCGTATGCGCTTTGTCACTGCTACCTTGAGGATATTGTAGATCACAAGACCTGCTGCCAGCAAAACCAAAATTCCCACAAGGACACAGGCGACGGTCATAAAGGGAAAGCCGCTGCCCACATCTGAGCTTTCCTTTTCATCATAGTCGATTCCTGCAGCATCCAGGAGTACCCAGTTGTACTGAATATCAGAACTGGGAATATCCAGCTTTGTGGCAATATCATCAATAACAGATTGAAAGTTGTCGGCCTTTTTTGTTTTGCAGTCTACTGAATAGAGAAAATAGCGATCCGGGAGCAGAGCCCTGGCTGTGCCTTTTCCTGCGATACCATCTACGGTTCCCGTGCTGTAGCCCAGGAAGCTGCTTTGCAAAATACCAGTCAGGATAAAAGTTTTTTTATACTCATAAGGCGGCCTGTCATCCGTTTTGAGACCAATTGAGAGGGGTAGAGTAATTTTATCCCCGGGTTTTCCCTTGAATTTCAGATGCTGCAGTGCATCCTGGGAAAGAGCGACTTCCCCCTTTGCCGTAGGAAGCCGTCCTTCTTTCAGCTGACAGATAGCCGGATAAGATTTCAGAGCTTGCCCCTGGTATTCACGCAAATACAGGGTGAGCTCGCTGCTGGCAAGCTTTGTGTGTCCAAGGGTAATAAAGCTTCCAGTATCCGTAAGCCTGGAATCGGCTAAAATTTGCTCTGCCTGTTTTGGGCTGACCTGATGGAAGGTAGCATAGCGATCCCCATTGAGACTGGAAGCCTGCTGAATCCGCATGGATTGCAGGATTCCGATGGACTGACCAAAGGCAGTTGTGGCAATAGAAGAAAGAATGACAGCGATTAAAATCAGAGCAGAGGTTATTTTTTGGGCCTTAAGCTCCTTGCCGGCCAGAGATAAATAGGACTTCATCCGTTCATCACCTCCGAAAGAACACCGTCTATAATGGAAAAGCGGCGCTGGGCAGTTTCTGCAATTTGCTGGTCATGGGTTATGATCACCAGTGTGCTGCCGGTCTTTTGCCAGAGCTCTTTGAGGAGGACCATGACTTCACAGCCGCTTTTGCTATCCAAATTTCCGGTCGGTTCGTCGGCAAAGATAACATCCGGCTTTGCAATAAGGGCGCGGGCAATAGCAACCCGCTGCTGCTGGCCACCGGAAAGTTCATGAGGCAGGTGGGAGAGGCGATCTCCAATTCCAAGAATCCCGGCAAGCTGCTTTAACCAGGTTTCGTCCGGCTGCTTTTTATCCAGGAGTAGCGGCATTATGATGTTCTCCCTTGCAGTCAACACGGGAAGCAGATTAAACTGCTGGAAGATAAATCCGATTCTCTGTCTGCGAAACTCTGAGAGCATGCGGTCAGAGCAGGCGTAAATATCTCTTCCATCATAGGTCAGCGTGCCGGAGGTGGGTCGATCCAGACCGGAAAGAAGATGAAGCAGGGTGCTCTTCCCACTGCCGGAAGGTCCCATAATGGAAATAAAATCACCTGCCGCAAGATGAAGGCTCGCTTTATGAAGGGCAATGACACGCCCATCACCACTGCCATACGTTTTACATAGCTGGTTTGCTTGGATAATCATAAACAATACACTCCTTTTTCATAAGATAATAGAAGTGTAGCGAAGATATCTCAAAAAACCCTCAAGATTTCTTTTTTTTTGCAGGCAGCGCATTAAAAGGACTCCTGGGAATCGTACAAATAAAAGGAGGCCTCTGCGGATGCTCCCGGGTGTTTTGGAGCATCCGCATCCTTTTTTTCATCAGAGGCCTTGGGCGCAGGAGCGTTTGTTAGCAGGAGCTCGCCGCCGTGCTTGAGACATAAGGTGCGGCAGCTGTACAGACCCATGCCGAAGTGTCCCGCATTTTTTTCCGTGCTCCCAAAGGGAAGAGGGCCATTTTGCAGCAGTTGCCTGGGGTAACCGGGACCGTCATCGGAAACAGAAAGAATGAGAAACTTTTCCCGCACCTCAAGGCCGATGGAGAGGCTGCTTTTGGCAAAACGAGCGGCGTTTCCAATGAGATTTTGTGCTACAATAGAAAAGATGCGGCAGTCCAGTCTGACCTTTTCCAGAGAAGAGGCAGTTACAGAGCAGGAAAGACCGGGGGCAAGGAGCTTGGCCGCATCCCGAAGATCAGCTGTCAAGCTGCTCCCATCAATTTCGTTTGTTTGCAGAGGCATCTGTTCCAGCCTCTGGATGCTGCTCATGGCTTCGATATACTGTTCAATGCGGGAGGTGTAGGTTTTCAGCCGGCAGAGGATCTCCTGGCTTTCCGGGGCTTCCCGCTCAAGGAGTGTGACAGTACCCTTTAAGACGGTAACCGGATTGCGGAGGTCGTGCGCAAAAGCAGCATTGAGCCGTTTTCTCTCTTCCGCCTGTTGCCAGAGAAAGCGGTTGTTTGCAAGAAGGGTCTTGCGCATCTTTTCAAAAGCAGAGCAGAGCAGGCCAAGTTCATCACAGGATGCAGGCTCGGGGATGGAAAAATCCAAATCCTGAGTCATAATGCGATCTGCTCCTGCCTTTAAAATGCCGATCGGTTCCTTCAGCTTGATGCGGTAAAAGAGGGAGGATGTCAGAAAGACGGCAGAGACAAAGAACAGGATGGGAAGGAGCAGCTGCAAAACCTCCAAAGTGCCGGCAAGTCTCAGGGCTTCTTCAGACGGCTGCGGTAGCATGCGGACAACCGGCTGTGAATTGTGGAGTTGGGCAATAACTCCCTGGGGAGCGACTTTCTCCTTCAGATGAACACATCCGAAAAAGGCAGCAGCTGAAAGAAGGGCGGCAGGAACAAGCCCCATAAGGGTGAGGGTGAACAGCGCCTTCTTTAAATTCATCTTTTTTATCCAACCCATTTATAACCAACCCCCCAGACAGTTTCAATATAGCTGTATTGAGAAAGCTCCGAAAGCTTCATGCGGATCTTCCGTACATGCTCCATAATCGTGTCGCTGTTGCCGCTTCCCTCAAGACCCCAGATAGTCTCGTAAATGCGCTCCCGATCAAAGACCTGACCTGGATTTAAAGAAAGTAGTTCTACGATATCGAACTCTCGTTTTGACAAAGTCACTGATTCGTCCCTGATCTGAATCGTCCTTGCAGAATAATCCACTACCAACTCTCCTTCTCTGCCAAAAAAACGGACGGCTCTGTTGCTGCGCCGCTGCTCCCGCCGAAGGTGAGCTTCCACCCGGGCGCCCAGCTCATCCAGGTCAAAAGGCTTTGTAATATAGTCGTCACCGCCTGCCTGAAGACCGGAAATGGTGTCAGCAGTTTCTGTTCTTGCTGTAAGAAAGAGGATGGGGCAGGAAACGTGTTCCCGTATTTTACGGCATACGGTAAGACCGTCTGTATCCGGCATATTGATATCCAGCAAAATCAGATCCGGGCGGGACGATGCTTTCCGGATGGCCTCTTCACCACTGTAAGCCGTAAGAACATCATAGTTCAGGAAAAAATAGCTTTTCAGCATATCGACGATACCAGGCTCATCATCTGCAATTAATAGTGTTTGTTTCAAAGTGCATACCTCCCTTGCTTATCTCCGGCTGGAGTTGTCTGTGCAAAGACTGCTGTTTTCTCTTATCCTATCCTGTAAATCTCAAAAAACACACAAGCCTGCGGCAATTTCCCGCAAAATTTGTTTATTGCTTTTGGATAGAACGTACAGTAAAATCAGCCGAACGTTTTCAAGGTTATTTGTGTTTCCATTATATAACAATTGCATGAAAAAATCAAGTAAAAATGTAAAAAAATACAAAAACAAAATTTAAAAGATCAATTGACGTATCCATTTGTCCATGGTATAATATCGAAGATTTAGGCAAAAAACAGGAAAGGAACAGAGAATGAAAGCACTACTGAAAAACGGATTTGTTTTTACAAGGAATGGATTTGAAAAGAGAGATATTTTTGTGATCGATGATCGCCTGTCTTTTTCAGGTTCCAATGCATATGATGAAAGCATTGACTGTAATTCTTTCTTTCTTATTCCAGGTTTTGTTGATGTTCATGTACATCTTCGGGAACCTGGTTTTTTTTATAAAGAATCGATCCGGACAGGAACCTGCGCAGCAGCAAGAGGCGGCTATACGGCAGTCTGCCCCATGCCCAATCTGAAGCCGGTTCCCGCGGATATGGAGAGCCTGCAGCAGCAGCTGGATATCATCAAAAAGGATGCGGCAGTAAAGGTGTATCCTTACGGAACCATTACGAAAAAGCAGGATGGCAGGAGCGCCCTCTCGGATATGGAAGGCATGAAGGATGCAGCAGTTGCTTTTTCCGACGATGGAAAGGGAGTCCAGTCCAGCGATCTGATGGAGGAAGCCATGAAAAAGGCTGCGGCTCTTGATAAGATCATCGTAGCGCACTGTGAGGACGAAAGCCTTTTGACAGGCGGTTACATCCATCAGGGCAGCTACGCGGCAGCTCACGGACACAAAGGGATCTCATCGGAAAGCGAATGGGCACAGGTAAAGCGGGATATTGAGCTCTGCAAAAAGACGGACGTCCGCTACCACGTATGTCATATTTCCACAAAAGAAACAGTAGCGCTGATCCGCCAGGCCAAGAAAGAAGGTGTGAAAATCACATGCGAAACAGCCCCCCATTATCTGGTTTTCTGCGATGAGAATCTGCAGGAGGAAGGCCGTTTTAAAATGAATCCGCCTATCCGTTCAAGGGAAGACAGGCAGGCCCTGATTGAGGGAATTCAGGACGGGACTATTGATATGATTGCAACCGATCACGCACCTCACAGTGCGGAAGAAAAGAGCCAGGGTCTGGAAAAGAGCGCATTTGGCATCGTGGGCCTGGAAACGGCATTTCCTGTTTTATATACGTATCTGGTCAAAAGGGATATCATCAGCCTGGAAAAGCTGATCCACCTTATGGCAATTGCTCCAAGACAGGTCTTTGGCCTGGAAGGCGGAGCGCTGGAGGAGGGGCAGCCTGCTGACCTTACGATTCTCGATTTGAAAGCCGTAGGAACGGTTGATCCGGAAACCTTTTTATCCAAAGGGCGCAGCACCCCATTTGCAGGAATGAAAGTGGAGGGCGAGACAGTACGAACCTTTGTAAATGGTACATGTGTTTATAACAGAGAAACAGGAGCATAGGAGAAAATGAAACAAAACAGTTATATGATTCTTTCCAACACCTGCCTGGTGCAGGACACTTGGGAACTGATACTGGAAGGGGATACATGGGAAATTTCCGCACCTGGTCAGTTTGTCAACATCCGGCTGGATGGCTTTTTCCTCAGAAGACCCATTTCCATCTGCGACTGGAACGAAACGCAGATCACCCTTATTTATAAAACAGTGGGGCAGGGTACAAAAGCTCTTTCTGGCAAAAAAGCAGGGCAGGAGCTGGATATCCTCTGTCCTCTTGGGAACGGATACAATCTGGAAAAAATAACAGAAAAGCCTGTTCTGGCAGGGGGAGGAGCCGGTGTTCCGCCCATGTACGGCCTTGCAAAGAGACTGCTTGAAAAGGGAACGGAGCCGCAAGTGATCCTGGGCTTTAATACAAAAGAAGAAGTGTTTTATGAAGCGGAGTTCAGGGAGCTTGGAGCTGATGTAACGGTTACAACAGCGGATGGAAGTTATGGAACAAAAGGTTTTGTAACAGATGCCTTTGATAGGGCGGATTACGGATGTGCCTGCGGACCGGAACCCATGCTCAAAGCGGTCTGCGAAAAAGTAAAGGACGGACAGTTCAGCTTTGAAGCCAGGATGGCATGCGGCTTCGGCGGCTGTATGGGATGCAGCTGCGAGACAAAATACGGTTCAAAGCGAATCTGTAAGGAAGGCCCTGTACTGGAAAAGGAGGAAATCATATGGTAGATATGAAGGTCCATCTCAGCGGACTTACCCTGGATAATCCCGTTATTCCCGCAAGTGGTGTATTCGGATATGGAAAGGAATACGCGGAGCTTTATGACATCAACATACTAGGTTCCCTGTCCTTTAAAGGGACCACAAGGGAAGCACGGTTCGGAAATCCTCAGCCCAGAATTGCAGAATGCAGCCAGGGAATGATCAACTCCGTGGGACTGCAAAATCCCGGGCTTGATGAAGTGATCAAAACAGAACTTCCTGAGCTTGCCAAGATTTATCAAAAGCCGGTTATCGCCAATATAAGCGGATTTTCCATAGAGGAATACGAGATTTGCGCAGAGGCTATGGACAAGCAGGAGCAGGTGGGAATCATCGAAGTCAACGTAAGCTGCCCCAATGTACACGACGGAGGAATGGCCTTCGGTGTTTTGCCCGAGAGCGCGGCTCAGGTGACAAAAACCGTAAAAGCAGTGACTGCAAAACCGGTCTACATTAAACTGAGCCCCAATGTGGCGGACATTGTTTCTATTGCAAAAGCCTGTGAAGAGGCAGGAGCCGACGGCCTGAGCCTGATCAACACCCTTTTGGGGATGCGTATTGACATTAAAGAAAGAAAGCCGGTTATCGCTAACAAAATGGGCGGCTTTTCCGGGCCTGCCATTTTTCCGCTAGCTCTGCGCATGGTCTATCAGGCTGCCAAAGCCGTAAAGATTCCAGTAATCGGCATGGGAGGCGTCTCCTGTGCAAGAGATGTGATTGAAATGATGATGGCAGGGGCAAGGGCGGTTCAAGTAGGAGCAGTCAATCTGGTAAATCCGTATATTTGCAAAGAAATCATTGAAGAGCTGCCAAAGGTCATGGAAGAGCTTGAAATTGAAAAATTGGAAGATATTGTTGGCATTATAGAGTAGGAGGACTGTTATGGGAAAGGATGTAATTATCGCTCTGGACTTCAGCAGCGGAAAGGAGGCTCTCGGCTTTCTGGACCGGCTGGAGGGGAAAAAGCCATTTGTCAAAGTGGGCATGGAACTTTATTATGCAGAGGGCCCTTCCATCATAAAGGAAATTAAAAAGAGGGGCTGCAAGCTGTTTTTGGATTTGAAGCTTCACGATATCCCAAATACCGTGGAGAAGGCAATGGCCGCTTTATCCCGCCTGGATGTGGACATGGTAAACCTTCATGCAGCCGGAACTATTGAAATGATGAAGGCGGCGCTGCGGGGACTTACCAGAGAAGATGGGACAAGACCGCTTCTCATAGCCGTAACTCAGCTGACGTCTACCAGCCAGGAGCGGATGACAGAGGAGCTTCTCATTGAAGAGGATATTGATAAAGTGGTAATCAAATATGCGGAAAACGCGGATATCGCCGGTCTGGACGGCGTGGTATGCTCCCCCCTTGAAGCGGGGAAAATTCATGATGCCTGCGGAAAGGACTTTCTGACCGTAACTCCGGGCGTGCGTTTTGACGATGCGTCCAAAGGCGATCAGGTGCGGGTAACGACTCCTACAAGAGCAAAGGAACTGGGCTCAGATTACATTGTAGTAGGACGGCCTATTACCCAGGCAGAAGATCCGGTAGCTGCATATGAACGATGTGTAAATGATTTTGTGGAGGTATAAAAATGAAACAGGAGATTGCAAAGGGACTTTTGTCCATAGGAGCTGTATTCTTAAGGCCAGATGAGCCTTTTACATGGGCAAGCGGCATCAAGAGCCCCATTTACTGCGATAACCGTCTGACTCTTACGGCGCCGCAGGTGCGCATCAAAGTGGAAGAAGGGCTGGCAGAGATTATCCGGGAGCATTATGCGGAATGTGAAGTCCTGATGGGCACAAGCACTGCGGGAATTGCCCACGCTGCTATTACCGGCCATATTATGGGGCTTCCCATGGGCTATGTACGCGGGTCTGCCAAGGATCACGGCAGGACCAATCAGATCGAGGGAAAGCTGGAGCCGGGACAGAAGGTAGTTGTCATTGAAGACTTGATCTCAACAGGCGGCTCAGTGCTGGATACAGTGAAAGCTCTGCGGGATGCAGGGGCAGAAGTGTTGGGAGTAGCCAGTATCTTTACATATGGTATGGAAAAAGGCAAGGTACGAATGGCAGAGGCTGATGTAAAAAATGTAAGCCTGTGCGATCTGGATACATTGGTAGAAGTTGCAGCAGAAGAAAACTATATTAAAAAAGAGGATGTTCAGCGGCTCATTGCCTTCCGGAACAACCCGTCGGATGAAAGCTGGATGAAAGGAGAGAAATAATGGGAGAAGCAATTCGTAATTTAATCAGTATTCTGGATATGTCTGTGGAGGAAATCGACCATCTCATCGATGTGGCGGACGACATTGTAGCAAACCACGACGACTACATGGATATCTGCAAGGGGAAAAAGCTGGCAACCCTGTTCTTTGAACCAAGTACGAGGACAAGGCTCAGCTTTGAAGCGGCCATGCTGGAACTGGGAGGAACGGTTCTGGGCTTTTCCGAGGCTTCCTCAAGCTCTGCAGCAAAGGGAGAAAGCGTCAGCGATACTGTAAGGACCGTAGGCTGTTATGCGGATATTATCGCCATGCGCCATCCAAAGGAAGGGGCTCCTCTCATTGCTTCCAAAAGAACGACTGTGCCCATTATCAATGCAGGAGACGGCGGACATTTCCATCCGACCCAGACTCTGACGGACCTTTTGACCATCAAAAGAAAAAAAGGCCAGCTGGGAAATATCACCTTAGGTCTGTGCGGAGACCTGCAGTTTGGAAGAACGGTTCACTCCCTCATCGAAGCTATGCTGCGTTACGACAATGTGGAATTTGTCCTCATTTCACCGGAAGAGCTGCGGGTGCCGGAATACATAAGGGAAAAGCTGAGAAGCGCAGGAGCAAAGTGGCGCGAAGTGGAAAGCATGGAAGAAGTTATGCCGGAGCTTGATGTACTTTATATGACAAGAGTACAGAGAGAGCGCTTTTTCAATGAAGAGGATTATGTAAGATTAAAGGATACCTACATACTGGATATGGAAAAACTGGAAAATGCTAAAGAAGATCTGACCATCATGCACCCACTGCCGAGAGTAAACGAGATTTCGGTCAAGGTGGATGACGACCCGAGGGCATGCTACTTTGAACAGGCTCTCTGCGGAAAGCATATAAGGATGGCGCTGATTTTAAACTTACTGGGTATCAAATAGGAGGTTGCAGATGAATATTGATGGAGTAACAACAGGAATCGTTTTGGATCATATAAAGGCCGGAAAAAGCATGCAGATTTACAATTACCTGAGGCTTGACAAGCTGGACTGCAGCGTGGCCGTGGTACAGAATGTAGCCAGCAGCAAGTACGGCAAAAAGGATATCATCAAAATCGATGATGAAATTGAGCTGGACTTTGAAATGCTGGGCTACATAGACAGTAACATTACCGTCAACCGGGTAAAGGATGGACAGCTTTTGAAAAAAGAGCACCTGGAGCTTCCGGAAACACTGACAGATGTGATCAAATGCAAGAATCCAAGATGTATTACTTCGATTGAGCAGGAGATTACCCATGTCTTCAAGCTGGCGGATCGGGAAAAGAAAATTTACCGCTGCGCCTACTGCGATGTAGAGCACAAGGAATATAAATAAGGATGGGATACCTCTAAAGCGGAACTGGTAAAGGGCCGGGCGCTGCTTTAGAGGTATTTTTTTGCCGCTCTTTTGCAGGAATGGGGAGCAGGCGATAAAGAAGCAGGTTTACATTTGCTTTTGAAACAGGTATGATGGGTGATGAGCCAAAGACAAAAAAGGAGAGTTTGATATGGATGCGCCTTTCACTTTAAAATTATCAAAAGAGCAGCAGTTTTTTATAGATAGGGCACTGCGGGGAAATAATATTTTGGTGGATGCCTGTATTGGAAGCGGAAAGACGACGGCTATTCAAAGTCTGTGCAATCAATTGCCGGATACAAAGAAGGTACTGTATCTGACCTATAATAAGCTCCTGAAATTAGATGCAAAGTCAAAGATAAAAAAGCGAAATGTGACGGTAACAAATTACCACGGGTTTGCCTATATGGCTTTAAAAAGAAACGGTATATCCGCAGGGGTCCCGGATCTGATACAGACCTTTATTCAAAAGAGGCCTCCTATGAGAAAATACGACATTCTGATTATCGACGAGTATCAGGATATTGAGCAGGAACTGGCTGGGCTGCTGCAGCTGATAAAAGACGGAAATCCAGGCATGCAGATTATCGCGGTGGGCGATATGGAGCAGAAAATATATGACAAAACGACCTTAAAGGTTGAGGCCTTCATGAAAGGGTTCCTGGAAGCCCATCTCAGGATGAAATTTACCCAATGCTTCCGCCTGTCCAGCCATTTGGCAGAAACCCTTGGAAGGGTGTGGAAAAAGGAGATAAAAGGAGTCAATCCCACTGCAAAGTGGAACAAATGATAAAGGAAGAGGTCGTGACATTTCTGGCGCAGCAGGATCCAGCGGATATTTTGTGTCTGGGAGCCAGAACGGGAGCTCTGTCTGATACGCTGAACACCCTGGAAGAAGCATATCCGCATAGATTCAACAAAAAGACCGTATACGCCACCATATCGGAGCACGACTCTATGGGAAAGGCAGAACCAAGAGAGGATTCGGCAATCTTTACAACCTATGACAGCAGCAAAGGACTGGAACGAAAAATTTGTGTGATCTTTGACTTTACGGAAAGCTATTGGCAGGTAAGGATCTCAAAACCGCAGCAATCCTATTTGATTCTGAGAAATATTTTTTGCGTTGCAGCCAGCAGAGGAAAAGAACGCGTTATTTTTGTAAAATCAGAGGATGATATGTTGTCCGAAAGAACGCTTTCCACCTTTGTAGAAACCAATCGAAAATTTGAAGATTTGGACATGAGCGAAATGTTTGAGTTCAAATACAGGGAAGATGTAGAGCAGTGCTTTTCGCAGTTAAGAATCAGAAGACTGACCTCAGGGGCTCCTGCGCCAATTGAGATAAAAAGTACGGACGGTTTAATCGACTTATCTCCCTGCATTGGAATTTACCAGGAAGCAGTCTTTTTTGATCATTATCAGATAGATGCGGCTATCAAATTAAAGCTTTTATTCAATCCGGAATGGTCCAGACTGTATACGAAAGAGGTCAAAAACAGCTCCCTGGATGAAAAAATATTATTTTTGGTTTCACTTGATACAAAGCAAAAGCGCTACAGAACACAGGTGAGAACTCCCTTTGTCAATCAGGTTCAAAGCCAGCTGATAAAGGCCAGACTGAACACCCGCTTGAAGCCAGACGAATATGCCCAGGTGGAATGCCGGATCGA
The DNA here is from genome assembly GCA_910575405.1 of Clostridia bacterium. Taxonomy (GTDB): domain Bacteria; phylum Bacillota; class Clostridia; order Peptostreptococcales; family Anaerovoracaceae; genus Hominibacterium. Next base: position 96,677 of record CAJTER010000006.1, on the reverse strand, counting down.
TTTTGCTGCGCAGGAAAATGGAGCCCTCCAATTTTCAGCTAAGGGCTTTGCTGATGTAGTCAAGGGCAATACGGTATATGAATTAAAATTTGTGTCAGAATTAACACACGAACACTTCCTGCAGTGCGCCAGCTATATGTCTGCCATGCATTTGCCAAAAGGGATTCTATGGAACACAAGAGATAACACATCCTATCAGATCGAAGTGCCGGATCAAAGAGCCTTTTTGGATGCAGTGGCAAAGACAGTAACAAAGGGAGTCCTGGAACGCTATTACGAACCAAATGTGCTTGGGGAAGTTTTAGAGAAGGCATATGCATTTGCGGTAATCGATACGGAGACAAACTGGAACGACCAGGTCATGTCCATTGGCGCAGTCATCGCTGATTTAGAAACAAAGGAACCAATTGATTCACTCTATTACATAATTGACCCTGAATATAGGGTAGGCGGAATGTACGCAAATAAACTGAGGCTCGGTGAAAAAGGAGTTCGTGTTGCAAACAGGCGGCAGGCTCTGAAAGCCATGAAACGGTGGCTGGACTACTATCATGTGGAGAAGCTTTTCGCATATAATGCCTCTTTTGATAAAAAACACTTGCCGGAATATGCGGGGTATGAATGGTACGATATTATGCGCCTTGCGGCATATCGCCAGTATAACGGGGCCATATCAGGTTCTGCTGAGTGCTATAAGACAGGAAGGCTGAAACGGGGATACGGTGTTGAAAGCATATTGAAAATGCTCAGCGGAGACAGGCGGTACAGAGAGACCCACAATGCGGTTTTGGATGCGGAGGATGAACTGCGGATCATGCAGCTGCTGGGCCATGACATAGGGGAATACGATATTGCGTTCATATCAGGATAAAACACTTTGGTCAAAAATGAAGATATTTTGCAAGACTTGCCGCCCGTTTTGTAGTAAAATGGACAAACTGGGAGGTGATGGGTGTGAAAAGAGAAGTTCGAACCGTTTGCTATGATGAGGAACTTGGCCTTGTGGCTTACCGCTTTGAGGGAATAACGCAGCCTTTTCCCAATCATTTTCATAATTATTATGTGATAGGAGCAATTGAAAGAGGGAACCGCCGTCTCTTATGCAGGGACAGGGAGTACACGATAAAGGAGGGTGATGTTCTTCTTTTTAATCCCGAAGATAACCACAGCTGTATACAGAGCTGCGGAGAAACCTTTGATTACCGGGCTCTGAATCTGTCAAAGGAGCGAATGCGGGAGCTGGCGGAGGAACTGACCGGAAGTTCGGAGCTGCCTGGCTTTTCTCAAAATGTGATTCACGATGCAGAAATCCGCAGGCATTTTGGCCTTCTGCACAGGATGATTATGGATGGTTCACAGGAATTTGAAAAAGAGGAACTGTTGTTTCTTCTGACAGCAGCTCTGATGCAGGAATATGGGCAGCCTTTTGCTCAGTGCAGGGAGGCGGGCAGGGGAGAAATTGAACGGGCCTGCAGGTTTATGGAGGAGCATTTTCAGGAGCAGATTGCGCTGGAGCAGATTTGCTCCTGCAGCGGCCTGAGCAAATCGACGCTGTTGCGGGCATTTACAAAAGAAAAGGGCGTAACGCCATACCGGTATTTGCAGACCTTTCGGATTAACAGGGCAAAGGAGCTTTTGGAGAAAGGGGCGGCGCCGGCACAGGCCGCTTTTCAGACTGGCTTTTCGGATCAGAGCCACTTTTCTAATTCGTTTCACAAGTTTATCGGCCTGTCACCTGCGGCATATGGGAGAATATTCAGAAGGAAGAGAGAAGGCGCGGGATATGGAGCATAACAACAACAATACAAGAGGCCATTTGGCGGCGCTGCTTACAATCAGCATATGGGGAACTACATTTATATCGACAAAAGTGCTGCTGGAGGATTTTCAGCCGGTTGAGATTTTATTTTTTCGCTTTGTATTGGGACTTGTGGCTCTGGTTCTCGTTTATCCTAAAAGGCTGCGGGTAGAAAATCCAAAGCAGGAGCTGGTGTTTGCCGCAGCAGGCTTAAGCGGCATTTGTCTGTATTATCTGCTGGAGAATATTGCGCTGACCTGTACTATGGCCTCGAATATCAGTGTTATTCTTTCTGTAGCGCCTTTTTTTACCGCCATTTTGTCCCGGATTTTTATGAAAACAGAGGAGCAGCTGCATCTTCGCTTTCTCCTGGGATTTGCAGTAGCAATGACGGGGATTTCCCTCATCAGCCTTAATGGGTCAAGGCTGGAACTGAACCCGGCGGGGGATCTGCTGGCAATTCTCGCTGCTCTGGTGTGGGCGGTATATTCGCTTCTCACAAGGAAAATCAGCAGTTATGGGTATCATACCATACAGACTACGAGGCGAGTTTTCCTATATGGAATTCTCTTTATGATTCCAGCGCTTTTTATCTTCGATTTCCGGCTGGGGGCCGGGCGGCTTGCGGATCCGAAGGCGCTGCTGAACCTTTTGTTTTTAGGTCTGGGGGCATCGGCTCTATGCTTTGTTACCTGGAATTATGCGGTTAAAATTCTGGGTGCGGTGAGAACCAGCGTATATATTTATGCAGTACCGGTTATTACGGTTGTGACAGCAGTACTGATTCTCCATGAAATTATTACGCCTGTGGCTGCACTTGGCACGGTACTGACGCTGGTAGGGCTGTTTCTTTCGGAAGGGAAGAAGCAGTGAGGAATAGGATGAAAGCCTTGCGCAATCATTTGCAAAGATAATGACCCGTAGTAAAATAAAAAGCGGATCATCAATTATTTTATATCCATGAAGCAGAGTATCGGGATGTGCAGCTAACCGTCGATTTTGCGGATAAAATCGGTTCGTCTGGATACCTCCATCTTTTCGTAGATGTTATGGACATGCCGCTTTACGGTATATTTGGAAATATGAAGCTTTTCTCCGATCATTTCATAAGTCAGCCTCTCATAAAGCAGAGCAGCTACATCTTGTTCCCGCTCCGAGAGACTGTAATCCTGCATGATTTGTAGCATTTTGTCCGGCGTGCCGCTGAGCAGGATGTTTTCCGCTTGGAGAAGTGATGATACGCTTTCCTGTATGCGCTCTTTATATGCGGCGGCAGCTACTGAGAGCAGGAGGAGGCCGGCGGCTAACTGAAATTCAGCGTTGAATTCCAGACTGCCGATCCAGTGCTCGAAATTGTATTGTCCCTTGAAGATAAGCAGAGACATGATGCCGTTGTACAGCGTCATAAAAAGGATGATGATGCCCATGAAGAGAATATGAAGCGCCCTGGTGCGCTCTTTTTCACCTTTTGCTATGCGAACCACGCAAGCCATTCCGATAAAAAGAGATACTGTTGTAGAGCAGGTTAAAACATACTGCAAAGCGACTACGGCTTTGTAATAGTATATGACATGATACTGATCATCTACAAAGAAGAGATACGCTATAGCATATGTAAGATACACCAGCCCCATAGAAAGGACGATTATCCGGTAATACTTCTTTCTGGAAATCCAGCTACTACCGCCGGAGCTTTCCCAGTGGACGGCGCGGAGCCAAAAATAGAAGAGGGAGAAGGTAGACAGCAGATCCAGGAACCGTTCCGCAAAGTTGTAATCTCCCCTTTCCCCCAGCAGCGTACTGAATTCGGAGAGATAATAAGAAGTACTTAAAACTGCTAGACTGCAGAGCATGCCCGCAAGGTTTGCAGGAAAGCCAATCCACTTTTTCTTTTCATATTTATAGGGAACAAGGGTAAGCACAATTGCCGCGCATATTGAAACCATACAGGCCAGATAGAGAATAAATCTTAACATCGCTTCCTCCGAATGAATCTGTTACCCTATTATACATCAAAAAACGCGGATGTGCTACGTCGGATCAGGTAGGCGGCAAAAAAGAAAGACTCCCCACCGGTTGGAAGGGAGCATAAATTACGATCCTATAGCTGCTGTTTTTACTCTTCGTATACGATTTTTCCCTCAAAGAAGGTCATAACAGGAGCGATGCTATCCATCTTTTCAATGTCAAGTTTGGCGAGATCAGAATTCAGGATCATGAGATCCGCTTTCTTTCCGACTTCAAGGCTTCCGATTTCCTTTTCCAGATTGAGCGTCTTTGCGCCGTTGATGGTGGAAGCTTCAATAGTCTGTTTTAAAGTCATTCGTTCATCGTACTGCTTCAGAGGTGCAATTGGAATCACGCCGTCATAATCATCCAGATTTTGGGAAGCGTTTGGATCCGTGATGCGGGTATATTCCTCCGAATCCTCACCATACCACAGGTCAAATATTTTCTGAGGAAGGGTTCTGGTCTGTGCACTATAGTACAGCCATCCCATGTCCGGTACAGTTACAACGTAGTCGCTGTGGAATGCACAGTTGATTCCTTTTTTGATGAGACTCTGCATCGGATACTGAGTATCAAGGGCGTCCTTGCTGCTCATAATCGGAAGATAAACGTCCCAGTAGTAATCATCCATGACAGCCCAGTAAGGAGCCAGAACGCAGGATACGCCCAGATCCGCGATTCGCTGCTGATCCTTTTCATTGATAAACTGACAGTGAGCCATGGTAACACGGCCATCTTTCAGCTCGGGGTATTTTGCCGCCGCTTTTTCCAATTCATCCAGATAGAAGGTTGCGGCAGCATCTCCGATCTGGTGCACGTGCAGGTTTAGCCCGGTTTGAGCTGCGTATTCAAAGGCCTGCTCCATGATATCTTCTTTTCCTGCCCAGATATTGGTGGATTCATAATCGCCGCTAAGGTTGTCCTGTACGTATTTATCCGAATACATGCCTTTGCTCATATAAGCCGTTCCGCCTTCCAGTACCTGGTCTGCCATCATTTTAATCGTGGTGATCTGATAATAGTCGGTCTTACAGAGCTTCTTTGCTTTTTCCAGCCAGCTATCTATGTAGGATTTGCATTCATTCCAGTCTTTAAAGTCGTAAGGCTGCAGCCAGAAGGAGCCTCTGACCCGTACTTTCAGTTTGCCTTCATCAGCCAGCTGGGACATAGCGGTAAAGTAGTTGTTTACCGTATCTCCGTTCATGAGGGTTCCCGCATCAAAGAAGGTGGTGAAGCCCAGACTTGCCAGCCATTCCTGTTGCTCAAGGAGCGCTTCCTTACACTGCTCGACTGTGTAAGCCGGAAGCAGATCGTTAATTAAGTTGCCTGCAGCTTCCTTCAGCCATCCGGATGGGTTCCCCTCCGCATCCACAACAATAGAACCGCCGTTTACTTGAGCGTTTTTGTTGTAGTCAGCTGCAAATTCCTTTGTGATACCGGCAGCCTCAAGGGCTTTTGTATTGGCCCAGTAACCGTGGCCGTCCACATTTTGCAGAACCATAGGCTTGTCGCTGCAGACTTCATCCAGAATATCCCGGGTGGGGCCTGTTTCAATATCAAAGGAAGACTGCATCCAGCCTGAACCAGAATATACCTTTAAATCCGGATTTTCCTGGATGAATTCCTTTATGATTTCCTGCATTTCGGATATTTCGATAACATCAGCCAGATTGATTTCATATTTGGCCTGCATGGCAGTGGAATAATGCATGTGTGCTTCCGTCATGGTAGGCATTACGGTTCTGCCCTTTGCGTCAATGAGCTTGCTCTTTTTGTTTTTCCACTTCATGGCGCCTGCTTTGCTGCCCACATACTGAATAGTGTCCTTTTCAATGACAACTGCGGTAGGGTTTTTCTGTTTGCCTTTTACCTGCTCCACCTTGCCGTTATAGATGATGGTATTGGAAGCCGTGGATTTTACAACGTTAAGCTTACACTTTGCGATCAGGCCGTTGTGGCTGCGCGCATGTATAGTGCAGGCTCCGGCAGCCTTTGCTGTTATCTTCCCCTTGGTATCCACTGAAGCGATCTTTGCGTTGGAAGAACCCCAGGTTACTTTTTTGGATACTACTTTGGAAGAAGGAGTTAAAGCTGCTTTCAGCGTTATCTTTTTTCCTTCCTTCAGCTCAAGAGAAGCCTTGCTCAGCTTGATTTTGGAAACATTTTTTGCCGCCTTGCTTCCGGAAGCCGTTCCCTTTGCTGTAACAGTGTAGGAGAAGGCTCCGCCCGTTGCTCTTACTTTGAATTTATAAGTCTTGTCCTTTTTTAAATTTTTTACAGTAACGGCGGTTTTCTTAGTTGAGATAATCTTCTTATTATCCTGATATACCTGATACTGTTTCGCACCAGACACTTTGCTCCACTTGAGGGCGATCTGTGTCTGACTTTTTGCTGCTGCTGTGAACTGACTCGGTGCTGCCAGCTTTGTTGCGGCGAATGCTACGCCGGACGGCAGATTTAGAAACGGCATGAAAGCCATTGCCAGAACCGGAATCAAAACCATTGTCAGTAGCCTGTTTCTTGTTCGCTTAATCATAAACGTTCTCCTCTCTTTAAAAAAATGTAGCGTTCCTGCATGGATATATGCGGGAAATATGAGATTATTTTAACAATTCTGTCTATTGATTTCAATGGACCATTGCGGGCCATTTGGGAAATCTGGGGATTTTTGTATCATGGACGGCTCATAGGGCAAGACAAAGAAACAGGGAGACAAGATCGAAAAAATAGGGTATGATGAAAAGACAGCAAAAAGAGCGCGAAAGCCTGGAACCATAGGCTGAACCTATGGTTTGGCATAAACGATTTGTATTACCTTTTACCCGGAGTTTTGCAGTATAATCCCAGGTGAGAAGGGAGGCGTTAGTATGCCAGGATATGTTATGGGAAACTTTATCGTTTATTGTCTGATAAATGCGTTTACACCGGGACCGGGAAATATTTTGGCCCTGAATACGGTAACCAACTACGGGTGGAAAAAGGGGATACCATTGTTTGTGGGGATCTTTTCCGGCTATTATGTGGTTCAGCTGATTTGTGCGGGAGTGGTTTTTGGGATCAGCGCGCTGCTGCCCCAGGTGCTGGGAATTATGAAGTATGTGGGAGCTGCGTATATTCTATGGCTCGCCATACATATTGCAATGAGCCGACCGGACCAGGGCTGCGGGGAAAAATCAGCATCCTTTTGGAAGGGGTTTATCCTGCAGTTTGTAAATGTAAAAATCTATTTGTTTGGGATTACGGCGCTGACCGGGTATGTGACAAATTACTGCGGCACATCCCTTATGGTTTTGATTCCCTTTGAGCTTGCGATTGCTACGATTGGAACAGTGGCTACCTCGGCCTGGATTGGTATGGGGATGGCGATTCAGAAGATCTATCTGAAGCATTATAGGATCATCAATATTGTCCTTGCTGCTACCTTGCTGGAATGTGTGTACAGTATTTTGAAGTGACGAATCGCTGATTACAGAAGTAGCGGTGCAGCCGGCTTATGCAGCAAAGCAGATCTGCCTGTATACTATGATGCGGCAGTATCGTCTGGTATGGGATTTTATGTTGACGGTTATCTAAGGATGCGTTGAAATCCCAGTGGAAGTATTATCTTGATGAAGCAGAGCAGGAATCGGAAGTATTCAGTATGTTTGATGAAAGCTATGAAGATCAGATAAGCCAATGGAATTTCCGAAGTGTATTGACACATCAGTATCATGTGATCTGTACGAATTCACCGTATATGGGTGTGAGCAATGTCAGTGTAAAAGTGCAGAAATATGTAAAGAAGAATTTCCTTGATAGCGAAATTGAAATAAAACTCACTTAATTGATACAAAGAGAACGAACAGAATATCGGAAAAACCACAGAAATAAAGGGATTACGGTACATTGAGTGTGACCGAAGGCCCTTTATTTTTTCGGATTGTAACAGGCAGTGAGTGAGGATGTGCTTGGATTTGAACCCTCCCCGTATATTCAATTTGAATCTCCCCTCAAGGCATAATCAAAATGTTGGAGAATATAAAATTAAGATAGGTCAAATTAACAAAAGGGCATAAATGAATATAATTACGGTTTATCGACATACTACAGGATTGTTACATATTATCGATAGTTCGTTATTTTTTTTGAATAAATTCACAATTACATGGAGATGTTCTATTGGCTAAGAGTATAACTCTAAAGACGGAAAATGGATTATGAAAACCTTCTGCACGTCCAGCTATTGCAGGGGGCATTGATAGCATTAATAATTATAGTGTGATTTATCTTGGCTAGCCAATATGGCTTGCGTACTACAATTTGATACAGTGCACCCAAGCATGAGTTTGGGTGCATTTTTTAACGATAGGAATCTATGGAAGCCTGTTTTTATCTCCCCACTCGCACATGCCATCTAATATGGGAATGAGTGACTTTCCACGTTCTGTAAGGCTGTATTCGACCTTTGGCGGAATCTGCGGGTATTCTTTTCTGTTTACCAACTGGTCTGCCTCTAATTCTTTTAATGTAGAGCTTAGCGTTTTGAAAGAGATCTCGCCAATATACTTTTTCATTTCATTAAAGCGGACGATACCAAATTCCATAAGCGTATAAAGAATTGTCATTTTGTATTTCCCATTGATGAGGGATAATGTGTAGCTGAAACCTGTTGTTTCCAGGCATTCTTGTGATATACAGCGTTCGCTCATTTCCTTTACTCTCCTTTAGGTAAGTATATAACTTTCGTGTTAGTATCGCACTTATAGGTGCGTACTTGTTTTCTGTTTCATTCTCGCTATAATTATAATATCAACAGCAGGAAAAGTCAATCCTGCAGGTAAAGGAGGCACAGACATGCAGAACTATGAGTATTTAGGAAAGCCGCTTCAGATTGGCAGACTGACCATTAAGAATAGGTTTTGTATGGCGCCAATTGGCGGTGGACAGCACCATCTTCCGGGAGGTGGCCTGAAAGACGAAACAATACAATATCTTGTAGAGAGGGCGAAAGGTGGTTTTGGTCTGATTTTTACCGGGGCAATTGCAGCCGATGGAACAGTTGATCCATATACCGGGGTTGGCCCGACTATCTTACAGAATCCGGATGCATTTAAGATGACGGCAACGGAACTGAATGAGAGGGCAGGCGCTTATGGTACAAAAATCTTTGCACAGATTACTATGGGGCTTGGGAGGAACTACCCCAATCTTCCGGCACCGTCCTCTGTACATGTTTTCCGGCATCCGGGAGAAGTTTCACCAGAGCTGACCCGTGACCAGATTAAATCTAAAATTGAGTCCGTCGTAAAAGCATCTAAAATTGCAAAGGATTCCGGTTTCTCTGGCGTAGAGGTTCATTCCATCCACTGGGGTTATCTGCTTGACCAGTTTGCCCTGTCCATGATGAACCACCGCACCGACGAATATGGCGGCAGCCTGGAAAACCGTTTACGGGCGGCAAAAGAAATTCTCGAAGGTATTAAGCAGGAGTGCGGCAGTGATTTTCCGGTCAGCATGCGCCTGGGCTTGAAAACCTTTGTAAAAGGATTTGAACAGGCAAGCCTGACAGGTGAGGAAGAAATCGGCCGTACCCTGGAAGAAGGGGTTGAGATCGCGAAGCTGCTGGAATCCTATGGCTATGATTGTCTGAATGTAGATACAGGCATTTACGATTCCTTCTACTATGCCTGCCCGCCTATGTATATGCCGAAAGGGTATCTGGTGGAATTGGCAGCGAAGGCAAAAGAAGCCGTTAATATCCCGATCCTGGCAGGCGGTCGCATGAATGAAGCGGATATTGCAGAGAAGGCAATTCGGGATGGTAAGATTGATGCTGTTGTTCTTGGCCGTGCTGCCCTGGCAGATTCGGAGTATCCCAACAAGGTGCTGACCGGGCATACGGAGAAGATCCGTCCCTGCATTGCATGCAATCAGGGATGTATCACAAGGCTCCAGCAGGGAAAACAGCCGACCTGTGCAGTAAATCCGGTGGCGATGCGGGAAGTGAGGTATGCGCTCCGCCCCTGCGTACAGTCGAAAAAGGTTGTGGTCATGGGCGGCGGTGTCGCCGGTATGGAGGCTGCCAGAATCGCAGCCATGCGGGGACATAAAGTTTCTTTGTATGAAAAGAATGAGTCGTTGGGCGGCAATCTGATCCCCGGCGGTTCCCATAGCTTTAAAAAAGAGGTACGGGAGTTGAATGCGTGGTATCAGAATGAATTAAAGGCACTGCCTGTGGAGATCCATACGGGGGAAAATGTTACCGCTGGCCAGCTCCACGATATGGATGCAGATGTGATCATTCTGGCAGCAGGTTCCGTCCCTGTCATGCCGAAAGTGCCGGGAACAGATGATAAAAAGGTGATCGGCTGTATGGAAGCGTTTGCACATCCGGAAAAAGTCGGACAGAAGGTCGTGGTGGTTGGCGGCGGTCTGGTTGGCTGTGAAATGGCATTAGAATATGCACAGGACGGCAAAGAGGTTACGGTCGTGGAAGCCCTGCCTAAGATTTTGTCGGCAGGTATCCCATCCCCGATCCCAAATGGACAGATGATCCCGGATCTGTTTGAACATCATCATGTGGCTGTATTGGAGGGCCACCGTCTTTCTGCTGTGGAAGATGGCAGGGTCATTCTGGAAAGCGGTGACCAGAAAAAGGTGCTGGATGCGGATTCGGTTGTTATCGCAGTTGGTTTCCGCCCGGTTCCGTCCATGGCTCAGGAGCTTCAGGGATGCGGCGCTGCCGTTTATGAAATCGGAGATGGTCAGAAGGTCAGCACGATCCTTCATGCTGTATGGGATGGATATGAGATAGGGAACAATATTTGATCTATTTATTTTGGTATAAGGTAGAATGCTTTATATAATGTCAAAAAAATTAATTAAGGAGGCCATCACAATGAGAGCAGAATTAAAGGAATATCAGGCAGTGGAAGCTGCTGCAATGAAGTTTGTCAAGAGCGTTGCCGAGGGAAACAGCGCATATGCAAAGGAACTGTTCACGGATGAGGCTGTTTTATTCGGCTATCTGGACGGTAAGCTGGAGCATGGCTCTATTGAGCAGTTCTATCACAATGTGGATACTGTGCCTGGCGGTGATAATTTCAAGGCCCGTGTGGATGTCCTGATGGTTGAGGAATCCCTGGCTGTTGTACGTGTGCTGGAAGAAGGCTGGGGCAACCGTATTGACTTCACGGATGTGTTGCTTCTGTTGAAGATGGATGGCGAATGGAAATGTGTTGCAAAGGCATATAATCAGAATTCCGATACCATTCAGAAATAACCATCATAAATAGATTGATGCAGGAAGCGGGGAACAGGCGGGTGCGTTGGAAATGCCTTTTTTATGATTTTAGTTATATCGGCGGCAGTAACTCCCCTGCTTTTATTGAACCGGGAAAAAATACTATACTTGCTGGGCAGCAGTAAAGATATGTACCCTTACGCAGAAACTTATTTTACAATATATGTATGCGGGACTTTTGCATCGCTTCTTGGGTGCGGACTGATGCTTGCAGTGATTATTAACCGATAATAGCCTTTTGTAGAAAGGAAATTAAAACCATATGCAGAGTCTTAGATAAGATTAATACTCCGAAAGATCTGATGTGGGGCAGAGAGCATACAGTACCTAGACTATAAGGTGCTAGTTCAAATCCCGTGCGAGATAGGATACGAACTATTCAGCGGAATCAGCGCTGTAACAGAAAAGGCGTCCTCCGTATAGGAAATCTCAATGCTGCCGCCTTGCTGCCGGACAATATCATTCACAGTTTTCAGTCCAAAGCCGTGGAGGGCGGCATTCTTCTTGTCCGTCAGAAACACTCCCTGCTTTTCATGCACCGGATTTACCTTTGTATTTTCAATATAATAGCTGAAAAAGCCGTTTTCGCAGCGGGCCTTGAGCAGGATATGGCGGGAAAGGGAAGCTCCTTCAGGTATTTTGCGGCAAGCTTCGATGGCATTGTCCAGGGTGTTGGCTATAAGAAGGCAGAGACTGACCGGATCCATGCCTATATCCCGGGGCAGCTGCGGGTAAAAGCGGCAGGTGATATTGCAGCTTTCCGCCAGCTGATATTTGGCGTTTAAGACAGCATTAATTGCCGGATGCTCACAAAATCTGCGAAGCTCCGTCTGAAATTCATCCGACAGCTGGGAGAGATATTCACGCGCCTGAGCGGGTTCCCCGTCCCTCAAGAAAATCTGCAGCACACCTAGATGATTTCTCATATCGTGACGCAGCTTTCGCACTTTTTCATGTTCTGCGGCCATCTTTTCATAATATCCTTCCTGAATACGGAGCATATCTAGCTCCAGCTCTGTGCGAAGGCTCTGGGAAAAGGAGGAGCAGACGAAAAGAACGCCCATATTGGTCAGGATGCAGGCAATGCAGGGCGGCCATGTCAGGTAGGAATGGTCTGTATCGGCAAAATAAATCAGAAAGATAATGCCCAGAAAAGACGCCAGGCAGATGAGATCGATGATGCACCACAGCTTCTTGGAAAATTGGAAAGAGGATATGTGGATCTGTTTTTTTATCAAATACCAGATAGCTGCTCCAAATGGGATGCGCAGGGCTGTAGAGACAGAATGGAGCGCCAGCTCTGCAGCGGGAGACATGGCTTCGTGAAATCCGTAGAGCCAGATAACAAAGCCCAGGTTCTCGGTCAGATAGCTCAGGGCAGCCCACACTGGATAGAAGATCAGGACAAAGGAGAGCTTTTTTAAAAAGGAGCTGGTGTCAACCAGGAGCAGCAAAAGAAAGAAACCCAGCAAAAGGATCAGGGAACCGGTGAGCTCTTCTGGAAAAAGCACAGGGCCTGATGCGAAAAAAAGCCCAATAAAAAACAAAAAGCGAATCCAGTTCTGTGGCCGCAGATTGAGAATTCTTTCTGCAATACGGTAGATAAACCAAGTATAAAAAAGGCCGATCAGCACGTTTACGATCAGCTCAGAGAAAGCCGGCATAATATTCCCTCCTAGGTCAGTATATAGCGCGCGTAAGCAATCGAAAGCCCCTGCTTGCAGGAACGGCTTACAGGAAGAGCCTGCCTGCGGATCAAAACCTGATTTCCATCCAACGCGCTTAAATGTCTCAGATTGATTAGGTAACGATTGTGGCTGCGGACAAAGCAGGAGGGCAGGAACGTTTCCAGCTCGGAAAGCTTTCCATAAAAGGAATAAGAGGCATCTGCTGTAACAGCGTAAACCTGGTGCCCCTGGCTTTTGAAGTAGAGGATGCTTTCATAAGGAAGAAGGAGCTCCCCTTGTTTTCTGCGGATACAAAAGCAGGCGTCCTTTTTGGCATCTAAAAGCGCAAGACCTGCCGCAAGAACCCGGGCAATCTGCTCCCGCTCACAGGGCTTGAGAATGTAGTGAAGCGCCCGTACATCATATCCCTGAAAGACAAAATCCGCGTGAGCAGTTACAAAGATGATAACCGCCGATTCATCCGCGCTGCGAAGCTGATGTGCAGTGTCCATACCATCGCAGGTACCTTCCATTTCAATATCCAAAAAGAATATATGGGAATCACCCTGCCTTTGGGCCTCCCGGAAATGGCTGAGAAGGGCATTGCCTGAAAAAAATTCCATAATACAAAACTTAATACCATGAAGCTCCAGCTCTACCTGTACAATTTGTCTTAAATCCGAACAAAAAGTTTTTTCATCATCACAAATGAAAACCTGCAGCATAAATTTAGGCCCCCTTTCCATGCTTCTCCATTATACTACAGACAAAAAATCTTTTCATCCGGGAAACAAAATTTGTCAAAAAAGGCGCAGAACTTGTCATAATGGCCTGTGGGAAAAGAAAAGGCGCTTTTATAAAATATTGTGTGGAAAACAAAAAAGAAAGGAAGGTCAGAAGTGAAACATGCTGAAGGTAAATCACTTATTTAAAAGCTACAAAACAGGAAACACAGTTTATGAAGTCTTAAAGGATGTCAGCTTTGAAGTAAAGGAAGGAGAGTTCGTGGCCGTTATGGGGCCATCGGGCAGCGGAAAGACGACGCTGCTCAACTGCATTTCCTGCTTTATTCCAAAAGATGAGGGGGAGATTCTCTTAAAGGACAGGGATATTTCAAGGCTTTCAGAAAAGCAGTTGGCGCGGGTACGAAATGAAAGGCTGGGCTTTGTGTTCCAGGACTTTATGCTGCTGGACGGCCTGACGGTTTTTGAAAATGTATGCATACCAAAGGTCATTAAAGAAGCACCTTATGAGGAGATGGAAAAAAAGGCCCAGAGCCTCCTTGCGCTATTTGGCATTGATGCGATTTCGGATAAATACCCAGCGGAAATATCGGGAGGCCAAAAGCAGAGAACCGCAGTTGCCAGAGCTCTGATGAACGATCCTTTTCTCATTTTGGCGGATGAGCCTACAGGAAATCTGGACAGCAAATCCAGCGAAGCGGTTATCGGGGCCTTTGTCAGCGCCAGCAAAACGCTGAAGGCAACCACCTTTATGGTAACCCACGATACCTTTTCCGCCAGCTACTGCGACCGGGTGCTGGTTATGAAGGACGGAAAGGTGTTTCAGGAACTGCGCAGGACCGGGGAGCGGCGGGAATTCCTGGGCCAGCTGCTGGAGGTTCTGGCAGCTATGAATGGTGGTGAGGAAAAATGAGCCTGAAGCAGGTGTGGAAGAGGTCAAAGGACAAAAATAAATCAGCTTACCGGCAGTTTTGCTTTTGCATCAGCTTTGCGGTGCTTTTGATTACCTCTTATATCATGATGCTGGAAAGCCCGCTCATTCAGCAGACCCTTCCTGAGGGCGGGGATTCCAGGAAGCAGGTGTACATGATCTTTGTCCTGGCAGCGGCGGGCTGCGTGATTTTTACCGTTTACGCAGCAAGCCTGTTCCTACGGTACAAAAGCCGGGAGATCGGCGTATTTTTAGCGCTGGGCACGGAAAAAGGAAAGGTAAAGGCATTGCTTTTACGGGAAATTTCCGGGTATACAGCTGCCATGATCGGGGCAGGCCTTGTAGCCGGATGCCTGGTTTCCCTGTGTCTGGGCATTCTCTTTGAGCACCTTGTAAAGGGGCTATCCGAATATTCCTTTGCTTTTACAGGAATCGGCTTTGGAGCCAGCCTTTTGTACGGACTGTTCATACTGGCCATGCTTTTGATTCTTTCGGCCCACTTTATGAAAAGGTCGAATATCATGGACATACTCAACGAGCAGAGAAAGCAGGAGCCGCTGAAAAAAATGGTAAGCCCGCCTTATCTCATAGGCGGTATACTGCTCTTTGCGGGCGGTTTGCTTTTGGCATTTGTCATGCCTGCGGCTGTGGCGAAGATGACGGGCCATTACATGGGAGCCTGGACCAACCTCTTTTACCTGACCGCGCTTGCCGGCCTTTACCGCATTATGGTCTATTCTATTTCCTGTCACCGAAAGGGAAGGCGGCCCCAGAAGTATTACAACAATCTGATTTCCTACGGCATGCTCAAGTTTCAGGGAAGCTCCTTTGTCCGCAATATGCTGGTGGTGACGCTGCTCCTTGCGGGAGGAATCTTTGCGGCCTTTTATGTGCCCATCAACGGCCAGGAAAATAGTTCTTCCCTTGCCCGCTATGAATCCATGTACAGCATGTTTTATACAGGGGATGCTGCTGTTCCTTCCCAAAAGGAGATAGCAAACCTGGCCCAGACGTATGGCGTGGAACTACAGCAGTACCGAAAAGCGCAGGTTCTTCAGGTGGTGGGAAGCGGTGTGAACCGAGATGATGTGGATGAAAAGGGTAACCTGAAGGAGGTATATGAAAAGCAACACGCCCTGTACGAGATTTTCAGCGCAGGGGATTATGAAAAGCTGACCGGACAGAAGGCAGAGCCGCAGCCCGGAACCTATTATCTCATTCAGAGCCCGGGAGCGCAGGAAGATCTCTTTTTCCGTTTTGATGATATTGATTCTCTTTATCTGGACAAATGGGAGAAATTTATGCCCCTCGCCTATGGGAAAACGGTGACCTATCAGTCATTAGTGCAGGGCTGGGGTTTTGACCATCAGGCAAGGCTGGTAGTAAGTGACGCTGATTTTCAGAAGATCAAAGAAGGCACGGAAGCATTCCCACGGGAAACGCAGGTGCTGTTTAACAGTAAGGGCGGCGATTCCCTTGCCTTTGCAGAGGAGCTTTACCTGCGCTTTGGACAGGGATGCTCCGCTGATATGAAGGTCTGCAATGGCTACGATGCCTGGCAGCACAAGCTTCAGGGAAACGAATACGACTATGCAGGCAAGGTGCGCTACGATCCGGCTAATTCGGTAAAGGAAGCAGACTGGCAGTATGAGCCGCTCTTCCTGCCGCTGAAGGAGGCGGGTGGCATGAAACGCTATGCGGTTTATCTGCTGCTGTTCGTCTATGTTTCCATCATCTGCCTGGCGGCGGCAGGCGTCATTTCCTACTCCAGGAGCCAGAGCATCGCCCTGGGCAGCAGCCAGGTGTTCTCGGATCTGGAAAAGCTGGGGGCAGACGCGGCTTACCAGAGAAAGCTTTTGGCAAAGCAGCTGAAAAAAGTCTTCCTGCTTCCTACTCTTTTGGGCGGGTTTGGCATGACGGCTTTCGGGTGTCTGATGCTGAAAACAAACGACGGCGTTTTATCGGCCGGAGAGATAAAAACTATTGGCATCTTTTTTGTGATTCTGTTGGCAGTCATGGCCTATCAGTATGGCATATACCGCTTTTCCAGGAAAAAAGCCCAGAGCCTTCTGGGGCTATAGCATGGCAGGGCTCCTGGGGAAGAACGAAGGTTTTGCGCCTGAAAAGGATACTTGAGAAAAAGAAAAACAGGGTATATAATAGAGTACTGTACTAGCCACCTGGCAAAATAGGCAGTGCCATTCACCCCAATTCCCAAGCGGCCAGTACAGTGGATTTTAAAACTGCAAGGAGATAACATTTACCCATGTTTGAATTAACAAAAGCCGGAGAACGAACCTACTATATCGATCATTCTACCATTATCGGAATATACAAGCTGACGGATAAGGAGGTATGCCTCATCGATACGGGGCGCAGCAGAAGGGATGGGGAACAGCTGGAGGCGCTTCTCAAAGAGCAGGGCTGGGAGCTGAGCTTTATCCTCAATACCCACACCCATATCGACCATCTGGGGGGAAACGAATACCTGATGAAGACTTACGGCTGCCCGGCTTATGCCACCAATATTGACAACGCCTTTGCTAATTATAAGCATCTGGAAGTTTCCTATATGTACGGAGGCTTCCCCAATCAGATGCTGAGAAACATATTCCGCCATCCGGGGCCAGTCGGCTTTCGGGACATCGAGGATTTCCAGCTGCCCCAGGGTCTGGAGTATATACGGCTTCCCGGTCATTCCTTCGGCATGATTGGGATAAAGACCTCGGACAACGTCTGGTTTCTGGGAGACAGCGTGCTCAATCAAAAGTCCCTGGAAAAATATCAGTTCGGCTATCTGGTAGACGTAGCCGGGTATCTGGAAACGCTGGAGCTTTTAAAGACCCTGGAAGGCGGGCTGTTCCTTCCTTCCCACGGGGACATTACAGCGGATATCCGGCCCCTGGCAGAGGGAAACCAAAAGAATATCGAAAAAAACATCTGCGGAATCTTAGAGGACTGCCGGGAGGGAATCCATTTTGATGCGCTTTTGAAACGGATTTTTGACCGCTACGGTATCAGAGGGGACATGCCACAGTATGCCCTCAGCGGATCCACGCTGCGGTGCTACCTCAGCTACATGGAGGATCAGGGGCTGGTGGCCGCTTATTTTGAGGATAATATGCTGAAGTGGAAGAACGTCGGATAAACCGGCGTTTTTCTTATGTCATAGATCCACCTGTGTGCTGAAAACAGCCGGGTATGGCAAATCCGTTGAAATGGACAGCGGACTTTCCTATAATGTAAGCTGTAAAAAGGAGGTGCCGAAATGCAGATTGAAGTGAAAATTGACCCATCGTGTACGGAACCCAAAATCGTCATTGTGACCGATGCTATGTCAGAGGACATCAGCAGCCTGGTAAAAAAGCTGTCCGAGGATTTGGATGCGCCGAAGATCCTTTCCGGAACAAAGAACGGTAAGCTGGAGGTGCTGGAGCCAGAAGATCTGATTCGCATCTATGCCGCCGCAGGAAAGGTATATGCGGTTACGGAGAAGGGGGAATATGCGCTCCGCCTGAGGCTGTATGAGCTGGAAGAGCGGCTTGATAAGAGCCGGTTTGTCCGCATTTCCAATTCGGAGATCGTGAATCTGAAAAAAATCCGGAACTTTGACCTGAGCATTACTGGAACCATCTGCGTTAAATTCCTGGACGGCACGGTCACATATGTTTCAAGGCGGTATGTCGGCAAAATCAAACGGATATTAGGAATCTGAGGTGAGAAAAATGACAAACAAAACAAACAAAACCGCGTTAAGCGCAGTACTGCGGGGGCTGCTGGGAATCCCGCTGGGAATTACAATTGGAACAATCCTGTCCATCATCATATCTCTTGTCTGGGGAAATGGATATTATGCGCCCTGCACGCCTGAGCTGATAGAGAATATGGGAACTGAGATCAATGCCGTCATTCTTCAGACGGTTTTGTGCGGCCTGTTGGGGGCAGCCTTTGGGGCAGGATCGGTGGTCTGGAACATGGATCGGTGGAGCCTTACAAAGCAGACGGGAATCTATTTTCTGATAACAGCTGCCGTAATGCTGCCTATAGCGTATGTCCTCTACTGGATGGAGCATAGCCTTAAGGGCCTGCTGAGCTATGCCGCTATTTTTGCCGTTATCTTTATTGCCATATGGGTGGTGGAATATTCTGTGGGACGCTGCATAGTGGCTAGGATGAATAAAAAGCTCAATTGAACATTGTAGATCGAATTCAGGGAGGCGCTCTAATACCGTCTCTCTGTTTGCTTACAGATTATGTCTTTGGATTCGTTTTGCTGCGCTTTCATAGGCTTCATCGTCCGCTCTTGCTCCGATGACAATAATCAACAGGTTGTCAGCACGGCGCTCAAGCTTGTAGACGATGCGGATTTCTGAGGCACGCAGTTTAATTTTCAGAAAGCTGGAAAGATTTAAGCCGCATTTATTGGAAAGGGGATGGCCATAACCACCCTCATAATCCGGAAGCAGGTTTTTTGATACTTTTTGGATCGCTTTACAGGCTAATATTTGATTGCTTCTGTCAAGGTGTTTCAAATCCTTGATTGCTTCCGGCAGAAATTCTGTTTTCCAGGTCATTCGAATTTTACCTCTTCTGCATGTGGGAACAGGTATTGCTGGGGGCAAAGGAAAACAATCCAAAGCCGGTAGAGCAGTACGGCATCGTGCAAAAGGATTACGTTTTTGACGAGGCGCTTCTGAAAAGCTATATGGATAAGCTGCCAAAAGGATATGAGCTGAAACAGTTTGATGAGGATCTGTATCAGCAGGCCATGGAGGAAGAATGGTCAAGGGAGTTTTGCGAGACCTTTGCTTCGGCGGAGGATTTTCTGACACGTGGCTTTGGCTATGCGGCAGTCCATGAGGGAAAGCTGGCAGCCGGAACCTCGACTATGACCGTATACAACGGGGGAACGGAGATTCAGGTAGCGACGCACCCACAGCACCGCAGGAAAGGGCTGGCAATGGTATGTGCCGCAGCCTTTGTTCTCGAGTGCCAGAAGCGGGGAATACGGGGATGCTGGGATGCAGCCAACGAAATTTCCAAAAAAATGGCTCTGGCACTGGGATATGAATAAAAAGGGGTGTATATGACGGTTCATATGAGCCGGGAAAACGAATAAAAGCATTTACCGCATGGCCAGCGTCACTAGGCCGCTAGCCGCCTCTTCGCCGTGATTGAATACGACTGCCCTGCAGGTTACAACAGCCTTTGGCGCGTTTACCTTTGAAATCTCCGCCTCAATGGTAATTTTGTCACCGGGCTGTATTTTTTGCTTGAATTTTACCTGATCAATGCCGATAAAAAGCGGAATTTTACCAGCGTATTCGGGCATGGAAAGCAGCAGTACATCGGCAGTCTGAGCCATAGATTCTACTGTCAGTACGCCGGGCATGACCGGTTCTCCCGGAAAATGCCCTTTAAAAAAATCGCGGCAGGGATCCAGATAAAAGGTTGTTTTGATCTGCTTTCCTTCTGTCAGCTCCAGGACTTCATCAATTAAGAGCATAGGCTCCCTGTGGGGAATGATAGCCTTAATCTGAGCCTTATCCATTAATGGCTTCATTTCAGAGCCTCCATAATGGCCACCGATGCGCTGGCTCCAATGCGCTGAGCGCCCAAGCGGAGCATTTCCTTTGTTGCCAGAACATCCCGGATACCACCCGAGGCTTTTATGAGAATTTTATCGCCTACGGTTTCCTTGATCAGGGCCATGGTGTGGGGAGTGGCGCCGCTTTCGCTGAAGCCTGTGGAGGTTTTTACATAGGCAGCTCCCGCTTCGATGGCAAGCTGACAGGCGGCCTTGATTTCCTCGTCCGTCAAAAGGCAGGTTTCCAGTATGGTTTTGATGATGACTTTGTGAGGGGAGGCCGCATTGATAACTTCCAAGATTTCGTTTTTTACATAATCATATCGGCCTTCTTTAAGGGCCGCAATGTTGATGACCATATCAACTTCATTGGCGCCATTTTCACAGGCAAGAAGGGTTTCGGCTTTTTTAGCTGCTGTGGAATTCATCCCCAGAGGAAATCCGGCTACTGTTACGACCTTAATATCCGTACCTTCAAGCTCCCTGGCGGCAAGGGGAACATAGCAGCCGTGAACGCAGACCGCGTAGAATTCGTATTTCTTTGCTTCCTCGCAAAGCTTGATGATATCCGCTTCCGATGCAGTAGGTTTCAGGTTTGTGTGATCAAAATATTTATTTAATGGCTTCATTTGTCATCTCCTCATCCAATAGATTTACCTTATTATACCATGGTGTACATAGCCTTGCCAATATAGAAGTCCTGTACTGATTTGCTCAGTTTTTGAGCCAGTAAAGGCCGATCAGTCATCCGTGCTGTCAATATCAACCCCGATATCATTTTTCAGGATCCGCCCGAAGGTAATGGCGCTGCCACCGAATTTGGCTCGTATATCATCAATGGTTCGCTCCACCTTTTCTCCCTTTTCACGGGCATTTTTGTCCCCCAGATCAAAGAAAGAAAGCTGCTGCGCTTCATTTTCATCGCACAGATTGATGGCTGTGATGGTGAGCATGCGGATGGGATCTTCTATGTTCCAGGAGGCCCGTATGATTTCAATGGCCTGGCGAAAGATTTCCTCTGAAAGATTGGTCGGCGTATCCAGCTGCTTTTGCCGGGAAATGACCTTAAAGTCGGGATCCTTGATATCCACCTTCACACCGAACCCTTTCATCTGGTGCTTTCTCAGCCGGCTGGCCACTGTATCGGAAAGAGCGGTGACTGCAACCTTGATATCCTCCATTCCCTGCAGGTTTCTGCGAAACGTAGTGCCGTTTCCGATAGACTTGATTTTTTCCCGCTCCGTATAAAGGCTGACCGGGCTGGTATCAAGACCGTTGGCATATTCATAGAGGATAGATCCCTGCTTGCCGAGAAGGGCCTTTAAAAAGTCCTTATCCGAGCGCGCCAGATCGCCGATGGTGCGGATCCCGGATTTATTCAGCTTGTCCGCAGTAGCGCTTCCCACAAAGAACATCTTGCGTACATTCATGGGCCAGAGGATTTCCCTGTAGTTGTCCCTGCTGATGACGGTGGTTCCGTCCGGCTTGTTATAATCGCTGCCCATCTTGGCAAAAATTTTATTATAGGATACTCCCACAGAAAGGGTCAGCCCCAGCTCCGCGCGTATGGTGCTTCGCAGCGTATCAGCAATTTCTCTTCCTGTTCCAAAAAGCTTTAAGGAGGCCGTCACATCCAGCCAGGATTCGTCAATGCTAAAGGGCTCTACCATATCCGTAAACCGCTGATAGATTTCGTTGATTTTAAGGCTGTACTCCTTATATTTCCCGTGGTGGGGGGAAAGGAGATGAAGCTGCGGACATTTTTTCTTTGCCTGCCAGACGGTCTCGGCAGTTCGAATTCCGTATTTTTTTGCAGGAGTGTTTTTTGCCAATATAATACCATGGCGGTTCTCCGGGTTTCCGCAGACAGCCACAGGTACATTTTGCAATTCAGGATAGTCTAAGAGTTCTACGGAGGCATAAAAGCCGTCCATGTCACAATGAAGTATTGTTCTGTCCATATTCTTATTATATACAATTTTTTCAGGTCCGGCTATAGTAAAAAATGCGGTTCGGAAAGATTTGTAAATAAGGGGTTCGAGAATCCGGATCTTTGTGGTATAATGATATTAATTTGTTAGTCTGCAGGTGCAGAATGAGACTATGAAAAAGAGAGGGTTGAAGAGATGTTAGATATGATTAAAAAAATTAATAAAGTGCTCAGAGTTGTATTCATCGGTTTTGTTGCAGTTTATGGAATTGTTAAGATATTCGATATTGTGCCAAAGGAAAAGAAACAAAAGGCTGCGGCAGCAGAGGAAAGAACAAGTGAGTTTGACGAATTGTGGTAAACAGTCAGTGGGGGAAAGCCTATGAAGAATGTAATGGTGTGTGTTACACAACAAAAGACTTGTGATCGGCTGATCCAATTCGGACGCGAGGCTCTGGAGGGACAGGAGGGGGAACTGTTCATTATTCATGTTGCCCCAAAGGATGTCAAGCTGCTGGGAAATCCGGAGGAAGGGGAAGCGCTGGATTATCTTTACGGCAAAGCTATTGAGTATGGCGCAAATTTGACGGTAGTACGCTCTAATCATATTTTGGATACCCTGGTGGAGCTTGTGGAAAAGAATCAGATTACCCATGTGGTTCTGGGCCAGTCGGGCCGGGAAAAAAAGAAAGAAAATCTCATCACAAAGTTCAGAAAGAAAATCAGCCAGCAGGCGGAGCTGATTGTAGTTCCATAGAATGCAGCAGGGAGGGCAATAATTTGAGAGTACTTACAATTATCAGCGGTGTGCTATTAGTTTTGACCGGTGTTTTTTGTTTTGCAAACCCGGGAGAAACGTTTTTGTCGTTGGCCTTTATTCTTGGTTTTATGATGGTAATTAACAGCATCATTCAGGGAATAGCCTATTGGTGGGGCCGCAGCGGAAAAAAGGCAGATAATAACGGATGGATTCTGGCAGAATCTATTATAACATTTATTTTGGGCGTTTTAGTTTTGAGCAGCCAGATTGCGGCGGATGTTGCAATTCCAATGGTATTTGGTCTGTGGGTCATGTTTTCCGGAGCGCTCAGGATTGTGGCTGCAACCATAATTGATATGGTTAATAAAAGAGCCAATTTTGTATGGACCCTTGTTACGGGGGTCATCTGCGTGGCAGGTGGACTGTACGCGTTCCTGAATCCGATTATAGCAGGGCTTGCAATTGCTGTTCTGCTGGGCATTATATTTTTGCTGCAGGGTATCAGTACATTAGAACTGGGCATTCATATGCCTCATGAAAAAAAGGAAAAAAAGCCGGAGCAGCCAAGAAAGCCAAAAACGGAAAAGCAGCCAAAACCAAAGAAGCAGAAACGACCGGAAGCTCCAAAACCACCAAAATCAATGCAGGCGCCGCAGCAGCAGGCGAAACAGGCAAAGCAGCCTCTAAAAGCAGAAAAAGCGCCTGAGGCAAAGCCAAAGCTCATGCCTTCCGACAGGGAGAGAAAGGCACCGGCTAAAAATACAAAGAAATCAGAAAAAAATATACGAAAGCAATAAAAAGATACATATACCAAAAGCCCCTCCCGCATAAGTTTTATAAAGCTTACGCGGGAGGGGCTTTTGGCAGCGGAAATTCGACTCAATTATCCAGGAATAATAGTAAGATAAGTAAGCTCCGGAACAGCGCCCAATCTGGCAGGTATTTTCGTAGTCCCAAGACCAGAATTTACGTAGAGAATCGTCCCGTTGCGATTTTGCAGGGAATAAACCCCTTTGATATATTTTTCCCCATATGAGGGAAGGAATTTCTGTGTATAAAAGGGCACGCGAATTTGTCCGCCGTGGGTATGACCCGCTACCATATAGTCGGTGTTGGAATCCAGGATTTTATCAACGATATCAGGTTCATGGCAGAATACCAGATTGTACATATCCGGCGCTGCCTCGTTTACTACAGAAGGATCCCCATATCCGATGAGGAGATCATCAATTCCGATGAGGCGGAGATTATTCTCTTTAAAAGTTACTGTTTCATTGACAAGAACCTGAAATCCGCCCGCATTCATGATAGCCTCATATTCGTATTCCGCACCGCCGCCATAATCGTGGTTCCCAAAAACCGCATATTTGCCGATTTTTGCTTTCATTTCCCCAAGCTTTGCGGAAATCGCAGCAGTATCGCCTGGATATTCATTCAGATTATCGATGAGATCTCCTGCAAAGAGGAGGATATCGGGAGGATTTTCATTCACCTTATCAATGACCTTTTGAAAATCATTTGTGTCATATTGGAAACCGAAATGCGTGTCGGCAAAGACAGCCACAGTGAGAGACTTTTTCATAGAATAACTGGCATCCTCTATTTCACTTACAGTAAGCCGGTTTGGCTCTATAAAACGGGCATAGCCGGCACATAGGGCGGCCAGCAGTATCAGAATAAAAAGAAGGAACAGCGTTCTTTTTATTATCGTTTTCAGCAAATTTAACATTTCAGGCCTCTTTCCAATTTAAATGAGATACTATACCATAATACCATTTATTATGTGGAGTTTCAATGTTCAGATGGGGAGGAAGTCTTAAATAAACCTTAATCTCAGGCAAGGAAAAGGCCCGGTATCCGCTTATAAAGATACCGGGCCGAATAATCAGGCAAGTATAATATCAGTCATTACTCTGTTCCGCGCGTTTCACCAGAATACGAACAATCGCATAAAAGTGTGCTGCCAGTTCCACGCTGTCTTCCTCCGAGAGCTCTGATAAGCCGTAAATGGGTGCAAGCTTCCCTGAATCGGGATAAGAAAGAAGATCCAAAGGATCCATTCCCAGTTGCCTGGCTATTTGCTCGACAGTATCAATTCTCGGGTTACAGTTCCCTCTGAGGATATCCTGTAAAGAAGAACGCGAGATACATAATTCTTCTGCAAATTCGGTCAGGGTTTTGGAATGGGATCCATGGATCACATTCATGTTGTTGGAAAAATTTTTTTGTAAATTCATATTACGTTCCTCCTTCTGTTATCAATGGTAGAGGAGCCCGGCAAAAAAAGACAGAGCAACATACTGGTATTTTGTACCTTTAAAGTGGCGCTGAAAACTAAAGGGGAGAGAAGGATTAACTAGAAGCTATATTTGACTAAAAGCGAGAAAATAAGGCCGGGAAACAAGGCCTTTTATAGGAGTGAGTCTGGCATTTCTGAAAAAAGTTGACAATGCGGGTGATTTAAGGTAACGTAAATATCGTATATGGCGAAAATGGGGCGGAGAAGCGAGACCTTTTAAAGGAAGGTTTTTATGGAAGGAGAATGTATGCTGGATCTTTGTATCGTAGGCGGCGGGGCGTCCGCTATGGCTGCAGCGATTACTGCGGCAGGAGAAAACCCAAAGATGTCGATCTGCGTATTGGAGAAAAAGGATTCCTTGGGAAAAAAGCTGGCAGCTACAGGAAATGGAAAATGCAATCTGAGCAATATGGCCTGTCACAATGCTTCCGGTACTTTGGAGTTCTTTTCATCCATCGGCATCCTGACGCGTAGCGATGAGCAGGGGCGGATTTACCCGTATTCCCAGCAGGCACGGGATGTGGTACGCAGCTTGGAATTGCAGATAAAGGAGCACAGTATCCAGGTAAAAACCAGCTCTCCAGTACAGGAGATCAAACCAGTCTGCGACGGATTTTCCGTTATATTCAGGGGTGGGAGACTGAATGCAAAGAATGTGTTACTGGCAACCGGGGGAAAGGCTGCACCGCAGTTTGGAACAAGCGGCGATGGATATGTTATGGCAAAAAAATTGGGGCATACGGTTACAAGGCTGGCTCCTGCTTTAACGGGAATTGAAACAGCAGAAGATATTGCAGAGCTGAAAGGTGTCAGGGTGAAAGGATGCGCCTTTTTGCAGAAGGATGGGCAGTTGCTTCGCAAAGAAACAGGTGAAATCCAGTTTACGGAAGACAGTATATCGGGAATCTGCATCTTCAATCTGAGCAGGCTGCTGCGGCTTCGGGAGGGAGAGTCCTTTGCAGAAGGTATGAGCAGGTTTCAGTTATCCTTAGATTTCCTGCCTGAGTGGGAGTCTGTGGAGGTAATCGAGCTTTTAAAAGGGCGATGCAAAATCCTGGGGATGAAAACGGAAGAGTTGCTCCTATCCATTGTCCCAAAGCCCCTGGCCCTTCGCTTGCTCAGGGAAGTCGGCATAGAAACGGGGCTTGAAGCAGCAGAGCTTACAGGAGAACGGATCGGCAGGCTGGGGGCGTATCTGAAGGGATGGAAGCTGTCCGTAAAAGGAACCAGGGGGTGGAAGACGGCCCAGTGTACAGCAGGTGGAATTGCTCTGGAGGAAATTCATCTGCCGGCCATGGAGTCAAAATTAGTTCCCGGACTTTACTTTTCCGGGGAAATTATTGATTTTGATGGTCCCTGCGGCGGATTTAATCTTCAGAATGCCTGGGAAACGGGGATACGGGCAGGAAAGGCAGTGGCACATGTATAGAATTCACCAGATTAAACTAAAGCCAGGGGAGCCTAAAGAACGGATCCCGGCAATCATAAAAAAGAAAACAGGCGCAGCAGTAAGAGAATGGATCATACGAAGAGAATCCATCGACGCCCGAGATAAAAAAAATATAAGGCTCGTTTATACTGTAGACTTTTCCAGCGATAAAACATTGAAGCTTGCAGCTGCACCGGATTTATCCTACAGGCCAGTGGCACCAGGAAAGGAACCGTTAAAGCACAGACCGATTATTGCAGGGTTTGGCCCCTGCGGGATATTCGCGGCGCTGCTTCTTTCCCAGCAGGGATACAGGCCCTTAGTACTAGAGCGGGGACGGGCTATGGAGCAGCGGATACAGGATGTGCAGAAATTTTGGAGAACAGGCCAGCTGGATGAAGAATCCAACGTTCAGTTCGGAGAGGGAGGCGCGGGAACCTTTTCTGATGGAAAGCTGACTACCGGAATCCGGGATCCGAGGATTTTTCATATACTTGAGACCTTCGTTTCCGCAGGAGCCGAGGCGGATATTCTCTACAAGCACAAGCCGCATATTGGTACCGATCTTTTGCGAACGATCGTGGTAAATCTTCGCCAGCGGATTACGCAGCTGGGGGGAAAAATTGCTTTTGAGAGCAAAATCACGGATTTGATTCTGGAGGATGGCACTCTTCAGGGGGTGGAAGTAAACGGGGACACCATACTTCCTGCAGACCATTTGATTTTGGCTTTGGGTCACAGCTCCAGGGACACCCTTCGTATGTTAAAGCAAAGGAACGTCCCTATGGAGCAAAAGCCATTTTCCATAGGTGTTCGGATCCAGCATCCACAAGTCTGGATTGATAAAGCGCAATATGGAGATGAAAAGCTGGCAGCGCATTTAGGACCGGCCGATTACAAGCTGAGTTATCACTGTGAGAACGGAAGGGGTGTTTATACCTTCTGCATGTGTCCGGGAGGACAGGTGATTATGGCATCCTCCGGGCAGGGAATGACGGTGACAAATGGCATGAGCTTTCACGCGAGAAACGGGGAATTTGCAAACAGCGCTCTTTTGGTCGATGTGCGTACTTCGGATTTTCCTTCAGAAGATGTGCTGGCAGGGGTAGACTTTCAGGAGCAGTATGAGCGAAAGGCTTTTTTGAATGGAAATCCTCCGCAGGCAGCCTGGGAATCCTTTGGTGAGCCAGGAAATGCAGTAGCGGATTCTCTTCCGGACTTTGCAGTGAAATCCATCAGGGAAGCTATGCCGCATCTGGGAAAAAAGCTGCAGCGCTTTGACGATCCAAAGGCCCTTTTAACTGCAGTGGAAAGCCGCAGCTCCTCGCCGCTGCGAATCCTGAGAGACGAGAAAATGGAGTCTGGCATAAAAGGAATTTATCCGGCAGGAGAAGGCGCGGGCTATGCGGGAGGTATTACATCTGCTGCGGTAGATGGCATGAAAGCGGCGGAAGAGATCATAAAACGATTCAGGCCTTTTGAAAAAATAAAATGACGGAATGATAAAGAAATAGCGGGTCACCCCCGCTATTTCTTTATCAGGCTTTCACCGGTCATTTCTTCTGGTATTGGAAGATTCATCAGTTCCAGCAGAGTAGGCGCAAGATCGGCCAGTTTTCCGCCGTCCTTCAGCTGAACCGGGTCTTTTGCTATATGGAGCAGAGGAACCGGATTGAGAGAGTGAGCCGTTACGACAGAGCCATCTTCCTTCAGCATATTGTCGGCATTTCCATGATCCGCGGTCAAAAGAATCTGTCCGCCCCTGGCAAGAACGGCATCTGCAATTTTCGGTACACACTGATCCAGAGCCTCAATGGCAGCTACAGCAGCATCCATAACACCAGTATGTCCTACCATATCCGCATTGGCAAAGTTCAGGATAATGACATCATACTTATCAGAGGCGATTTCAGAAAGAGCCTTCTCTGTAACCAGATAAGCGCTCATTTCCGGCTGCAGATCATAGGTGGCCACTTTTGGCGAGGGAATCAGGATGCGATCTTCATTTCTGTTTGGCGCTTCCACACCGCCATTAAAAAAGAAGGTGACATGGGCGTATTTTTCCGTTTCCGCAATGCGAAGCTGGGTCAGGCCCTGGTCAGCCAGATATTCGCCAAGCGTATTCGTTAAGGTCTGAGGCGGGAAGGCAACCTGTACGTTCGGCATCTGGGCATCGTACTGGGTCATACATACGTAAAACAGATTCTGGATTTTCTTTTTCCGTTCAAATCCGTCAAACTCATCGGCAACAAAAGCGCGGGTGATTTCTCTTGCCCGATCCGGTCTGAAATTAAACATGATCATAGCATCGCCATCTTTTACAGGCTGGCCTCCTGCCACAACCGTAGGCTTTACAAATTCATCATTTTCATCCCTGTCGTAGGCAGCGGAAACAGCTTGCTCAGAGGAATCTGCCTGCTGGCCTTCTCCCAAGGTCATGGCATCATAGGCAAGAACGACCCGTTCCCAGCGCTTGTCCCGATCCATGGCATAATATCTTCCGGATATGACGGAGATCTTTCCAAGGCCTTTTTTCTCCATATGGGCTTTTAGTTCTTTCAGATAGCCGGCAGCACAGCGGGGCGGTACATCGCGGCCATCCAAGAAACAATGGACGTACAGCTCTTTGATCCCTTTTTGCGCAGCCATGTCGATGAGTGCCAGCAGGTGCTTTAAGTGACTGTGGACACCGCCGTCTGAAACCAGTCCCAAAAGATGGAGGGCAGAGCCCCAGCTAAGGACGTGTTCCATAGCCTGACTCAAGGCAGCATTATCAAAGAAGCTCCCATCTTCAATTTCCTTTGTAATACGGGTCAGCTCCTGATATACGATTCTTCCCGCGCCAATATTCAGATGCCCCACCTCGGAATTCCCCATCTGTCCCTCCGGCAGGCCCACCGCAAGACCACAGGCCTCAAGTGAGGTCTTCGGGTAGTCAGAAAAGAGCTTGTCAAGACCCGGTGTCTTTGCCTGAGCAATTGCGTTTCCATAGGTATCCTTGTTTTCGCCGAACCCATCCATAATCATCAGCATGGTCGGCCTCTTGAATGTATTCATAATTGTGAACCTCCTGTCATGTATGCTATTATTATAACAAATTCCCCATATCATTCCCACTGTTTTTCAAGTATAATAAAGTAAGTGCAGGGCATTTTTTGAAAATCATACCTGCTTATAGAAAGGAATTTGCATATGGTAAACTGGACAGAGGCGCAGCAGGAGGCAATCGATCTTCGCAGCCGCAATATACTAGTTTCAGCAGCAGCAGGCTCAGGCAAAACAGCGGTACTGGTAGAACGCATCAAACAGCTGATCCTTGAGGACAAAATCAGTTTGGATCAGTTTCTGATTGTGACCTTCACCAACGCGGCAGCGGGAGAAATGAAGGAAAAGCTAATCAAGGCGATTACAAAGGCCATTGAGGAAGATCCGGCCCATGGGGCTTTTCTGCGGCAACAGCTGGATCTGGCGGGCAGTGCGAATATCAGCACCTTTCATTCCTTTGCCCTGGAAGTGATCAGGAGGTATTTTTACCTGACGGATATAGAGCCCAACTTTAAAATCGGAGATGAAGGCACGGTAGAAATCATGAAGTGGGATGTGCTGGATCAGCTTTTCGCGGATTTTTTTGAGTCAGGTGATGAAGGGTTTTTGGAATTTTTAAAGACTTATGCCTCGGATCGGAATGAGCGGGGTCTAAAGGAAAATCTGCTTCGCGTTTATACGACGATACAAAGTATTCCCCATCCTCTAAAGTGGCTGAAGGAGCATATCGCGGCCCTGGATATGGAGCCGGAGGAGTTTCAGAAAAGCCCCCTGGCAGCCTTTATCCGGGAAGATATTTCTGCCAGCATTGCTCAGGTGCTTGCGGGATTTCAAAGGGCAGGGGAGCTGGCAGAAGATGCGGGGATTGAGAGTATTTACAATAAGAATCAGGAAGATCTGGAAGCCTTAGAGCCTCTGATTAGGATGGCAGAAACAGGAGATCTGGCAGGAATCGGCAGCCTTCTTTCCTCCTTTAAGGCAAATACCATGAGGGTTAAAAAAGAGGAAAAAGAGGATTACGAGGTCATTAAGGAAGATGTAAAAAACGCGAGGGACTACAGTAAAAAGCAGCTGCAGGCCCTGAAGGAACGATACTTTCAGCAGGATATGAGTACCTATCTTCAGGACATGCAGGATATCTGTCCGTTTGCCCGGTTTCTGGAAAAGCTGATTTTGGAATTTGACAGCCGGTTTACCGCAGCAAAGCAGGAGAAAAACATCATCGACTTTAATGATATTGAGCATTATGCCTTGGAAATTCTGGAGCATGAGGAAGCGGCAGGGGAATACAGGGAAAAGTTTACCTGCATTTTTGTTGATGAATATCAGGACAGCAACGTACTTCAGGATACGCTTATTAATTTGATTAAGCGGGAGGACAATCTCTTTTTGGTAGGAGATATCAAACAGAGTATCTACAAGTTTAGGCTGGCAGAGCCGGAAATTTTTCAGGCCAGATATGATGATTATGCCGCGGGAAAGGACGCTTTCAGCACAAAAATCGATCTGAACCGGAATTTTCGCAGCAAAGGCGCGGTCATCCGTACCGTAAACGGTATTTTTAAAAATATTATGAAGGGCTACGATGATGCGGCAGCTCTGCACCAGGGCGTTTCCTACAGCGGCCCTCTGGATTATAAAACGAGTCTGCATATTGTAGACAGCCGGGCCAGCGAGGATATGGATCTGGATGAGGAAATCGCGGAGATGAAAAATGCGGAGCTGGAAGCCCACTGCGCAGCAAAACGGATTAAAGAGATACTGGGGAGTCCCATCTTTGATGTGAAAAACAAGATACAGAGACCTGTACAAAAAAAAGATATCGTAATTTTAATGCGGGGAACAAAGAATTACGCAGATGTTTTCCAGGAGATTCTGACAGAACAGGATCTGCCTGCCTATGTGGATGACAGCGGCGGATATTTTGATACTGTAGAGATCCAGGTGTTTTTAAATCTATTAAAAACTATTGATAATAAACAACAGGATCTGCCTTTAATCAGTGCGCTCCGTTCGGCAGTCTTTGGCTTTTCGATTGATGAATTGATACAGATTCGGCTGCGGCAAAAGGACACTTCCTACTTTGACGCCTTTGCAGCCTGCGCGGCAGAAGAAAGCGAGGGGCTTTCACAAAAATGCAGGATGGTTCTCAGACAGCTGAAGGAATACCGGCAGATGGCCCAGGCCCTTCCTTTAGAGGAATTTATCTGGGAGCTCATGTGGGAAACCGGCTACTATACGTATTGCGGAGCGCTTCCCGCGGGCCAGCAGAGACAGGCAAACCTGCGGGCGCTGGCAGACAAAGCAAGGGATTTTCAAAATACGGGATATGGTGGGATTTACGGTTTTCTTACTTATATACAGGCTATGGAAAAAAGAAAAATTCCTACAGGCCAGGTAAAGCTCATCAATGAAAATGATGATATTGTGCGGATCATGACCATACATAAGAGCAAGGGGCTGGAGTTTCCTGTCGTTATTACAGCAGGGCTTGGAAAGCGCTTTCAGAGTGGAAAAACAGGAAAGGGATTTCTGGTTCATAAGGATTTGGGAATCGGCCTGACCAGGGCTGACAGCCGGCTCCACTGGCATCGGAAAACTCTCATGCAGACTGCCATTGAACGAAAAATGCGGCAGGAAGATCTGGAAGAGGAGCTGCGAATTCTCTACGTCGCTTTTACCCGGGCAATGGATCGTCTGATACTGATCGGAACCAGCAAAAATATTGGTGAAGAAGGGCAGCTAAAACAGTCTCCCGCGAAAAGCTGTTTTCTCGATTATCTGCTGCCCTATGCAGAAGAATGCGGCATGGAGATTTCTATCCTGGATCGCAGCCAGCTCAGCGCGGAAAACCGCAGGAGGGGACAAAACCGGGAAACTGTGCGGGAGCTTTTTTTAGAACTGGCACAGGAACAGGAAACATCAGAGAAAAAGCAGCGGGAAGACTCCAGGCTTTTAGAAATTCACAGGCGGCTTTCTTTTCGGTATCCTCATATGCAGGATTTATCAAAGAAATCAAAGTATTCAGTAACAGAGCTGAGCCGCCTGAAGTACGGCCAGGCAGAAGAACAGCATACTCTGAAAATTCCTGTTTTTATGCAGGAGGAACAGGCCTTTGATCCGGCGCGGCGAGGGACCATTATGCATAAAGTAATGGAATGCATTGACTTTAAAGAGGCCTTTTCGCAGGTAAAGGCGGGCCGTGGTGAAGCATACGTACAAGAGGAGGTTTTGCGGATGCAGCAGCAGGAGCTGCTTCTTTCAGAAGAAGCCGAGGCTGTGGAATGCGAAAAGATAGTAGCTTTTTTTAAAAGTGATATTGGCTGCAGGATAGCATGTGCGGAGCATGTGTATAAAGAAACGGAATTCAACTTGCAAAGAGAGCTGGAGGGAACCCAGATTATGGTACAGGGAATCATTGACTGCTATTTTGAAGAGGAAGGCCATTTGATTTTAATTGATTACAAAAATAGTTATATCAATCCTAAAAATAGGGAAGTTTCTCTGAAGAGACTGGAGGAAACGTATGCAGGGCAGATTCAGGTCTATAAAGAGGCGCTGGAAGTAATCCGAAAAAAGCCGGTAACAGAAGCGTATCTTTATCTCTTCAGTGAAAATGAATTTTTGCCAATATCCGAATAGGAGAGACGATCTCACAGGCGAAATGAACAACAAAAAACCCTGCAGTTTAAAACCCCTGCAGGGCAGATAAAACAATGTCCGCCATAATTTGATGTCCTTCCGCCGTAGGATGGACTCCATCCAGATAAAAGTTCTTTCCCGGGTTTTGGGAGAGGACTTTTTCAAATTCACCATAAAAATCCACATGCAGCAGATCGTAAGCCATGCAAAAATTAAGAAGCCACTCCCGCAGAGCTTTATAGCGCTCACAGACAAGCTCAAAGCTTGTAAATTCCGGCCATTTCCCCCGGGCCTCCTCAGGAATAAGGGGAAGGCAGGTACAGACTACGGGTATCATGTTATGGTGAAAGGCCTGATGGATCATAGCATAATAATTAGCCTGCGGAATGGTCTCGGAAAGACCGGCTATCAGATCGTTTATGCCTCCCGCCAAAAACAGATAATTTGGCTTTTCCTGGACTGCATCGCTGCAGAAGCGGGCCAGCATGCCTCCCGTAGTATCTCCGTTAATTCCCTTATTGATAAAAGTACTACAGGGCGTATTGAGTAGAAACACCCAGTTTTCATCGGGCTTTACCCCATAGCCATAGGTAAGGCTGTCGCCAAGACAAAGACTTCTCATAAGTTTCCTCCTGTTAGAATGTGAATACGAAACCCGCGTAGTGATCCAATTATCAGGTGATCCGCACACGAAGCTTCCCTTTATTATAGAGCCTGCAGGTCTGGGAATCAAGGCAAATACGGGACTTCCCTTTTTGGAACTTTGAAAGCACAGCAGCACCTGCACTAATTTGTTAATATTATAACTTTTTTAAATTTTCAAAAACGACTTGAATATTCTGAAAACATATGTTAAAATAAAACTACATAATGAAACTGAATACTTCGGATGAAGATAGCCTTAGACACCCTATTGAATTAGGGGGCCGAAGAAGCAATGCAGAATAGTGGCAGTTATTTTTGCGGAAACTGACAGGCAAAAGGAAGGTTATCGGACGAGACTTTGGAGAGAGCACTTAATTGTGACGCCTACGAGGAGATAACCAACTGGCAAAAGGACAGAGAAATATGCTGCACCGTTTGGTGGATGTATGTTTCTTTTTTTGTAGCTTTACTACATAAGATTACATGGCTAGGCATATGGAGAAAAAAGAAACGACAGGCAGCATTATGTATTCAGCACCGACTGCTGAGTAAGAGTTTTGGGAAGAACTGCCCAAAAGCAAGGAGGAAGATTATTATGAAAATGTTACTGGTAGGAGCTGGAGCTGTAGGAGAATCCATACTTCGTATTTTACAGGTAAGAGATCCGGAAGGAAAATGGCTGGAAAAAGTTGTAGTAGGAGATTATGATTTTGAGCGGGCAAAAGAAGTCTGCGATCACCTAAAGGGAGATAAGCGCTTTACACCTCAGCAGCTTAATGCGAAAAATAAGGATGAACTGGTTGATATTATTAAAAAGCAGGACTGCAACTTTGTAATGGATGCTGCTGCACCGTTTGTATCCAACAATATCTTTGATGCTGCATATGAAGCAGGTGCTGATTATGTGAGCATGGGAACCTGGTCTGTTCCTTACGATCCACCTGTATACGGCACACTGGAAACCAGTTTTTCAGAGCCTATGGCAAAATACAATTTTGACCGGCATGAACAGTGGAAGGAAAAAGGAAACATGGCCTGCATTTGTCTGGGCATTGACCCGGGCGTTGTAGACGTTTTCGCGAAATTCGCAGCAGAATATCTTTTTGACGAACTGAAGGAAATCCACGTTAAAGATGGAGGAAACCTTGAGATCCCAAGTGCAGGCGAAGATGATATTACCTTTGGTTTCAATGTATGGACGGTTCTTGATGAGTGCGTGAATCCAAATGTAGAGTGGGATAAGGAAAAGGGCTTTATTACAGATGTTCCTTTTGCAGGAGAAGAAACCTTCGAAATGCCTGCCGGAGTAGGCATGAATACGCTGCTTAAAATTGAGCACGAGGAAACGGTTTTAATGCCGAGATTCCTGGAAAAATACGGACTGGAAAAATGTACCTTCAAGATTGCCCTGGACGACAATCTGGTACAGGCGCTGAAAGTCATTACGTCTCTGGGACTCAGAAGCCTGGAGCCTGTTGAAGTAAACGGTGTCAAAGTTGTTCCAAGAGATATTGTAGCAGCCTGCGCTCCGCAGCCAAAAGATATCGGCGATGAAATGATCGGTAAAATGTGCGTAGGCATCCACTGCAAGGGCATCAAGGATGGGAAAGAACGTGAAATCTTCATGTACCAGCCTTTCGACAATCAGGAATCCATGAAGACCTGGAATATGCAGGCAGTCGTTGCCCAGACTGGATTTGGCGCAGCAGTAGGAATTGAGCTGATTGGAAGAGGTATTTGGAAAGATGCCGGCGTTTATGGTCCGGAATACTTTGATCCGATCCCATATCTGCAGATTATGGATGAAGCTGGTTTTGAATACGGAATCGTGGAGATGGATTCACCGTACAAGGCTCAGCAGGATAAAAAAATGATGGCAGAAATTTTTGCTCAGGCAAAAAATAAGTAATGCATTACAGCTATGGGGTCTGCTCCGGCTCCATAGCTGATTTTTAAAGGAGGTGCTGATATGAGTCAGAATCAAACACAAACTCAGGGTGTTGCAGCTCTGAAAAAGCATGACATCAAAGTATCAGGTATTGTATTTATGCTGTACTGCCTGGTTGCGGCAGGCGCTTTTGGTATTGAAGAAATGATACCGGAAGCAGGTCCGGGAATGACCCTAGTGCTGCTGATTCTTTTTCCCATTATATGGGCATATCCAATCAGCAACCTGGTAGCAGAATGCGGTTCCGTGCTTCCATCGGAAGGCGGCGTATACGTTTGGGTAAAAGAGGCATTCGGCGAATTCTGGGGCTTTCAGGCAGGCTGGTGGGGAACTGTTTCCACCTATATTACAAACGGTGTATATGTTGCCCTTGTAGCTGGATATGTGAGCCAGATGATCCCAATGTCAACAGTTGCGAGCCATGCGCTGAAGATCGGAATGATTTTAATTTTTACTATTATTAATCTGATGGGATTGAAAGAAGTTGGAAAAGTAAGTACAATACTTTCCATTTTAATCGTACTGGCCTTTGCACTAGTTGCTATCGTAGGGCTCCTCAACTGGAATACGAACCCGATGGATCCGTTTATGCCAGAGGATTACTCCTTAATTGACGGCGTTGGCGGCGGAATCTGCATCTGCGTATGGATGTACTGCGGATACGAATGTATTTCCAATATGGCGGGGGAAGTAAAGAATCCTCAGGTTATTCCAAAAGGTCTGATGATTGCCATGCCGCTTGTTGCGCTGACCTATGTACTTCCTACACTGGGCGGCCTTGCATCTCTCCCAGAAGGAAGCTGGGAAAACTGGGCTACAGATGGAGGATTTACAGGAGAAACCATGGGCTATGCTACAGTATTGACTGCAAATCTTGGAACAGCATGGGGCTATATATTCCTGATAATAGCAATTGTTTCCCAATGTGCGATTTTTAATACTTATCTGGCATCTGGCTCAAGAGGATTCTTTGTGCTTGCTGATGACAACCTTTGTCCGCAATTCCTGGTGAAAGTAAGCACAAAGAGAGGCGTACCTTATGTAGGTATCCTGTCCCTGGCAGTTGTTACATTGATCCTTGCCCAGTCTGATTTTACGACATTGGTAAGCATGGAAGTTGTCTTTATGCTGGCTCTTTATATCATTTTGCCTTTGGCTGTCATAAAGCTTCGCAAAAAACTGCCAATAGAAGAACGGAAAAAAAGAGGCCTTTTCGTTATGCCGGGAGGAAACATAGGACTGATTTTCTATGCGGGGTTTCCAATCGTTATTGCGATTATTGCCCTTCTCATTAATGGAACAGACTATTTGGTAATGGGGCTTATTGCAACGGCTACAGGCCCGGTAGCCTATGTTATTTTCAAAAAACTCTACGGCGGGCTGTCAAAAAACGATCCAAACCGTTATCCGTGCAATCCAAAAACGAAGCTTGCAGCAGGAGATACGGTGCGAATTGGCGTATATCTGATTCTGGCTGGCGCTATGGCATTCCTGGGTCAGTTCTGGCTCAAATGGTATGAAATCGACTACGGCGAATGGGGACCGGATGATTATGATATGATGGGAGATATGATTCCACAAGTTCTCCAGATTTTGAAATGGGCAGGGCTTGCTGCGATTATTATCGGTATCATTGCCGCAATCGTTGGAAACAAAAAGGATAAGCCAGTACCTGATGATAATGTGGATATTGATGAGCTTATGAATAAATATCTGAATGAAGAAAAACATGAATCTTTCTTTGATGATTGATTAAGGTCTGGAACGTATAAACATATAATAAAAGGCGGTATGACGCAGCATGGAAAATGAGGTGTTGTACTGCCTTTTTTGTTAGATTTCAAGAGGTATTTTTTTGACTTTCCAATAGGGGAATGGTATAATCAAAAATGGAATTTTATATCTGAAACAGCGGAGCTGCAGTGAGGCTGTTTCTATTATTGAAAAGGTTATCAACTAAAATGGAGAGAAGTAGAAAAACTTTTATTATCACCATTATATTGGTCTTTTGCATTTTAGGCGGAGTTGTCTTTTCCGTTGCAAGGAGGATTTCCGCAGAAATGTCATCTTCAGCAATCGGCAATTTAAGTGAAAGTCTGGAACTGCTTAAGAGTACAGTAGAGACTCTGTTAAAAAAGGAGGCGGAATTCCAGAAACTTATTGCAGAGGAGATTGCGACTACAGAAAACCCAGAGGAGTTTATTCGGAATTATCAGAATAATAATACGATGGTAAAAATGTCGGTTATATTAGCCGGGAAAGAGGAAGGTATATCAAATACGGGCGATGTATTTTCCGCAGATGACCTGGATTTTTCTGCTGGGCTTACTGCAGAGGGACTGCCCGTTTCCACTTCTTATATAAATAGCATGGGTACCTGGGCTTACACCATAAAGTGTCCGATTTTGAAGGACAGCAGAAAAATTGCAGAACTTTATGTGGAATACATTTACGACTCCTTTGATGAGGCACTTCCCGACAGCTTTTATAACAACAGTGCCATTCTATATATTATGGATACAGAAAGCCAACGATTCGTATTAAGGCCAAAAGGCATGGAGGATCGGGTGGCAGGCCGTTTGAATCTGAAGGACTTTTACCATGCAAACAATATCAGTGAGCAAAAACTGCAGGAAGGAATCGCTGTATCCCTGACAAAAGGTGAAAACATTATGTTTTACCATGAGATTATGAAAAAGGAATCTCTGATTTATATGTGGGCGCTTAATGAAGGAAGCTTGTACCTGGTAGGATATGTACCTACAGAAGCGGTTCAGCAGGAGGGCCGCGCTGTCAATCAAAACATTTTTATTGTTGTGGCAGTCATGCTGATTGCATTCTTGATTTGCTGCACCGTATATTTCCTCACGGAACGTCAGCAGAATCGCTTGAGAAAAGAAAGAGAAGCAGAGCGGGAGATTTACAACAAACAGCTGTCAGAAGCATTGCAGGCAGCACAGATTG
The DNA here is from genome assembly GCA_910575405.1 of Clostridia bacterium. Classification (GTDB taxonomy): domain Bacteria; phylum Bacillota; class Clostridia; order Peptostreptococcales; family Anaerovoracaceae; genus Hominibacterium. Next base: position 57,997 of record CAJTER010000006.1, on the reverse strand, counting down.
CAAATACTTCTAAAACAACGTTTCTTTCTAATATGTCTCATGACATTCGAACTCCAATGAATGCGATTTTAGGCTTTGCGACTTTGCTGGAAAAGGATGTAGATAACCCAGGTAAAGTAAGTGAGTACACAAAAAAAATTACCACATCCGGCCGGCATCTGCTGAGTCTTATCAATGATGTACTTGATGTTTCCAAGATCGAGAGTGGAAAAACGGTACTTACACTTGACAAATTCGCGCTGGATAAGATGATTTCCTCTATAGATGCCATCATCCGGCCGGCTGCAAAAGAAAAGAGACAGAGCTTTGATATTTCTGTTACAGGCATCAAACATGAGGAATTGATCGGCGATGAGACAAGAATTAATCAGATTTTGATTAACCTTCTTTCCAATGCTGTAAAGTATACACCGGAGGGTGGGAATATCTGGCTGCGCATCATTGGCCTGAAGCAGCGTTCACGTCAGTATGAGCATATCCGGATTGAAGTAGAGGATAATGGCTACGGCATGACGCCTGAATATCTGGAAGTGATTTTTGATGCATTTACCAGGGCGGAAAACAGTACGACCAACAAGGTTCAGGGGACTGGACTTGGCATGGCCATTACAAAAAGTATTGTAGAGCTTATGGGAGGAACCATAGAGGTTTCCAGTCAGGTGGATCAGGGAAGTCTTTTCACGGTTGAACTGGAGCTTCGCATTCAGGACAAAGAGGAAGATGAACATTTCTGGACTCGAAATAATATCCTGCGGATTTTAGCAGTAGATGAGGAGGATAACTGTAAAAATATTTGCAGCTCAATGGAAGGCTGCGGTGTTCAGATTGACACAGCGTTTGACAGCGCAGAGGCATTTGAGCGTATCGATCGCGCACATGAGCAGGGGAATCCCTATAATGTGATTTTACTGGATTGGAATACGGTGGGTGCCAGCCTCAATGAAATGGTCAAACAAACCAGGGCAGCTGGGCAGGAGCAGGATCCGGCCTCAGATTCAGCGCATGTGCCGATTCTCCTGCTGACTGCGTATGACTGGGGAGAAGTACAGGATGAAGCCGGCCTTGAGGGTGTAGATGGGCTTCTCCAGAAACCGTTCTTTGTTTCTGCATTGAAAGAAAAGCTTCTTTCTGTCTATGCAGAGCGAAATGGCGAACATCAACTGACCGGAAGTACAGAGATTGCAGAGCTTGAAGGAAGAAACTTCCTTGTGGTAGAAGACAATGAAATCAATGCAGAAATCCTGATAGAATTGTTCGATATAGAGGGGGCAACTTGTGAACTGGAGGTAAACGGCAAGCTTGCAGTAGAGCGGTTTGAAAAGGCATTACCAAGAGAGTTTGATGCAATTTTTATGGATGTTCAAATGTCGGTAATGAACGGTTACGAAGCGACAAAGGCTATCAGGGCGCTGGATCGTGAGGACGCCAGGACGATACCGATTATTGCAATGACAGCTAATGCTTTTGCAGAAGATGTGAAGGAAGCCATAAATGCAGGGATGAGCGCTCATGTGGCAAAACCGGTTGATATGGATATACTAAAGAAAACGGTGAAACCATATTTTAGAGAGAAAGGAATGAAAAATGAAAAAGAGCATTAAAAAACTATGTGCTATTTTGCTGGCAGGCTCTATGCTGACAGCTATGGTATCCTGCGGGCAGCAAGATGCGGATATTAATGTAGCAAATAGTAATGATGATAATAAAAAGACAATAAACCTTTTTGGGCCAATGAGCAGAGCAAACCCCAATGCTGAGAATGCATCAATGACAGCACAGGAAAAGACGGTTATGATGGCGGAGAAACAGTTAGATCTGCTGGTAGATTACAGAACCTACATGGCAGAGGATTATCAGGATAAAACGTACGATGATGTAACCATGGATCGACTGAGGCACAATATGGATGATTTTTACCTTCTGAATCCAGATGTGATCCAGAAAGCAGGTATGGAGGGGATGCTGACCGATTTATCCGGATTGGACAGCGCCAAGAATTTAAGAGAAGTTGTCAAAACAGCAAACACAGTAGATGGGAAGCTGGTGGCAATTCCTCAGGAAGTGGTAGCTTACGGCTTGTTCGTAAACAAAGATATGTTTCGCAAATATAAGCTGAAGCTGCCAAATACGCCGGAGGAACTGCTCAAGTGCTGTGCAGTCTTCAAGAAAAACGGTATAAAAACACCTATTGGAGCCAATCGCTGGTGGTTAGAATGCTTTGTCCTTGCTCAGGGATATGCAGAAATGTATAATAAAGGCAACACAGAGGCGGAAATTGAGGCTCTGAACAGTGGAAAGGCAAAGCTGAGCGATTATATGCGTCCGGGTTTTGAATACCTGAAGACATTGATGGATAAAGGCTATATTGATGCAAAAGCAGCCTATACCTATGAGGCTATTGATGGAGAAGGACCTGACTTTTTGGCGCAGAAGACACCGATCGTTATGGCGTATTGGGGAGCTGCAAATGCAGAGACTGCCTATGGTAATGTGGATTTTAATATGCAGGTAATCGGCTTTCCAAGTGATCTTGGTCAAATGCCTGTTATATCTATGTCCGGTTATGGGATCGGCAAGGAGGCAGAAAACCGTGAAGATGCCATGCAGGTAATGGATATCATGCTTTCCGATGAAGCGCTTCAGATTTATACGGAGATTAATCAGGTTATTTCACCATCTAAAAACGTAGAGGTTGACTGTACTCAGGCATTAAAACCACTTAACGATAAAATCAACGAAGGAACGTATGTGTTGGGCTCCAATGCAAGTATGAACGTAGAGCAGTGGGGCAATATTTGTTTGATTGTGCGGGATTTGCTAAATGGATCATCTGTAGATGAATGTATGGCCAAATTCGATCAATTACAGGAAGAGTCCTTGACAAAATAGGGACTGAGAACCTTTTCCTTTTATCTGGTCTATTTTTTCTGTACAAGTAATAAACTTATATAAAGCAACAGAAAAGGGGAGAGGAAATGAACCGAAAGAGAAGAAGAAGGCCATCAGCCTATCAGGGCAGAACTATGCAGAGCAGCATTATGCCTGTTCTTGTGATAATCTGTTTGTCTGTCTGCGCAGGCTATCTGACTGCCAAATACGTTGTCTATCCGCTTTTGGGCTATGAGCCGGCAGAGCTCAACGTGTTGGAACAGCTGAGGCCTGGAGCAGACAGTAAAACAGAAGCCGCTGATAAAAAAATGGAATCATCGGATCCAGCTTCCGTAAAAAAATCTTCTCAGACAGAGGCGACGGAAACAACAACAATGGAGACCAGGGAATCGGGAGAATCAGAAACTGCGGTTCCTTCCCAAAAAGTGCTGGAGGATCAGGCAGAAGTAAAGCAGACAGCAGGGTATGCTCTGCAGTTTGGAAGCTATTCAACTGAGGCCGCGGCAAAAAAGAGTCTGAAACAACTGAACAGCTCCGGGATTAAAGCTAAAATTGTACAGAAAGATGGAGCGTATAAGATAATTGGAAAGCTGTTCGATACAAAAGAAGAAGCAAAGGCGCACCTCAGCGGCCTTGACGAGTCAATAGGGGCCTTTGTTACGACTGTAGAAACATAATTTAATTTTGGAGAAGTAATTATGATACCTTTATCCACCAGGATGAGACCGGATAATCTGGAAGAGTTCGCAGGACAGGGCCATTTTATGTATAAAGGATCTCTGTTATATAATGCGATTAAAAACAAAACCTTTGATTCGGCTATTTTTTTCGGGCCTTCAGGAACGGGGAAGACTACTTTGGCCAGAATCGTAGCAAAAGAAATGGATGCGGATTTTATAGAAATAAACGCGTCTACGACAGGTACAAAAGAACTGAAGGAAATTATTGAGAATGCAAAGACTCGTTTTTTCGGACTGCAGAAGGAGACAACGTATGTATATGTGGATGAGTTTCACAGGTGGAATAAGCTTCAGCAAGACTCCCTTCTGAAAGCACTGGAAGAAGGTGTAATCCGTTTTATTGGCAGCACAACGGAGAACCCTTATTTTGCAATCAACAACGCGGTTAGGAGCAGAGTACGTAATATTTATGAATTCCATAGATTAAGTACCGATGATCTGGTAGGGCTGCTCAAAAGGACTTTAACGGATCAGGTAAAAGGCTTTGGCGGATTGAATATCGTTTATGAAGAACAGGCGCTGAGGATTTTAGCGGAAATGAGCACAGGGGATGCCAGGGTGGCACTGGATACCCTGGGTTTTATTGTGGACAACCTCAGTGAAGGCAGGGTCCTCGATGAATCTATTGTCGGAGAGGCGATGCAGCGTCAGACGACTTTTTACGATAAAAGTGAAGATAAATACAATTTACTGTCAGCCCTGCAAAAGTCTGTTCGAGGAAGCGATCCCAACGCGGCGGTCCATTATCTGGCCCGTCTTTTAGAGGGCGGCGGCGATATACAGATGATCGGCAGGCGGCTTCTTGTCATGGCAAGTGAAGATGTGGGCATGGCGTATCCAAGCGCAATTACTATTGTGACAGCCTGTGTCCAGGCAGCTCTCATGGTAGGGCTTCCCGAGGCGCAGATCAATCTTGCCCAGGCAGTCGTTCTCATGGCTTCCTGCCCAAAATCAAATGCTGCCTGTATGGCGCTGTCCAATGCTCAGGCGGATTTGCGCACGAAAAAAATCGACGATGTTCCACCGCACTTAAAGGATTCCCATTACAGCGGAGCAGCCAAGCGGGGGCATGGAATCGGGTATCAATATCCCCATGCGTATGGCGGATATGTAACGCAGCAGTACCTGCCGGACAACCTGTACAAAGAACATGTGCAGTACTATCATCCTACGGAAAACGGGAGCGAATCCTCCTTTAAAAAATATCTTGAGGAGCTGAAAAAGATCGATGAAAGAAATCATAAGGGCTGATTATTGCGGATTCTGTTTTGGAGTAAAACAGGCGATTGAAAAAGCGGAACAGGCGGCAGCACAAAGCACGGGCGTGATTTATTCCTGCGGCCCGCTGATCCATAACAAACTGGTGACAGATAACCTGGAACAAAAAGGAATCAAGGTAATAGAAAGCCCCATAGATGCAGAGCCAGGCGCTGTAGTTATTATTCGTTCCCATGGAGAAGGACAGTGGTTTTATGAAGCTGCAGAAAAGCGGGATTTGAGGCTGGTAGATGCTACCTGCCCTTTTGTAGCGCGTATACATGACTTAGTCAGAAGCGCCAGAGAGCGGGGGATGAATATTGTTATTGTAGGAGATAAAAGACATCCTGAAGTCAGGGGCATCAACGGGTGGTGCGGTGATTCTGCATTTATTGTTTCCTGCCGGCAGGAAGCAGAGTCCATTTCCCAGGATAATTTATTTATTGTGGCCCAGACTACCATTCAAAAACATACATTTGATGAAGTTCTGGAGGTCTTTCAGAAAAATGGAAAGCATATTTCCATCAACAATACGATTTGCAATGCTACAGAAAAAAGACAAAAGAGCTGCAGAGAAACGGCTGAAAAAGTGGAGCTGATGTTGGTGCTGGGGGACTCAAAAAGCTCAAATACAAAAAAACTTTACGATATTTCAAAAAAATATTGCACAAATACCTATTTTGTTGAAAATATAGCAGATTTACCATTGAAAGAAGTTGAAAAATGTAATAGAATAGGAGTAGCAGCGGGCGCTTCGACGCCTGAATGCTTAATTAAGGAGGTTATTGCCAACATGAGTGAAAACACACTTGAACACAATGAAATGAATTCAATGGATGCTTTAATGGATGAAATCGAAAAGTCCTTAAGGCTGCCGCGCGGAGGAGAGATCGTAACAGGGAAAATACACCAGGTTACAGATAAAGAGATCATCGTAAACCTCGGCTGCAAAAAGGATGGGATTATTCCATCGGATGAAATTACACTGGAAGGAGATCAAAAGCTAACTGACTTATATCACGAAGGCGATGAAATTCAGGCAAAAGTTGTAAAGACAGATGACGGCGATGGAAGCATACTGCTGTCTAAGAAAAAGCTGGAAGTAAGTGAACACTGGGATGAAATCAACCAGGCGCTTGAAGATAAATCTGATATCGAAATTAAAGTTGTTAGACCTGTTAACGGAGGCGTAATTGCAGCTTACAAAGAGGTTGCTGGATTTATCCCTCTTTCTCAGCTTTCCGACCGTTATGTGGAAAATGCCGAGGAATTTGTAGGACAGGTTCTGCCTGTAAAAGTATCCAGAGTGGATCAGAGAAGAGGAAAGGCTGTATTTTCTCATAAAATGTATCTCAACGAAGAGAAGAACAAGAGAATTGCGGAAATCTGGGAAGGCCTGAATGTGGATGATGTTGTAGAAGGTACGGTAATGCGCTTTACGGATTACGGTGCGTTTGTTGACATCGGCGGAATTGATGGACTGCTGCACATTTCTGAAATTTCCTGGGGCAAGCTGAAGCACCCGCAGGAGGTTCTCAGCATTGGCGACAAGATTCGTGTCAAAGTACTTTCCATGAACGCAGAAAAGGGTAAGATTTCTCTTGGTCTCAAGCAGAACCAGCCGGAACCTTGGAGCGTAATTAACGAAACCTATCAAATTGGACAGGTCGTAAAGGGCAAGGTTGTTCAGATTAAGGAATACGGTGCATTCGTCGAATTGGAACCGGGACTTGACGGCTTGGTACATATTTCCGAGGTTGCTCATAAGAGAGTTGGAAATATTGCGGACGAGCTTACAGTAGGCCAGGAAGTTTCTGCTAAGATTCTGGAAATCGATCAGGAAAGAAGAAGAATCAGCCTGAGCATCAAAGAAACTCTGGATGAAGCGGACGAGCCTGTAGAAGCAGAAGAAGCTCCTACAGAAGAGGAAGCGCCAGAGGCCGCAGAGGAAGAGTAAAGCGAAGTCTTGAAATTACTGCAAAGATCTGACCGTAGATAACAGCCGTAAGCGCTGTTTTATCCGGCAATTAGAATGATTTTCGAAGAGCGGGGAAAACCTCGCTCTTTTCATGTAAAGGAGAATATGGATATGTCTAACATTGTATTGATCGGTATGCCGGCCTGCGGTAAGAGTGTTACGGGAGTGGTGCTGGCAAAGACGCTGCAAAAGGGGTTTATTGATACTGATCTGTTGATTCAGGAAAAGGAGCATTGCGCGCTCCAAAAGATTATTGATGAAAAGGGAATCGGGCATTTCAAAGAGGCGGAAGAAAGGATTTTAAGTGAGCTGGCTGTGACAGATACGGTTGTTTCGACCGGAGGAAGCGCGGTCTATTATCCAAAGGCCATGCAGCATCTGAAGAAAAAAGGTACAGTCGTTTATTTGAAAGTTTCCCTGGAGACTGTGGAAAAGCGTTTGGACAACATTAGAACCCGGGGCGTTGCCATGCAAAAAGGGGATACCATCGCAGAACTCTACAGACGGCGGATCCCCTTGTATGAATCATATGCAGATGTGGTTATCGAAGCTGACGGTCTCGAAGTAGAAGAAACTGTGGAGCGCATTGCCGCAGCTCTTGCTGAACTTGGTTAGCTGAATTTCGCGATATAACCCTGAACGAAGATAAACAGGACAATCAGCGGTAAAATATAGGAAACGTAAATCCTCGCCCATCTGGGGAATTTCAGACCAGTTCCCATATCAGCCTCTTCCAGGAAGTTATCCCATCCCCAGCCATACCTGCTGGTGCAGAAAAGCAGATAAATCAGGCTTCCGAGAGGCAGCAGATTGTTGCTTACAATGAAATCCTCCAGATCCAGAACGCCGGAGCCTTCTCCAAAAGGCATAAACCCGCTCCATACATTAAAGCCAAGTACGCATGGCATGGACAGCACCATAACGGCAATTGCATTTCCAACCATGGCTTTTTTCCGGCTGCAGCCTGTAAGATCTGTTGCAAAAGAGATAATATTTTCGAATACAGCAATTATGGTAGAGGCAGCAGCAAACACCATGAACAGGAAGAAAAGCGAACCCCAGAGCCTTCCGGCGCTCATAGCGTTGAATACATTGGGAAGGGTAATAAATATGAGGCTTGGTCCTTCTCCAGGGTCAACCCCATATGCAAAGCAGGATGGAAAGATAATCAGCCCTGCAATGAGAGCGACAAAGGTATCAAGTGAGGTAACGCAGATCGCCTCTCCTGTGAGGGAACGTTCTTTGTCAATGTAGCTTCCGAAAATTGCAATGGAGCCAATCCCCAGACTGAGTGTAAAAAACGCCTGTCCCATAGCTGCAAAAATAGTCTCAAAGAGCCCGTAATCTACCAGCTTTCCAAAATCCGGGTATAAGTAAAATTTCAGCCCTTCAGAAGCGTTAGGCAGCGTAACCGAGCGAATCGCAAGAACCAGCATGAGTGCCAGAAGCAGCATCATCATAATTTTTGTGGTTTTTTCTACACCTTTTTGAAGTCCTGCGCCGCAAATCAGGAAGCATGCTGCAACTACAAAAATCATATATGCGGCCATAACAACAGGCTGTCCCAGCATATTGGAAAACACACTGGAAACGCCTTCCGTATCCAGCCCATCAAAGCCGCCGGATACCATTTTTACAAAATAGTAGACCATCCAGCCGCCAATAGAAGTATAAAACATCATCAGAAGATAATTTCCAGCCATGGCGCCGTATTTGTACAAGTGCCACTTGCTTCCCTTTGGCTCCAGCCGATCAAAGGATTGGGCTGCACTGGCCCTGCTGGCTCTTCCTACAGAAAATTCCATTACCATAATCGGAAGCCCTAAAATGAGTAAAAACAGAAGATAAATCAGTACAAAAGCAGCTCCTCCATATTTTCCCACAATATAGGGAAAGCGCCATACATTACCGAGGCCGATGGCACAGCCTGCGGAGATTAAAATGAATCCCAGCCGAGATGAAAATCGTTCTCTTGCCATTTTGAAATCCTTTCATATTTTGTTGTTCTATTTTTGGATTATCTCCAGATAAGATATAGCTGTATAGCCCTGGGAAATAACCAACAACTTCTCATTATACAGGATTTACGAAAAGATATCCATAAATATTTCAGTATTTATAAAAATCCTGCGGCAGGGCTACCCGTAGGGGGAGTGTTCCTTTAAAAGAAAAGCTGGTAAAATAGAGGAAATCGGATGTGCCGATTCTTTTGCAGGGGTAGGTTTTGCTGATGCTTTGGCCTGTCCCGTTTAAGCGGGGAAATATAGAAAGAACCGTCCTTGCATAATCAAAAAACAGAAAGGATATGGATATGGAACGAAAGAATGGAAAAGCGATTCTAGCGGTTTTGCTAGCAATAGGGTTATTCCTGTCCGGTATGGACAGCGCTGTGATCCATGCTGCGACTGCTACTCAAACGACAACTGTCAAACTAAATAAAACACAGGTTTCCGTGGTAAAAGGAAAAACGGTAACCTTAAAGGTTGTGACAAAGAATGTCAAGAAAATCGTATCTGTAAAATGGTCATCAAAAAACAAAAAAATTGCTGCAGTAAACAGCAAGGGAAAAGTAACCGGTAAAAAAGCGGGGTACTCTACAACCATTATCTGCAAAGTAAAGTATAAGGCAAAAGGTTCTAAAAAAGTCAGAACAAAAAAACTGACCTGTAAAGTAAAGGTGAAAAAGCCTTCGCCAAAGCCTTTGCCTGGAGATAATCCATCCCAGCCAGTAAGCGTGAGCGCCCTGGTGCCGAACATCATGGAGAAAAATCAGGTGCAGCAAAACCCATACCTGTCCAGTGGAGAAGCCATGATCCATAACGATATTTACAATTCCGATACAACGGAAAAGGCCATGCCGCTGGGCATTTATCCAGAGCTTGTGAAATCTTCAGCCAACGACAGTCCAACTGCTCCACCGGCTTTTTTCTATGACAATTACGGAAACGCAGTGGCTCCATACAGTCAGATCATGAAGGACGGAAGCGTGTTGTCCGGCGGGATTGCCATCCGTGATATGGACAGCAGTGATTTAAAGGTTCTGGGAAAATTCCAGCCGCCTCTTCACGATAATGGAGCGAAATATGGAATACAGATTTCCTATTCTTTTGTGGATAAGGAAAATTATTTGGTAGGACCTACGACTCACGGCCATATTATCATGGTCAGAACATATGATGATCAGGGAAAGATTCTCCCTGTGTTTGAAAAAAAGCTGGATGTGGATATTATCTCTGCTGCAGTCGCAAGCCTTGGGGAGAACATTGACAAGAACATCCTGAGTATTGCCTATGACTATGAAGGAAATATATGGTTTGTTACAGGCGGGTTCCACAAAAATCCATCCCATTCCAAGGCAGGATTTGTGGGATATGTGCAGCGGGAGTATATTGATGATATTCTGGCAGGAAAGGGTACGGCGGACGTTTCCAGGTATATTCACTGCAGGAAGCTTTCGGAAGGAGAAAACGCGGAGAACGGTATTGCTGCCCACCAGGAGGGATGTGTAATTTTAACAAATAAAGCCTGCTGTCTTTTTGCGGCTGCCTCCTCCGGTGTACAGGAAAAGTGGCGTAGTCCTTATGAGAGCTCCGGTGGGAAAGGCGTAGAGCCAGAAAAAGGGATTACCGGCGCAGGTCTGGCATGGGGCGGCGGAAGCTCACCAACCCTGACGGATGAAATGGTGTTATTTACCGACAACCAGGATGTAGTAAATTTGATTGCGCTGGATATTAAAACAGGAAAACTCCTGGATACATCGCCGGTGCTTGATTTGGGCAGCCATGTAACTGTTTCTGTGGAAAATTCCATTTGTGTGTACGCTCCTGATGAAGAGCGAACTTCCGTGCTGGTGTGTAACTGGTTCGGAGCGGGAAATGCCGGCCTCTTTGAGGAAGGCGCCGATTCTTCCGTTCAGTCTTATGACAATATTTATGACAAAAACTGGATGGAAAAGGGATCGTCCTGCCTGATGCCCGGCGTGGAGCGCATTGATATTGTAAAGCAGAAGGACGGAAGCTATGAGTTTGAAAAAATATGGGTTAGGAACGATTTGAAGGATACTTCCATGATCAAGCTTTCTACTTCAGCCGGATATTACTATGGATATACTCAGGATGAAAAAAACTCAGAGTGGGGCTTTATTGGGCTGGATTATCATACAGGAAAAACGGTGATGTGGCAGCCGGTATCCAAGCAAAAGGAATATAATAACGTAGCGGTAGGTATTATGCAGGGCAATAACGGAAATTCCATCTATTGCCCGACCAATTCCAAAGTTCTTGTTCGCCTTCAGGATCGCTTCGCGTGGCTGCCGCAGCAGCCGGATAAAAAGCTGGATCTGGTGAAAATGGAACGCCATGTGATGACTGAGGAGGATTTTCAGAAGGCATCCGCAAGCAGCCAAACGCCTGCCTCCTATTTGATGTCTGCGGTAGTCGACGGGGCGTCAGGCAGCCAGGTTTTGTCCTTCCGGTTAAACGGATTGGAGGGGAATACGGACCGATATACCGTATATTGCATAAGCAGGGATGGGAAGCTAATCAAGTGTAAAAATGCAGTCTTTACAGACAGCCAAGGCCGTAAAATTGACTGCACGAAAAAACTGATGCCGGAGACGGTTTATGAGATACGCCTGCAGACGGAGGACGGCGGACAGACGGATTGCGATCCCAAGGCGGGAAGCAGTAAAACCACCATCATTCTCGCAGCGCCTCACTGACGGTCGTACAGCAGAGGAATCGGCACTGAATTTGGCAGAGCCCTTTACGAATCCTTCAAAAAGTGTATAATAGTTGTGGCAGCTTTCCGGGTATTTTAGCCAGGTGAGCTGCCGCAGTTATCACACGAAAGTCCGGTAGGCAACGGATATATGACATTTACCAGTACCGGGCGGAGGAGGGAGACGTTTTGAAGATCATCAAACAAGTTGCAATTATTTTTTCCGTTTGCTGGATCAGCCAGGTGATTGAACATTTTCTTCCCTTTGCGTTTTCCGCAAGCATCATCGGGATGATTCTTTTGTTCTTGTGTCTGGCCTTGGGTATCCTTAAAATCGAACATATTCAGGAAAAGTCGGATTTTTTGCTTTCCAATATGGCATTTTTCTTTATTCCTGCAGGAGTCAGCATTATCAATTATTTTGATGTATTAAAAAGTAACGCATGGCAGATACTTGCTATCTGCATCATATCTACTTTTGTAACCTTTGGCGTTACAGCGCTTTTCATGCGGCTGACTATGAAACTGATGAAAAGGAGGAAGAAAGAATGTTAGAACTTTGTAAATCGCCTTTTTTTGGCGTTGCCCTCAGTATTTTTGCATTTTGGATCGGAGTTAAAATACAGAAAAAAACAGGTTTTACAGCCTGCAATCCGCTGATTATCGCGATTGTGCTGATCATCGGTGTGCTGCTACTTTTCCATATACCCTATGGCTACTACAATGAAGGCGGCCAGATGATCGATCTGTTTTTAGCGCCTGCAACAGCCTGCCTCGCAGTTTCTATTTATACAAAGCTTCAGATTTTAAAGGAAAACTGGCTGCCAATTCTGGTGGGGTGCACTGCGGGTTCCGCAGCTTCCATGGCCAGCGTTTATGGCTTGTGCCATTTGTTTCATCTGGATGAGGCGGTTACTTATTCATTGCTTCCCAAGTCCGTTACAACTCCTATTGCCGTCAGTATTTCCCAGGGGCATAGCGGCATTATTCCCATTACAGTTGTTGCTGTTATTTTTACCGGCATTTTGGGCAGCATACTGGCGCCATTTCTCATCCGTCTCTTTGGCATCAAAGACGCTATGACAGCGGGCGTCAGCATCGGGGCGTGCAGCCATGCAGTAGGAACCTCAAAAGCTGTTGAGCTGGGGGAGACGGAAGGTGCAATGAGCGGACTTGCTATTGGAATCTGCGGAATTATCACGGTGGTGTTTTCGATGTTTTTGTAGAAAATACAGAAAGGCAGAATGTCAATTTGAAAACCAGGCAGGTCAGACGCTGCACAGACAGGCAAAATTACGCAATTCAGAGGCCCAGACGGCAACTTGCATACTTTTGAATTTCCGCTTCGCGACCTCACGAAAATGGTCTATTTCAACAGTTCCGCTATATTAATGTGAAAGCCCTCGTAAATCCGGACAGGAATATCATCCTCAAAAGTAAATTGCCCGGAATCTTCCGGTTTCTGCCCCTCAAGGAAATAGGTCAGTACAATGCGTTTTGCAGGATTTACAATCCAGTATTCCCGCACACCTGCATCCCGATATTTGAGAAGCTTTACAAGGCAGTCCATATGCTGGGAGCTGGGAGAAACAATTTCAATCACCCAGTCCGGTGCACCATTGCAGCCTCGGTCATCCAGTTTATTTTTATCACAGATGATAGAGAGATCCGGCTCTACATAGGTATGGCTGTCCTCATTCAGAAAGACAGCAAAAGGTGTAGGGTATACCTTACATTCCCCATCATGGGCATCAATACAGTCTCCAACTTTTCGGCCTAATTGATAAACCAGTTCCTGATGTATTCGCCCTGGTGGACTCATCATATATAGCTCTCCATCAATCAATTCTGCCCGCCGCCCATCCGGCAGGGCGTAAATATCCTCAATGGTATAATTTGATTTTTTAAGTACCTGCATAAGTGGTACCTCCTTATTATTATTTACATAATTTATAACTTAAACTTCTTTCTGGCCCCGTTCAGACCGACCATGTTTTTTATATTTACCTAAGGCTATCAATCCTTCAGCATATTCAACAACCTTTTCCTGCCCTTCGTTATTGAGCTGTTCCATTAAATGGAGTATAACGGTCAAATCCTTCTGGTACAATATGTATTCATTGGAATGTTCCTCAAGTATATAGGAGCGCTTTACTTTGAAGAAAACAGCGATCTTATCAATCTTATTCATATGCGGGATTTTAATTCCCTTGCACCAATTAGATACAGTAGCCTGAGATACATCCATGTAATCTGCGAGATCCGATAGGCTTTTTACCTAATTCTGTAAAAGAGATGATATATTATTAGCAATAATTTGATTAAGTTCCTGTTCAGACATCTGTTCTTAACTTCTTTCATGAGAATTATATAGTAAAAGTTATACAATGGCAAGCAAGAGTTAATGCAGAGCTTACTCAGGTAGAAGTTGCAAATATTATGCATGTTTCCAAGCAAATAATTATAAATTGGGAGAAGGGAGGAAATACAGAAGGGCAGAATGCCAATTTGAGTTAACAAATTAAATCCTCTTTTCATAGTATGAAGATATACTATGAAGAAAGGGGATTTTTTAATTTGAAATATAAATGCAACAATGAGCCTTATATAGGCATGCCCATATATTTAGAAGACTGTGATTGTGATGACTTTTTAGATGATATGACAGGCACAGGCAGCCCGCAGGACCCTCCATGCATGGCAGGGCATGAATTCGAAGACTGGCCTCTGGCTATGGCCTATGTCCCAATGCAGCCATGGGAGGAAATTTACGATGCTGAAAAAGCACTGCAGGTGGGAACGATTTTCCCAAGTCTGGATCTTCCGTTTTTAGGAGGTATGAAGCGATGAATGGCAGAGATGAAATGTTAAAAAAGGTTCAAAAGCTGAACTTTGTCATGATCGATACAGGTCTTTATCTGAACAACCAGCCTGAAAATCAGGCAGGTCAGGCGCTGTTCAGTAAGTATCAGGCGCTGCACAGACAGGCAAAGGAAGAATTTGAAGGCGCTTACGGTCCGCTGACTTACGGCGGAATCAATACAGAGTGTGATGGATGGTCCTGGATTAAAAATCCATGGCCGTGGGAAGTGGAGGATTAGCGTATGTGGACATATGAAAAGAAACTGGAATACCCGATCAATATTAAAAATCCAAACCCTGCATTGGCAAAGTTTATTATTACGCAGTTCGGAGGCCCAGACGGTGAGCTGGGAGCGTCTCAGCGCTATTTGTCCCAGCGTTATTCCATGCCTTTTAATGAAGCTATTGCAACACTGACAGACATTGGCACGGAAGAATTAGCACATATGGAAATGATCTGTGCCATCGTTCACCAGCTGACCCGTAACATGACGATGGAGCAGATAAAAGAAGCAGGATTTGAGGCATACTTCGTCGATCATACAGCTGGTCTGTATCCGCAGGCTGCGGCAGGCTTCCCATTTGACGCACTCTGCTTTGCCTCAAAGGGGGATGCTATTACAGATTTGGTGGAAGATATGGCGGCTGAGCAAAAAGCCCGTACAACGTATGATAATATTCTGAGAATGGTGGATGATCCGGATGTCATCGACCCCATCCGCTTCCTGAGAGAACGGGAAGTCGTCCATTTCCAGCGTTTTGGGGAAGCCTTGAGGGTTGTCCAAGATAATCTGGACTGCAAAAACTTTTATGCCATTAATCCGGAATTTGACAAATAGGATATAAAATCTCAGTATTTTGAGGAAAAGGATTCAATCATTTTGTCAAACAGTAGAAAAGAGAAATATAGTAGCCTCAGAGGAGCCGATTCCTTTGGGGCTATTTTTGATGAGAGAATGATATTAAAAAAACGGAAATATAAAAAGTAAAATCGTAAAATGTTGATTG
Organism: Clostridia bacterium; assembly: GCA_910575405.1. GTDB lineage: Bacteria > Bacillota > Clostridia > Peptostreptococcales > Anaerovoracaceae > Hominibacterium. The sequence goes on along the minus strand of CAJTER010000006.1, from coordinate 42,544 downwards.
TATTTTTACAAAATCGGATAAAATATAAAATAAACTAATGATTTGAGCAATATTATAAAAATTATTGCGCTATATAAATGAATATAGTATGATATAGATACTTTTTATGAGAAAATAGGGAGGCTATAATGGAATATCTTGCTCTAAAGAAAATTTACTATTCAAAACGTGTGGAATATGAGAGCGAGTATCAAAAACGAATCCACGATATATCCTGCTCCTTGCTTGGAATAAATGCTGCAGAGGGTGAAATGTTTTTTGTTTATACTCCGGAGGTCGTTTCTCTTTTAAATAAGATCCTTGTGACGAATGCGAAAATAGAAAAGCTCCAGCAGCGGCTTCCCAAAGTTGCGTATGACTGTTACGCGCAAAACTGCCTGATCGATGAAATCATGATGACAAATGATATAGAAGGTATCAGAAGCACGAGAAAAGAAATTCTTGATGTAATCGAAGAACCGGTTCAAGACAAAAGTAAATCCAGCAGGTTTGAAGGCTTGATTCGTAAATATTTAATGCTGTTAAAAACAGGGGCCTGGGGCATTTCCTTAAAATCCTGTGAAGATATCAGGGCGTTGTATGATGAGATCGTCTTGCCTGAAATAGAAGACAGCAGCAAGCCGGATGGAGAAATCTTCAGAAAAGATACAGCCTGTGTCATTTCAGCGGCCCAGCAGGAAAAGCATAAAGGCATCATGCCGGAGGCCAGAATTGCAGCATATATGTCCAAGACGCTGGAGCTTTTAAATAACCCTGAGTTTCCGCTCTTGATACGAGTGGCAATCGTACATTACCTGATTGGCTATATCCACCCCTATTATGATGGGAACGGCAGGCTCAGTCGTTTTGTCAGCAGTTATATGCTTCAAAAGGAGTTAAATACCTTGATTGCCCTGAGACTCGCATATGCGATAAAAAATGACAAAGGAGAATATTACAAAGCTTTTGATTTATGCAATGACAGAAGGAACAGAGGCGATGTCACGCCTTTTATTCTCATGTTTTTAAAGATGATGAATCATGCAGCTGTCAGTATACACAGTCGTCTTGATGAGGGAATGGAAGCGTTAAATTATTATCGCGGTTTATTGGGAAAGATAGGGAGTCCCGACAAACGGGAAGCGATTTTCTTTTTAATGCAGAACAAGCTGTTTGCAAGTGAGAAATTCGATGTAAAAACCATGGCAAGCCTTTTAGAGTGCAGTTATGGAAAGGCAAAAAATATCTTAGATGGCCTGATGGCGGAAGGTGTACCGATAGAATGCGAGAAACCGGCAAGGAAATATGTGTTTAGTCTGGATTTGGATGAAATTGCGGATTATCTGGAAGGAAAATAAATTAGTTCATTTCTTACAATTTCCGAACAATCAGAACTTCCCTCTAAACTGCGGCAGCCTCTGTGCTATAATAGCCCTGTGATTCCCTGCGTTCGTACAGGAAAGGGGGCACCGGGCAGGAGGGATGCAGCCCGGATCAGTGTCTGACCGCAGATAAAGAGAAAACAGGGTGTAAGACAAATCGCTAAAAAGGGGAGAAATTTCATGTACAAAGTTCTGATTGTAGAAGACGACAAAACCATATCCAAGATTTTAGGGGAGCATTTGTCCAGCTGGGGCTATGAAGTGGGGCAGATAAACGATTTTGAGCATGTGCTGGAGGAATTCATTGCCTTTGATCCTCAGATTGTCCTGCTGGATATTGGGCTGCCCTATTTTAACGGACACCACTGGTGCGGAGAAATCCGCAGTATTTCCAAGGTGCCCATTATCTTTATTTCATCGGCAGATGATAATATGAATATTGTTATGGCTCTCAACATGGGAGGAGACGACTTTATTGCAAAGCCTTTTGACTTGAACATTGTTACAGCCAAGGTGCAGGCTCTGCTGCGGCGGACTTATTCCTTTAAGGAACAGACCAACCTGATTGAACACAGGGGAGCAGTTTTAAATCTCAATGATGCAACACTGTCCTATCAAAACGAGCGGATTGAGCTGACGAAAAATGAATACCGAATTTTGCAGATTTTGATGTCCAGAATTGGGAAAATTGTTTCACGAGATGAAATTATGCGGGCCTTATGGGAGGACGACAGCTTTGTGGATGACAATACTTTGACCGTCAATGTGACAAGACTGAGGAAAAAGCTGGAAGAGGCGGGCATTTCCGGATATATAAAAACAAAGAAAGGGATCGGATACGTGGTGGAAGTATGAGATTATTACTTGATTATATACGCTTTCATAAGAAGCGCGTCCTTTTATTTTTTATCTGTACACTGATCTTTGCGCTGGTGTTTTTTCTCAGCAATATTCCACTTGATGCTGTTTTATATGCAGGGCTTCTCAGCCTGATCGCTCTCGGGGCGACAGCGGGATATGACTTTTTTCATTATTACAGGCATCATACAGCGCTGGAGGAGCTTGCAGAGACTATTGATGCTCAGATTGATTTTCTTCCGGAACCGAGAAATAGGATTGATGAAGATTACACCAGGATCATACAGGAGCTTCACAGACAAAAGCGGGCCTTTGAATCAAAAGCATACATTGAGAAGAAGGAGATGTCCGATTATTTTACTCTCTGGGCGCATCAGATCAAAACACCGATTTCCGCAATGGGCCTGATTTTGCAAAAAAAGGGGGCCTGGGCAGGGGAAGATGACAGAGAGTTTGCCATGGAACTATTCAATGTAGAAGAATACGTGGACAAAGCCATGTCCTATATTCGAATCAGCGATATTTCCTCGGATCTGGTCTTTGATGAAATTGAGCTGGATGATCTGATACGAAAATCCGTGAAAAAATATGCGAATACTTTCATACGCAAGCGGATCAGCCTGGATTTTCAGGAAACGCATTACAAGGTAATTACAGATGAAAAATGGCTGCTGATTGTATTAGGGCAGATTCTTTCCAATTCTTTAAAATATACGCCAGAAGGCGGGAGTATTTCCATCAGCATGCAGGGATCGCTTCTGAATATTTCCGACACAGGCATCGGCATACGGCCAGAAGATCTTCCACGGCTTTTTGAGAAAGGCTTTACTGGAGAAAACGGAAGGAAGTACAGTAAATCCACGGGACAGGGCCTGTATCTTTGTAAAACCATTATGGATAAGCTCGCTCATGGCATCCGTCTGGACTCTGAGGAAGGGGCGGGAACAACTGTGACTTTGGATCTTTTTCAGGAAACATTGCAATAATGTAAGAAACAGGCGCAAAATGTAAGGCAAAGCTATGGCAGGAACGCGGCCTTTTTTCTATACTTAAAACAGCTCAAAAAACAGATGAAAGAGCGGGAACGCCGAAGGCGCTTATTTGCTACGCGAGACGCTTCCGGAGTACAGAAAGAAGGAAAGGAGAGGAATGCAATATGCCTTTACTGAATGTAAAAAATATTGAAAAGATTTATACGACCCGATTTGGGGGTCAGAAGGTGCGGGCTTTAAAGGATGTCAGTTTCACAGCGGACCGGGGGGAATACATTTCCATTATGGGGGAATCCGGATCCGGGAAGACGACCCTCTTAAATATTCTGGCAGCCCTGGATAAGCCCACAAGGGGAGAAGTGCTGCTGGAAGAGAGGAGCATCGTTTCCATCAAGGAGAAAGACATCGCAGAATTTCGAAGGAACAATCTGGGATTTGTGTTCCAGGATTTTAACCTGCTGGACACCTTTTCCATAGAAGATAATATTTATCTGCCCCTTGTTCTGGCAAGAACGCCTTATAAGGAAATGGAAGAACGCATAAAGCCCATTGCCGAAAAGCTGGGAATTACGGACATTTTAAAGAAATATCCTTATGAAGTATCGGGCGGTCAGAAGCAGAGGACAGCCGTAGCCCGGGCGCTCATCACAAATCCAAAGCTGATTTTGGCGGATGAACCCACAGGAGCACTGGATTCCAAATCCTCAGAACAGCTTTTATCCCTCTTTTCACGCTTAAACGGCGAAGGCCAGACCATTCTCATGGTAACCCACAGCATTCAGGCGGCAAGCAAAGCGGGCCGAGTGCTGTTTATAAAAGACGGCCAGGTATTCCACCAGATTTACAGAGGAGACATGAGCAACAGCCAGATGTACCAGAAAATTTCCACGGCTCTTACCGTCCTTTCCACAGGGGGTGAACGACGTGAATAAGTCCTTTTACGGCAACTTGGCTATCAATAATATCAAGAAAAATGCCAGAAATTATATACCGTATATGTTGACCTGCACGGTTTGTATCATGATCTTTTATATTATGATGGCTATCGTGCACAATCCGAATGTGACGAACATGTTCGGCGGACAATCTCTTAAGGCCCTCCTCGGTTTCGGCGCCTGGGTCGTCGGGTTTTTTTCCGCCATTTTCCTCTTTTATACCAATTCCTTTTTAATCAAGGAGAGAAAAAAGGAACTGGCTCTGTACAATATACTGGGAATGGCAAAGCGGCACATAGGAAGAGTCTTTTTCCTGGAAACCTTTATTACATCCATCGTTTCCCTGATTGTCGGCCTTGTGAGCGGTATTGTCTTTGGCAAGCTGGTATACCTTCTGCTGCTCAAGCTGCTGCAGGTGACGATTCCTATGAAGTACCAGTTTTCCTTTGATGCCATGCTCTTATGTGTAATTGTGTTTGGTATTATTTTCGGGGCAGTACTGCTATGCAATATGGGGCGGATCCGCCTTTCCAATCCCATGGAACTGCTGGCAGGAAGCAGGCAGGGAGAAAAGGAACCAAAGACAAAGTGGGTTTTGACTGTGCTGGGTCTTGTTTGTACCGGAATCGGCTATTATATCGCCCTCAATGTGCGCTCGCCTCTTGATGCGCTGCTGGCGTTTTTCATCGCCGTGCTCCTTGTTATTGCGGGAACCTATCTGCTCTTTATTACAGGAAGCATTGCCATTCTCAAAATGCTGCGCAGAAAAAAAGGGTTTTATTACAAAACCGAACACTTTACAGCAGTGTCCGGCATGATATACCGCATGAAGCGAAATGCTGCCGGTCTTGCCAGCATCTGCATTCTTAGCACTATGGTGCTGGTAACGGTTTCCACAACGATTTCTCTGCAGGTGGGATGCGATGATGTAGTGGAGAACAACTTCCCCAATGACATCCAGATTGAAAGCGGGGAAGGACTGACAAACGACGAAGCCGCTGCTGCAGTGGAGAAACTGCAAAGTGTACTAAGATCCTGCGGTGTTTCTGTGAAAGGCGTGCGGGATTACGATTTTGTGGCGACCTCGGGGACAACAGAGGGAAATCGCATGCAGCCCTCGAATCAATTTTCTATGGATGCCGATGTAGCGCAGATATATGTGATTTCCCTGGCAGATAGCTCAATTGGGGAGCAATATGGCCCGCTGAAGGAAAAGGAAGCCATTGTAAGCGGGGACCGGGAATTTGAGGGTGATACGCTGCAGGTGGGAAATGTGGAGCTTGATTTGAAGGATGGAGAGTCGGATTTTGCGGGGGTGCCTGTAACAGGCTCCATGCTGGATTCGTGCTATGTCCTGGTTGCAAATCGACAGATGCAGGAAGCGATCATAAAAGACGCTGGGGAAAATCTGTTTACCAGGCATCACATGATCGGAGCGGACATCGATCCGCAGGACTGGGAGAAAGCCCGGAGTGCGATAGAAGAGCTGAGGAAAGACAAGATGTTTTCTGAAAGCATGCATATTGACGACAAACAGCGGGCTTCGGCGGACTATCATTCCATATACGGCGGACTGCTCTTTGTGGGGATTTTCCTGGGAATCCTCTTCCTGCTGGCTACGGTCCTGATTATTTACTACAAGCAGATTACGGAAGGGTATGAGGACAGTGAGCGCTACCAGATCATGCAGAAGGTGGGAATGAGCCTGGCAGAGGTCAAACGTTCCATCAGAAGCCAGATTCTATTGGTCTTCTTCCTCCCTCTGGTAGTAGCTGTGCTGCACGTGGCGGCAGCCTTCAATATGATGAGCAAACTGCTGCTTGCCCTGCAGATTCCAAATGTGTGGTTGTTTGTAGTTTCCACGGGAGTTACGCTCCTTGTGTTTATCGTCATCTATGTGGCAGTATACAGCCTGACAGCAAGAGAATATTATAAGCTGGTAAGATAGCAAGGCAGGCAAACTTCACCAGCAAAAAACAGGGGGCAGCAGCAAGGCTGCTCCCTTAGTGTTACAGTCAGGGGTGGAAGCGCTCTTTCAGTCCTTCAAATATTGCTGAATATGATCCAGCACTCTCTTGATTTTCATATTCTTGGACTCCATATCGTCATTTTCCTGCACTTTCATTAAATCGTCCTTGATAAAGTTCATCAACAGCTTTAGCTCTTTCTCACTGATTGCCATATCTTCCATCCAATACTCCTTTCCCGCGCTTGCCCGGAAAATTGATCATCCATTGAGGAGCTAATTTAATTGCAAAATATTTACATACAATTGCCAACCATTTTTTGGAAAACGCTATTTCTAATTTCTATCTGTTATTTTACTATACTGACCGCTTCCGTCAACAGGCAGAACTTTGAATTTTGCGGATTATCAATTGCAATTATAGGGCTTGTCCGATATAATAAAAGGCATGGTGAACATAGGAAACGACTGGGACACGATCCTGGCAGGAGAATTTGAAAAAGAATATTATCAGAAGCTGCGTCAGTTCCTGATCAGCGAATACAAGAGCAGAACCATTTACCCGAGCATGTACGACATTTTTAACGCGTTGAAATTTACGCCCTATGAGGAGGTAAAAGCAGTTATTTTAGGGCAGGATCCGTACCATCAGCCGGGACAGGCGCATGGTCTTTGTTTTTCTGTACAAAAACCAGTGCCGCCGCCTCCCTCTCTTGTAAATATTTTTAAGGAGCTGGAGGATGATCTGGGGATTCGCCCGCCGCATCACGGATGTCTGGAAAGCTGGGCTAAAAACGGCGTGCTGCTGCTCAATACGGCTTTGACCGTAAGGAGGGGGCAGGCCAATTCCCACAGAAACAAAGGATGGGAAATTTTTACGGATCGGGTGATACAGCTTCTAAATGACCGGGAAGAGCCGATGGTCTTTATTTTGTGGGGCTCAAACGCAAAGGCTAAGGAAGGGCTGATTACCAATAACCGCCATTTGATTTTAAAAGGAGCGCATCCCAGCCCGCTGGGAGCGGATCGGGGCTTTTGGGGCGGAAACTATTTTTCCAAAACAAATGCTTTCCTGCAGCGCTTTGGGAAAGAACCTATTGATTGGAGGATTCCGGAGTAAGAGAATCCAGCGCGAATGCTGTGCTGGTGGTAATAAGAGGAGATTTGATATGAATACAGGTGTAATTGCCGCAATTATTATTTTTATTGTGGTTGTTCTCTTTTGGCTGATCATGTCCTATAACGGATTTGTAAAGCTGAAAAACAGTGTGGAAGAGGCTTATGCGACCATGGATGTTTATTTGAAAAAGCGTTATGATCTGATTCCTAATCTGGTGAAGATCGTAAAGGGATATGCGGCCCATGAAAAGGATACTCTGGAAAATGTGACGGATGCGAGGAATCTCTCCCGAAGCGCTTCTTCGCTGGAGGAAAAGCTTGCTTGCGAAAATGCGCTGTCTGGCACCTTGAAGACCTTGTTTGCTGTTTCAGAAAACTATCCGGATCTGAAGGCTAATAATAATTTCCTCCGTCTCCAGAGCCAGCTCGAGGAGATAGAGCAGGATATCGCTAATGCCAGAAAATTTTATAATGCAATCGTAAAGATGATGAATACCAGGGTGCAGGTTTTTCCAAGCAATCTCATTGCTAAAATGTTTCATTTTGGAAAACAGCCCATGTTTGAAGTAACCGCAGAGGAAGAACGGGAAAATGTACAAGTTGAGTTTTAAGAAGAAAAAGCGGGTCTGTCTCCTGCCTTCTGTCCTTGTTTTAGCTGCCGTGATTTTTGCAGGCTTTATGGCAGGATTTTGGAATCCGGATAAGGTTCAGGCCTATGGCTATAGCTTTGATACTACGTCTTTTCGTACCGATGTAACGGTAAACAGTGATAATTCCTTTGATATTACAGAGACGATTACCGTGGACTTTCATGAGCAAAAGCACGGGATTTTTCGCTACATACCCCTTGAAGGGACAGCGCTTTACCGGGTAGGAGATGAGACGGTAAATCAGAGCCGGAAAATGAAGATCGACAGGATCAAAGTAGAGGGCTATGAATTTGATACCTACATGGAAGAGGGAAATCGGGTTATCAAAATTGGAGATGCGGACAAGACTCTTTCAGGAAAGCATACCTACAGGCTTTCCTACCGCTGCAGGGCTTACGATGATAAAATTGACGCTTATGATCTGTTTTATTACAATGTGATACCTTCCGGCGCGCAGGGGGGATGGGAAACTCCTATTGACAAGGTCCTGGTTCGGATTACCATGCCTGAGGCTGTTGATCGGGATAATCTGAGCGTTTTTGCCGGATATTATGGGACGAACAGTTACCAGGATCGCATTAAGACCAGAGTTTCGGGTAATATCATTGAGCTGGAATCAAAAGAGCAGCTGCCTCAAGGGGCGGGCGTTACGGTACAGCAGATCCTGCCGGAGGGGTATTTCCAAAACGAAATGAGCACAGACTGGGCATATCCTCTGTTGATCCTCATCGGACTTTTGACCGCAGCAGCGTCAGTTCTTCTGTGGGTCTGTCTTGGAAGGGATCCCAGGCTGGTGCAGACAGTGGAATTTTACCCGCCGGAACAGTTGACTTCGGCGGATATGGGTTATATTGTCGACGGGTATGCAGACAAAAAAGATATCGTGTCCATGATTATCTATTTTGCGGATCAGGGATACCTGAGGATTGAGGAAGAGGAACGCGGCAGCTTTGTGCTTTGCAAAACCAAAGAGCTTCCGGATGGCAGAAACGATTTTGAGTATACGCTCATGAACGGATTCTTCCCGGGGGGAGAAACACGTACGGAGTTGTCACAGCTGAGGGAGGAATTTTTTGAAGATTATCAGACAGCCGTGCGGCAGCTGAAGGAAAAGTATAAGCAGCCAAAAAACAGGATTTTTTATAAGAGCGGGAATCGGGCCAGGATCGCGGCAGCCTTTCTCATGATTGTGCCTGTAGGCGCCGGAATTCTCCTGAGCAGTGTGCTGGTTCAGGATATGTCCTGGGCAATCGCGGCAGTACCTGTTTCCATCGTGCTCTTTATTCTTTATTTGATCGGAATGATGCTGTATGATCAAAAAAGCAGCATGAAAAAAAGCAGCTTCTTTGCGTCCAATGTGGTGGTTTTTCTCCTTTCTGCCCTCGTGCTTTTGGGAGCGGGGGGCTTGATCTCCTGGCTTGCCGGAGCTGCAGGCGGGGTTGCCGCTGTTTTATGCTCCGTTGTGTCCTATATTTGTGCAAGGCAGATGCGCAGGAGAACGCCTTACGGAAATCAGCTTACCGGGCGAGTGCTGGGCTTTCGGCATTTTATTGAAACCTGCGAGCTGGAGCGGCTGGAAATGCTGGCAGCGGAAAATCCGTCCTATTTTTACAATATCCTGCCGTATGCCTATATATTTGGGTTGTCCGACAAATGGGCGAAAAAATTTGAGTCCATTGCTGTGGAGCCGCCAAAATGGTACGGTGGTCATTACGGGCATTCTGCATTTAATACCTGGGTATTTATGAATGCCTTTCATCCGTGCACGTATGCTATGCAGCAGAATCTCAATATTCCTTCCGCTTCTTCAGACAGCGGAGGCGGCGGATTCAGCGGCGGAAGCTTCTCCGGAGGCGGTTTTTCCGGAGGCGGCTTTGGCGGCGGAGGGGGAGGTTCCTGGTGATGGAACCCTCTCTGCCTGTTATATAAAGTAGTAGAAAGAAATGAGGAAAACGAAGATGAAAAAACGTGGATGGGCACTACTGCCCTTTATTGTGTTTATTGTACTGTTTGCAGGAGTCGGAATTATCAGCGGTGACTTTTACGGAATGCCCGCACTGGTTGCCTTTGTGACAGCTCTGTTTGTAGGAATGCTGCAGAACAAAAACCTGACCTTTGATGAAAAGCTGCATATTATTTCCAAAGGTGCAGGGGACATCAATATTATTACGATGGTATTGATTTTCATCGTGGCAGGGGCCTTTTCCGGCATTGTAAATGCGGCAGGGGGCGTGGACAGTACCATTAATTTCGGTCTTTCCATTATGCCGGCCAAGTTTATGGTCGTAGGTCTCTTTGTAATCGGGTGTTTTATTTCCATTTCCATGGGTACTTCTGTGGGAACCATTACAGCTCTGGCCCCTATTGCTCTGGGACTTTCCAATGAAACGGGATTTCCGGCAGCTGTATGCGTTGGCGCAGTGGTGTGTGGAGCCATGTTTGGAGACAATCTGTCCATGATTTCCGATACGACCATTGCCGCAGTACGGACTCAGGGCTGCGAAATGAAGGATAAGTTTAAACAGAACTTTTTCATCGTCCTGCCGGCGGCTGTCATTACTCTGGTGATTTTCTGTGTACAAACCTGGGGAATGACCTATCAGGTGAAGGATTCTTATGATTACCACATTATTCAGATCATTCCTTATCTGGTAGTACTTGTCGGTGCTCTGATTGGCTTTAATGTGTTTCTGGTGCTGATTTCAGGAATTGTCCTCTCTATGATTGTGGGAGCTGCCTACGGACAGTTTACTATTCTGGAGAGCTTTCAGGCTATTGGCGAGGGAATGTCCAGTATGTTTGAAATCTCGGTCATTTCCATTGTGGTTGCCTGCATTGTATCGCTGATTAAAGAAAATGGTGGTATTGATTTGGTGATTGAGACCATCCGAAAGCGTACAAAAGGAAAGAGGGGAGCAGAATTCGGAATTGCGATCCTGGTGTTATTGGTGGATATTTGTACAGCCAATAATACGGTGGCTATCGTTATGGCAGGCCCTATTGCAAAGCAGATTGGAGATGAATTTGAAGTGGCGCCTAAGAGGGTGGCCTCTATTTTGGATATTTTCGCATCAGTGGGGCAGGGGCTTTTGCCGTATGGCGCGCAGCTTCTGACTGCTGCTGCTCTGGTAAAGCTGACTCCTTTAGATGTGATCCCGAATCTGTATTATCCGATACTGATGGCAGTAAGTGCGATTATCTTCATGATCTTCCGCCCACAGAAAATGAGCCCTTCTGAGAGGGAAGCACTGGAAAAAGGTGGGGCCACCAGACAAGGAAAGTAGCTGAAAAGGATTATAGCAGATCTTAAAAAATGCGAAAAAGAAAGCAGAGTATCTTGCACTCTTCCCCAAAGGTGTATACTCTGCTTTTTTCTGTTTTTTCCTAGGCTCAATTATTTCCCCAGCCCGTCAATGGCAGGCGACACGTTGTAAAACCGTTTCAGGGTCTCATACTCTTGAGCAGCTTCCAGGTTTTCCTTACGGGTTTTTACAGCCTTTATCATAATATTTTTGGAGGTGTGCTCCAGGCTGGTAAATTCGATCATAGCTACATTGTACCCGCAGGCCTCCAGCTTTAGGCCGCGAAGGCTGTCTGTGAGGAGTTCTGTAAATCGATCTTTGATAATCCCGTGTTTCAGCATGGGCTGGTGCAGGTCGTTTTGGATCTGGCTGAAGAGTTCATGCTGGCAGCAGGGGACGGATAAAATAACTTCTGTATTCCAGTGTACCGCGTTAATCAGAGCAAAATCGGTTGCAGTATCACAGGCATGAAGGGTGACCACCATATCCGCATAGTCGTTTGTGTAATCCGCAATATCGCCCATGAGAAAGGTCAGTTCATCATAGTGGAGATCCGCTGCCACCTGATTGCAAAAGGCGATGACATCTTCCTTCAGATCGAGGCCGATAATCTCAACCTCCAGATTCTGCAGAACCTTTAAATAGTAATATAGAGCAAAAGTCAAATACGCCTTGCCGCAGCCAAAATCAATAATCCGCAGAGGGCGATCCTTTTTCTGAGAAAACCGGGGAAAGACATCCTGAAGGATTTCGAGAAAACGGTTGATCTGGCGGAATTTGGAATAGTGCTTTTGGTGGACATTGCCTTTTTCATCCATGACACCCAGATGTATCAGAAAATCACAGGGCGCCTTGTCCGGTATAATGTAATGCTTTGACTGATTGTGGGTCAGAGCCTCACGGCAGAGGGTGCCGGGCTTTCTTGTAATGCGGGGCCTGTCCGGTTTGGCCGCCAGAATCTGAATATCTTCTTCCTCTGTAAAGAGATTGATCTGTTTGAAGTCCCGCAGAATCAGCTCCAGGCAGGTACCGACAATCTGATCAGGCGCGATATTTTCGTGGATCGCCTTTTTTTCATACTGGTACTCGGCCTGAAAAGCCAGTTCTCCCTGGAGGAGCACGGGACGGAGAACTACTTTCCGGTAAGGAAGAGATTTTTTCCGCACATTGCTGAAAATGACCTTTACAGGAGTCAGGTCAAAAAGACATTGATTAAAAACTTGTTTTAGTTCATTCATAGGATCGCCTTTCTTACGTAAATCTGCTGCTATAAGTGTATCACAGGAACTGCTCTTTTGAAAGATGGATTTCATGTGAAAATATGCATAAAACTGAAAAAAGATTAAACTTGACTTTTTTCGCCATTCCGATAAACTTTATAGTAGTATGGTATATACTTACAGACAGGATTTAAGGGGAGCCGGGCAACGCTTTCGGCTCTGTAATCAAAAAACTTTAAAGAAGAGGGATATCATGAATTTAGTAAAAAAATGGAATACAATTAGCCTGGTAAAACGCATTATTCTGGGACTGATCGTAGGCATTATTCTGGGGCTTGTGGTGCCGGGGGCTTCCGGTATCGGGATCTTAGGAGAGCTTTTCGTAGGCGCGCTAAAAGCATTGGCGCCGCTGTTGGTCTTTTTTCTGGTCATGCATTCTCTGTGCAGACATCAAAAGGAAAACCCAAGCAATATGAAACAGGTTATTGTGCTGTACCTCATCGGCACTTTGCTGTCCTCCTTTACAGCTGTTGCGGCGAGCTTTCTGTTTCCATCTACTCTGGTACTGGCAGAGGGCGCTGAGGCAACGGCGCCTGAGGGAATTGTGGAGGTCATCAAGACGCTGCTGCTCAATGCGGTGAGCAACCCTATCGGCGCAATTGTAGATGCAAATTATATCGGCGTTCTGGTGTGGGGGGTTATTTTCGGTCTGGCCCTTCGGGCAGCTTCCGATACGGCAAAGGATGTTCTGGGAAGTATTTCCGACGCGCTTTCCACCGCAATCCGCTGGGTCATTAACTGCGCTCCTTTCGGAATTCTGGGGCTGGTGTTTACAACGATTTCCACAACAGGACTTAAAAGCTTCGTTTCCTACGGAAAAATCATATTAGTTCTTGTAGGCTGCATGTTTTTTGTAGCGTTTATATTGAATCCGATTATTGTATTTTTGAATATCCGCCAAAACCCGTATCCATTGGTGCTGAAATGTGTCAAGGACAGTGGCATTATGGCCTTTTTCACCAGGAGCTCTGCAGCGAATATCCCGGTGAACATGTCCTTATGTGAATCTCTGGGGCTGGATAAGGACAAGTATTCCATCTCCATTCCTTTGGGGGCTACCATCAATATGGCGGGAGCTGCTATTACTATTACGGTTCTTACGATGGCAGCAGCAAATACGCTGGGCGTAACCATTGATTTTCCCACGGCACTGCTGCTGAGTCTGGTTGCCTCTGTTTCTGCCTGCGGTTCTTCGGGAGTTGCAGGAGGCAGTCTGCTTTTGATTCCGCTGGCCTGCAGTCTGTTTGGTATTTCCAATGAAATCGCTATGCAGGTAGTAGGGGTGGGCTTTATTATCGGGGTGATACAGGATTCCTGTGAAACAGCTCTTAACTCATCATCCGATGCTCTGTTTACTGCAACAGCAGAATTTCGCAACTGGAAAAAGGAAGGAAAGCCTATCCGCTGGTAAGTCCTGTGCGGCGCTGCATGGTTCGTGTGCCGACCGGGAAACGGCACGCTGTATTTTGTAACGAATGCCTGTCTGCAGGAGGAATCTTTGCAGATGGGCGTTTTTCATATCAGGGGCTCTTGAGCTGACGGTATTTTGGTGTATGAATTATATGTAAAATCTGTTATAATAGAACTATTAAGAAAGCGGGAGGGATTTTCCATGCATCTGTATGAACATAAACTACAAACAAAAAAACCACAGCAGATGATCAAGGTTACAGACGCTGTACGTCAGGATATCAGGGATAGCCAGGTAAAGGAGGGGATTGCGGTTGTCTTTTCGCCTCATACCACAGCGGGCTTTACGATTAACGAAAATGCCGATCCGGATGTGGTGCACGATATGCTGTATGGGTTTGAGAACAGCTTTCCGACACATGACAGGCAGTACTGCCATGCGGAGGGAAATTCCCATGCCCATATCAAAACCACAGTGTGCGGCCCGTCACAGACACTGCTCATCCACCAGGAAGCGATCGTGTTCGGTATCTGGCAGGATCTTTATTTTTGTGAATTCGACGGGCCGAGAAACAGGAGTTATTATGTGAAAATCATAGAGGGGTAATGGAACAGGAGGAACTATGCCTATGAAACGAGTAAGGGACTATCTGAGCAGACAGGCTCAGATTTGCAGAGAAAATGACTATATTACAAATGATTTATTTCATGAGCATAATGTAAATCGGGGATTGCGTGATAAAAATGGTATCGGAGTGTTGACCGGACTGACATCTATTTCGCGTATTGAAGCCTACAAGGAATATCTGGGGCACCAGGTTCCGTGCAAGGGGAAGCTTTACTACAGGGGTTACAGTATTGAAGAGCTGACGAGGGGGCCGATTGTGGAAGAACGGTACGGCTTTGAGGAACTGGCTTATCTTTTGATTTTCGGAGAACTGCCGACAGAGGACGAGCTGGCGGAATTCCAGCAGTTCATGGGACAGATGAGACGCCTGCCCACCAATTTTGTGCGGGATATTATTATGAAAGCGCCGGGACGGGATATTATGAATATCATGACCAAAAGCGTCCTGAATCTGTCCTCTTATGATCCGAAAGCAACGGACACTTCCATCGACAATGTGCTGCAGCAGTGCATGATGCTGATCAGCGTGTTCCCCATGCTGGCAGTTTACGGATATCATGCGTATAACCATTATGAGCAGGACAGCAGCATGTATATACATCGGCCGGATCCGACCCTTTCCACAGCGGAAAATCTGCTGAGAATGCTGCGGCCTAATATGCAGTATACGGAATTGGAGGCCCGGGTTTTGGATATTGCCTTAATTCTGCATATGGAGCATGGCGGAGGCAACAATTCCACCTTCACCACCAGAGTCGTGACCTCTGCGGGTTCGGATACTTATTCTGTAATTGCAGCAGCTCTGTGCTCTCTGAAGGGGCCGAAGCACGGCGGCGCTAATATTAAAGTTGTGGAAATGATGCAGGATCTGAAGGAAACAGTCAAGGATATTTCGGATAAGGAAAAAATCAGAAAATACCTGGAAGATATTGTAGATAAAAAAGCCTTTGATGAGAAGGGCCTCATCTACGGAATGGGACATGCTATCTACAGCGTATCAGATCCCAGAGCGGAGATATTCAAGGGCTTTGTAAGAAAGCTGGCGGAGGCAAAGGGCTTTGAGGAAGACTTTGCCATGTATTCCGCAGTAGAAGAGCTGGCGCCGCAGGTCATTGCAGACAAGCGCAAAATTTACAAAGGAGTCAGTGCGAATGTGGACTTTTTCAGCGGCCTTGTTTACCGTATGCTGGAAATTCCGCTGGAGCTCTACACGCCGATCTTCGCCATTGCAAGAGTAGTAGGCTGGAGCGCGCACCGAATTGAGGAGCTGATTAACGTGGATAAGATCATCCGGCCCGCTTATATGGGCGTGGGGGAAAACCGGATTTATCGGCCTATTGCAAGGCGCAATATCGCCGAGCTTGAGGGAAGAGATCCGTCTAAATATCAGCTGGCGGAGCATTTTGAGGATGCGGGGGAAGAATAGCAGAGGATGACAGGAGGCGTATATTTTGCAGCTTGAGGATATTAAACGCATGGCGCACACGATTCTTGAGCAGGATCATGTAGAAAATGACTATATTGAATATAAAAAATCCGTTAATTTCAAGGCAGGGATATTAAAGACTGCTTGTGCCTATGCTAATAATTATATGAACCGGGAGATTGGGCTCATTTATATTGGTGTAGAAGAAGTGGATAATAAGGATACTGGGGAAAAGGCGGTGCCAGTCAGGCCAATCAGCGGACTGAAGGAGTCTATGATTGAAACGACGGAAAATACACTGAAAAAGCTTTTTTCGAATATACATCCGTCGATTCGATACCATCTCATCGCAGATGAGCTGGCTGGACGAAATTATATTGCAGTAGCAGTGGAGCAGGGAAATGCGGGTCCGTATCAAACGAGCAATAAAGCAGAACGGGATAAAGAGATAGCTCTCAAGGCAGGGCGATATATCCGTGTAAAGCGGGATACCGTACTGCCCAATCTGCTGCAGGAATTTGAGCTTCTGCGGAAGTTTGCAAACTATACATTCAGCTCTAATTTAAATGAAACTGCGACAATTGATGATCTGAACTATGAATATATGAAGGAATACCTTATTGCCACCAATGCAAAAGAGGATATTCGCAGCATGTCCAAGCTGGAGATGGCGCAAAGCATGGGACTGATCAGTGAAAGCGAGTATGGAGGCCACCGTGCAAAGAACTTTGCTGTTTTGATGTTTGCGGATAAACCGGAAAAATTTATTCCCAATGCGCATGTTGAAGTGATTCGAGAGATAAATGGGACGGATCGAATGGAAGCAAAGGTATTTGATGGGCCTATATGGATTCAGGCGAAAATGGTCAGCAAATATTTTGAAGAAAATATCCAGATGTCTTATACAATTCGGGATGCGGACAAAATCGAGCATAGAATTGTGCATAACTGGCCACTTGCGGCTTTTGAAGAACTGGCGACAAACTGTATTCTGCACAAGCGATATGAGTTGCCGAATTATATCGGGATTTATGTGTATAGCGACAGAATTACATTTATCAATCATAACCGCCCCATGCCGTCGGTTACAATCGAAGCAATGAATAATTAGCGCAGCTTTGATGACAGGAAATATTTAAATCCAGAATTAAAGGATATGTTCTTTGCTCTTGATCTGATTGAATCTTATGGATCCGGGATTCGCCGCGCGAAAGATGCTCTGGCCGCAAATGGATCTCCGGATTTAAAATTTTTACCGGATAATGAGGCAGATGATTACACTATGGCAGTCATCTATATCAACCCTGAGTTTGCGGAAATATCGGAGGAGGAAAAGGCAAATAACAAAAAAAACCGATACAGGCTGAACGAGAGTAGCAGGTGTTAAAGTATGTTGAAGACCATGGAGCCATCAACAATGGAGAAGCAAAGACATTGCTCGGCTTGGCAGAATCAACGGTAAAAAGGCTGCTCAAAAATATGGTTAATGAGGGGTTGCTGCGCAGCGAAGGCGAAAGAAAAAGCCGAAGGTATGTGAAGGATAATGAATAAAAAGCGAGGTGCAGCGCATGGTCATTTCCTCCTGGATGGGGATAAAATGAGGCGTTAGAGACCTTGCATAAAAAACAGGCGCTTTTCTGAGATGGAAGCGCCCGTTTTTTTTATGGATCGGATATGAACCTGCAAAATTAGACAAAGCCCTCTTTACAGTTTGTGAAACTCCGGC
This sequence comes from Clostridia bacterium, assembly GCA_910575405.1. Lineage (GTDB taxonomy): Bacteria > Bacillota > Clostridia > Peptostreptococcales > Anaerovoracaceae > Hominibacterium. Next base: position 24,891 of record CAJTER010000006.1, on the reverse strand, counting down.
TTGTGCTGCCGAAAAGTACATTCATAGCGAAATCCCAAACTTCTTGCAAGCTCCTTAGCTTCATCAAAATGATCCCGAAAGTATTTTGGCATGTGTGAGTCGGATCCAAAGGTGAGAATTTCCCCGCCCAGCTCCCGGTAGAGCCTGAGGATCTCTTCCCGCGGCAGCCAGATGCCGGTGCCGTATTTAAAGCTGGATGTGTTGATTTCCAGCCCCTTTCCATGATAGATAATCGTCTTTAGTGTATCCTCCAGAATATCCATATAAGGCGTGTAATCGTAGATTGTTCCGATATAGCGATCCACCAGGGTCAAATGACCAGCAATATCGTAATCCATATATTCTTTCAGGCACTCGTTTACGTTGGTATAATATTCCTCAATAAAAGCAGGACCATCGACCTGTGAATAATCATAGCGGAACAGATCCTTGCCATGAATGCAGTGAAAGGAGCCGATGATAAAATCATAGGGAAAGTCCCGCACCGCCCGGCGGCATTCATCAAGTTGGCTTTCCATAATACCAACTTCCATTCCCTTGACAATGGTAATGCGATCCGCATATTGCCGCTCCGCCTCCAGGAGCGCTTTGTGATAAGCTTCAAAATCCGGCGCAAAGGGAAATTCCGGATCCTGGTAGCCCGGGTCATAGTGATCCGTAATGGCAAGCTCTGTAAGGCCGCAGCGGATGGCTTCCTCGATCATTTCCTTCATAGGCACATCGCAGTCATCGGAAAAAGCCGTATGTGTGTGATAATCGTATCGGTTGGTCAAATTTATCAGTCCCTTCTATTTTCATTTTTTGTAATTGATTTTTAACAATCCTAATCATACCATATTCCCGGCCTTTTGACAGCTTTCTAAAGCAGGAATTTTTACAGTAGAATATCTTTTTTGAAAACCATAACCCCAGACCTGCGCAGACAGCATCCGTTCTGCATCCGATGGCTGATGCAGATAGAACTAGGCAGCAGCTAAATTCCCGGTATATTCGGCGGCGGCTTTTCATAAAAATGAAAGGAGAATAAGGAGGAGATATGGCCATTAAAGATGAACTGCTGTTTGACTTTGCTATCAATATGCCCCGGGTGCTGGTCAGCGGCAATACCGTTATTTTGGACAATGTGAAAAAGCTGATGCTGCTTTCCCAGAATCAGGTTATTGTATCAAGCGGACAGCGTTTTACATCGGTTACAGGAAAGAATCTGGTTATCAAAGAACTGAAAGATGAAAGGATGCTGATCACAGGTGATTTGGAACAACTCCAGTTTTACAGAGCATTACAGGAAGATAAAAATTGAGGGCTTTCAGCTTGACCGGCTGGTGGGAAAATGCATGAAGCAGAACATCCGCATAAAACAGTTGGTATTTGTAAGCGATTTGGAAATTACCCTGGCTATAAGCTACCGGGACTTCAGAAAGCTGAAAAAGCTGGCCAAGAGCGCCTATAAAATAACGGTGCTGGAGGACGGCGGCTACCGGCACCATGCCCGGATGATGTGGAAGAAAAAGATTACCATTGCGGGAATACTGCTGTTTGCTGCTTTTCTCTATTATCAAAATCTGTTCATTGCGGAAATACGGGTAAACGGGTATGAAAAAATTGACGAGCCCCATCTGCGGCAGACGCTTGCTGCGGCAGGGCTTTACGAGGGCTGCAGAAAGGATGTGGATCTGAATAAAGTGAAAATAAAGCTTTACGAGGAGTACGATGAAATCACATGGGCGGGGATCAAATTCAGCGGCAACATGGCGGAGGTCTCCATTGCCGAAGGCGCCAAACCGGTAAAAACAAAAGTTGAAAAGAAAAAGCCCTGTAATATTGTAGCGGATAAGGCGGGCTATATCAGCAAAATTATTCCAATTGAAGGTTTGCGGGCAGCAGATGACGGAAGTTACGTAAAAAAAGGGGATATTCTGATTACAGGCACCGTGCCTCTGCGGAATGTGGCCTATGGAACGGAATCTGCGGACAAAACGGAGACCTATGTTCATGCTGAGGGAACGGTAGAAGCCAAGATCCCCAAGCGTCTCAATTTTTATGCCCCCAGGTATGAGAGAGTCCGAACCGGGACCGGAAACAAGATATGGGGTATTTCTATCAACGATCATAATATGGCAAAGGCTCTGAATTCGTATGAAGCTTCTCAGATAAAATCCCAGAACCTGATCAATATCATCCGCCCCTTTCGCCTCAAGATCGATTTGGTTTCCATAGAAGAGGTGATTCTCACCGACAGGGAAATCCAGAATTCCCAGCTGAACAGGACTATAAATGCGCAGATTCGGCAGTACGCAAAAGAAAATTTGCCAAAGAATGCACAAATTTTAAATAAAAGTTTGAATTTTTCCCGGGAAAAAAATATAATAACTATAGGTGTGACATTAGAAACCCTGCAGCAAATAGGAATAGAAGAGGAGATTATAGTTGATAAACCAGACAGAAAATCTAAAGAAGGTGACAATCAGCGAGGAGATTGACAGGAGAGAATTGTTCGGAAACCTGGATGCCAACATCCGGATTTTAAAAGACAACATGGAAGTGGATGTGATGCAGCGGGATAACGAACTGATTCTGAGAGGGAAGGACGCAGAGCGGGCTGCTGCGGTGGTCGCTGAACTCACGGAGATTCTCACATCAGGGGAAAAGCTGGATGAGCAGAAAATCAATTATGTCATTGCATTAAAAAGTGAAGGGCTGTCCTATGAAGGCAGCAACATTGACAAGGACATTATCTGCTTTACGCATAAGGGAAAGCCGCTGCGGCCAAAGACGCTAGGTCAGAAAAAATATGTGGAGAGCATCCGCAAACGGGATATCGTCTTTGGCATTGGTCCTGCCGGAACAGGAAAAACCTACATTGCCGTTGCCATGGCAGTTCATGCTTTTAAAAACAAGGAAGTGCAGAAAATCATTCTCACAAGACCTGCCGTGGAAGCGGGGGAACGGCTGGGATTTCTGCCCGGCGATATGCAGGAAAAGGTGGATCCTTACCTGCGGCCCTTATACGATGCCCTGTATGATGTTTTGGGACGGGAAAGCGCCCAGCGGCTCAAGGAAAAGGAGGCCATTGAGGTTGTCCCTCTGGCCTATATGAGGGGCAGAACTCTGGACAACTCCTTTATTATCTTAGACGAAGCCCAGAATACCACCAGGGAGCAGATGAAAATGTTTCTCACCCGTATGGGCTTTGGATCGCAGATCGTAGTAACCGGTGACATTACCCAGGTGGATCTGCCCAGAGGAAAAAGGTCCGGTCTTGTGGAGGCTTCCAAGATCTTAAAAAATGTAAGAGGCATTGATTTTTGTTATCTGAAGGATGTGGACGTTGTGCGCCATGAGCTGGTCAAAAAGATCATCGGCGCCTATGATAAATATTATCAGGCCCACTCTTACACGGAGGATGAATAAGATGAAGATACTTTGCGATACAGAAGGACAGCAAATACCGGAGCTTGAAAAAATGGAAGAGGGCGCCGCATTATGCATCCGGGAGGAGGGGATTTCTCCGGAGCGGGCGGAGGTAAGCCTGAGCTTTGTCACAGGCGAGGAAATCAAGGAGCTCAACCATCAGTACCGGGGGATCGATCAGGTGACGGACGTTCTTTCCTTTCCCCAGTATGCGGACTTAAATGAAATCCCGCAGAAAGGGCAGCTTCTCCTTGGTGATGTGGTTATCTGTACAGAGCGGGCCAGATCCCAAGCAGAGGAATTCGGACATAGCCTGGAGCGGGAAATCGTTTATCTCTTTATTCACAGCATATGCCACCTTTTGGGCTATGATCATATGGAAGAAGAGGACAGGCAGCAGATGCGCAAAAAAGAAGAAACAGTGATGAAGCAGCTTGAGCTGGAAAGGTAGAAATATGGATTACAAAGAATTATACCGCATAGCGGACAAAGCAAAGGAAAACGCTTATGTGCCTTATTCCCATTTTCAGGTGGGGGCGGCGCTGCTGACCGAGGGGGGCGCTGTTTACACAGGTGTTAATGTGGAAAACGCATCCTATGGCGCAACCATTTGCGCGGAGAGGACCGCTTTTGTAAAAGCCATTTCAGAGGGTGAGAGAAACTTTCATGCCATTGCCATCGCTTCCAGCGGCGGAGAGGCTCTGCCCTGCGGCATCTGCAGGCAGTTTATGTACGAATTCTGCCCGCAGATTGATGTTATTACAGGAAAAGATGAAAACAGCCTGAGGACGCAGCCGCTTTCTGCGTTGCTGCCGGAAGGCTTTCGATTGGAGACAGAATGAAATCAGGATTTATCAGCATTATAGGCAGGCCAAATGTGGGAAAATCCACCCTGCTCAATGCGATTTTAGGTGAAAAAATCGCTATTACAACAGACAAGCCCCAGACTACCAGAAATACCATACGGGGCATTTACACCCGTACGGACAAGGATGAGGACAGCCTGCAGATGATATTTATCGACACGCCAGGCATACATAAGCCCAGAAACAAGCTGGGCGATTTTATGACAGAGGCGGCAATCGGAACCTTCAAAGAGGTGGATGCGGTTATTTTCATCACAGACGATGCTTTAAGCGCAGGACCGGGAGATAAATATATCCTGGAGCTTCTCAAAGAAATCCAAACTCCCAGACTTCTCGTCATCAACAAAATTGACAAGCTGGGACCAGAGGAATTTCGTCAGATTTATGAGGAATACGAACAAACGGGACTATTTACAAAAATAATCGGAACTTCGGCTTCAGAAGGGAAAAATATAGATGATGTAATTGCTGCTGCAGAAGAATTTCTGGAAGAAGGTCCCATGTATTTTCCAGAGGACATGGTAACCGATCATCCGGAACGCTTTATTGTGAGCGAGATTATCCGGGAAAAACTGCTTTTGTACCTGCAGGATGAAGTCCCTCACGGAGTGGCGGTGGAAATCGAAAGTTATAAGGAGTCGCCGAAGATTACCAGGATCGGCGCTGTAATTTACTGTGAAAAGAAATCCCATAAAGGCATCATCATCGGAAAAGACGGAAGAAAGCTGAAGGGAATAGGAAAAAGCGCGAGAGAGGAGATCGAAGCCCTGCTGGGGACAAAGGTCTTCCTTCAGACCTGGGTAAAGGTAAAGGAAAACTGGCGTGACAGCGATTTTGCCCTCTCCAACTTCGGATATAAAGAGCAGTAAGGCGGACCATCATGATTACAGACACAGAAGGCATCATACTGAGGCAGGTCAAAACTGCATACGGACGGCGGATGGTTCTCCTGTTTTCCAAAAAGTACGGAAAGATCAGCGCGGGAACCAGTATCAGCGAACGTGGAAAAAACAAGTCCGCTTTGGCCATGCGACCCTTTACGTATGGCAGGTATGAGCTGTTTAAGAACCGGGAATCCTATAATATCAACGGCGCGCAGGTGCTGAAAAGCTATTACAGACTGGGCGAGGATGTGGATAAATATATGTACAGCGCCTATATTCTGGAGTTTACAGAAAAAATTTTGCCTGAGGAACAGCCGGCGCAGGCAATGTTCAACTTGATTTTGGATTTTCTTCAGATGATGGAAAAACGGCAAAAGGGCCACGGAACGCTGGTTTTAGCATATGAAGTGAAAACTCTGAAAATCATGGGCATTATGCCGCAGCTTGATGAGTGTGTCCTCTGTGGCAGTCCCTGCACAAAAGAAAATCCTTCAGTGCGGTTCAGCATTAAGGATGGGGGCATTGTTTGTCAAAATTGTGGACATAACCTTGAAATTTCTGCCAACGATACATTGATTTATCCTGTTAATTTTGGTATAGTAGATATATTAAAGTATTTTGCAGGCCATTCGCTGAAAAAATTTGAAAATCTGGCACTGGACGAAGGGGTCTGTAAAAGGCTGCAGAGGCTGATCAAACATTATGCAGCATATTATTTGGACATTGGTGAATTAAAGAGCGAGAGCTTTTTAACGGAGTATTGAATATAGGAGGTTATATATCATGGAGATCACATTGGAAAAAATCGAATTGGTCAAAGACCGAACAGGCGTGAGTTATGCGGAGGCAAAGGAAGCGCTGGAGGCTGCGGACGGAAGTGTGGTAGATGCAATTATCAGCATTGAGGAAACCATTGACCGCAAGGAAAGCTCATCCATTGGCAAGCAGGGGACTGCTGTTTTAGACAATTTGAAGGAGCTGATCAAAAAAGGAAATGTTGCCAAGATTCTCGTAAAGAGAGAAGACGAAATCGTATTAAACATTCCTGTGAACCTTGGAATTATCGGAACAGTTATTGCGCCATGGGGTGCAATTCTGGGTGTAATCGCCGCATTCGGCTTCAAATGTACCGTAGAAGTAGTAAAGGATGATGGAACGATCATTGATGTAAGCGATACAGTGTCGGATACAGTCGGTACGGTGGTAGAAAAGGGCAGCGTTGTTGCCGATGAAGTAAAAGAGCGGGGCGCCGATTTTTATCAGGACGTAAAGGACAGGGGATCGGACATTTATCAGAATGCCAGAGCAAAGGCTTCTGATGCCATCAGCAAGGTCAAAAAAGAAAAAGAAGACATTGATTTTTCCAGCTGCTTTACAGAAGACGGAGAAGAAGCTGTGGATGACGATATAGAAGAAATGGAAAGTTCTGTTTCCGAAGAGCTGGCAGAGACAGCAGAAGAAATTAAGGCAGAAGCGGAAGATACGGCTGAAGAAGAAAAATAAATAAAAAAAGAAATGGTAGGTAATATACAGTAATGAGTAAAGAAGTGACGATGGACAAAATTACCGCCCTGGCAAAAAACAGGGGATTTGTATATCCGGGCTCCGAAATTTACGGAGGTCTGGCAAATACATGGGATTACGGTCCTCTGGGCGTTGAATTCAAGAACAACGTAAAAAAGGCATGGTGGAAAAAGTTTGTGCAGGAATCCAAGTACAATGTGGGACTTGATGCAGCAATACTGATGAACCCCCAGACATGGGTGGCTTCCGGTCATGTAGGCGGATTTGCAGATCCGCTCATTGATTGTAAGGCATGTAAATCCAGATTCCGGGCTGATCAGCTGATTGAAGAGTATCTCAAGACAGAGGGAATCAGCGATATTATAGTAGATGGATGGTCCAACGAAAAGCTGGAAGAATTCATAAAGGAAAAAAATATTACATGTCCGGACTGCGGCAAAGCGGATTTTACCGGTATTCGTCAGTTTAATCTGATGTTCAAGACCTTCCAGGGCGTAACAGAGGATTCTAAATCGGAACTCTTTTTAAGACCTGAAACTGCCCAGGGAATTTTCGTAAACTTCCGCAATGTCCAGAGAACTTCCAGAAAAAAGATTCCTTTTGGCATAGCTCAGATCGGAAAGTCCTTCCGAAACGAGATTACCCCTGGAAACTTTACCTTCCGGACCAGGGAATTTGAACAGATGGAACTGGAATTTTTCTGCGCGCCAGGAACAGATCTGGAATGGTTTGCTTACTGGAAGGAATACTGCGTAGCTTTCCTCAAAAACCTGGGTATGAAGGAAGAGCATATCCGGCTGCGGGATCACGAACAGGAAGAGCTGTCCCATTACAGCAACGCTACAACGGATATTGAATATCTGTTCCCATTTGGATGGGGTGAGCTTTGGGGAATTGCAGACAGGACCGATTTTGACCTGAAGCAGCATATTGAGCATTCAGGGCAGGAAATGAATTATATGGATCAGGAGACCGGTGAAAAATATGTTCCTTACTGCATTGAACCATCCCTTGGCGCAGACCGCGTAGCCTTGGCATTCCTCGTGGATGCTTATGATGAGGAAGTACTGACGGATAGTAAGGGAAAAGAAGATATAAGAACCGTTATGCGTTTCCATCCAGCGCTTGCACCATTTAAGGCTGCAGTGCTTCCGCTGGCTAAAAAGCTGGCACATGTGGCAGAGCCAATTCATGAAGAATTATCAAAATACTTTAATGTGGATTACGATGCGGCAGGCTCCATTGGAAAGCGCTACCGCAGAGAAGACGAAATCGGAACGCCGTTCTGTATCTGTGTTGACTTTGATACAGAAGAAGATAAATGCGTTACCATTCGTGACAGAGATACAATGGATCAGATCCGGATTCCTGTGGATCAGGTTAAAAAGTATATAGAAGAAAAATTAATATTTTAAGCAAGGGAGATTTTAAAAGTGGAAAAGAAAAAGTTTGTTTACTCATTCAATGAAGGCTCTAAAGATATGAAAGACCTGCTGGGAGGCAAAGGTGCAAATCTGGCAGAAATGACAAAGATTGGCCTTCCGGTACCATTTGGATTTACTGTTACTACGGAAGCCTGCAACCGTTACTATGAAGAGAACCAGACTATCGCAGATGATATTGTAGAAGATATCTTTGCAAAGCTCTCCGATCTTGAAAATGTAACCGGCAAACAGTTTGGCAGCGTGGAAAACCCTCTGCTGGTATCCGTACGTTCCGGAGCAAAGATCTCCATGCCTGGAATGATGGACACAATTCTGAATCTGGGATTAAACGACCAGACAGTAGAAGGTCTTGCAAAGCTGACAGAAAACCCAAGATTTGCTTATGACAGCTACAGAAGATTCATTCAGATGTTCGGCGATGTTGTAATGGAAATTGCCAAATCCAAGTTCGACGCTATCTTTGATGCTAAGAAGGAAAAGGAAGGCTGCAATTTCGACGTTGATCTCACCACAGAGCACCTGAAGGACATCATCGTTGATTACAAAGCTCTGGTAAAGAAAGAAATGGGAAGAGACTTCCCGCAGGAGCCAAAGGATCAGCTGATGGAAGCGGTTATGGCCGTATTCCGTTCCTGGAATAACGAAAGAGCCATCCTCTACAGACAGCTCAACGATATTCCTTCCAGCATTGGAACTGCTGTAAACGTACAGTCCATGGTATTTGGAAATATGGGCGATACTTCCGGCACAGGCGTTGCTTTCACAAGAAACCCTGCAAACGGAGAAAAAGCACTCTTCGGCGAATTTCTGGTAAATGCTCAGGGAGAAGACGTAGTGGCTGGTATTCGTACACCGCAGCCTATTGCTGAAATGGCACAGGCATTCCCGGATGTATATAAAGAATTCACCAGAATTTCCGAGCTTCTGGAAAAACATTATACAGACATGCAGGACATGGAATTTACTGTAGAAAGAAATAAGCTCTTCATGCTGCAGACCAGAAACGGCAAACGTACAGCAGCTGCTGCCGTTAAGGTTGCCGTAGACATGGAAAAAGAAGGTCTCATCGACAAGAAGACTGCTGTAACAAGATTAGAGCCAGCTATGATCGACCAGCTGCTCCACCCGAAATTCGACGATGCAGAGCTAAAGGCCGCAGCAAAGCTGACAAAAGGACTTCCTGCTTCACCAGGCGCTGCAACAGGTAAGATTTACTTCAGCGCAGCAGATGCAGTAGCTGCAGCAGAAAATGGCGATCCTGCCATCCTGGTAAGACTGGAAACTTCTCCAGAAGATCTGGCAGGTATGGTAGCTGCAGAAGGTATCCTGACAGCAAGAGGCGGCATGACTTCCCATGCAGCAGTAGTTGCAAGAGGTATGGGTAAGTGCTGTGTATCCGGATGCGCGGAAATCAAAGTAGATGAAGAAGGCAAAACTCTAGCCATCGGCGATGCCGTATTTAAGGAAGGCGATTACATTTCCCTGGATGGTACTGCAGGCGATGTTCTCAAAGGACAGATTAAGACGGTTCCGCCCGAACTCTCCGGCGATTTTGGAACCATCATGCAGTGGGCTGATGAAATCCGCACACTGAAGGTAAGAACCAATGCGGACAACCCGAGGGACGCAAAACAGGCAGTAGATTTTGGAGCAGAAGGTATCGGTCTTTGCAGAACAGAGCATATGTTCTTTGAAGATGAAAGAATCCCAGCTGTAAGAAGAATGATCCTGGCTGACTCCGAAGAAGAAAGAAGAGAAGCGCTCTCCTTCCTGCTTCCATTCCAGAAGGGCGATTTCAAGGGAATTTACGAAGTGATGGGCGACAGACCAGTAACGATCCGTCTGCTGGATCCGCCTCTCCACGAATTCCTGCCGCATACGGACGAAGAAATCAAACAGCTTTCCGAACAGATCAACGTTCCTTATGAAAAGCTGGCTAAAAAAACAGAAGAGCTCCACGAGTTCAACCCAATGCTGGGTCACAGAGGATGCCGTCTGGCCGTAACTTATCCGGAAATCGCGGAAATGCAGGCAGAAGCTATTATCATGGCTGCTATTGAAGTGAGAAAAGAAAAGGGTCTCGACATTACTCCGGAAATCATGATTCCGTTGGTAGGCATGAAGAAGGAGCTGGCTGATGTAAAGGCTACCGTTGTTAAGACAGTAGAAAAGGTTATGGATCGTGAAGGAGTGAAATTCGACTACCTTATCGGTACCATGATCGAAATTCCAAGAGCAGCTCTGACTGCCGATGAAATTGCAGAAGAAGCAGAATTCTTCTCCTTTGGTACAAACGACTTGACCCAGATGACCTTCGGATTTTCCAGAGACGATACTGGCAAGATCATCAAGGAATACAGAGACAAGAATATCTTTGAAGAAGATCCGTTCCAGTCCATCGACCAGACAGGTGTAGGCCAGCTGGTTAAAATGGCAGTTGAAAAGGGTAAGGCTACAAGGCCTAACATCAAGCTCGGCATCTGCGGCGAACACGGCGGCGAACCAAAATCCATTGAGTTCTGCCACAAGATCGGCCTGCAGTATGTATCCTGCTCACCGTTCAGAGTACCAATCGCAAGACTGGCAGCAGCACAGGCGGCAGTACGCAATAAGTAGACCATGCGCACAGATATATTTTTAACAGGAAAAACAGGAATGTAGAGGATCGATAAATCCCCGTTTGCTAGGGCTTTGGGAGCTGAGGCAAGCGGGGTGTTTTTGCATAAGGAAGAATGAAGGAGGATAAAGGAAGATGGGAAAGAAACTTGTATTCTGCGGCGGAGGAAACATAGCGGAGGGGATCATCTGCAGCCTGCTGAAAAGGGAAGTGTGCCAAGCTGGAGACATTATTGTAAGTGAGCTGAACCCGGATCGCTGTAAATATTTGAAAAATGAATACAGCATCACGGCAGTAACGGATGCTCAGGAAGTCATGGTGACAGCGGATATGATTGTCATTGCAGTTCTTCCCAAGATCGTGCCAGTTGTGGTGGAAACCATCAAAAATGTGGCAGCAAAGGAGACCATCATCCTTTCCATTGCAGCCGGAGTGACGATCGCTTCTTTGGAAGCAGCCCTAGGAGCGGAGAAAAAGATTGTACGTGTCATGCCCAACACACTGAGCCAGTCGGGAAACGGCCACAGCGCGGCCTGCTTAAACAGCAATATAGGGGCAGAGGAAAAGCAGTTCGTAACAAAGATTCTGAACGCCTTGGGCCAGACCATGTATTTGCCCGAATCCATGTTTAATGCATTTACAGCCTATAGCTGCTCCGGCCCCATGTGGCTGTACCAAATGGCGGATGCCCTGGTTGATGCAGGTGTATACATGGGCTTCAGCCGCAGCGATGCCAAAAATATCGTCATCAAAAATATGATGGGCGTGGCCATGGTGCTGGACGAATCGGGGGACGAGCCAAAATCCAGAGTCAGCGAAATGTGCTCTCCGGGAGGTGTTACCATTGAAGGCTACAGATCCCTACTGGAGGAAGGTTTTTCCAGCGCGGTCATGACTTCAGTAGATAAAGCAGTCAAAAAAGCAAATTCCATAAAATAAAATATCATAAGGAAAAGGGGCGCTGCCGAATATGGCTTTCAGCGTCCCTTTTGCGTATGTGTTTTCTTCGTCCCTTTCACTTTTTATTCGCTGTCCTTACGAATATCTTTAAAGCTTCTTCCTGTGCCCCAGACGGTCTCCACCCTAGTGACGGTGACAAAGGCCTGCGGATCGATGGCAGCCAGCTTTTTCTTTACAAGCATGCTTTCCCTTAGGGAGCACAGGAGCACCAGTTGGTGCATATCCCGGTTGGAGTAGCCGCCTCTTCCGTCAAAGATGGAAAGACTCCGCTCTAGATCCGTGATAATATAATCCCGCACTTCATCGCTTTTGCCCGTGATAATAGTAAGCTGGACGATTTTATCTTCAAAGCCGTAGAGGATCATTTCCGAGGTTTTGGTAATGATCATCTGAGTGATGAGGGCATAGAGGGCCACGTTTCTGCCATATACAAAGGCGGAAGCGATGATGACAGCCCCATCGATGCACAAAAGGATCTTGGTAAGGGCAACCCCGGGAAACAGCTTTTTGCGGATAATCTTAGACAGAGCATCCGATCCTGCCGAGGCATATCCCCGCCAGAAGACAAGCCCCAGGTAAATGCCTGTAAACACCCCACAGAATACGGCCCCCAGCAGGACGTCTTCTGCTTCCAGCAGCTCAATGGAAAGCTGTTCAAAGACAAAGAGAACGGCCGGGTACATGACGGAAAGAAGCAGAACTTTCTTTACTTCCTTCCATCCCCAAAATAGAACCACCAAAACTAGCACAATGAGAGACAGCCCATAGTACAAAATGGAAAAATTGATATTCATGAACTTTTGGAGGATACGCGCAATACCGGTAATTCCGCCCAAGGTCAGCCCGTTGGGTATCATAATGCTTACAACCGCAAATGCGCTGGAGGCACAGGCCAGCAGCAGAATGACAAAATCAATGGAAAAAGCTTTTACCCGTTCTTTCATCTCACACCTCGTTTCTCATTTCTTAAATCTCAGGATACAATAGATTTTATCGGTAGTATAAACTAAAACATAACCTATTGCAACGCAAAAATCAAGCAACTAAAAAAGCGATTGTTTAGCAATGGGTCTTGAAGGCACACAGCAGGTGTGCTAATATATGGGCAGATTAAGTAATAAGTTAAATCCGCCATTGTGTTGTTCGCCGCTTTACACACAGATAAGGAGGTGCGGCCATGTACGAATTAATACGGCTCAGTGAAAGAAGTTATTACATCAATTGCCCTGCTAAAATAGGCGTGTGTCTGCAGGATGAACAAAATGTGTATCTCATTGACAGCGGAAACGATAAGGACGCGGGCCGCAAGGTACGGCAGATTTTAGAAAAGCAGGGGTGGAAGCTTCTGGGGATTTTAAACACCCATTCCAATGCGGATCATATCGGAGGTAACCGCTACCTTCAAAGCCAAACCGGCTGCAGGATTTTTGCCGGCGGAATTGAGGCTGCTTTTACAGAGCATCCGATCCTGGAGCCTTCTTTTCTCTACGGCGGATACCCATTTAAAGAATTGCGCCACAAATTCTTGATGGCAAAGGAAAGCTGCGTGACGGACTTTTCCCATGAGAGCTTCCCCGGGGAATTCGAGCCCATCTCTCTGCCAGGACATTTCTTTGATATGACAGGCTTTCGGGGGCCGGATGGGGTCCTATTTCTCGCAGACTGCGTCAGCAGCAAAGAAACGCTGGAAAAATACGCGATATCCTTCATTTACGATGTGGGGGCCTATCTGAACACCCTGGATATGGTAGAGCGTCTGGAAGGGGAGATCTTTGTTCCCGCCCACGCGGAAGTGACAAAGGACATGACAGAGCTGACTGCCTGCAACCGGGACAAGGTCTATGAAATCGCGCAAAAGCTCCGGGTCATCTGCAGAGAGCCGATGAGCTTTGAAGGGATCCTTCAGCAGATTTTCTGCCAGTACGGTCTTGCCATGAATTTTGAACAGCATGTCCTTGTGGGGAGCACCATACGTTCGTATCTTTCCTGGATGAAGGACAAGGGGGAGCTGGGGGCCTTTTTTGAAGATAACATGTTCCTGTGGCAGACATTGTAAAAAGTTTGTGAATTTACATAGAGACCCCAGTAGTATATCCTTCAGAGCGTTTGTGGAAAAACCTGGACAATACAGCGCATATCACAATTCCGATGGCATAGGGGATAATCAAGAAAAAGGCCGTGTTTGCCGGAGCACTATATCCGGCATATCGGATGCCCCATTGCATACTGCAATAATTATAAGCAACTACAGCACACATAACATTTGATAGTGAAATAGCGAGAGCAGCAAAAAGATAGAATAAGAATTTATTTTTCATGTTCACTACCTCCATTGTGAGTTCTTTTATCATGGCATGAAAAGATTCACTTAATTATTTCCAATTATATCATACCTTTTTCCCTATTACAAGTAGTCATTTAGAGGGTGCTATACAAGGTTTGGAAATACAATATTAACCCTCACTTCAGGTTCGCAAATGAGCTGCGCAAGATAAAATCCTCTTGACCTGATTCACCCCTTCATGCTACACTATACAGGAAATCAAAAAAGAATTGAGGTGAAAAGATGCGTAATTTTTCTTGCTAACAGAAATCTGTATCAAAAAACGAGTATGGGCAGGCGGCTGTCTTTTAGTTTGTGTTGCCTATAGCATCTCTGTTTTTTGTACAGTCAGCAGGAAAGGTTACCATCCGAAGGCTTTTTCATAAATCAGCCAAAGCATGTGGCTTTGGTCGGCATCTTTTTGCTTGCGCAGAAGAATTGCTTCATGTTTATGAACCGCAGGGTTCAACGTTTCCTGCGGTTTTATAATGGACGCAAGTTTTAATTTCATGCAGCAAGCAGGAGGTGATGCGAAATGTCAAAGATTACAGTAAGTAATCTGACGTTTGCCTATGAAGGCAGTTATGATACAATTTTCGAGAAGGTTTCGTTTCAGCTGGATACGGACTGGAAGCTGGGACTTATTGGAAGGAACGGAAGAGGAAAGACAACGCTTTTAAATCTGCTGATGGGAAAGCACCGGTATGATGGCAAGATCTCCACCTCTGCTTCCTTTGAATACTTCCCTCTCACAGTCAGGGATGAAGAAGAATGTGCGGCAGATGTTTTTGCAGGGGATGCGCCTTTGTGGAAGATACAGAAGGAGGTTTCTCTTATGGAGACGGATGAAGGAATTTTGTATCGACCCTTTTATACCTTGTCCGGGGGAGAAAAAACAAGGGTCATGATGGCCGCTCTCTTTGCGCGGGAAACGGATTTTCTTCTTATCGACGAGCCGACTAACCATCTGGATCTGCAGGCTAGGGAGCAGATGGGAGACTATCTGCGGAAAAAGAAGGGCTTTATTTTGGTCTCACATGACCGGATTTTACTGGATCAATGCGTGGATCATATTCTTTCCATCAATCGGGCCAGCATTGAAATACAAAAGGGGAATTTTTCTACCTGGAATGAAAACCGGATAAAGCGGGATGCCTTTGAGCAGGCGGAGCATCAAAAGCTGCACAAGGAAATGCGGCGGCTGAAGCAGGCAAAGGAGCAGGCTGCCAGATGGTCGGATCGAATTGAAAAAACGAAGAACGGGCAGAAGGTATCGGGAATTAAGCCGGATAAGGGCCACATCGGGGCTCAGGCGGCAAAGATGATGAAGCGCTCAAAAGCTCTTGAAAACCGCAGACAGGCAAAGTTTGACGAGACTTCAGAACTCTTAAAAAATACGGAACACACCTTTGAGCTGAAGCTGGAACCTCTGACCTATTATGCGAGCCGTCTTCTTACCATGGAAAATCTGCAGGTTTATTACGGAGCTTCCCCGGCCTGCGCTCCCGTCAGCCTGACCCTGCATCAGGGGGAACGGATTGCTTTGAAAGGTAGAAATGGGAGCGGAAAGTCGAGTATATTAAAGCTGATCCGGGGAGAAAACGTGACTTTTAGCGGAGAATTTCAGAGAGGAAGCCGCTTGAAAATTTCCTATGTCCCGCAGAATACAGAGGGGCTTTGTGGTAGTCTCTCCGCTTACGCAAAGGAATGCGCAATCGACGAAAGCCGGTTCCGGGCCATTTTAAATAAGCTGGATTTCAGCAGGTTGCAGATGGAAAAGGATATGGAAAGCTTTAGCCAGGGACAGAAGAAAAAGGTTCTCATTGCGCGGAGTCTCTGTGAATCGGCGCATCTTTACCTGTGGGATGAGCCGCTGAACTATATTGACGTGTTTTCCAGAATGCAGATCGAGCAGCTGTTGCTGGAATTCAAACCTGCCATGATTTTCGTGGAGCACGACCGGGCCTTTGCCAGCCGGATTGCGGATAGGGAAGTATTGCTTTGAGTGACACAATCAAAAACTTGAAAAAAGCCTTGACCCTCCTCCAGGGTCAGAAGGTAAACTGACCATAGATTCGAATCTATCGCAATACGAAAGGAGCAGGAAAGGATGCTGCAGATCGGAGAGTTTTCTAAAATATGCCAGGTCAGCGTTAAGACGCTGCACCATTATGACAAAATCGGTTTACTGGCCCCAGCAGAGGTGGATCGCCTCACAGGGTATCGCTATTACAGCACAGAGCAGATCGATACTATGAACTATATTCAGCGCCTGAAGCGTTATCGCTTTTCGTTGGAAGAGATCCAGCGCCTGATTGCCCTTTCGGATAAGAAACAGCTTGCGCGTGTACTGCGGGAGCAAAAGAAAAAGTTGGAGCGCGAGAAACAGGAAATGGCCATCATCCTGAATGAAATTCAGACACATATTTCTGTATTTGAAAGGACAGGTGATATCATGACTTATCAGAAGGGTTACACAATTGAAATCAAAAATTCGCCGGAAATGAATATTCTGGCAAACCGCGCCATGATGGGTGTAGATGAATTCGGCAAATATTACGGCGCACTCTTTGAACGAGTGCCCAAGGAGCACGTTACACCGACGGGAATGAACGGCGCAAGATATTATGACAAAGAGTTTAACCACGAATCCTCAGATGTGGAAGTCTTTATCGGGATCCGGGAGCGGGACAAGGCTGATACGGTCTTAACATCCAGCCAATGCGCTATGACGGTTCATTATGGAGGATACTCTACTCTCTCAGAAGCATATGGAGCGATCGTTTCCTGGATTCTGGAAAATGGCTACCAAATGGCGGGAGCACCCTTTGAACTCTATATAAAAACTCAGTTTGACTCTCTTTCGCCGGAGGACTGGGAGACGGAGATCTATTTTCCCATTCAAAAAAAGTAAAGTCAAAAGGCAAAATGGATAAAGTAGGACGTTTTGAATAAATTTAAGAAAAATTTTATAATTTCTTATAGCTTTTTTCATCTTTGCCCTGTATAATATCAGAAAAGCAGGTCTGTTTCGATCTGCTTTTCTGAATTTTTATGAAGGAGAGGGATTAAGAATGTTTCAGTTTTTCCTGGAGTTTTTAAAGTCGCCCAGAAATATAGGGGCTGTTGCGCCTAGCGGAGCGTTTCTGGCAAAGAAAATGATGAAGCCCATCCGCTTTGAATGGGCGAAATGCATTGTGGAATACGGACCAGGGACCGGAATCTTTACAAGGGAGCTTATTCGCAGAAAGAAAAAGGGTGCAAAGCTTCTCCTCATCGAACAAAATGAATCTTTTTTCCGCAAGCTTAAGGAGCGCTATGAGGGGCATGAGGGAGTCCTGATTGTTAATGGGAGCGCAGAATATGTAAAGGAGTATATGGAGCAGTATGGCATGGAATCCGTTGATTATATTGTATCGGGACTGCCCTTTACCTCACTTCCAGTAAGAACCTCGGAGCAAATTCTGACGGCCACCCGGAAAGCTATCGGAGCAGAAGGGCGATTTCTGACCTTTCAATATAGCATGGCCAAGAAGAAGTTTTTCCAGCAGTACTTTCATATAGCGGACTGCTTGTTTGAGCTGAGAAACCTGCCGCCTGCCTATGTGTTGGTGATGAGGCAGAAACCAGGTAAAAGCAATAGCAATAGATGAAATCTTCGATGTTTTCGACCATGATTGGAAGTAATATAATATTTAAAAAGTGAAGAAGAGCCAACAGAGAGGAAGTAGCTACGGAACTCCTCTCATTGTTATCTTTCATATTGACATATAGGTAACTTGTTGCTATAATAGGAAACGTAACAAGTTGCCAATAAGGAGGACTGTATGAATTTAGACGATTTGATGACAAAATTTTCGAGCTCCACGGAAAATCAAAGAAAGGCTATTTTCAGCACCTTATTCATTGCCGGAAACAAGCTGCAAACACTTTTTGATAACCGTATTCCAGAGGTATCTTTAAAGCAATTTATGTTACTATCAATAGTCAGACAATCAAAGGAACAGTTAACATTTACCCAATTAGGAAATCTATTAGGATGTTCAAGACAAAATATCAAAAAATTGGCTGATGTTTTGGTGAAAAAAGGATTTATTATCATTCAGCAAAGTCCGTATGATACGAGAGCTATGTGTATCTGCCCCACAGAAAAGGTAAATGCCTTTTTTTTAGATGACTTTTCAGAATATCAGGAGGAATTGAACTATCTTTTTGAAGTTTATACAGACAAAGAGATTGAAACTCTTTTCATTCTTTTGTCAAAGTTGTATACGGGAATAGAAAATTTGGAAAATAAGGTTGTTAATATAAAAAAACAGGGGAGTTAGGCAGATGAAGATAATAGTAATCTATAATTCGCAAACAGGATTTACAAAACGTTATGCTGAGTGGATAGCGGAAGAGGCTGGGACAGATTGCCTTGCGTTATCCGCCGCAAAAAAGAAAGATTTGACCGCATATGAAGCAATTATTTTTGGAAGCTGGGCTTGCGCAGGCAGTATCAGCAAAATTAGTTGGTTTAAGGGAAATATAGACAAATGGGTTGGTAAGAAGCTGATTGCATTTTGTGTTGGGGCAAGTCCGATAGATAATCCGGAAGTTAAAGTAGCTCTTAAACAAATTTTCAACGAATCGGAGCGGAAAAAGGTCAAAACGTTTTATTGTCCGGGAGGATTGAAGTTTGAAAAAATGTCTGTTATATCAAAACTTATGATGAAACTATTTATAAAAATGCTTAAAGCAAAAAAAGATAAAACCGAGAAAGAACAGGAAATGATAAACATGATTTCGTCCTCCTATGATAGTTCGGACAAAAAATATATTGAACCGATTTTGAAGTGTCTAAAAGAATGACATAAGGGATCTGAAGATTGAAGGCAAAAAGGCAGAATCAGGAGGAATCAAAAATACAAGCAAAACCCCTGAAAACAAGCGATTTCTGCTGATTCTCAGGGGCGGTATCATTTCTACACATTAAACAGGAAGTGCAAAGTATAAACCCAGTATTTCCAATACTTTGCGGCACGCCTGTGCATGCTCTGTGCATTTAAAACAAATCATTTAATGCATCAGCGGCCTTGGCCTTTTGCTCCATGAGAACGTCCTGGTAAATGTTCATCGTCGTGATGACATTTTTGTGGCCCAGCATTTTGGATACGGTTTTTACATCAATGCCTTTTTCCAGGGCTCTGGTGGCCCAAGTGTGGCGCAGAGCATGGACTCCCTGATATGGTATCTCCAGTATAGCACAAACCCGCTTCCAGCGTCTATTCATATTTGCAGAAGTCAGGATTCCATAGCGGGTGTTGGGAATCACGAGATTGCGGTAGTTCAGCTCTTTATCGAGGCTCTTTTTCACTTCCCTGAGAAATTGGACAACATGGTCGGAAATGGCGATAGTTCTGGTTCCGGCATTCGTTTTGGCGTGCTGCTGGACAATGGGGCTGCCATGCAGTTCGACTGAGGTCTTATTGATTCGGATGGTCTTGTTTTTTAAGTCCACATCGGTCCAGGTCAGCGCAACTGCTTCGCCAAAGCGCATGCCAGTGCTGATGAGCAAGTAATAAAGCCAGTAAAGCTGCCCGTTATTTCTGGTGTATTCTACAATTTTTTGATGCTCTTCCATGGTAAAAGAGTCGATTTTCTTTGGCGGCCGCAGCTTATGAAGCTCGACGCCGTCATGGGGGTTCTTTGTCAGAAGGTTTTCTTCCACTGCAAACTGCAGACACTGCTTAAACGATACGGACAGGGAATTTACAGTGGAATGGGAATACTCTTTTTCTTTATACTTTTTCCCCGTCTTCTTTTGAAAGATTTCCGCATACTTTTCTTCCAGCAAAGCCTTGGTCAAATCTTGCAGCCTGTAGTCACCCAGAGCAGGGAGGAGGTGGTTGCGGAACAGTCCTTCAAGCCGGATGAGGCTCTGCTCGGCAAGCTTGGGCCGCTTTTTGCGGTGCAGCCATATGGGTACCCATTCTTTTACCGTCATGTCGTTGTTAAAAACATATTGACCCCGGCTGTAGTCCGTTCTGGCAGCGGCCATTTTTTCCACAACCTCTGTCTTTGTTCTGCCTGAGAAAGAGATTCTCTTTCCGTCCAAGGTCAGTTGTCCCCGCCAACCGTATTCGTAACGGAAAATTGAGCCTTCGCCGCTTCCTTTTTTCTTTGTCATATGTATCATCTCCTTATTGTTCAATCCACATACCTATAGAGGCATGACATTTTTGGGCATAAAAATGCCCGGGAACTTGATTTTCTCGGGCTGTGATGATACAATTTATCTTGCTTAAGGATGGCTTGTATCATTACAGCCTATCACATTGGCCCTGCTTTGGCGGGGCTTTTGTATTTCTTTTTATTTTAGCAATTCTGCTATGTTGATGCTCCAGCCGTCGTAAATCTGGACAGGAACGTCATCCGAGAAAGCGAATTGCGCTGAATCTTCTTCGCCGTCCCAGAAATAGGACTGAATGGTTTTAGTCTTCGGATTCACGATCCAATATTCCCGAACACCAGCGTTTCGGTATTTGAAAAGCTTGGTCATGTAGTCCATCTGCTGGGAACTAGGGGAAATGATCTCGATCACCCAGTCGGGAGCACCGTTGCAGCCACGGTCATCCAGTTTGTTTTTATCACAGATGATAGAAAGATCCGGCTCTACATAGGTGCGCTCATCCTTATTCAGAAACACGGCGAAAGGGGCAGGGTAGACCTTGCATTCCCCGTGATTGGACTTGATGTAAGAATGAATCTGCGCATGCAGTTCGCTGACTAGTTCTTGATGCATCCGACCCGGTGGGCTCATCATATACAGCTCCCCGTCAATCAGTTCTGCCCGCTGTCCATCTGGCAGAGCGTAAATATCCTCGATGGTATAAGTTGATTTTTTAAGTGCCTGCATTGCTCGCACCTCCTTAATGATAGTTTGTAAAGTACGGTTCTATTTATTCACCTACAACTCTCCCCGTGCAGCCTGAGTATTCGCTTAGTGGGATGTCGCTTTACCTATCTTACAATTTTACATCCAGAGAGTTTCAAGTATTGTCCATTTTGGACAGAGACATATTGAGTACCTTCAAAATTGTCGTTACTGATGATACTGTCGATATCATGCAAGGCCGAAGTTGCAACTTCGTAATAACCGCCAAAAGCGTCCGTAGATAGTAACTTATATTCACCTGCCGAGATATCCCGGCCAACTTTAAACATGCCTTCACCTGCAGTTGAAACTCTTGCGTATGCTATTGGAATCGCGTAACAGCTGTCTAATTTCAGGTACTGCCCTGCTGAGACTGTCACAATCGAATTGTAATTGAAATTATCATTTGCTATGATTGAGTCGAGACTGCCTGATGTATCACGGTCAATTTCAAAATAGGCACCATAATTGCTCTGGCTGAACAAGTAATATTCACCTGCCGGCATATCAGTTCCGATACGATACATTCCGGAATAATACGTTGGAATTGCTTTTTTTACAGTAACGCTGCATTTGAATTTTTTCTTCCCGACTTTTGCTGTTATAGTGGCTTTTCCAGCTTTCTTGGCGGTAACTTTGCCCTTTTTGCTTACAGTAGCTACCGATTTTTTATTGCTGCTCCATGTGACTTTCTTTTTCGTGCCTTTGATTTTGAGCTGCATGGTTTTACCTACAGTCATGGTGGCCTTTGTCTTGCTGATTTTAACTTTCGATGCTGCATGAATTTCCGCAGGCGCGAATTGAGTAGGGAGAGTGAAAGCTCCTGCTACGAAAAGTACCATGCATAGGGCGATAATTTTGCTGATGTGTTTCATAATGATTCCTCCTTGAAAAAATGTTGAATATAATTGCTTTTTCTATACCGAATAGCCATATTTTATTAAAAAGCTCCCGTTATATTGCGGTGAGAGTTAATCGTTTAAATGCGCAATAGCATAATCAGCCTCTTTCTGTGTAAATCGTTCGCCATACTCGGACACAAGCTGCTCCTTTATAGCCGCGGGAGACATATCCATTTCGTTTTGATACTCCTTTGCCTTTTCTAAAGCGTTTTTCTTATAATTGGCTTTTAGATTGTCAACAGCATACTGAGCGGCTTCTTTGGAAAATTGTTCACCGTACTCAGATACAAGTTGCTCGTAAATTGCAGCCTTAGACATATGCATGATGTCTGAATAAGATTCTGCTTTATTGAGAGCGGATTCATATTCTCTAGGCACATCAGGCTTTGCCTCGGTTGTTTCCTTTTCGGCTTTTGTTTCAGCCTGTTCTGCTGAAGAGGCTGCTGGTTCTGCAGGTTCTGAGTCATCGCCTCCGCTTCCTAATGTGCCGAAACCGATAAGGGCGATAATAATAATCAGAACAATGGGCCATTTTTTGCGTTTTTTCTTTGCTTTGTTTGACATAATGATTCCTCCTAAAAAATAATAGTAATAACTGCAATCCCTAAAATAGAACAATATCCCCTTATACAGATGAAAATTATATCAATGAAAGCTGCGTTTTTAAAATCTGGAATTTCCAAATTTTATATGATACAATGGATTAACCGAATATGCGCATATCCGTAAATAAACAGCTTTAAGCCGTAAATTTAAGGAGGTGCTACATAATGGATTACAAGAAAGCAATCATTGAATTATTAAATAAAATCAAAGATGAATATTCGCTAAAGCGCATATACAAACTCGCAGAATACCTTTATCTGCGTAGGCCCAGAGATTAATCTGGGCTCTTTTTGATTTCATCAACAATTTTCTTAACAACCTTCCACTCATCTTCTCCCAGCTTCGCAAAAGCCACAATTACACTTTTTGCAAATTCGTCATCTGATGTCATGATCGAATCAACGATTGCCTGAGCTTCCATGCTGTCATCGGATTCCATTTCCCCGATGCCATTTACAAGCCACTGGTAGCTAATCCCAAATTCTTTACAGATTAATTTATATATAGGCTCTTTTGTCTCAGGTTTTTTTAATCGGTTATTTTCTATATTTGCATACACATCTCTACTGACACCTAACTTTTCGCCGAATTCAGATTGCGTGAGATTGTTATGCTCTCTTACAATTTTCATTCTTTCATGTATTCCCATAATAACCTCCTTGTGAATAAGAGTTTACCATATGAAAATGTGATAGTCAACACACAATATTATGAACAAGTCATTTTTTAGTGTTGATAATCACGAATATAAAATATATAATGTGATTACCAACACACAACAGGAGGTGAAGAGGATGAAAGAAACAAAGAAAGCTTTAGTGATGGATGTAACAAAAGAAATCAATGAACTTTCTGAGCATAAGAGAAACAGAATCATTGATATTATGCGTGGGATGTTACTCATGGATGAAATCCAGAAGGCCAGCACAAAAGCTGATAAAGAGGCAGGTTAGAGGAAGGAGGGGGAGATTGGCGGTATTTTCAGCACGAAAGCTCATTGAAGATGAGGTAATGAAAAATCTGATGCTCGCACATCGGAGAATGGCAAAAGAGGGTGATTCAAAACAGATGGTTAAACTTTCTTGTTACATACTAAGACTGGCTAAGAAGAGAAAGGCTGAAGTCATTGGAGAAGGCCAACCAGCAGAGAGGGGGTGAGGAAATGAGGAAGGCAGCTCCAAAAGAAAAAATACCGACCGCGGCGTGCCATGACATGGACAAAGGTCTTGAACGGGAACTGCAAACCTTTCAGGACAACATAAAGGAGCTGCGGGCTGCTAATGAAGAGGCCAGGAAAGCGAGACGCGATGCCAGAACCGCAAATATCGCTTCTTTGATAGCAATTATAATAGGCGCAACAATAACATCTATTATGCTGCGATGATTAATGGGATAGCAACAGCCGTTAAAAAGGATTAAGAGAACATGGTCAAAATCAACGAGATACCAACGAATGAAGCAATTTTGTCAGAAATAGAAAGCTTAACTTCATACATAAACTGGCTTAAAAATTTGTTAAAGCTGAATGAGGAAGGGAGAGAGTTAGCAATTATTCATGTACTTGGCATCTCCCAATTAGAAAAGTATACGAAAAAGGAAGGAGCAAGACATGATTCACGAATGGGAATTCGAACACATCAAAGACTGGACCGTAAATGAAATCAAAAACCACATATGGGCAGCAGTGGACTGCGGACAGCCTGTTCCAGGCTATGTATCGGTAGAGGCACTAAGGGCTGAGCTGGTACGCAGGGGAGAAGAGCCGGTGGGCCATCACAATACGTAGGGAGGTGAGTACCATGAAAACAGCAATTCTGCTGCTGGCAATCGCAGTGACGGCTGCGCTGATTGCTCTGGTTGCAGTGAATGCCCGCATCCGGGATTTACAACACCAGATACACCGGCAGAGGAAACGGACTGCGAGGATGGAAGAAAAACTGAAGCAATCAAATTGTGAATAAAAAGAGGAGGATATGATGATGACAACGGATATTGTAATTTTAACAGTAAGCCAGATCCGTGAATTATATGGATTCAATAAAGATGAGGTCTATGTACTTTTAAAGACAAAAGGTTGTCCTGTCCTGCCAAGGGCGCAGCATGCACCATACAAGGTCATCCAGGATGAGTTTGAAAAGTGGCTGCGCGGGAGGAGAAATTAGCCGTGAAACTATTACCGAAACTCCTAACCGCAGCGGCCCTTGCCACCTTCACCTGGTATTGGCTGAGCGGGGCGCTGTATGTGTGGGGGATTTGAAAGAAGAGACTTTGAAGAAAAGACTAACTATTAAAAGTCAAGGGTAAAAAGCTGAAGCCCTCCGCTGCTGAAAGGTTAGTTTAATAAGCGGTAGATATCAGCAATGAACATTGAAAACTGCATGACAAAACAGGCGTCCTTGGGGATGCCTGGCAGAAGATATTGAAAAGTCATAAG
>CAJTER010000005.1 GCA_910575405.1 Clostridia bacterium | reverse complement strand
GGAAATACCGTCGTTGGCATTCTTCTGTGCGGTTTCCAGACCTGTGATCTGTGCTCTCATTTTTTCGGAAATCGCCAGACCTGCTGCATCATCGCCTGCACGGTTAATTCTATAACCAGATGACAGTTTTTCCAGATTCTTTGCTACTGCACTGTTGTTGTTTGTTAAGTTTCTGTAAGAGTTTAATGCTGCAATATTATGTTGGATTCTCATGTTGTTACCTCCTTGGTAATTGGCAGCGTATTGTGATTATAGGGTAGTTATTACGCTGCCCGTTTGTTTCAGGGGAGTTCCTCTCTTCCCCTACACATTAACTACTGTTTTTTATTTATTTCCTCCGCCCGGACCGGTCAAAGCGGGCAGCTGAAATCATAAATTGAAGTGTCAGTTTCTCGGCGATTTGGTAATGCATTTTGGCGGCTCGTGGGTCCGTTCGTAGACTTCCCCACGCAGAATGGACATTTCCTTTGGCGCGTCAATCGCCAGTTTCAGGGAGCCGTCTGCCGATACCACCTTGACAACGATGTCATCGCCGATTACCACATATTCCTCCGGGTTCCTTCCCAGCATAAGCATGTTTCCTACCTCCTTGTAATGAATTAGTTTGAGTGAATTTGCTCGAAAAAGCTTGAAAAGAAAGGTATACTTTTATTTTCAAAAATGGGCTGAAAGAAAAAAGGAATAAAATGATAAAATCAGGAAATATCAGTAAGAAATCGGGGCAAAAACAAAGTTTTTTTGAAAAAATACTTAAGAAAAGGGGGTAAAAACCGATAATTATTATGTCAGGAGGTTCGCACGGAAAAGTATACTTTTCTGTGCGAAGCTTGGCTAAATTTCAACGTTTTCAGGCATTATGAATTTCTTTTCAGAAGGGACTTTCCGCGCAGGATTTCTTTCAGAAAGGAATTTTTTATTTTTTTGCGGATTTTACGGGTCGTTTTCAAAGTAAATTTACTTGTTTTTCTATATTTTTTAATTTACTTCCTCTTTTTTGATTTATCTTACATTTATCTTTCTTATAACCAACTCTCTAAAATAGCAGATCATCTCTGCAAATTTACCTGCATGTACTTTTTTTCCTCCTTTGGCGGCAAAGAAAATTCAGTCAAAATCATACATTTATATGAAGTTTTTTTTGCGCCCCGCTTCACCATATCATAATCAAGCTTCCCGCCAGAAATTGCAGCGCATATGGAATCCCTTTTCCTCAGGTTCTCATCCAGCCCGAGATTGACAAAGCAGAGCTTTCATTATATAATTATTGTTATATAACATCAATTATAACAAAAGGGAGAATTGCAGTGCCACCAAAAGCAAAAGTCACAAGGGAAATGATTATTAACGCAGGATTTGAGCTGGTCCGAGAGCAGGGCATAGAAGCGGTCAATGCTCGCACGATTTCCCAAAAGCTGGGCTGTTCCACCCAGCCTGTTATGTATCACTTTGCAAAGATGGAAGATTTGAAAAAAGCCATTTACGCGAAATTGGATCAATATCATACGGATTATCTGATGAATATCCCCAGGCCGCAGAAGGGGGTCATGCTTGGAATTGGGCTGAATTACATCCGCTTTGCCATTGAAGAGCCGAATTTTTTTCGTTTTCTTTTTCAGTCGGGCTTTGCGTCTGGAAACAGCCTGCTTGAAATGATCGATTCTGATGAACTGGAACCTGTTCTTTCAGCCATGCAGAAAGCTCTGGGACTGAGTATGGAACAGACGAAAGAAGTATTTTTGACGATTTCCATGTTTGCTCATGGATATGCGAGTATTATTGCCAACAATGCATTGGCATATGATGAAGCGCTTGTGGCAGCCCATTTGGAGCGGGCATATCGGGGAGCCATCCTGGCAGTGGCAGCAGTGGAGGAAACAAAGTGAAAAAAATATATGAGAAGAACGAGCTGTTGTTCGCGATAGTCTGGATTGTTGTATATTGCCTTGTGAGCATCCCTGTAAGAGGCTCCCTGGGAGATGAAAGTATGGCCATGCTGGCGGGGCTTGCTGTAATTGCGGCGGGTATCCTGATCTTTGTGAAACGCTTTCATTTGGAACAAACATATGGGCTGATAAAATGGAGCGGAAGCGCGAAGGATTACCTGTATTTTCTCCCCATGCTGGGTTTGATGACCGGCAATTTATGGGGTGGGGTTGGAATTGCCTACAGCGGCATTGGTCAGGTGTTTGCGGTTCTTTCCATGCTGCTGGTCGGTTTTATTGAAGAGCTGATCTTCCGTGGGTTCCTCTTTCGCGCTCTTTTGAAACGCAACTCGCCTTCCCTGGCGATTACCATTTCGGCAGTAACATTCGGTATAGGCCATATTGTCAATCTTTTTGCAGGGCAGGCCGATATGGAAACGCTGATTCAGGTGTTCTTTGCCATTGCCTGGGGCTTTCTCTTTACATTTGTATTTTATAAATCCGCAAGCCTTTGGGTTTGCATAATTGTCCATGGGCTGGTCGATGTTTTTTCCAAGTTTGCGGCCCATGAAAGCAATTCGGAGCTGGTATATATAATTGTGACCATTCTCATTTCAGCAGCATACTGCGGCTACTTAAGCAAAAAGCAGACAGCGTTAAAATGGGAATAAACGATGCTGTAAGGATCCTCCAGATAGCGCGCTAATACTTTTCCCAATGTATTTTTTCCTTTGCCAGAGAGTCCAGCTCATACGCAGGTGCGTGCTGTTCCGGCATTCCCAGTGAAAGAAGGGCTTCCAGTTTCATATTCTGCGGAAATCCCAACAGCCTCCGCAGATAGTCCTCCGTGCTCTCACCTTCCCCGGTAACCCGCAGCCGCCCCTGGATCCAGCAGCTTCCGATACCCAAGGAATCCGCCATCAGATGCATATTGGACATCACAATGGAACAGTCCTCGATCCACACATCCGACTTCTCCCCATCTGCTATAACTACAATTGCCGCATCTGCTCCCTTCAGCATATTGGCGGCCCCATCCCTGCAGGAAGCCATCTTGTCCAGCATTTCCTTATCCCGGACTACAATAAATTCCCATGGCCGAAAGGCCCTGCTGGAAGCGGACAAAAGCCCTGCCTGCAGGATTTCTTCCATTTTTTCATCTGCAATAGATTCTCCCGTGTACTTGCGCACACTTCTCCTGTTTTGCATAATCTCTAATAATTTCATAATCCATTCCTTTCCTCTTTCAAAATTTCACGCATCTGCTCCCTGCCGCTTCCCGCAGACATCCGGATCAACCAGCGCTTACTTTATCCTGGGCAGATTCCATTTAAACTTGATGGAACAGGCCCTCAGCACGATGATAGTCACAAGACCCGCCGACAGGCTTACGTAATACGGTGCAAAGGTATGTAAAATCACAAATACAACGGCCCCGATGATGGCAGCTGATGCATACACGTGCTTTACAAAAATATAAGGCATATCCCCGGCTAGAACATCCCGAATTACACCGCCGCCCACTCCTGTAATGACGCCTACAAATACCAGCAGAAAATAATTATCACAGGCCCCGGCCTCAATGGCAGCGTTCATCCCGCAGACAGTAAAAGCGCCCAGCCCGATACTGTCGGTAGCCTTCAGGAGCACATCGTAAACCTTATGCCCATCCATACGAACCTGCTTCCTCTGAGCAATAAAGATAAGGACTGACGAAACAATAGCAATGATCATATATCTCGGATCGCGAAAGGCAGCAGGCGGCGTAATTCCCAGCAAAATATCCCGCATGATACCGCCTCCAACCGCTGTAGTCGCTCCCAAAACCGTTATGCCAAAGACATCCATCCCCTTCTTCAGCCCCGTAATCGCCCCAGACACAGCAAAAGAAACTGTCCCTATAATCTCCAAAACCATCAAAAATATATTCATACGATTTACATTCCACTTCCAACCCGCCGCATCAGGCAGGGAAACCGGCCCGCAGGCAATCTCCGCAGGATCCTTTTTTCACTTTTTATAATATTCCAAGACCTCATCGTACTGTTCAAATTCTTCCGCATCCTCAAGCCGCGCCAGCAGCTGATAGAGCCAGGTTTTACACCGGTAATGGATCGAATACTTTTTATCGTATTCCTCGTTGGTCTGCAGTCCTTCCCGCTCCATCCGCTCGGCATACCGGCAAAAGGCATTCCACAAATATTCCCGTTCCCGTTTCTGCCTGAGGGGCTGGTTTTCAGGGACAAGTATGGGAATGGCTCTGTGATGCAGCGCCAGATATACCCGTTTGTCAACCGCGATACTTTCGCTATCAAAATAGTCCTCCAGATAAATCCTGCCTTCTACTCGCTTCCCTCCCGTCTGCGGATAATTCTCCAAATATTTCCTTCGTTCTATCGCCTTTTCGATGGCATCCAGATCCTGTTCATCTTTTGACCTATTCAGGCAGCAATGCTTGTACTTTTTTCCGCTCCCGCAGGGACAGGGATCGTTTCTGCCTATCTTCTTATTCGCCTGATATTGCTGCCGGCTCTCTTCCATCATCGCTTTCAGTTCTTTTTCAAAGTCTTTTCGATCCTTTTCCGTGTACTCCCGCTTTTCCGGATCCTCGAACGTTGCCCAGTTGCGTATCTCCCAGATTGACATAGGTGAAGCACAGAAGGATTTGTCCCATTCCTTGTACGCGAACATTTCATCCACAAAATCCTCGTATGTTCCATAAACAAAGGGATCTAAATTTCCCTCTTTACAGATATACCGGACCTCTGGAAGCAGTTCCATCAAATGGCATCTGCAGATCATGCCCGCTGTCCACGTCTGAATATCCTCCGCATCCTCAAGATAAACAAGCTCTTTCAAAAAATCCTGCCAATCGTCCTTCTCCAAGGTCCCATCCAGATAGAGCTGACCCATTACCTCCAGCATGGCATCCCGAACATATTCGTCAATCTCGGGATTACAAATTGAATTTTTCAGCAGCCCTAAATTTCCATTATATGTATTGTAGAGAATATCCTTTAAGCCCTCGGTAATAGCGCTGCCCAGAAGGAAATCCACTGTATAATCAGGAAGCGAGGCAAGCTTCACGATTCGCTCAAAAGCAGCCTTGTCCTGAAACTGTCCCAGGAAAAACAGAGCAAAAAAATGCAGCATATACTCGTCTTCTAATTCATCCTGTTCTGCAATGGCCCGCTCAACAGCTGCCCGCAAATACGGCTTTGCCTCCTCGGCATTTTCTTCAATCAGCCGAAATTCCTCTTCCGGAAATTTGTTTGTTACATACGTAATACGTTCAATTGCTTCCTGTAAACTCTGCATTTCAAGCTCCTTCCTTTTCCAACTTCCAAATCTGCAATCCTAGGCAGGGAAACTGACCCGCAGGCAATCTCCGCAGCCCCAGCGAGGACTCATTGCCGGAGGGTCAGTTTCCCTGCCCCCATTTTTCATCCCCGGACAGCCCCCCATATCCTGGGTGATTATCAAAGCGGATTACGCCCACCGGACACTTGCCCTTTACCGCTTCTGTCACCCGGGCATGTCCCATGGTTCCAAATCCGCCGCACAGCTCCAGAGCGACAATGCCTTCCTCTGCCAGCTTTGCAGCCTCGGAAACAGCCGCCTCATAGCTGCCTACGCCTATCAGGATCATTTCTCCGTTTTCTCCCACGTTCATGACGCTTCTCTGAACCTCTTTGATTTCTCCGTTAATAAACATAAAACAAATTTTTCTCTTCACGTTTTTGTTCCTCCTGTTTTTTATAAAACAATTTAATAAGCTCTAACTACTCCTAAGCCGCAATTAATCATCAAGCAGACCATCCTGCATTGCAGCTTCTATCTCATCAAGCTCTTCCTTCATTTCCTCTGCAGCCTGCCGTATAGCGCCTTCCTCCTGCCGGTCAAGGATGGCCTCAAAGTCGCTGAGAATCGCGCCCAGCTGCCGCCGCAGATCTCCGGTCGCTTCTTCATAAAGCCGGTCGCCCCGCAGGATCAAAAGCTTGTTTTCTTCCTGATCTCTGGGGTGTATCTTCAGATAATTCAGCTCCTCCATGCGCTGCTGGGCTTCCTCTTCCGTAAGCTGTGATCCTTCCTTTTGGATGATCATTTTTTTCGTTACGCCTGTGGAGTTGACCTTGACCATCACTTCCAGGAGGGAGTTAATATCGTAGGTATAGGTTACGTCGATGGACTCCTCGCCTGCTTTTTTCGCTGCTACCGGCACGGTGATTTCTCCCAGGAGCAGGTTGTTTTTGGCAAACCGGCTTTCTCCCTGGAGGATATCCACTGTGATTTTTCTCTGATAATCTCCCGCCGTATAGAGCCGCTCGGTCCGGCTGACCGGGATCACGGTATTTCGCTCTATAATAGGAAGGAAATGGCCGCTTTCCGCCATATTTCCCATGCGCTGGACAACTACGGAGGTCCCCAGGGTATAAGGGCAGACCTCGGTCAGGACGACCTCCCGAACTGCTTCGTTTCGTTCCTTCATAGCGCACTGAACAGCCGCGCCGACTGCAACCGCTTCGTCCGGGTCAATTCTGGTTCCTGGGATTCTGCCAAAGATCCTTCCTGCAAAGCCGCGGACAATAGGAAGCTTTGTCGCGCCGCCCACCAGTACGATTTCGTCGATGTCTGCCAGCCGCACGTTAGCATCCTTCAGGCTCCGCTCTACCGGCTTTCGGATTCTGGCCAGAAGCATCTGGCAGTTTTGCTCGTATTCATCCAGAGAAAAATTCTCTTCATAAATAGCGCCGTCTATCGTACACTTCATTTTGGACTGCTGGCCATCTGAAAAGCCCAGCTTACAGATTTCTGCCTGGCGCATGACATGGAGCCGTTCTTTTTCTGTCAGATCCGCCTCTTCAATCTTATTTTTATGGAGCATCATGCCCATGAGAACTCTTGTAAAGTCTTCTCCTCCGATAAAATTATCTCCTGCAATGGCTCGAACCTCCATGATGCTGCCATACCGTTCGAGGATAGAAATGTCAAAGGTTCCGCCGCCCAGATCAAACACCAGAAATCTCGTGTGGTCGGCTCGTTCCTGAAGGCCGTAGGCAATGGCCGCGGCTGTCGGTTCATTGATGATCCGCTCTACCGTAAGTCCTGCCAGCTCCCCAGCGCGCTTTGTCGCCTTTCGCTGTATATCGTTAAAATAGGCAGGCACGCTGATAATTGCTTCGCTGACTGTCTCTCCCAGATAGCTTTCCGCATCCTCCTTCAGGGCCCTGAGTATGAAGGACGACAGCTCTTCTGCACGAAACGTTCTGTCTCCTAGGACAAATGCCTTTTCCGTTCCCATACTCCGTTTGAAGAGGGAAGCGGTCAAATCCGGCCGCATGGCTCCCCGCTCCTTTGCCGTTTTTCCGACAAATACAGTTCCATCTTCATCAACTGTAACAACGGATGGAGTTAACCGTTCCCCCAGACGGTTGGGTATTATTTTCGGTCCCTTATCCCCGTAAAAGGATACCAGTGAGTTTGTTGTTCCTAAATCAATTCCAATCTTCATGCTTTCCCCTTTTCTAATCGTGCTGCCGCGCAGGCCAGATCCGCATCTGCCGGCGCAGCCTCTATTCCCTGTTTGTAGTACAAAAGCGCTTGCTGCAGGTTTCCCTGCCGCTCACACAGATAACCCAGCTCGTAAAGAGCGTCAATGCAGCAGCTGTAGTTGCAGTAATCGCATCTTCTGATGCTCATGGCCTCCCGAAGGATGCCCTCAGCCCGTTCATAATCTTCCAATATGGTATAGATCCCGCCCAGCATCTGGTAAACCATAGGCAGGCAGGTGGAAAGGCTCTTTTGGAAGTCCCTGGGGATCTTCTTTTCTGCCATCTGTGCAAAGCGGCGGGCTGACCGCTTTTTCCCCAGCCCCAGGCACGCCTTGGCCGCCCATATATAGTATTCTCCGTGAAGAAACTCGTCTTCCTCCAGCTCATGATCCCACTCCAGCATATCAATCGCTTTGGAAAAATAGTGGAGAGCCTTTTTGTGTTCCCCCCGGGCCAGAAGGATTTTTCCCGCTTCACGCAGACCGCCCGGCTCTTCTCTTCCTGTAAATTCATACAAAATCAGGGCTTTATCAAAATTCCCCATATCCCTGCAAATGTGGGCCCGTTCCCACACATAGACAAAGGAATCCCGTGAAAGTCCCGCAGCTTCGCGGTAAGCATCCAAAGCTGCCTGCGCCTGCGGAAACATCCTGCCCATCCGCAGCGGCTCCACCTGATGATACAGATACCGCAGCTCGCCTGTTTTTTCGTAAATCTGTCGCAGAACCTGCGCTGCCTCGGAAAACCGTTTGAGACGACAGTAAATATTAGACGCATTTCCGTAGGCTTCCTCACAGAGCTCCTCCTGTTCTTCCCCCAGGCGGATGGCTTTGCTGTAATATTCCAGAGCCTCTTCTTCCCGGTCTTCAAATTCTAAAATCACGCCCATATAATTATAAATATAGGCCTGCTCCGGATCAAGCTCCGCAGCCTTTTGAAAATCCTCCCAGGCTTCCCGCGTCCGGTCCAGACAAGTTAGAATCTGCCCCCGTCTCATATAGGCATAGCCGGAAGGCGCCTGCTCCAGCTGCAGACCTGCATATTCAAGAGCCTTGTCCCACTGCTCCATTTCCCGGCAAGCGCTGTCCATCATTCCGTAGATTCCTACCTTCCCCGGCGCCAGTTCCAGGATGCGGCGATCCAGTTCCAATACATCCTCAAAGCGGCCGCATTCGTAGGCCAGCTCTGCTTTCAGCTGCAGCAGGTACAGATTCTGCGGATCTACTTTCAGCCCTTTTTCTATCAGGGCTACAACCGTATTTAGGCTATACCCGTCCTCAGGCAGACCTCCCTCTGCCTCAGTCTTCTGCTCTGCGGCGCGCTGCAGCTCTTCGCGTTCGATTAGAGCAAGGCGGTAGTAAACCTCTGCCGGAGATTCGATTTCAAAGCGGTTTTCGCCCCGCTTTCCCTCTGTACCTCCTGTTTTTTTCCAGCTTGAAAGAATACTTTGGTAGATCTTTTTTGCCTTTGCAAGCTCACCCTTTGCTTCGCAGATACGGCCTTTGAGCAGTGTGATTTCCGTTCCCGATAGACCTTCCTTTTCCAGGTAATCCACTGTTTCTCCGGCAGCCTCCAGTTCACCTGCCGCAAGGAGAATCTGGATCTTACAGTGATATGCAGTAAGTTCATAAGGATACAGCTCCATGGATTTTTCGCAGTCCTCAAAGGCCTGTCCGTAATATTCCATGCGGTAAAAGGCTTGCGCCCGCAGCAGGTAGGTCAGATGGGTATCTGCCCCGCATTCGATGGCCCTGGTCAAGGCGTCCACCGCCTGTTCCAGTTCCCACATATCATATAGATTTTGCCCTTTGTGGGCCAGAACATCTCCGTTATCCGGATCCTCTGCCAAAATCCGCTCCAGCAGCGCAAGAGCCGTCTTTCGCTCTCCCCGCTCGCTGTAAATGCTGCTTTTCAGAAGGAGTATATATGGCAGCTGATCTTTTTTTCGCTCTTTATCTTCGCCCTCGTCCGGCAGAGCTTTCAGCAGGTCTTCCCATTCTTGCAAATATTCCAGCGCCTTTTCCTGCTGTCCCAGATACAGACAAGAACGGGCCAGAATACTGCTTCGCTGAACCCTGTGAGGCTCCTCTACCTCCACCCCTTCCAGCAGGCTTACAGCCGCCTCGTATTCTTCATTCTGGTAGCGGCACCATGCCAGAGAAAGGAGCGCCTCCTCATCATAATGATCCTTCAGCTGTTCCTCCAGTTCCTGGCTGTAAAGGGCATTGCACTCTCTGAGCCATTCCTCGGTTCCCGTATCATACGGATCTTCCTCTAAAAGCTCGCAGAATCGTTCATTTGCCTCCTTATAGTATCCCTCTTTTACCAGACATTTTCCCAGCCCATATCTGGCCCACTGAGAGGAAGGCTCCTGCCCCAGCGCCCATTCGTAATCCCTGCGTGCATCCTCAAAATTCTTCATGAAAAAGGCAATATCCCCTCGCATGAGTCTGGCATCCTGCAGCTTGCCATGCTGCAGGAGCAGGTCATCAATAAGCTCCTTTGCTTCATCAAATCGTTCCTCCTGGCAGAATACCTTTGCCCGGTCGATGACAAGAAAGGGACTTGTTATCCCAGTTTTTTCCATATCAAGCAGAATCTGCTCTGCCTTCTGAGTATCCCCGCTTCCGATACAGTCCATGAGCTGGGCATTGAGCCGCAGGTAGTCATCAAATGGTAGGCTGTCGTCCCCCTGCAAAGACGCATATGGAGGGTATTCCGTCCGTTTGATGGAATCCACAATTACAATCTCAAGAAATCTCTGAGGAAATTCTTCGGCCAGTTCATCGATGTTTTCCTGCAGACTGAAACACTCGTCCAGAAGGCATACCACAGACTGAGGAAGAAAAATATGGTCCATCAGATACTCCAGCAGCATATGCCTTGCCTTTAGCCGGGTATCCAGATTCTGGCACACCTCCTGCTGCAGCAAAGCATTCCATTCCTCTGGACGGATTCTCCGTGAAAAACAGCAGTACAGCTCATCAATACTTCTCATCCACTGCCCTAAGGGGCTTTCATCCCACTGCTCATGCATCTCCTGCGCAGCTTCCCCTTCCGCGCCTTCTCCCTGCTTCATGGCTTCTTCTAATGCCCTGCGGAGTTCCATAAATTCCTCCGGGCTGTCCTCCGGATTTGTAACAGCCAGTTTCTGCAGATAGGCGGCCCGGATGGCCTGCTGATCGGTTGTTTCATCAATGCCTAAAATATCCCAAATACTCATAAATTCCTCTTTCTGATGCTCCCGCTGCATCCTGTAAGCAGCGCTAAACAGCTCGCTTCAAACCACATGTTCTGCTTTTCGCATACATAAAACGATAATACCACATTTTTTCCCTGATGTAAAACAGGCAGAAGAGCTTTTCTCTCCTGCCTGACTGGTTTACTTAATGGCTGCCCGGGTATTCGGCTAATGGAAGCCTTCCTGGTGTACTGGCTATCCTATTTTACAAATGCATCATAAATTGCCTGAATGGATTTTTCAAGATCATCGTTTTCAACGCCCACGATGATGTTCATTTCACTGGAACCCTGGTCGATCATGCGGATATTGACGCCTGCATCTGCCAGCGCGGTAAACAGCTTTGCCGAGGTTCCCGGACGTGCTGACATTCCGTAACCTACGGTTGCAATCAGAGCCACATCCTCTGATACGTCCATGGTATCCGGCTTGAGCTGCTGCTTGAATTCCTCCAGAATTTCGTCCAGTCTGCCATCCAGCTTTTTGTTGGAGACAACTACACATACTGTGTCAATGCCGCTTGGAAGGTGCTCAAGAGGAATATCATAGTCCTCTAAAATCCCCGTCATTCTGCGGACAAAACCACGCTCGTCGCTGAGCATATTTTTGTATATGGCAATGACCGTAAAGTCCTTGCTTCCCGCAATTCCTGTAATAATCTGGCCATCCGCAAGAGGTCCTGCCTCTGCCGTAATCAGTGTTCCTTCGTCCTCAGGCCTGTTGGTATTTCGAATGTTGATCGGTATATCCGCAATTCGCGCCGGATAAATGGCATCCTCGTGCAGAACAGTCGCTCCCATATAGGACAGCTCTCTCAATTCTTTATAGGAAATGGTGCTGATGGGCTTGGCATTCTCTACAATACGCGGGTCTGCCATGAGAAGTCCGGAAACGTCGGTCCAGTTTTCATAAACCTCCGCGCCTACTGCTCTCGCCACAAGCGCCCCTGTAATGTCCGATCCGCCTCTGCTGAAGGTTTTTACGCTGCCGTCCGGCCCTGAACCGTAAAATCCGGGAAGCACGGCACGCTCATGCTTTGCAAGCTCTTCCTTCAGCGCGCGATCCGTTTCCTCTGCTAGAAGCTTTCCCTTTGCATTAAACTGAATCAGCCCGGCCGCATCGACAAAATCGTATCCCAGATAAGCTGCGATTAAAATCGCATTCAGATATTCCCCTCTGCTGGCTACATAATCCGCTGTAGTCCCCTTTTCCAGGTTGGCCCGGATTTCATCCAGATGCTTTTGAATATCCACTTTTACATCCAGATTTACCTCTGTTACCCTGTACCTGTCGCAGACTACCTGAAAAAGCTGTTCATACGGCAGATGGTGCTCAATGTGGGTCTTGCACAGATACAGAAGATCCGTCACCTTTGTGTCTCCGTCAAACCGTTTTCCTGGCGCAGAAACGACAATATACCTGCGCTGCGGATCCGCTTCAATAATGTTCTTAGTTTTCCCGATCTGTATTGCATCTGCAACAGAGGAACCTCCGAATTTAGCCACCTTTATTCCCATTCATATACCTCCTTCAATGGCCCGGGCACAGGCGCAGGTTTGTTCAGAAGAACATACGCCTGCTCCAAAGCCCCTTCTTTAATTTATGCTGAGACAAGGAATATTGTCCGCCGCTTTTTCATTACAGTCCCGCACTCTTTCTCAGAGCCTCAGCCTTGTCCGTCTTTTCCCATGGAACTTCAATATCCGTTCTGCCAAAGTGTCCGTAAGCCGCAAGCTGTCTGTAAATCGGTCTTCTCAGATCCAGTTCCCGAATAATGGCTGCCGGCCGCATGTCGAAATGCTCTTCCACCAGCTGAGCCAGCTTTTCATCGGAAACCTTTCCTGTTCCAAAGGAATCCACCAATATGGACACCGGCTTTGCAACGCCGATGGCATAGGCAAGCTGTATTTCACATTTATCCGCAAGTCCTGCTGCTACCAGGTTTTTGGCAGCGTATCTTGCTGCGTAGGCTGCGGAACGGTCAACCTTTGTAGGATCCTTACCGCTGAAAGCTCCGCCGCCGTGACGGGCATATCCGCCGTATGTGTCTACGATAATTTTTCTGCCTGTAAGCCCGGAGTCTCCGTGAGGTCCGCCGATTACAAACTTACCTGTAGGATTTACAAAGTATTTCGTTTCATCATCTAGGAGATTTTCCGGAATAATGGGTTTTACCACCTGCTCGATAATATCCTCTTTTATCTGCTCCTGGGTCACTTCAGCATCGTGCTGGGAGGAGATCAGTACTGTATCGATACGTTTCACTTTGTCTCCGTCGTATTCTACTGTTACCTGCGTTTTCCCGTCTGGTCTCAGATATGGCAGTAAGCCTGCCTTTCTTACTTCTGTCAACCTTCTGGCCAGCTTATGAGCCATAGCGATAGGCATAGGCATCAGCTCTGGCGTTTCATTACAGGCATAACCGAACATAATGCCCTGATCGCCCGCACCGGTCTCTTCGGCTTCATCTGCCAGCTGACCTTCCTTGTATTCCAGGGCCTTATCAACTCCCAGGGCAATATCCGCAGATTGTTCATCAATTGCAGTCAGTACCGCGCACGTATTTCCGTCAAATCCATAGTCGCTCTTTGTATAGCCGATATCACAGATAACCTGCCTTGCTATCTTCTGGATATCAATATAGCAGCTCGTTGTAATTTCCCCCATAACCATGGCATATCCGGTATTTACCGTTGTTTCCGCTGCCACTCTCCCGTAAGGATCCTTCGCAAAAATAGCGTCCAGGATAGCGTCCGAAATCTGATCGCAGATTTTATCAGGATGCCCCTCTGTTACGGATTCTGATGTAAAAAGTTTTTTCATGTCCATTCCTCCTAATTCTTTAAGTAGAACTCCTTATCCCTTTCAGAGAAAACATTCAGATAAAAAGCCTCTTCCTAAAAGAAGAGGCCTGATTTTCGTTATCTTTCCTCATCTTTCAGAATAAACTATTCTGTAGGATTTAGCACCTTGTCTGTTCTTAAACTATTTCCAGAACATCCAGGTTGCCGGGCTTCACTGGGCCTATTCCCTCTGCCACTCTCAATAAGGATTCTATTTATTCATTTGGCTTTCTTGTATATTATATACTATTTGCTGTACTTGTCAATAGGGTGTTCCTACTTGTAATTTTAAAAAAATAGGTTATACTTGTATGTATTATGATTTTAAGAGGTGCCAACTTGACAAAACCAATTTTTACAGTAATTGAAGGCGGGTTATCTGCGCCAAAGGATTCAAGCAAACGATATTTTATGGGGGCTTATGCCACCAATACCCGTCTTATGGGAGTTATGGGGCTCTATATTCACTGGCGGCTGGCGGATCAGTATGCTTCTCCCGACTTTCATCAGTTCTTTTATCTTGATTCGGAAGAGTACGGACTGGAGACCTACAAAAGTATTTTAGGTAATAATGTGGAAGAAATTTCTGCAACTGAGCAGGCTCTGATCAGCGGGCTTGGCGGCAGGAAGGAAGAAATTACCGAACGGGAAGCACGCTATATTCTGTGCGAATATACCCGTTTTAATGAAAGACACAGACTCCCCCTTCCGGATGGACTGGATGAATATCGGTTTCTCATTGAAACACCGACCATACTTAATCCCAATGAGCAAAAGAGTCTCCGTATGAAGCTGTGCGATCCCATTGTTTCGGATTACCAGGCTATTAACTATTTCCTGATGCGCTGCTTTGGGCGCGACTACGAAGCTGCCTCCTGGCTGTGCGGAACCAGCTTTCCCCTCGACCTGTATGACGAGAAAAAGCCGGCCACACTTTGCAAAAACACGATTGATGAAGAGCCGGATGTTCCCGGCGGCTATCTCT
Organism: Clostridia bacterium; assembly: GCA_910575405.1. Classification (GTDB taxonomy): domain Bacteria; phylum Bacillota; class Clostridia; order Peptostreptococcales; family Anaerovoracaceae; genus Hominibacterium. Next base: position 126,502 of record CAJTER010000005.1, on the reverse strand, counting down.
GCGAATCTCTGATTGAATACGATGATCAGTATATGCTCCTGATCTCAGAGGTAACGGTTTCCAACCTGCAGATTATGTCTTTTGAAAAGTGTTCCGGCTTTGCCGTCAGCCCTGCTGAAGCCGCCATGATGCTCTCAAAGCCCGAGTTTGTAACGGTTTATGAAATGCTCATGTCTCCGGAGGAATTCAGTGAAACCATGGGGCAGCTGATCCTTCACAGTACCATGACGCCCCACGATCACGGCAGTCTTTATCTTGCTTTTAATAATAACAATAACCATGTCAACAAGCGGGTGTTCCGTCTCAGTGAGGATGTATTCGGACTGTACTATATTACAGACTTCGGCCAGCTCATCGTGTCCTCCTACAGCCTGAGCGGCATCCACTCTCTGGAAAAAGATCTGCGAAAAAGCGTACTGGCCCCTTATCTGATCGCTACGGCAAAGTACGAATTCAAGGAACCGGTGCTCTATGAGTTTATCCAGAGTGACTTTGAAGACTTTAACGATTTTCTTTCCTTCATACGGAACGAATAAGAATATCGAACAGCTTTTTGTTGATCTTTTTTACTGCGCCGCGGCTGATATTGGAGGCTACGCTTACATGGGCATCCAGCTGCGGGCAGATCCAAAAGCTGGCGCGAAATCCATCATCCGTCCCTTCGTGGCCATAGATTCGGCAGCCTCCCTGCTCCCGCATGAACCAGCCGAGACCCATTCCTTCTCCATTGTTGGGGACAACCGTATATCTGTTCCAGATTTCATCATAAAATTCCGGCGTGAAGATGGCATGCCTTAGATGTGCGTCCGCCCATTTTTCCAGGTCAAAGATATTGCTGGTCAGTGTAGAGCTGGGGCCGTGCTCCCGGTTATACGGATAATGCTCTTCCAGGACAATATGCTTTTCCCTGTCCTTTGTATGGGGCATTGCCATTCCTGCTTTACTCAGTTCCGAAAGCCCAAGGCTTCCTCCTGCCCGCTCAAAGGTCAGAAAGGTAGAATTCTCCATGCCAAGAGGCTCCAGGATTTCTTTTTTCATATAATCTTCATATGTCAATCCTGATATTTCCGAAATAATCAGACCCAGCAGTTCGTATGCCATGTTGCTGTAGCGGAATCTCATTTCTTCCGGGGACCATAGCATATGGGAATCCCTCACCTCAGAGCTGAGAGCGTAATCCTTTAAGGCCTTTTCATCTGTTCGCGGCGCATCCCACCTGTAGTCCTCCACATCGGCCATCCCAGAAGTATGAGTCAGCATATGCAGAATGCGGATTTCACCCATCCGTTCATCGTCTATTGCCACGTAAGGCAACAGATCCGCCAGCCGATCCTGCAGCTTTAGCCTGCCGCTTCTGCACAGCTTTAAAATTCCAGTAGATGTAAACAGCTTTGACACCGACGCCATATGGAAAATATCCGCTTCTTTTAATGGCTCCTTTGTTTCGACGTCCTTTACTCCTGCCGCCCGCTTCACATTTAGTCCGCAAAGCCGTTCAGGCCCCTTGCCTCCCACCTTGACGGACACGGCAATCCCCGGCAGATCGTATAAAGAAAGAGCCTCGTCTATGAAGGTTTCTATTTGCGTTATGGTATTTTTCATTTCCTTTTATCCCCCTGTTTGTGATATAATAGCTTTTAATTATACCATATGAAACGAGGAGATAACTATATGCAATATCGTACATTTAACAAAACCGGAGAAAAAGTTTCACTTTTAGGCACCGGAACCATGCGGCTGCCCCTGAATGCCGACCAAACAGTAGACCGGGCGGCTGCCGTATCCATGATACGCCATTCCATCGACGAAGGAGTAAATTATGTGGATACCGCTTACATGTACCATGACGGAGAATCGGAAAAAATCGTGGGAGAAGCCCTCAAAGACGGATACCGGGAAAAGGTCCTGCTGGCCGATAAAATGCCGATTTGGCTGGCAAAGGATGAAGAACAGATGAAAGCCATCTTCGATGAACAGTTTGAGCGGCTGGACGTAGATGTGATCGACATGTACCTGGTTCACAATATTACGGTTCCCATCTGGAAGCGGGCGAAAAAATTCAATCTCATGGATTTCCTTAAAGAAAAGCAGGCTGAAGGAAAAATCCGCCACATCGGCTTTTCTTTCCACGATGAGCTGTCCCTCTTTAAGGAAGTCATTGATTCCTGGGACTGGGATTTCTGCCAGATTCAGCTCAATTATATGGATAAAGAGTTTCAGGCCGGAGAAGAAGGGCTCCGCTATGCGGCTTCCAAGGGCGTTCCAGTAGTCATCATGGAGCCATTAAAGGGTGGAAAGCTGACGGATGCCCTGCCCCGCAGTGTAGAAGCCCTCTGGCAGGAAGCGGAGATTCAGAGAACGCCTGCTGAATGGGCTCTGCGCTGGGTAGCAAATCACCCGGAGGTACTGACGATTTTAAGCGGTATGAGCGCGCCGGAGCAGCTGGAGGAAAACCTGAGGATCCTCTCAGAAGCGGAAGCTGGCAGCCTGACCAAGCAGGAGCTTGCCATTATCGATGAGGTCTCGGCGGAATACAACAAGCTGATCCAGTATTCCTGCACAGCCTGCAAATACTGTATGCCCTGTCCGCAGAAGATCGACATTCCCGCTGCCATCAATTATTACAACGAATGGTTCCTCTATGAAGGAAATCCCAAGCTCAAGGCTGACTACCCCGTATGGCTGACAAAGGGACACCAGGCGGGAGACTGTATTGCCTGCAAGGCCTGTGAGGAGCACTGCCCGCAGCACCTGCCAATCAGCGAAATCATGAAAAAGACAGCGGAGATTTACGAGTAATGCCTTAATCTCCCACGTAAATATAGCCCCTGATTTCCCCTTCCGTTCTCCAGGGCCTGCCGCAGTTGAACTGGATCTTCGTTTTTTTCAAGTCCACCTGCCAGCCTGATTCGGAAACCATCAGGGGCTTTTCCTGTTCCACTACTGCCGCGTGGGTTTCGTAGCATGCGATGGCGCCCCGCTTTGGCTTCTTTCCATAAGGATACCACTTTTCTTTTTGATTCTGCTCCCACCAGGAGCCCGCATCTCCAGTAAAGGTGTGAGGAAGCTTCTCCCCCGCGAGCTCGCAGGCCCGGCCCCAGGCATACCAGGTGCAGTTGCCCGTCACATAGCCGTCATCTGTTTTGTGATAGGGCGCAAATTGGGGAAAGTATGGGTTCATGCTGCTGTCATAGTAAAACCGCTCTCCCGCCTTTCCTACTTCCGGCGGCTGGGTCCGTATGAGCTGCGGGACTTTGGCCGCTTCCATGCGGCAGAAGGCAAAAACTGCCAGGAGGAGCAGGGCTGCTGCCGCTGCTTTTCGCTTCATCGTATCCATTTATCAGGCTGCCTTTCCTGCTGCGCTGCCAAAACAGCTTAGCGCAGATATGATATGACTATTTTATGCTTCCCTGTCCCTGACTTAGAACCCTCGCTCTCAAAAAATCGGCCCTTGTAAAAGAGAAAGATCCCTTCCAATTGCCCTATTTTCTAAAAGTTCCAATTCAGATGAACGAGCATCGGCAAAAGCATTCCCATAGGAATAAATAAGTTTAATTCCTCTGCAGAAGTCACTGTCCCTCCTAGAGCCTAGATGGGAGTTTCCTCACTTTCTGCAAAGCTTGTCGCAGGAAGGAAGAGTGCACGCAGGAGTCTGGCCGCCAGAAACACTTTTGTAAGCGGAGAAAATACTCCTGAATCTAATGTATACATTGGTTTCCTCCTTATTCATTCGTATCCGTCTTAATAGCTGAAATTAATACTGCCAAACCAATCCTCAATATTTGCATTTGTAATTTTGCCACTTTGCTTGCATCACCTGCATGGGATGCAATTGCAGTTGCCATACGATACGCTTTTTGATGATGAATAATCAGATCATAACTCACAAAAAGAGACGGCCCGCAGGCCATCTCTTTTTGTGATGAATTTTATTATGTAAGCTCGTCTGTTAAGGACAATACATTTGCCTACTATTTCAGCTGATCCAGCATAGCCTGCTCGTTGAGCATGTCTGCGTATTCGGAATCCATTTCCTTGATTCCAGCTGGGAATTCATACTTAGCCAGTCTTTCTACGAATGGATCTGGATCAAAGTGTTCTGGTCCCCATGCTCCAGCGTCTTTCCAGATGCCTTTTGCAATCAGTTCCATCATGATGACTGGACCTACTGCAGTCTGTGCTACTACAGAGTTTGTAGTGTACTTCTTGATGCAGTCCTGATTGTCTGCAATCTGATACAGGTAGATGGATCTGTATTTTCCATCTTTCCAGCCAGTTACCCATGTGCCTGCGCAGCCTTTTCCGGTCATGGTCATGGTTGCGTCTACTGGGCTTGGGATTACCTTACATACAAAGTCTCTTGGTGTGATTTCGCTGTCGCCAACCTTGATCTTGGTCTTCTTGTCGGACAGGCCGTATTCGAACAGTACCATCAGCTTCTTTCTGAAGTCAGCCGGTACGCCATACTTAAAGGTACATCTGTTGCAATCGATTTCTCTCGGTACCAGCAGTACTTCTTCGTGCTCTACGTTGATTACTTCTACGTCGCCGATTCCGCCAGGGAAGTTAAAGATTTCAGGTTCGGAGAACTGTTCGGTACAGAACCAGTGTCCGTCCGGATGTTCTTCGTTCTTTTCCCAGATTACCGGTGGCTGCAGACATTCTTCGATGGTAGTCCATACGGAGAATCCAAAGTCGGAGTCTGTGTTTCCATAGTTGTCTCCGTCTCTTACGTTTACTTCATCGATCTTGTCGAACAGGTGCTTTTCTGCGTATTTTGCGAATACGTCAGCCATTCCAGGCTCTACGCCGGAACCGCATACTGCGATTTTGCCGGAAGCTTCCCATTCCTTCTGCTTTGCGAACTGGTAGTCGCCCAGCTTGATATTGGCCAGCTCGTATGGCTTTTCCGGATGCTCGGTGCCCAGTGTCATAGCGCAGTCCAGATATCCGATCTTTGCTTCCAGACAAGTGTCAAAGATGCACTCGTTCATTCTTGGATCGCAGGCATTCATTGCAAAGTCAATGTCGTGTTCCTTTACAACGGCTTTGATACTTTCCGGATCCATAGCGTTGATCTGTGCTGGTACGAACTTGCCGCCGCCGCAGATTTCGTTCGCAACTTTCTTTGCACGTTCAACGTCATAGTCTGCTACTACTACTTTTTCTGCCCAGTCAGCCTCGGCTCCTCTTCTCTCAATAATTTTGGCAGCGGATGTACCTACGCCGCCTGCTCCAATGATCAGTAATTTCATTTCAACCTCCAAACATTTTTTCCTCAAAATGTATTTTCTATGGTCTTATAATACCAAAGGTTTCTGAAAATTTCAACAATAGATTTGCTGTAATAAGCTACTAATTTGCTGTTATTTTTTATCAACTAATAACAATTCTGCACTGAATCCTTTCAGCGTCGTCCGCAGGCTCAAGGTATCTGAGCTGGTGAATTCCCCGAATTCTATGACTGGAAGGGATGTCCACTGGCTAATAATTTCTTCCCGCCTGCTGTAAGTGCCCCTGGGTCTGATTAAATCCTCCAGGTCAGAAACTAATTTGTTTTTAAATATTTTATATCTGGAAATTTTGAAGTCACCGGAAAGCCCAGAGCACCGCACCAGGAATTCGATTTCCTCATCGTACTTGCGGATAATATCCAGGGTTGCTTCTCTGCTTGATGTGTTTCGCAGATCCGTTCCTACTGCTTCGCTGAAATTGTACACCAGTATGCTGAGGTTGCTCAGGGGCCCCGGATATTTTGATGCTGTTGTAATAATATAATTGCTCCCTGCTGCAATTACCGTTTCGCCCAGGCTTTTCAAAAGTTCGTATGGCCCCGCCATAGAGCGCATATTTTCCCGTTCCATCAGCTCCTGAAGCTCTGAGGATGGGTTTCTGCTTCCTATATAATCATCGTAAATATTTACGTCCACAATGACTGGCTTTGCCCGCTGCTTGTTGATATAGTCCGTATAAACGCCTTTTACCTGCTGGCGGATGGCCTCTTCAATTTCCGCAGGCGTACTTCTTACATATTGAGAATGGGTTTCTCTGCTGATGACCTTTCCTGTAAACTGTCTTCTGTATTCTAATGGATGCATTCCATACCAGGTCTGAAAATGTTTGATATAGTAACGTACTGCGGAAAAGCCCGTCTCTTCTGCAATGGCCCCGATCTTTTTGTTTGTCCCCAGCAGCAGCTTTTCCGATTCCTCCACGCGGATAAAGCTGAGGAGATCCTGAAAACTGAGTCCAGTTGCTTCTTTTATCACGTGGGACAGATAGTAAATGCTCAGGTGCTCCCGGTTGGCAATTTCGTTTAAGGTCAGCTTTCTCGAATAGTTATCGTACATGTAGTCTGTAATGCGGTTCAGCCGTCCTGCCAGAATTTTATTGCCCTTGTTCTTTGCTTCATTGACGAACTTTCCGTCCTCCATAACAAAATATTGAAAGTCGGACATGAGGCAGGCGATCAGATTGTGGGTACTCTCAATTACTTTATGCTCATAGCCATACCCCTTCTGCAGGATTTCCATCATGATTCTGGCCAGAATATTTCTCAGAATTTCAAGGCTTTCATCGCTGTCGTCTTCCATATCCGTTACGAAAAAGTTGTTTCTCAGATTATCGTAGTATTTGGAAAAATAAGTAAGATCTAGCTGCAGCATCATAACCATGTTTTTCTCTCCATTATTGGTAAAGCTGTGCATCTCCCTGTCGTTGAGAATAAAAATATCGCCCTGCTTTAAGGTGTATGTGTAATAGCCGTTGCGAAGAGTAATGCTGCCATCCAGAACATATACAACCTCCATATCATCATGGAAATGAATGGGGTATTCTTCGATGTTTGCTACTACTACGTTGACAGGCAGTTCATCTTTGTAAATATTTTTTTCTTTTAACACCTTTCATAGCCTCCTTATCCTTCGTGTTGTCCTCTGTCTTATTGTTTGCAGCTATCTATAATCTCAATATCTTTATGGGGAGTCTTTCCGGTAAAGACCGTAATACCTTCGAAAATTCCCTGTGCAAGCTTTTGCTGATAATCGCTTTTCTGAAGCAGCTCCGCCTCCTGGGGGTTGGAAAGGAAGCCGCATTCAATCAAAGCCATCGGGCAGGTAACTTCTTTAAAAAGAAACACATCGCTCTTTGCGAGAGGGATCCTATCTTTTTCATCCTGCACATGTTCCTTCACCGCGCTCTGCAGAGTTTTGGCCAGCTGTTTGCTTTTTTTCAGCACAGATTCCTCTCCGCCTGCTTTGGGATAGAAAACCTGTACTCCTTTGACTTGTGGATCTTCCTTAAAGCTGTTCAAGTGGATGCTGACTACAAGCTCTGGATCGGTTTTTTGTATCAAGTCTCTTCTGGCTTTTAAGTCTCTGGTTTTTTTGCTCCGGATAGTGCCGCCCTCTTCTTCACGTAGCCCTGCATCTCCCTCCCTTGTCATGACAACTCTCCAGCCGGCCTTTTCAGCCAGCTCTTTTACTTCACGGGCAATCTCCAGGTTAATGGACTTTTCTGAAACACCTCTGCTGCTCTGCGCGCCTCCGTCCATACCTCCGTGTCCTGGATCCAGCACCAGTACGTCGCTTGCCATGACGCTCTGTACGCGTTTTGCAATTTTGCCGTATCCTGGTATCAGTGCTGTTACCAGTAAAAGGGCTCCGATGCACAGCCCTGTCTGTATGAGCAATCGCTTTTTCATCACTCCACCTCATTTCATTCATTCCTTTAGAAATTGTATGAGGCAAAGCGGCCACTTATTCTACAGCAAACTAGTACATGTTTCTTTTATTATATAACAACTGGATTCGTTTGGACAGACTAACATTTGCACATTGGGGGAATTTCTTTTATCAGAGACCGAGTAATAGCAAAAACGAACCTTTTGTAAGGTCCGCCTTTTTATATCTTCATTTTATTGCCATCAACAGTTGGAAACGCCTGCAGTCAATAAAGTCCGCTACAAAGTCAGTCTGAGGCTCCCGGCAAATATCCTCCGGTGTGCCGATTTGTTCAATGCGTCCCTGATTTGTAATAATAATCGTATCCGCAACCTCCATGGCCTCTTCCTGATCATGTGTCACAAAGATGCTGGTAATGCCGACCTGCTCTATCATTTCTTTGAGCCATGCCCGCAGCTCCCTGCGTACCTTGGCATCAATGGCAGCAAAGGGTTCATCCAGCAGGAGGAGCTGGGGATTTGGAGCTAAGGCTCTGGCAAAAGCTACGCGCTGTTTCTGCCCGCCGGATAGCTGATTGGGATAACGCTTTCCCAGTTCCTTCATGGAAATCAGCTCCAGCAGCTCGTCTACCCGTTCCTTGATTTCCTTTTTGCCTTTTTTCTGTACTTCCAGACCAAAGGCAATATTTTCCGCCACCGTCATGTAACGAAACAAGGCATAATTCTGAAACACAAAGCCAATTCCCCGCTTGCTCCCCGGCAGCTCGTTAACCCGGACTCCGTTCAGCAAAATTTCTCCTGAGTCAGGCATATCAAGCCCTGCAATCATTCTTAAGATCGTAGTCTTTCCGCTCCCACTAGGGCCCAACAGCGCTGCCAGATGCCCCTTTTCTACTCCAAAGCTCACATCATTTGATGCGCGAAAACCATCAAAAGTTTTGTGAATGTGCTGCATTTCCACATACATGGCCAGTTTCCTCCCTGTCTATTTTGTCTTCCATTCTACTAGATTTCTTGCTATCAATATCAGCGCTGCCAGTATCACCAAGATAGAAGATACGGCAAAGGCTGCCGTTGTATTAAATTCATTGTACAAAATCTCTACATGAAGGGGAAGCGTGTTTGTTTTGCCCCTCAAATGGCCGGAAATTACAGACACCGCACCGAATTCTCCCATTGCCCGCGCGCTGCATAGGATAATTCCGTACAAAAGCGCCCATTTGATATGCGGAAAGGTAATTCTCCGAAAAATGGTAAACCCGCCAGCGCCCATCAGGCCCGCTGCCTCTTCTTCATCTTTTCCCTGTGCGTTCATTACCGGAAATAATTCCCGAAACACAAAGGGAAAGGTTACGAAAATCGTAGCCAGGAGGATTCCCGGCACTGCAAAGACAATTCTAATATTGTGGGCGGTTAAAAAGTCGCCCATCCATCCGACACTTCCAAATGTCAGGATAAAAACCAGTCCGGCAATCACCGGTGAAATAGAAAAAGGTATATCGATGAGCGTGGCTACAAGCTCTCTTCCCCTAAAGTAGAATTTAGACAGCAGATAGGCTGCAAATATTCCAAATACCGTGTTTACAAGGATTGCGGCTGCGGTTGCAAGCAGTGTCAGCTGCAGCGCCTTTCCCGTATATTCATCCAGTAGCGCTGCACTGTATGCTGCCCACCCCTCCTTCAGCGCATTTACAACGACTACAGCTAGCGGCAAAATCAGCATGACAAGTAAAAACAGTGCGCTGATGCCGATGAGTATATTTCTTGTAATATGTTTGGTGCTTCCTTTTGGCGGCTCTATCACTTTCTGTATGGAGTGAATTCCGTCTTCTCCATGGTCTGGCCCATATTTTTTTTGTAACTTTTCTGGCATTCTGGTCCTCCGTTCTGATCCGATCCCGCAGCCTTCCCAAATGGTCAATACACTAGTTCTGAATTTCTGGCGTATCGTCTGATTGATATCTATAATCTAACTTTTACTGAATTTCTGCATATAAATCTGCACGCTATTGATAATAAGCATCAGCAGAAAGGACAAAAGCAGCAGCACGAGGGCAATTGCCGTGGCATCCGCGTATTTGTACTGCTCCAGCTTTGCCATAATCAGCAGAGGGGCAATCTGTGTCTCATATGGAATATTGCCGGCAATAAATACAACACTGCCATATTCGCCGATTCCTCTTGCAAAGGCAAGTCCAAATCCCGCAAGAAGAGCCGGAAACAGCTCTGGCAGTATGACCCGAGCAAAGGTATAGCGCCTGCCTGCTCCAAGCATCATGGCCGCCTCCTCATACTGCCGATCCATCTTTTCCAGAACCGGCTGCACAGCTCTCACTACAAACGGAATGCCTACAAAAATCATGGCAATCGTAATGCCGATACGGGTATAGGCAATCTTCACTCCCACAGTAGCAAAAAAGGAGCCAATCCATCCCTGATCCGAATAAAGATACGTAAGGGCAATTCCTGCTACTGCTGTGGGCAGGGCAAAGGGCAGTTCAATCAATCCATCCATCAGCCGCTTACCCGGAAAATCATAACGTACTAAGACCCAGGCTAACATCAGTCCAAAGGCCGTATTGATCAGAGCGGCAAAAAAAGCACAGGAGAGGCTGACCATATAGCCGGATACAATCTGCGGGGATGTTACAACTTCCACAAACTCCTGAAAGCTAAGCTGAGCAGCACTGGTGAAAAGAGAGACCAGGGGAATCAGCACAATGGTGCTGAGCATCGCCAGTGTGACCCCCATAGAAAGCCCAAACCCCGGAATGACCCGTATTTCTCTCCTGTTTTTTACTTTTGTAATTTGCTGTTCCATAACTTTATTTCGTACCTTCCCTGAATATGTTATCTGGAATATATCTGGTCAAAGATGGCGCCGTCGTTAAAGAACGTTTCATATGCCTTGTCCCATCCGCCAAAATCATCAATCGTAACCAGATTCATGTCCAAATTAAATTGATGGGAAAATTCCTTTAAAATCTTCTCATTGGATGGCCGGTAATAATGCTTTCCTGCCAATCTCTGCGCCTCATCGCTGTATAAGTATTCCAGATAGGCCTTGGAAAGCTCCTCTGTACCGTGGGCTTTCGCATTGCTGTCCACCACTGCAACAGAAGGCTGCGCCAGAATACTGACGCTTGGCGTTACGATCTCATATTCGCCAGGGTGCTCTTCCATGGACAGGTATGCCTCATTCTCCCATGCGATTAAGACATCCCCTTGTCCGTTTTCTACAAAGGTATTAGTCGCTCCCCTGGCCCCGGAATCCAAAACCAGCACATTCTGGTACAGCTTTTTCATAAAGGCTGCTGCCTGCTGGTTCTTTCCGTTTTTTTGCTGTTCATATGCCCAGGCGGCCAGAAAGTTCCAACAAGCTCCTCCGGACGTTTTGGGATTTGGTGTAATAACTTCAACTCCATTCTTAACCAGATCATCCCAGTCTTTGATGCCCTTTTCATTTCCACTGCGCACTAAAAACACAATTGCTGATGTATACGGCGAACTTCCGTCTTCAAACTCTTCCATCCAGCCGCTATCGATCAGCCCTGCCTCTTCAATGGCTGTAATATCATGGGCCAGAGCCAGTGTCACCACATCTGCCTCATTTCCTTCCATTACCGATCGTGCCTGTGAACCGGAGCCGCCGTGAGACTGAGTAATGCTCACTTCCTGACCGCTCTGCTGGTTCCAGTATTTACAGAACAATTCATTATAGTCTGTATAAAATTCCCGTGTCGGATCATAAGAAACATTTAAAAGCTCCGTACTGTTTTCCTTGCTTTGCGAATCCGAACTTCCTCCACACCCTGTCAGCAGGGCCGCAGTTCCGATTATTACAGCAATCATCCATACTATCGTTCGTTTCTTCATCATAAGTTTCATTCCTTTCCTCTTTTCCCCAGGATACAGGTGAGAGTATCCCTGAAGTCCGGTGTCTCTAAGGAGCATAGCTTTCCTTATACCAGTCGGTTATCTTTATGGTTGATAATGTAAAAGCCCTTAGAATTTCGGCTATTCTCCCTATTATAGGTCATCTCCGTGCCATCCATCTGCCGGAAGATGGCTCCCGCTTCTTCAGCAATACACTGCATTGCCGCTGTATCCCACTCCATCGTCGGATTGAAGCGGTAATAGATATCCGCCTGACCACTCGCAACCATGCAGCCCTTCAGGGAGCTTCCCACCTTTATAAAGTTCGTCAGATGATACGTTTCCAGCAGACGATCCATTTCTGCGCAGCCGTGGGAGCTGCTTATAACTGCCTGCAGGGATGGAATATCCGTATTATCGGACACGTGCAGCTGCTCTGTGCTGCCATCCTGATTCTGGCAGTATGCTCCCTTCCCCTGGCATGCATAATAAAGCTCTCCTGATACAGGTACATAGATAACGCCCATAACAGACGTATGCCGATAAGCCAGCGCAATATTGACCGTAAACTGCCCGTTTCTCTTGAGGAACTCTTTTGTCCCATCCAGCGGGTCGACAATAAAGCAATAATCATTGCTCAGTCTGCTCCTGTCATCCTTCATTTCCTCTGATAAAATCGCATATTGAGGGAAGGCTTCTTTTAAGGAACGAACAATCCTGTCATTGGCAGCCTTATCCGCTTGTGTCAGAGGCATGTTCTCTTCTTTGTATTCCACCTCCGGATGTTCTGCGGCCTCATAAATTTCCATAATTGCCGCTCCGGCGCAGACTGCCGCATGTTTAGCAGCTTCCAGTTCTTTTGTCCACATTCTCTATTCATCTCCCAGAATTCATTTCATTTTATCAGGTATCATTCTTGTTCCTGAACCAAGTCACACGCGGATTCTGCGTTTGATTTTCTGAAGCAGGCCTGCCTGCTGGCGAAGCAGCTGTGCCTTCTGGCGTGCGTTTTCTTCTTTCAGTTTCAGAATTTCTTCATGAAGCTGACAGGTGGTAACGGCAAATAGGCGGATCAGATCGTCTATCATGTATTCATTCTGTTTGTTCCACTTTTCCGTACTTTTCACTTCATAGTCAAAGAGGGGTTTTCCATCACCAATATAATCTGCTGCAATCTGCTCATTTCCCTGGCGATAATGGCTGAGAAACGTTTCTGCCTCTTCCTTGGAAAACATAGTGTACTTGTAGCACTTCGCTGACTCCTCTGCGCATTTTTTAATCTGCTGCCGAAGATACGACTGATTGGATTTATCCAAATCCGGCATCTTGTTAATAACACGCATAATTTCAAAGGTGTTTCCCCCAAAGGATAAGTTAGCATCCTGCTCCAGCTCCTGGTATTCCTCCGTTATGGTAAGGCTCAGGCACTGAAAAAAGTCTGCATAAATGGACCCTCCGTAAAAGCCGGATTTATCAAATCTGCGTACATAGAGCTGCTCTCTTCCGAAAACTTCCGCAATGCCGCGTATTTTCGCAGCATAATCCAGGATATCCCCTAATGCCGCAGGCGCCTTTTTTACATGCTCCTCCCAGGTTTTTGTATATCCGGTATTCTTGACCCTTTGATTGTACCTGGAACTTAAAAACTGATCCTGACGCCTGAGATAAACAATAATTTTAATCGTATAGCCGTATTTATCCGCATCTGCTTTTAAATCCTTCCACAAATTTGGGCGCGCACGCCCGCTGGCCATCCAGAGCCCCTCATCTGATAAAATTACATTATCAAAGCTCTCAAAGCAGGCATGTACACGCTCCATTCCCAGTTCAAAGAAGCGCTGCTCTTCAGAGTTTGGTACAGAGCTGTCCTCTTCGCTTGGAATTTTCCCCATCATAAAATGGGCATTGCGATTCTCGCCGATGCCCGGATAATTTCTTATGGTATACGGATAACAATACCCTTTGCTTTGCAGTACCTCCCGGTTTTTTGCACAAAATTTCTGGATAGAGGATGTTGCTGTCTTTGGAGTGCCGATGTGCAGAAATAATGTTTTCATACTTTTCAATAATTCCTTTCCCTTTATTTGAGACAGGGATGTACAATCACTATAGTCTTTCCTTCAATTTTTCGAACACAATATCTGCACACTCTTCGATGCTGTATTTACTCGCATCAATTGTAATATCCGGATGTTCCGGTGCTTCATAAGGGCTGGATATGCCTGTAAAGCTGTCAAGCTTACCCTGCCGTGCCGAAGCATATAGGCCCTTCGGATCCCGCTTTTCGCATTCCTCAAGGGGTGTATTTACATATATTTCAATAAAATCGCTGCCGATAATATCTCTTGCCTGTTTTCGGTCGCGGATAAAAGGTGAAATAAAGGACGTCAGCACGATGAGGCCGGCGTCATTCATCAGCTTTGCTACTTCCGCCACGCGGCGGATATTCTCAATCCGATCAGCCTCTTTAAAGCCCAGATTTTTATTCAGCCCCATACGAACATTGTCACCGTCCAGCAGCATCGTATGCTTTCCCATTGCAGCCAGCCTTTTTTCAATCTCATTGGCAAGAGTAGACTTTCCTGCTCCCGATAAGCCGGTAAACCAGATGGTGCGTGCCTGCTGCCCTAACTGCTGCTGACGAAACTGCTTTGTAATGTCCATATTATGCCAGGTCAGATCCCTTCCGCGTCCAATGGATTCCTCAATTACCCCGCAGGCTGAGGTTGTATGTGTGATCCGATCGATGAGGATCAGAGAGCCCAGGGCTTCGTTGTTTTCAAATCGATCAGCTACCAGCTTTGCGCCCGTCGTAATCTCGCAGAGAGCAATTTCATTTTTGTAAATCGCATCCGCGTATACTTCATTTCCAGTATTGACATCAATTTTATATTTGATATTCATAACCATAGCCGGAACGGACTGGGTTCCCAGCTTCAGTATATAGTTCTTTCCTGCCACCAGCTTTGCATCGTCCATCCACAAAAGGGTCACTGAAAACATCGAATTGACAACAGCATTGGAACCATTTATCAAAACGCAGCCTCTGGAAATGTCAATTTCCGTATCCAACTGAATGGTAACAGCATGTCCAGCAGAACGTTTCTCTACCAGCTTATCGCCATCGTAAATTGCGCAAACAGCGGCTTTTTCCTGGCTTGGAAGAACCGTAATTTCATCGCCAAGAGCAATTTCGCCGCTTTCAATTTGCCCCTGAAAGCCCCGAAAATCAGCGTTTGGACGGCATACCCGCTGTACTGGCATAGAAAAGCCGGTCTCAGAAGGGTCTGCTGACACATCAATTTGCTCCAGATAGCTGAGGATGGTCTTTCCCCTATACCAGGGCATGCGGCTGGAAGCCGTGGTTACATTGTCCCCCTCTGTAGCTGACACTGGAATCAGAGCAGCGGATTTACAGTTGCATTCTGCCAGCAATATTTTGATATCCTTTTGACACTTGCGGAATACTGCCTCGCTGTAATCCACCAGATCCATCTTGTTGATGGCAAATACGAAATGCTGGATCCCCATGAGCGCGCAAATGCGCGTATGACGGCGCGTCTGGGCTAGAACCCCCTGGCTTGCATCTACCAGAATAACGGCCAATTCTGCAAAGGATGCCCCTACAGCCATGTTCCTCGTATATTCTTCATGTCCCGGTGTGTCTGCCACAATAAAAGAACGGTGATCTGTGGTGAAATAACGGTAGGCTACATCAATTGTGATTCCCTGCTCCCGCTCTGCCATAAGCCCGTCCAGCAAAAGACTGTAATCCATGATACCTTCACGGGCGCCCACCTTGGAATCCAGCTTAAGCGCCTGTTCCTGATCCGTAAACAGGAGCTTTGCGTCATATAACATATGTCCGATTAACGTGGATTTGCCATCATCCACACTTCCGCAAGTGATAAATTTCAGTAAACTGTCCATTAGAAATAGCCCTCCCGCTTCCGCTTTTCCATGCTGGCGCTGCCGCCGTCCCTGTCAATAACCCGGCTGGTGCGTTCCGATGATACTGCGCTGAGCGTTTCCTGGATAATTGCCTCAAGGGTATCTGCCTCAGATTCCATGCCGCCGGAAAGGGGGTAACAGCCAAGGGTTCGGAAGCGCACTTTTTTCATCACCGGCTCTTCTCCTGCCTTTAAGGGCATTCTGTCATCATCCACCAGGATGATGTTGCCGTCACGCTCTACCACAGGGCGCTTGGCAGCAAAATAAAGAGGTACAATATCGATATGCTCTCTTGCAATATACTGCCAGATGTCTTTTTCCGTCCAGTTGGAAAGAGGGAATATCCGAATGCTCTCTCCCTTATTGATTTCTGTATTAAACAGTTTCCACATTTCCGGACGTTGGTTCTTGGGATCCCATGCCTGCTGAGCATTGCGGAATGAAAAAATCCGTTCTTTTGCGCGGCTCTTCTCTTCATCCCTGCGTCCGCCTCCAAAAGCTGCAGTAAACTTATATTTGTCCAGCGCCTGCTTCAGTGCCTGAGTTTTCATGATATCCGTATAGGCGGCTCCATGCTCAAAGGGGTTGATTCCCTGCCGCAGGCCCTCCTCATTGATGTATTCCAGCATTTCAATGCCGTATTTTTCTGCTGTTTTGTCCCGAAATTCTATCATTTCGTGGAATTTCCATGTGGTGTTAATGTGAAGAAAAGGAAACGGCGGCTTTTCTGGGAAAAATGCCTTTAATGCTATATGCAGCATAACCGAGGAATCCTTGCCTATGGAGTAAAGCATTACTGGCTTTTCACACTGCGCAGCCACTTCACGCATAATATAAATGGCTTCTGCTTCAAGTTTCTCTAAATGATCCATATCGCTCCCTTCAAGCTGTTTCTTGTAATTCTCTTTAAAAGCTCCTGCTTTTGGAGAATATTAAATTTTTATTAAGAATACCGTTTTTCCTTGATAATTTCTTAATTGTAATGTGTAGTTTTTGTCATTATTTGGTGAAAATCCACCTCGCTTATGAATCCTAAGATTGACATATTTGCGGAATGTGTATTACAATCGTTTGAGAAAAGCATTTTTAAACATAAAACACGAAAAAGAAAATGAATCTGATTTATGAATTCCAGTAAGGAGCTTTATGATGAGCAAGATAGCAAGTACAAAAAAATTATATCAGCAGGACGTCTATTTAAAGGAATGCGCTGCTGCGGTTCTTTGGGCCGAAGAAGACCTGGTAGTTTTAGACAGGACCGTATTTTTCCCAACAGGCGGCGGACAAAGCTGTGATATAGGGACCATCAGCGGCCAGCAGGTTACAGAAGTTTTTGAACAGGACGATCTGGTGTACCACCGGATGGCAGGAGCCGCTTCTTTTACTCCCTGGCAGGAGGTACGCTGCTGCATCGACTGGGAGCGTCGCTTTGATAACATGCAGCGCCACTGCGGGGAACACATTCTTTCTGGTATTTGCTACCGCCTGTTCGGCGGTATCAACAGAGGTTTTCATATGGGCCAGGAGTACATGACCATCGATATTTCGCTGGAGGAGGATCCTTCGATCAGGGAGATTACCTGGGAAATGGCAAAGCAGGCGGAGCTGTGTACCAATGAAGTCATCTGGTCTAACGCGCCTGTAACAGTACGCCGTTTTGAAACACGACAGGAAGCCGAGCAGCTGCCGCTGAGAAAGGCGCTTGCCATTGACGAGGAAATTTCCATCGTCTGCGTCGGGGATGTGGAAAATGCCGCTGACTGCGTTGCCTGCTGTGGTACGCACCCGTCTACAGCAGGGCAGGTTGGCCTTGTAAAGCTTTATAAGGTTGAACATTATAAAGGGATGTTCCGCATCTATTTTGAGGCTGGAAAGCGCGCCCTTCTCGATTATGGCAGAAAGCACGAGCTGATTGCAGCGTTGGGCAACCGTTTTTCTGCAGGCCCTGATGATCTGATGGATAAAATTAAGGCAAGAGAGGAAAAGACAAAGGCTGTAAAAAACGAGCTACATGTTCTCCGTCAGTCAGTTCTCAATGCCCGCAGAGAGGAAATACGGGAGGATTTACTTTCCATGCAGGGATACACGTCTCCGGATAAGTACCCTGTTCTCGTATATGAATATGATGATATGAAAACAGACGATCTCCTGAACATCGGACGGCCTCTCATAAAGGAAATTGTAAAGCTTTTGATCATCTGTTCTTCCTCTGACAACACAGCCCTTCTCTTTTCAAACGGAACAGTAGACTGCGGCAGGCTGGTAAAGGAAAATGCCTCCATTTACAATGGAAAGGGCGGCGGAAACGCAACCTCAGCAAGAGCGATTTTTCCCAAAAGGGATGGACTTGATACTTTCATTGACCTCATCAAAAAACACCTTCGTTAAGCCAATTCATTCATTGAATTTTAAAAGCGGGCTTTGAATCTTTTGATTAAGATCCAAAGCCCGCTTTTTCGTTATGATGATTCGGACGATTCTCCTTAAAACTGCCTTACTTTCTTACATCGAGATAAACAGTCTTGTACCTTACGCCCCATCTCATGCAGGCGCTTCCTGAGTTCATATAAAGGTCAATGGTTCTTCCTTTGATATTTCCGCCAGTGTCCTCAGCTCTGGCATGACCATAACCTTCAACATACACCTTGGTCCCCAGGGGAATTACCCGTGGATCGACTGCAATCTCGCCTTTTCTGGCGCGGGTTCCGGTTGCGGTCCGCCCACCTCCTGTATAAGCATACGCCTTTACAATCATTTTCTTCTTGTACTGAAAACCGGATTTATGGGTCTTCAGCTTTACTTTTTTTGCTTTTGTTTTTACCTGCTTTGAGCCATGGGAAAAGACTTTTTCACCTTTTACCACTCTATAGGAACGCACTTTGTAGTAATAAGTCTTTCCGCCTTTCAGTCCATCATGGGTCAGCTTTGCAGCCTGATTTTGTCCCACGATTCCAATTCGTTTGTAATCCGCTTTTTGAGAAGTTTTATAATAAACGTGATAGCCCTGAGCGCCGCCGATCTTTTTCCAGGAAACCGTTACTTTCTCCTCGCCAGCCTTTACTTTGGTACTCGTCTGACCTGGTCTTGCTTTTTCGGAAACCATCTTTGAGAAGTGGCTTTCTGCCTTTCCACGGCGGGCCTGTACTTTATAAAAGTATTCGACTCCGGTTGCCCGCTTTTTATCTCTGTAAACAATCTTGTCCTTTACAGAGGCAATTTTTTTGTAGGTCCCATGTTTTTTCGAAGCGCGATATATATCGTAGCCTGTTGCCCCAAAAGCCTTTTTCCAGCTCAGCTGAATCGTCGTCAGACCTACGCTTTTGGCTTTTACGTGCTGCGGTGCTTTGAAGGATACCCGGACAACGCATTTGGCTGTTTTATCACCAGCCTTTGCCGTAATAACTGCTCTTCCAGGACCTTCCGCTGTTACTGTACCATTTGAATCAACAACAGCTACTGCTTTATCGGAAGATGTCCAGATGATTGTCTTTTCTGTAGCCTCAGCAGGCTCCACAGAGCCTTTTAGTTTGAGATGCTTTCCTGCCTTCAGCTTGCAGCTTTTATGGTTTAGGCTGATACCTGTAACTGCAATTGATTCTTCCTCCGGCCCGGTAGTCTCCTGATCCGGCGCTTCTACTTCTTCCTCTGCTTCCGTAGTGACCGTCTGCTGTACATCTGCCGGCTCGCTTTCCGTTTCTGCAAAAATAAAGGATGCCGGTGCAAATGAAGACACCATCACTGCTGCGGCTATGAAAACCGCACCTGCTTTTCTTCTGATACTTACTTCTTTTTTCATGCTCCCTCCTTTTTTCCGCTCAGCTGTTAGCTGAGAATGTAGATCGTTACATATCTGACGCCCCAATTCAGGCACGCACTTTCTGAAGATTTATATACATCAATGGTATTGCCTTTAATGTTTCCTCCTGTATCTTCAGCCCTGGCAAAGCCGTATCCTTCCACGTAGACCTTTGTCCCGAGAGGAATCACGCTGGGATCCACTGCAATTTCACCGACTCTCGCTTTTGTTCCCATAGCTGTCGTTCCGCCGCCTGTATAGGAATACGCCTTTACCGTAAACTTCTTTGTATATTCTGCGCCCGCGATCATCCCCCGGGTGCTTTTGGCGACAATTTTCTTAACTGGCTTTTTTACAGTTTCCCGCTCCAGCTCTTTTCGCTTTATTTCCTGTCCGTCTGAATACGTGATCTGGTATGTTACTTTATCCTGACCCTTTTTTCCTTTTTTAATGGTTTTCGTCGTACCTGCAGGAAGTTCATTTGTCCCCTGCACTTTTGTCTCAAAATCCAAATCTTCAAAAATGACTTCTTCCCCTGTGGTAATGCGGTGGATCACGATCTCATCGCCTGCCTTCAGGGGCTGGCTCAGGGCAGGAATGACTTCATCGGCCTGTCCCACTTTGACACCATGGTAGTTCAGGGCGTCTTTTATGGTTTTGGGGAGGGCCTTCAGCTTCCTCGTTGTTCCATCGGCCTGCAATGTAAAGGGCACCGCATGGACAATCTCGACCTTTGCGCCGTCCGTCAGCGTTTTTTCCACAGCAGGCGTAATGGAATCCTCCTTTACCAGATGGATATCCTTTTCTTCCAATAATTCTTCTACCGTATAGCTCTTCGTTTCACACGCAGAAACCGTTCCATCAATAATCAGGCGTATTTCCTTTGAAACCATCTGGGTGATTATGAGCCAGGCTGTGGTTACAATTGCTGCCAGCAGTACGAAGCATAACAATACGGCTTTGTACCTTGCTAATTTCTTTACCATGTCTCTTTCCCGATTGCTTACAAAAACGAACACAGCGTATCATATTTACTATTTCTACAATACACTGTGCACCATCATTATAACAAACTGAAATTGCATGTCAAGTTTTTGCCTTGGGTTTCAGCGGGGGGCCCCCCTCTTTGTCCCGCTGGCATCCTTGAAATTTCAACGTTTCACTTTTATGCAAAAAACTATTTTCCAAATTCGGGGAGCATGCCCGCTTAAGCAAGATCGTACTGCTTCAGCATTTCTTCAAGAAAAGCCGGATCCGTGGGCAGCCTTGATATATCGGCGGCCCGGCCGCTTTCCATCATTTTTGAAATGAGCTGTAGTATATCGTCTTTCCCCTGCTGCAGACCGTCCCTCAGGCCTTCTTCTCGGCCTTCTTTCCGGCCTTCTTTCAGACCTTCCTCCCTGCCTTCCCGCAGTCCGTTTTCCTTCCATTCCCGCTCTTGGGCCGCCTGCGCATACAGCGCCCGTTTGCGTGCCATCTCCTTTTCCCTCAGAATTTCTTCCGCACTCACTTTCCTCAAGATCTGATCCGTCAAAACAATCCCCTCCTCGCCTTCCAGCAGCAGCTCTTCGATCTCCTCCTGCCTGCTCACATCTCCAGCATAGATCAGGTAAAATCCAAGCTGTTCTATTGGAGTCATCTCCCTTACCGGCTTCTTTGGCAGTTCATCCAGCTTCAGGTAATGGATTTCTACCACATCTGTCAGCTCGGTTTTCTCTTCCAGCTCCATGTATCGGTAGATGCTGTGGTATTTTTCGCTTCCTGCCCGCAGATCGCCTTTTACTATGCTGATATGTATGGTTTTCTTCAGTTTACCATACTCCTGGCCTCTTTCCAATCCCTCTGCTGAAATTTGCGCCGTATACAGGATTGTCCGGTTCACGTATTCGCTCAGGTTTTCCACCTGCATTTCCAGATTGATTTGTTCTCCCAGAGAAGTCTCCACTTTAATGTCCATGACCGTCTGCTTTCCCGCTGTATACTCGCTGAGATAAAAGGGATTCTTGTAGACCAAATCCACGATGGGATCTTCCTTCCGATCCAGGATCAGATTCAGCACCGCGATTAAGGCTTCCTTGCTTTCCTTCGTATCTCTTCCGTAAACGGTACGGAAGACCAGATCGCTGGTCATGTCCAGTCTTTTTGCTTTCTGTTCTCTCATGTTCTCATTCCCCTTTTCCTTTTTGTATTTGGTTATATTTTACATTTATTATTTGTAAATTTCAAGTGTTTTTGTAAATAAAAGTATTTCCATAAACTAAATAGGAACAAAAATGGAATGCCTCCTGTAAGCTTATGGGAGCATTCCACTTTCGTATAGAGATTGATGATACATTTGTAACCTGCTGGCTAATGCGTTGATCTCTTGTAAATGGATGGTTCGTTATGAAAAGAGTTTTCCAGATCCGGGGAACAAGAGAGCGCCAGCTTTAATGGCGGTAACCCGGTATTTCGTTTTCCAGTCCCAAATCCAATCTTTGCATGTTCCGGCAAGTCAATACAAGCTTCAAAGCGCTCCACAATACCTGCCAAAATTGATGCGCCTGTAGGAGTCAGCAGCTCCTGCTCAATGTCCGAACGATAGGTTGGAATTCCCGTATCCTCCAAAATTGCTTTTACTGCCGGAGCTGGGACTGGCAGCTCACCGCATGCGCACATTACAGTTCCATAGCCCGTAGGCACGCTGCAGGATATCACCGAATGAATATCCAGATAATCACAGCAAATGGCAGTTCCTATAATATCCACAATGGAATCTACTGCGCCCGCTTCATGGAAGCGGACTTCATCCTCTGCCACACTGTGAACTCTTGCCTCTGCTCTGGCTTTAATCTCAAATATACGTCTGCTGATATCCTTTACCCGTGCAGACAGATTACTTTGTTCAATCATTTGCCTAATGTCGCCATAATTTCTGTAAGAGCCGCTGTAAGGGTGTATCCTTGCGTTTCTTTCTTCATAAAGGATCACATCCACATCGGTTGCTTTTATTCCGTTTCTTTCCTTTTTTCTCACTTTCAGAAAAAATTCATTAAGTCCCAGTTTGGCAATCTCCTGCTTCAATACTTCTTCTGGTACGCCCAAATCTACAAAGGCCCCCAGCATCATATCACCGCTGGCCCCGGAGCTGCAGTCAATATACAAGGTGTTCATTTTCTCTACAGCCTTCCCAAAGCTCTCGCTACTTTGATCAGCCCTTCGGTCAGATTTCTGCGGGACTGCTGGATTTCTTCCGGACTCCACTGCTGAAAGCCCTTTCCCGTTTTAAAGCCCAGATCGCCGTTGTCGATTTTTTCCTTCAACATGCGCGCCGGTTTTGCGGAGTTTTCAATGTTGGGAAATAAGTATTCGTGAATCGCATAAGTCAGATCCAACCCTCCGTTATCCATTACCTCCATAGGCGCCATCACGCCGAGGCGCATACCGAACCCATATTTTATAGCGTCATCCACATCCTTTGGATCCGCAATATCGTTTTCCACAATGGAAATCGCCTCGCGAAACAGCGCGTGCTGCATGCGGTTTGCCAGAAATCCCGGCACATCCTTTTTTACCAGCACCGGCTTTTTGCCCGCCTGCTCCAGCAGCTGGAACATGGCCTTTTCCGTCTCCTGTGAAACATATTCGGTCCGTATCACTTCCACCAGGGGCACCAAGTAGGCCGGGTTCCAGTAATGGGTTCCGATGACTCGTTCCTTGTGCTTCGTCTTTTCCGCAATTTCCGTTATGCTAATGGCGGACGTATTGGTAGCTAAAATGGTGGAAGGAGGGCAAAGGGCGTCCAGCTTTTTAAAGTAGTCCTGCTTGACGGACAGTTTTTCCACAATGCATTCAAAGATCACATCTGCAAATTTCGCCGCTTCCTCAAGGCTTTCCGTAAAGCTGACCTGCGCCAAGGTTTCCGCAATCTGCTCTTCCCGGATCACATCCTGCTCTGCCAGTACCTGCAAGTTGCTTTTCATGGTTTCCAGAGGCCGCGCCCGCTCTTTGTCATCGTACACATAGATCATTTTGACCTTATGTCCCTTTGAGGCGAAAAGCTGCGCAATTCCGGTTCCCATGGTGCCTGCTCCCAGTATAGCGATGTTTTTCTTGTTTTCCTTCATTCTTTTTTCCCTCAGCTTATCAATATACTCCGTACTTGTATACCCGATCCGGTACATCGTTTATGTTGTCTTCATCCGTAATAGCGACCATACGGATAATGGTTCCGTCTCCCATGTACCATCTAAGCGGAAAGGCGCAAATGGTAAAGCGTTTTCCCGTAACTTTTTCAATATCGCCGCCTACGTTTTCCACACCCATTACATTGTTTCTCAGCAAAATGTCGTGGCAGGGCTCCCATTCCGGAAAATCCTCAATCGGCGGGTGGCCGAACATCTCGGTATATTCATCAATCAGACGTGGAACATATGGCCCCGGGCCATGATCGATCATGTATGTATAGCAAGGATGATCCAGCGCCTGCATATCGAGACCTACACCCTTTACCTTCTTGTTTACCAGCCATTTTGCAGCGTCGATGGAAAGACCCGGACTGTACATAAAGTAATCGTCGTTTTCGCCCCATCTCTTGTGGGTTCCTGTGTTAATAATCACCCAGTCTCCCTCGCGGATTTCCGGAGTTGCCTTTTCCAAATCCTCCGGCGTAATCAGTTCCCATTTTCCCTTTGGAATGCTGACGCAAACCGCATCTCCGTAATAGTTTTCCAGAGGAAGCTCGTGTGTGAAGGCTCCTTCCGGAATGACGTGGGATGGGGAATCCGCATGTGTTGAATTGTGCATGTGGAAGTCATTAAAGGTCTGCAGCAATCTGTAGTGCATCGGCATATGCTGCACCCGGTCAATGTGAAAGTCCCCGTTAGAGGGCCAGAGGGGATTGCCTCTGCCAAATGGATGTGATAAATCTACTAAAACTGTTTTTCCCATGATATTTCTCCTCTCTTTTATGAAAATCAGCCTCGCCCTGACTCCTGCAACTGCAGCAGCTCAGAACGCGTACTTTTGAAAATGTAATAGTTACTTATTTATTAAAGCAATTAACATGCCAACAGCCTTCGACCTTTTTCTCTTTTCCCCTTATTCCCTGTAAATCCAATGAAAAAAAGGGATTTCATTTTTCACTTTTCTGGCGGCACCTTTTGGGAAGGCCTGTATTTGTTGCAGAGATTTTTTTTGTTGCACAATTTTGTTGCAGAAAAGCAACAAAAACCTTTCCTTTCCCGCTATGATTTGATATACTGTTTTTATCAAAAAAACAGTAGGCAGGAGCAGGCTGCCTGCCGCCGGCTTTATGAAACACGCACCCGTGCTGAGACTCTGGTTTCGGGTTCCGCTATTGTCCTGCTGTATGAAAGGGAGGTCTGGCAGTTATGGATCAGGTACTTGCCATACAAAAAATACAGGCAAAGCTCCATGCGGCTCTGGAAGAAGAGCTTTGCCAGGATCCGCAGAAAGTACGCCTGCTGTTAGGAGAAGTTTCAAAGGATCTGGACGTTTTTCTCAAGAAGGGAATTGATTTCAAAAATGTTGTAGATAGTCTGGATGACAGCATTTTTATTACAGATGCTCATGGGAAATGCCTGTATGTCAATCCGGCCTACCAGCAAAACACCAGTGTGCTGCCGGAGGAGGTTCTGGATCGGAATGTAAGAGATATTGTAAAGGAGGGAACGCTCTTTACCGGTGGAGCCTCCCTTGATGTGATTGAGCAGAAGACCAAGGTTTTCCGCCTTTCCACAATTCACAAGATGCAGCCGCCCCAAGTAGGCTATGCGGTAGGCGTGCCCATATTTGATGATAATGGCGACTTATTCCAGGTGGTTGTCAGTAGCCGTCCCATCTTTACCCTCAGCGCTCTTCAGGAGGATTTCCAGCGCTTTCTTGATGAAGCCAATTCCCTGAAAAGTGATAGCTCCACCATCCGCATGCTGGAAAACGCCGAAACACCGGCTCTTTCCAGCAGTCTCATCGGCTCCTCCCCATCCCTTGAACCGGTGCGGGCTATTATAAAGAGAGTAGCGCCTACTGACGCAACGGTTCTCATTACCGGTGAGTCCGGTGTGGGAAAGGAAATCGTGGCAGATGAGATTTATAAAATGGGCCTGCGAAGCGACAAGCCCTTTGTCAAAGTCAACTGCGCTTCTATCCCTCTCAATCTCCTAGAATCCGAATTGTTCGGCTATGAAAAGGGAGCCTTTTCCGGCGCAAGCACAAACGGCAAGCAGGGACTCTTTGAGCTGGCAAACCGCGGTACACTTCTCTTAGATGAAATCGGCGATATGCCGATGGATCTGCAGGCAAAGCTGCTGCGGGCCATCCAGAGCCGGGAAATCACCAGAGTCGGCGGTACGGTTCCCATTCCTTTGGACATTCGCTTTATTGCTTCCACAAACTGTGATTTGAAAAAGAAAATTGAAGCAGGAACTTTCCGCCAGGATCTGTTTTACCGTCTCAGCGTCATCCCTATCCACATTCCGCCGCTGCGGGATCGGCTGGAGGATCTGGACGAATTGTGCGCCCACTTTGTCTCCATGTACTGCGAAAAGCACAGCCGCCACATTTCTCTCACCAAAAAGCATCTCAATATGATGAAGTTGTACAACTGGCCGGGAAACATCCGGGAGCTGGAAAATGTCATCGAATATCTGACCATCTGCAGCTCGGGCACGGGAAATGTGGACGAAGAAATGCTGCAGGGGCTTTTAAATATCGCAAACAATCAGGAAATCAGCGCCGCCGAACCTACTCTGGCAGAATCCGTGGAACAGCACGAAAAGCTCCGGATCGAATCTGCACTGCGCAATTCCAAAAACCTGCGTGAAGCAGGCAAGCTGCTGGGGGTAAACGCTTCCACTGTGTCGAGGAAGATCCGGCAATATGAAATTTCCTACTCCCACAGCCGGGAATAGGAAACAAAATGTTTTAGAAAAAGAACCGGCTGCAGGAAATCTCCCCGCCTCCGGTTCTTTTTTGTTTTAACAAGCTTACAGCTCCGAGCTTATAATCAGGCTGCACCCTGTAGCCTGCTGCACATCTTCCACTGTATAATCTGGGTGGACTTCCGTCAGCATCAGCCCTTCAGCCACGACCTCCATAGTTCCCATTTCCGTAATGATTTTGGTAACCACGCCTTTGGCCGTATAGGGAAGGGTGCACTCCTCCAGGATTTTGTGTCTGCCCTTCTGGGTGTGGAGCATGGCGATGATGACCTTTTTGGCGCCTACTACCAGATCCATGGCTCCGCCCATACCTGCTACCATCTTACCCGGCACAATCCAGTTAGCCAGGTTTCCGTGCTCATCCACTTCCATGGCGCCCAAAACCGTTACATCCACATGGCCGCCCCGCACGATTCCAAAGCTGGTGGCAGTATCAAAAAAGTTGGCGTCCGGCGCATGATTTACATAAACACCTCCTGAATTGATTACATCTACGTTTTCCTTTCCTGCTTCTGCCTGATCCACCAGTCCGGTAAATCCGTTTTCCGAATGTAGGATTACATGGATATCCTCTGGAATGTAGTCTGCAACCTTTGTGGGAAGGCCGATTCCCAGATTGACCACATCTCCATCCTTTAATTCCTTTGCTACCCTTCTGGCTATCCGTTCCTTTAAATTTGCCACGGCTGTTCACCTCCTACAATATAGTCCACATAAATTCCCGCTGTCGTATAAGTATCCGGCTCTTTTTCTCCCACCTCACGGATCCTTTCTGAGGCCAAAATTACTTTGTCCGCAGCAGTTGCAATGAGCGGATTAAAATTCTTGGTGGCAAGGCTGCAGCGGAAATTTCCAAAACTGTCGCACTCGGACGCCCTTACCAGGGCAAAATCGGCTTTCAACGGTTTTTCTAGAAGATAATCCTTTCCATCTACATTCAGGGTATCCTTTCCCTCTGCTACTAATGTACCCACACCAGTAGGCGTCAGCACGCCGCCCAGTCCTGCACCTGCGGCCCGGATTCGCTCTGCCAGAGTTCCCTGTGGTATCAGTGTGCATTCTAGTGTACCTTCGTTCATGCCTTTTCCTACTAGCGGGTTCATTCCTACATGAGAAGCAATAATATGATCCACCATTCCTGCTTCCAGCAGCTTTCCTACGCCTCTGGCCCTGGAGTTTTCCTTTTCCGGATTTGCGGGAAGCCCGCCATCGTTGGCAATGACTGTCAGGTGCTTTACTCCCTTTTTCACCAGAGCGTCGATGAGGATTTCCGGTGTTCCGGTTCCCAAAAAGCCCCCAACCATAACGCTGGCTCCATTCTGGATTTCTGCTACTGCTTCTTCTGCTGTTCGCAATTTATTTATCATAGTTATCACACTCCTAAGATTTCTCTTGCTTCCTGTGGCGTTGCCGGTGTTTTTCCCATTTCGCCCGCAATCCGGACGATCCGGCTGACAAATTGTTCATTAGATTCAGCCAATTGTCCTTTGTTGTAGTAGACATTATCCTCCAGTCCTACTCGCACATTTCCGCCCATAGCCAGAGCGGATAAGGTAATTTCATTGGCGCCCTTTCCGATGCCGAATGCGCTCCACGTGCAGTTTTCCGGAAGATGGTTTACCAGATAAACGAGATTTTCTGTGGTAGCTTCCATGCCTCCCGGCGCTCCCAGACAGAGCTGAAAATGCGCGGGCTCTTTGATAATTCCCTGCTTGATATAGTATTTCGCGGTATTGAGCATACCCATATCAAAAATTTCGATTTCCGGCTTTACACCGCAGGCGATCATTTCTTTTCCGCACTGCTCAAGAAACCCCGGCTCGTTCATAAAGACAACGCTGTTGAGCCAGTTCATGGTCCCTGCATCAAAGGAGGCCAGCTCCGGCCTTAATTCTTTGAATGGACGAATTCTCTCTTCCCAGCTGAAGCCCTGTCCGCCGGAAGAGGTCAGGTTGATCATTCCAGGGAAATTTGCTGCCCGAAGCTTTGTTACGATTTCCTCAAACCGATCAAACCGCATACTTGCCTTATCCTCTTCATCCCGAACATGGATATGTACTGCCGCAGCCCCGGCTCTGCAGCAGGCCTCAGCTGATTTTACAATTTCATCCAGCTGCGTCGGAAGCGCCGGGTTGTCCTTTTTCGTCGTTACCGCTCCTGTCAGAGCCGCCGTTATGATGACCTTTTCCTTATGATTGTTTCTTCTTGATTCAAACATCGCTATTCGTCCCTTTCCTATAAAACTTCAATAATCACGCTGGTTCCCATGCCGCCGCCCGCGCAAAGGGTTGCAATACCGTAGCGGCCCTTTCTCTTCTTCAATTCATTCATGAGGGTGATGATAATCCGCGATCCTGTGGCTCCTACCGGATGTCCCAGAGAAATACCTCCGCCATTTACATTGAGCTTGTCTGTTTCAATTCCAAGCTCCTTCTGGCATGCCAGACACTGGGAGGCAAAGGCTTCGTTGATTTCCCACAGATCGATGTCCGCTGTCTGAAGGCCCGCTTTTTCCAACGCTTTTCTGGATGAGCTGATGGGACCGATCCCCATGTAGTCCGGATCAACGCCGGTTGTGGCGGTGGAAACGATCCTTGCCAGCATGGGAATGCCCTGCTCCTTTGCTTTTTCCTCTGCCATCAGAATGACGCCGGAAGCCGCATCATTCATACCCGAAGCATTTCCCGCCGTAACCTTGCCCCCTTCTTTAAAGGTTGGCTTCAGCTTTGCCAGCTTTTCCAGGCTCGCGTCTCTTCTGGGGAATTCGTCGGTGCTGTAAACTTCTTCCCCTTTTCTGGTTTTAACGGTAATGGGAATGATTTCCTCTTCGAATTTTCCCCCGTCAATAGCTGCCACAGCTCTCTGCTGGCTCCTGAGCGCATACTCGTCCATAGCTTCTCTGGAAATGCCGTAACGTTCTGCTACGTTTTCCGCCGTAATGCCCATTGCCGGCCCGATGCCCAAGTTTGTCAGAGAGTCCCACATGGAATCCCGCAGCTCCATATGGCCGAACTTCTGTCCGTATCTGGCGTTAAATACCATATGAGGCGCTGTGCTCATGCTGTCCGCTCCGCCGGCCATGATGCAGTCCGCTTCTCTGGCTTTGATCTGATAATAGCCCATCTGAATGGAGGACATGGAGGATGTGCAGTTCCGGTGCACCGTAATTCCCGGCACCGTCTCCGGAAGCCCTGCTTTTACTGCCGCCACTCTTGCCAGATTGTTCTCTTTATAGGTTCTCTGATAATTGCAGCCCCAGATTACATCTTCAATGACAGCCGGATCAATGCCTGCCCTTTTTACTAATTCCTGCATAACCGGAATGGAAAGATCCAGTGATGTTAATGTTTTAAACTGTCCGCCCAGGGCTCCGATTGGAGTCCTGCAGCCTGCTGTAATAACTACATTTCGCATATTAATACCTCTTCTTCTTTTTGATAATCCAGATTGTATTTTCTGGTGTTCAGTACGGAAATCAGGATAAAGTTGATTACCAGAAGCCCGATGAATACCACGTAAGCGCCTCTCAGGCTTCCGGTCCATGCCAGAGCCTTTGCGTTTACAATGTAATTCAGCATCAGGACGATTTCCATGATCGGGAAGTAAATGGAGTACACCAGATCAAAATTGTGTCTTCCAAATACAGAGGCTGGCAGAGACGTCATGAAGTTTGCCGCAGCGCCGATTGCGATTCCTACCATGGCTACGCAGATATAGCCGCCAATCTGATTGTCCAAAACTACATTGACAAGAAGAGCAACCGCGTACCAGATCAGGTATCCGCGAATCGACGTTTTTACCCCGAACTTCTGGTCGATGAACCCAAAGCTAAAGCTTCCCGCAAGGCCTACCAGGGCGCATACGGTCATGAGAGAAACGGCCTGTGCCTGTGAAAAGCCAAACTCCATATTTCTGGGAACCATCTGACTCATTACACCGGTCGTTACCAGCTGATTAATTCCTACAATAATAGCAACCAGCCACATTTCCTTTGTTTTTAAAAGGCTTGCTACTGTCCAGCGGCTCTTGTTCTCTTCCCCGACTTCCGCATATTCTCTTTCATAGACTTCTCTGCTTACATTATCCGGATAAACGCCCATTTCCTGCGGTGTATTGCGAATAATGAAGTAGGCGATAATGCCAATTACGATTGCCGCAATGCCGGTAAAGGTCATGCCTCTTGCCATTCCAAAGGCAGCGATGAGGGCTGCAATGAGCGGTACGTAAAGGGCGGAACCCAGATTGTGTCCCATGGTCGTATATCCGTTGGCAAGTCCCTTTTTCTTGGGCATCCACTGGGTAATCAGGTTGCCTCCTCCGATGTAGGCTGCTCCGTTGATGAAAACGGTAACAAGAGTCAGGCCGATGAAGTAGGTGGCAATGCTTGTGGCATGGCCGTAAAATATGTAGGAAGCTCCCGCCAGCACCAGGCATATTGAGGAAAGAGCCCTCCCTCCGATTTTGGTACAGATCCTGCCGATGATAAAGTAAGCGATAACTCCGATAAATCCTGCCCACATAGCCAGCTCCAGCAGTTTTGCGTGAAGCGCCGTCTGGTCCGAAAAGCCCAGCGCCTCCCAGTTTGCTCCGGCAAACACATCAATTACAATATTCTGACCATCAATGGAAAAGCCAATGAGAAACCAGAACATGATCATGCTGTAAAAAATAATGATCCAGCCTTTTCCGAAATTGGATTTTGTATTTTCAGACTGAAGTTTTTGTCCTTTCTGTGACATAAGAATCCTCCTGATTTATTTTCTCTTTCTGCAAAATAATACCTTACTGTTTTTTGTGGTTTGTGCCAAAGGCCTCATCCGCAGCTGTCATTACCATCTGATCCCAGGATGAAAATTGGGTGCTTTCTTTTACAAAATTGTCAAATACAGCCCTGGAATAAATCATCTGATCCGCTTCCCAGTTTGTCATGACCGCGCTGGAATACTGAAAGCCTTCAAAGTTTTCAAAGGTGGTGTACTTTTTCATAAAAGCATCGCTGAATACAGTCTTCAGCAATTTTCGAAATTCCGCATTCGTATCTACAACTACATAATCATCCATTATTGTTCCTCCGGATGCTCCTTGTAATATGCTTCTGCTGCTTCAAACACATAATCATGCCATACTTTTGCATCTCTGGCCATGCACGGGCGGATGATTTCTTCCTCCTGATCGCCCATGCCGTTGATGACCTCTTTTCTCTGTACAGTCAGATAAAGCGCCGGTTCGTTGGGAGGACAGCCCAAAATCCAGTAGGCGTTCGGGTGATCCTTTAAATATTTTTTGGTACAGTTTCCGTGGAGCACGATCTTTTCATCCGGAATATCCTTTGGAATTTCGCTCTTTCCGCCGATTACGATGGTCATACCTTTGTTCTTTTCATATTCATCTACCGCTTTCAGCTCTTCCATATTGATGGCTAACAGGGCCTGGCAGCTGGAGCATCCGCCCTCGCAGCGAACGTCGTATTCCGGCCAGCGGCTGCTCATATCCCCGATGTATGGAATCCACATTTTTTTGTAGCATTCTTCAATGGTACTGCCTACAACTTCGATACGCTCCATGTCGTAGTTTCCAAGGCCGGTTTCCTTTGCTACCTGAAAATAGTCTACAGCTGAAGTGTCGATGCCGGTCACTTCACAGGCTACCCTGTCGATGGCAACCGGATCCTTGGAACCTAAAACCATGTTGGTTTCAATGGGCACTGGCATGTGAGGGCTGTATCCGCTTGCTGCCCGCATTGCGTCCATGATATTCACATCCGCTCTGCATACGGACCAGACGTCCATCATGGCCATAGTCAAGTTCTGCTGATGCATCTGCATGTGCACCTTATCCTGTACAACGCCTTTGATATTTTTTAATGCTCCCGAAAAAACCATGCTCGCATGGGCCTTTAAGATCGGCAGGTTGATGAGATGCTCCGCTTCCATTAAGAATCTCGGCAGCTTTACATGGGGAATGTTGGAACGAAAATCCCGCACCGCAACGTCGATGAGATCCTTGTCGCGCTTGATGTCCCGCAGTTCGACGCCTTCCTCCTCAGCTACGGCCTGAATACCGCTTACTTTAAAGCATTCCATGGTGTCGCAGCCGATAGCAGCTGCTTCCGCTACAATAATGCGTTTTGGTTCTGCCTTTTTTACTTCGCGAATGACCGCGCGCACCACTTCCGGATTGGTGCATACGGATGTTTCCGGCGGCTCCGCATGTCCTGCGTTAGGTTTGAGGACAACGGTGGTGCCTTTGCGTATTACTTTTGTCACTCCGCCCATGAGATCAAATACTCTGGTCACGTTAGCCTGTACATCTTCTCCCTTTGCCAGGGCTACCAATGATTTTGCCATTTTTCCTCCTCTGCCCAAAAGGCATTTTGATACTTGAAATTGCATACTCAAAGCAATTCTAACTGGTTGAATAATTAAGTTTGATAAGAGCTATCTATTACATTTTCTTTATGCCTATCTTAATGAGCAAATATCGTGCCAATAGAAAAACACCTGAAGGGATCGGTATTTTCCCGGTTTTTCAGGTGTTTTCTTCATATTTTTACCATTTTTTGTTGCAGCTAAAGCACTAATTTGTTGCACAACCGCAACAATCTGTTTTCTTCGGCTTTTTTTGTATCCTTTTATAGATTGCGGTCAGTTCCTCTTTTCCCAGCTTCTGAAAATTTCCGCCTGCAAATCCAGGGCCCTCTGTGATCGGTTCTATCAGGCTTTCCAGATCTGCATCTGGTATTTCGCAGGTAAGCTCCAGCCCGCTCTCTTTAATAAACTGCTTCATACGCCGTATTCCCTCAAAGGCCATGGTTTTTTCATCCTCTTCCTTTACTCCCCAGACCTGAGCTGCGAACTTGGCAAAACGCTGCGGCTTTCTTTCTGCCATATATTCCGCCCAAGCAGGCAGGAGCATCGCCAGGGCCGCTCCATGATCAATGCCGCAGCGGGCAGTAAGAATATGGGAGATTTCGTGGCAGCCAAAGTCGCCGCCCGGCCCCAGCATGTCGCTGTGGGCAACAGTCGCGGACAGCATCAGCTCTGCCCGAGCCTGATAATCCTTCGGCTGCGCAAGAGCAATCGGTAGCTGATGAATGATTGTTTTCATTAAACCTGCTGTCACCTGGTCTAAAAGCTCACTTTCCCTCGTCAAATCAAAATATCGCTCAAAGGCGTGTGAAAATGCATCAAAGCTGCCCATGGCAGTCTGATTCCTTGGTAGGGAAAAGGTCAGCTCCGGATTTAAAATCGCAAATTTGGGCCGCACTGCCTCAAAAAATCCCATTTTCTTTTCACCGGATTCATCTTGGGTCACAACCACCAGCCCGTTGGCTTCGCTGGCAGAAGCAGGCATGGTAACAATCCCGCCTACGGGCAGCGCTTCCCCAAACTGCTCTCTGGGGACTTTGCCGCAAA
Source organism: Clostridia bacterium (assembly GCA_910575405.1). GTDB lineage: Bacteria > Bacillota > Clostridia > Peptostreptococcales > Anaerovoracaceae > Hominibacterium. The sequence continues at coordinate 92,842 of CAJTER010000005.1, read as the reverse complement.
GAGCATCCCACAGCTTTGCCTGACAGCAGGCCCCAAGGGCAATGGCTTTTGCCGAGTCCATAACACTGCCTCCGCCTGCGGCTAAAAGCACATCGATCTTCTCTCGCCTGCAAATCGCGATGCCCTCTTCAATATGAGACAAACGAGGGTTTGGCACTACTCCGCCAAAGAGCGTCATCTTCAGCCCCGCCTTTTCTATGCTTTCCACCAGCCTGTCCCCCAGACCGTCCCGAAACAGCCTCTGGCTGCCGTATACCAGCAGGACATTGTGCCCATACTCCTTTAGCCGCTCCCCGGCCTCCCGCTCCCGGCCTTTTCCAAAATAAATCTTCGTTGGCATAGAAAAATCAAAATTATACATATTCATAGCTCCTTTCTGTTTTTAATATTTCTATATCGTAATAGCAGCAAGAGACATGCCAAAATAAAAAGAAAGCCCTTCGAACATTTCGGTTCTCATATGGCTTTCCTTTTGTGTTATGGGGTTTTTGCTAGCATTAGGCAAGATCGTACTGTTTCAGCATTTCCTCAAGAAAGGCCGGATCCGTGGACAGTCTCGGTATATCAGCGGCCCGGCCACTTTCCGCCATCTTTGAAATGAGCTGCAAAATGTTAGTTTTTCCCTGCTGCAGACCTTCCTCTCTGCCTTCCTTCAAGCCTTCTTTTCTGCCCTGTTCGCGACCTTCTTCTCGGCCTTCTTTCCGGCCTTCCTCCCTGCCTTCCCGCAGTCCGTTTTCCTTCCATTCCCGCTCTTGGGCCGCCTGAGCATACAGCGCCCGTTTGCGTGCCATCTCCTTTTCCCTCAGAATTTCTTCCGCACTCACTTTCCTCAAGATCTGATCCGTCAAAACTATCCCCTCCTCGCCTTCCAGCAGCAGCTCTTCGATCTCCTCCTGCCTGCTCACATCTCCAGCATAGATCAGGTAAAATCCCAGCTGTTCTATTGGAGTCATCTCCCTTACCGACTTCTTTGGCAGTTCATCCAGCTTCAGGTAATGGATTTCTACCACATCTGTCAGCTCGGTTTTCTCTTCCAGCTCCATGTATCGGTAGATGCTGTGGTATTTTTCGCTTCCTGCCCGCAGATCGCCTTTTACTATGCTGATATGTATGGTTTTCTTCAGTTTACCATACTCCTGGCCTCTTTCCAATCCCTCTGCTGAAATTTGCGCCGTATACAGGATTGTCCGGTTCACGTATTCGCTCAGGTTTTCCACCTGCATTTCCAGATTGATTTGTTCTCCCAGAGAAGTCTCCACTTTAATTTTGCTGCGCTAAACGTCAGCACGCAGAAACACAAAAGCTGCTGCCCCGGATTTTCTCCGCAGCAGCAGCCTGCCTTTCATTATACAGTATCAAACTTACGCCTCTTCCATAGCCTTCAAATCCGGGCTGACGATGAGCTCACACCCCGTAGCTGCCTGGATGTCCTCCAGGGAATAATCCGGATGCAGTTCAGTCAGCAGAATGCCTTCCGGCGTCACTTCCATAACGCCCATTTCCGTGATGATCATATCGACTACGCCCAGAGCCGTATAGGGTAGAGTGCACTCCTTCAGAATCTTCGGTTTGCCCTTCTGGGTGTGAAGCATGGAGATGACGACTTTTTTGGCTCCCACCACCAGATCCATGGCCCCGCCCATGCCTGCTACCATTTTGCCCGGCACGATCCAGTTGGCCAGATTTCCGTGTTCATCCACTTCCATGGCTCCCAAAACCGTTACGTCCACGTGACCGCCCCGCACAATGGAAAAGCTCATAGCTGTGTCAAAGAAATTAGCCTCCGGTGTATGCCGCACAAAGCAGCCGCCGGAGTTAATTACGTCCGGATGCTCGTCGCCTTCCTCCGTTTCCTCAGAAAGGCCGATAAAGCCGTTTTCCGAATGGAGCACGATGTGCACATCCTCGGGGATATAATTGGCTACCATGGTGGGAAGTCCGATCCCTAAGTTTGCCACATCACCGTCTTTGAATTCCTTTGCAGTCCGCGCTGCTATCCTCGCTTTTAAATCAGCCATGGCTGTTCACCTCCTACGATTCTGTCTACAAAAATTCCCGGAATCGTAAAGTCGTCCGGATGGTTTTCACCCCTTTTGATGATCCGCTCCGAGGCAATGACCACCGTCTCTGCTGCCAGCGCCATAACGCCGTTAAAGTTCTTGGTAGCTAGGTTGCAGCGGAAGTTTCCGAAATCATCGCATTCCGATGCTCTACAGAGGGCGAAATCCGCGGTCATAGGCATTTCCAGAAGATATTCCTTCCCGTTGATGGTGAGGGTTTCCTTGCCCTCCGCGATCATAGTACCTACGCCAGTTGGAGTCAGGACACCGCCAAGACCTGCGCCTGCTGCCCGGATCCGCTCTGCCAGGGTGCCCTGGGGAATCAGGGTGCATTTGAGACTGCCGTCATTCATTCCCTGGCCTACCAGAGGATTCATGCCTACGTGAGATGCGATAAGGTGATCGATCATTCCCTGTTCCAACAACTTTCCTACGCCTCTTGCCGGTCTTCCGTCCTTTGCAGGAAGGCCTCCATCATTGCAGATAATCGTCAGATGCTTTACCCCTTTGCGTACAAGGGCTTCCATGAGTATCTCCGGTGTTCCCGTTCCCAGAAAGCCTCCTACCATAACGCTTGCGCCATCGTTAATATCCGCCACTGCCTGATCGGCTGTCATAATTTTGCGAATCATAATCCATTCCCCCTTTAAATCATTCCTCTGTTTACGATTTCCGTCAGAACAAAGGATGCCACGTGCTCCGCATATGTATGGGATCCAAATCCTGCATCATATCCCAGCTCCTGCGCCAGCTCATGGGAAATACGGGGACCTCCGCAGACTAAAATCACCTTGTCACGCATTCCTTCCGCTTCCAAAAGCTCTACCATGTTGGTCAGATTCTGGATATGAACATCTTTTTGTGTAACTGTCTGGGAAACTAAAATCGCATCCGCTCCCACTGCCTTCGCCTTTTCAATCAGGACTTCGTTTGGCACCTGACTTCCCATATTGATGGCTTCGATGCCTTCGTAGCGCTCCAGGCCAAAGTGTCCGTGAAATCCCTTCATATTCATAATCGCGTCGATTCCCACTGTATGAGCGTCCGTTCCTGTGGAAGCTCCCACGATGACCACATCTCGCTTGATATTGTCCTTGATATACTGGCCGCATTCCAGACGATCCATCACATCGACTTCTACCTTCGTTACCTTGATGGTGGTGTAGTCAACTGTGTGCTGGCACTTTCCGTATACAACGAAAAAGGTGAATCCGCTGTCCATATCTTTGGAATAAACCACATTAGGCTCATCCAGCCCCATTTTTCTTGCCAGAATTTTCGCGGCCTCGCTGGCCTCTTCACCATGAGGTACGGGAAGTGTAAATGCCAGTTCCATCATGCCGTCGTTCATGGTATCGCCGTAAGGCTTTACATTTGTCAGGTCTACCTTTGCTACTGCTGTCTGCGTCATTATTTCGCACCTCCCATCATCAGCGGAATAAACGGATTGAAGTATTCATCATCTTTTACACATACGCCTTCCAGGCCCTTTCCGCCGTCTCTCGGCCGCTTTACACCGCCAAATTTTCCCTGCTCAATGGTGGAGAACAAGCTTTCCTCTTCGATTTCGTGAAGCAGCTTATCTGCCTCTGCCAGAACGTGCTGGGCTCTTCTCTGGATGATTCCGCCTTCTCTGAATTCCACTTCGCTGCCGATATCCCTGGCATTATTAAAGATATACGAAGCGTTTTCGATGGAAAGGTAGCGGTCGTGCATATGAGGCGTATGAATGGCTTCCGTCAGCATCCCGAGAAGCTGCAGAGACTGGCCGGACCATACGGATACCAGGTTGAAGAGGGCATCCTGAATCTGGCCTTTAAAAATATTTCCTGTCATAAACTTAGTAGGCGGCATGTACTTTAGGGAAGCTTTGGGGAAAATTTCCCTTGCCATGATGGCCTGTGAAAGCTCATAGAGGAATCCGTTTTCAATATCCGGATCCATTTCAAAAGCGTGACCCAGCCCCATCTGCTCTTCCTTAATATTTGCGAGAACAGCAAACTGTTCGTTGATAAACTGGGAAGCGAGCACGGTATGAGCTGCCTCATACGCATCGTCGGTTGTCAGATAATTATCTTCACCTGAGTTGAACATACTGCCGCAGTAGCCGATGATCACTCTTGAGAAAAACTGGTCAACCAGAGTCCTCTGCATATTGATGTCGCGGAACAGAATCCCGTAAAGAGCGTCGTTGAGCATAACATCCAGCCGCTCTAAGGCCCCCATGGCCGCGATCTCCGGCATACACATTCCGGAGGAATAATTGCAGAGCCGGATGTATCTTCCTACCTCCTCGCCCACCTCGTCCAAGGCTTTTCGCATGATGCGGAAGTTTTCCTGCGTCGCGTAAGTTCCTCCAAAGCCTTCTGTCGTAGGCCCGTAAGGAACATAGTCCAGGAGGCTCTGGGCCGTGGTGCGGATAACGGCGATGATGTCCGCTCCCTGGCGTGCCGCTGCCTGAGCCTGCACAACGTCCTCATAAATATTTCCCGTTGCTACGATTACATAAAGATAAGGCTTTCTTCCTTCTCCGATGGTATTGAGGTAATTCTCCCTCTTTGCTGTCTGCTCTTTGATCTTTCCCAGAGCAGCGTGAACCTCAGGCATGATCTTCTCTTCTGCTTCTTTTGGCGATGCCAGTGGAAGCTTTGTGATATCAAGCTGCCCGTCTGCCATTTTTTCTGCAATTTTCTGCGGGGACAGTCCGGTCTGGATCATGGCGTTTCCCACCCAGTACGCGGCTCCCCTGGGAAGCCCGCCGGCATCTTTAATTTGATCGATGACTACGTTTGGCAGCGGTGTTTCCACATCATCTACTCCGTCAACGCCCAGCAGCCTCAGGACAGTCCGCTCTGTGCTCACCGTCGTGTGCCGGTCGATAAATTCCTGCATGCTGGCAGCAATTCTCCCTGCGCAGGAGCGGGCGCTTTCTATAACGCCTGAGTCTAAATTCAATTTGCTTTTCATCCTTTTCTCCTTTTACTTCATATAGTCTTTCGCCCGATTGATAATATCGCTGCCAATTCCCAGCATTTTCGCAATATTCAGGGCATCCTTTGGTATTTCGCTCTGATCCTCCACCTGTTTCAGGCGGTAATCCATGTATTTGGAAATAATATCGATCCGTTCTTTTCGGCTGGCATAGCGGATCTCCCGATCTAAAAGGTCAAAATCCGCTCCTGCAAGTCCTCGCACCTGCATATTGCGCACCTCCGGATCTTCTGTCACTGTTTCAAAATGTGTGGTAATGAGGGAAATGTAGCTTCTGGCTTTCAGATAGTCCACAAGGCTTCTTGTAAGGGCCAGTCCTTCCACTGGGTTGGTGCCGCTTGCGATTTCATCAATCAGCAGAAGAGAACGTTCTTTGCTGTTATCCAGAATTTCCTTCAGCTCCTCCATTTCGCTGCCAAAGCTGGAAAGCCCCCGCTCCACCGACTGGCTGTCTCCGATGAGAATCTGCATATAATTGGACAGGCCCACCTGCGCCCGATCCGCTGGGACGAATAATCCATATTGCGTCAGCATGGCTATCAGCCCTACCAGTTTGAGAGAAACAGTTTTTCCTCCCATATTGGCTCCTGTAATACAGGTCACACCGTCCTCAAGTGTGATGCTGACCGGGCAGTAGCTCTTGCCCTTTGACAGGAGAGCATCCTCCACCTTCAGATGCCTTCCCTCCCATATTTCAATTTTATGCCGGTCTGTGATTTCCGGCTTTACACATTTGTGCTTTTTCGCATAGAGGGCTTTGGATAAGGTGATATCCAGTTCTCCCAATCTGCGGCAGTTCTCCGAGAGAACCTGCTCATACGTTCCGATGACCCGGGACAGCTCCTCCCTTACAGCATCCTCTTCCTCTTCAATCTGCTGGTTCAGGGATTCCATTTCACTGAGGAAGGCATAGATCCGTTCTGTCTTTTTCAAGGTAAAGGTGACAGACGTGTAGTCCTCTTCCATCTGCTGCAGATCCGCAATCTCATGTATCATTTTTATACTTTCATCATTTGCCTTGGATACGGTAAACTCAAATTTGGGGTTTAGTATAATTCCGTATTTTTCTTTTATTTCCTGTTTTTTTGCCTTGTTTTCCCTGCGGATACTGAGCTCGATATTTCGTTTTTCCTTTCGCATCTCCCCCAGCTTTTGCGAAAACTCATCGTAAATGTAAAAGGTGTTCAGCCCGTCGCCCCTGGGGTCCAGCGCCCCAAGCAGCGAATCCGTATCCTCCAGCACAAACTCCACAGGAAGTCCTGTATCCCGAAAAAGCTCCCGTATTTTTTTCATCTGAAGAAGCAGGCTCTTGATTTCAAAAATCTCTACTACGGACAGAACCGAGGTTTTGCTTCGCTCTATCGTAAAGCTGTTATCCTTCATTTCCATAAAGGTTTCCTTCAGGATGTCAATGGAGCGGCTGCAGCCTTCGGACAGCTGAATCATTTCTCCGATTTTATCCAGCTCCCGCCTCAGCGCCTCTTCCTGCCCTGGGAAAAAAGGCTGCTTTTCCTTTATTTCTTTTTTACCAAAAGGAGTACCTAGTTCCAGTTCCGACAGAACATAATCAAAACCGGTTTCCATTCGGGTTTTCTTATTTGCAAGCCGTCTTCCCATAATTTTTTCCTCCTACAGCATTACATCGAGAACGGGAATATCCGGTATCGCCTTCTGCATGGCAGAAAGCAGCGCATTATGCTCAAAACCATAGCCTGCGGGAGCATACGGGTTTACAGTAACAGCCGCCACCTTGATATTCTGCAGAACCTCCACCTTCATGCCTCGCTTTTTCAGCTGCTGCCAGACGGCCGCATCAATAAAAATTCTGGTAGGATCTTTTAATACAAAGGTCACCTGCTTTCGTTTCGCCGGGTGAATATCCGAGACCACGCTCTTTGTAAAGGCTCCCGGAATATAGATCAGCTCTGTGTCCGGCCCGATTTCCGCATCCAGATACCGGCCTGCGCCCAGCCCTGTTTTTAAATCAAGCTCCCGGAGCCTACCGCCTTCCGCAATCAGAATTTTTTCTTTATCCAGCCCCGGCGCCAAAAGCTGCTTTTTTTCTTCTGCCAGGCAGGGCAGTCTATAGGTTTCCACTAGGTGCAGGGTTTCTTCCACAACCTTATTCATATTCCTTGAAAGCACAGCCCCTGTTGCCAGAATAATGGCATCCGAGGTTTCCGGAGAAGCGATGGATTTTCGGTCAATGGCTCCATCGATGAGGATCAGCTCTGCTCCCAGTTCAAGCATTTCTCTGCACATATCTTTGTGCTCAGCTGTAATGACCGGCCCCGCAATCTGGACATAGCCGCTGTCCGCCACCCGGCAGAGCATCAGCTTTCCAATGGATGTTTTGTAAGGCGTCATCCTGAGTATCTCAAGGCCGGCTTCCGCCAGCTCGTAAAGCTGGTCAGGGACGGAAACAATGGTATCCGTATCAAGAAATACTTTTGGCTTTTCTGTTCCTGTAACCAGATCCGTACTTTCTCCATCCCTTCCCGTAGATGTGATCCCCAGCACCATACCTTCGTCCATGGCTTCTTCAATGAGATAATTCAGTGCAGTCGTCTTCCCTGCATTCTTGGCCATACCTACGATTGAAATTCTCTTATATTCAGTTGAAAGCCCCTGCAGCAATCCCATATTCGTCTTCCTCTATTTTCTGTTTACAAATTACTTTTTATTTCTCTCGTGCCGCAGCAGTCCCTGCGGTTCCATTGCCATTCGTTCACCCTGGGCAAGCCCTGCTACGCCCTCGTAGTGATATTGTTTCTTTCCTGTACAGTAGTCGCAGGTGCAGGGCAGCTCTTCCTGGTGCTCCGGCTCTGTGTATGTGGTGATAACCCCTTCGTAGTTCCGCAGAATTACCTTATGTGGTGTCTGGGAAATGACGTACTGCGGCATTACTGGTGTCTTTCCGCCGCCTCCCGGAGCATCCACAACAAAGGTCGGTACTGCATAGCCGGAGGTATGGCCCCTCAGCCCTTCGATAATCTCAATACCCTTTGATACCGGAGTTCTGAAGTGTCCGATTCCCATGGACAGATCGCACTGATAGATATAGTACGGCCGTATGCGGTTCTTGACCAAATTGTGCACCAGATCCCGCATGATATGCGGACAGTCATTGACTCCTCGAAGAAGTACGGACTGATTGCCCAGAGGAATCCCCGCGTCCGCCAGCTTTCTGCAGGCTTCTGCTGCCTCTGGCGTCATTTCCTTTGAGTGGTTGAAATGGGTGTTGAGCCATATAGGGTGGTATTGTTTCAGCATATTGCACAATTTGTCTGTAATGCGCATGGGCATTACAACCGGGGTCCTGGAGCCCAGCCTTACGATTTCAACGTGATCAATTTTTCTCAGTTCGCTGATGATGTATTCCAGTACATCATCCTCTACGCACAGGCAATCACCTCCGGATAACAATACATCTCTTACAACAGGCGTTTTGCGAATATATTCGATGCATGCATCAATGTCCGCCCTGCTTCTTGCTCCGTCCGTCTCCCCGGCCAACCTTCTTCTGGTGCAGTGACGGCAGTACATAGAGCACTGGTCGGTTATGAGAAACAGTACCCGGTCGGGATAGCGGTGGGTCAGCCCCGGTGCAGGAGAGTCCTCGTCCTCGTGAAGAGGGTCTGCCATATCGGCAGCATCCTGATGGGTTTCCGCCAGAATGGGTACAGCCTGCATTCTCACCGGACATCTGGGATCATCCGGATCCATAAGAGAAGCGTAGTAAGGTGTAATTCCTACACGGAATCCATTCATGACCTTTGCAATATCTTCCTTTTCCCGCTCTGTCAGATTTACAACCTGCGCAATCTGCTCCACCGTTGTCAGCCGGTTTGCCACCTGCCAGTGCCAGTCGTTCCACTGCTCCTCTGTTATATCCTTCCACAGGGGGATATCCTTCCAGTTTCTTATATTACCCATAGTTATTTCACTCCTTTAATTTAATAGGCGCCCAGGGGCGGTCAGTAGCACTAAGCATACATTTCAGCAAACAATTTTCTAAGCGGCTCGCACTCCCTCAGCACCTGCAGCGTAATTTCCGCATGGCCTTTGGTATAGCCGTTTCCAACAATCATATTCACATCTTTTCCAACGCCTTCTGCTCCCAGAGCTGCTTTTGTAAAGCTGGTTGCCATGGAGAAGAAGTAAACCGTTCCTCCGTCCTTGCATGCCAGTATCGAAGCCATTTCTGTGTTTTCAATATTGACGCAGTTGATTACGATGTCTGCCAGCTGGCCGTCTGTCAGTTCCATAATGCGGTTATAAATGCCCACTGCATCCGTTGCGTCAAAGGCAAAATATTCGTCTGCCAGCTCCAGATCCTTTGCCCGGTTTGTAGATTTGGGAGAACCGCCGATGCAGATGACCTTTCCGGTAACGCCGGCTCTCTTCTTTGCTTCGTAGAGGCAGAGAAGTCCGGATTTTCCGCCGCCGCCGATTACAACTACCGTATCGCCCGGCTTTACCAGCTTTGCGGTCTGGGCCGGCGCTCCCGCTACGTCCAGTGCAGACAGTGCCAGACCTTCCGGCATGTCGTCAGGAATCTTTGCGTAAATTCCGCTCTGGAATAAGATGGCCTGACCTGTAATATCCACCTGATCGATGTCCGGTCTTACTTCATGAATTTCCTCAATTACCAGCGGAGTCAGGGAGAGAGAAACTAATGTGGCAATCTTGTCGCCTGCTTTCAGATCGCCTTTGTAGGCAGGCCCTACTTCCTTTACCGTACCGATGAGCATTCCGCCGGAACCGGTCCATGGGTTTTTGTGCTTTCCTGCTTTTTCCACGATCCCCATCATGGTCTTTTTAATTTCCTCAATATCCCCGCCAGCTCTTCTTTCGATCTCCGTAAAAGAAGCGGAGTCTATATTCAGCGTTTTTACGTCAATAAGGACTTCATTGTCGTAAATTTCCATGGTATTATCGATTACATCTGCTGGCTGCGGCAGTACGCCTTTTGGTGAAATAACTCTGTGTGTTCCGTAAGGACATCCTTTTTTCATAACATTTTCCTCCTGAATTTACGTTACATGTGTTCCATTGTTCAATGTGTTTTTTCATTTAACCTTGCTTTAATATAGTTTTGATAAGCAGTTCTAAAAACTTAAAAGCGATTTTATTTGGTTGTATTGGTTACGCCCCTATTAATTGCAATCCATGTGCCATCTGTGCCACAGCTTTCCCTTTGCCAAAAGGTTTCCTTATGATTTCAACCGTTTTCAGGTTCCGGCCCTCATATCCGAACTATGCAGTTTTCATGGTTTTAAGCTAATTTTGATTCTTTTTCGGTTCATATCCGTTTTTAGTCAGAACCATTTTCGGTTCAATTACAGATAAAGAAAAAGAAGCTCTCTGTCCCTAGCAAAAAGCTTCTTTTGTTTTCTACAGTTTGTTTTCTACAACTCATATTTTTTCTTTTTCCGCACCAGCTGAGTCTGGCTGATCCCGATAGCTTTGGCAGCCTTTCTCGTAGAACCGTATTTCTCGCAGGCATAGCGGATGATGTTTTTTTCTACATTACTCACCATCTGTTCCAGATCCAAAGCTTTTTCACCGCTCAGCTGCTCCTCTGTCAATCCGAAGGCAGAGGTTTCCATCACATCGCCATGAAGCTCCTTCATCACATCCAATACAGTAATCCTCTGTTCCCTGCAGGAAATCAGCAGTCTCTGGATGACGTTTTCCAGCTCCCGTATGTTTCCCGGCCAGTCGCACTGCTGAAGATAATCCACCGCATCTTCGTCAATGTCTCGCACAATGCCGAATTTCTCACTGTATTTTCGCACAAAATGGTGGATCAGAGGCGGGATATCGGCCTTCCGTTCATTCAGCGATGGCACTTTTATGGGAAATACATTGAGCCTGTAATACAGATCTCTGCGAAACAGCTTTTTCTCAACAAAGGCCTCTAAATCCCGATTGGTTGCAGAAAGAATCCGCACATTGATCTTCACCGGACTGCTTCCCCCTACCCGAAAAAATTCCCCGTCCTGAATCACCCGCAGCAGCTTTGCCTGAATATCGAGAGGCAGCTCCCCTACTTCATCCAGAAAAATGACGCCATTGTCAGCCAACTCAAAATAGCCCTTTTTTCCTCCTGTATTTGCCCCCGTAAAGGAACCCTTTTCATAGCCAAAAAACTCGGATTCAATGAGATTTGGCGAGATCGAGGCGCAGTTAATTTTTACAAAGGGCTGCATTTTCCGGCTACTGTTTTTCTGAATCAGGTTGGCCACTTTTTCCTTTCCCACACCTGTATCCCCCGTAATCAGCACGTTGCAGTCGTATTTGGAAACGCTTAAAATTTCGCTCAGCACAGTTGACATGGCCCTGCTTTCGGAAACAAAATCCTCTGCCAGGCTATTCTTATAACCGGAAGCGTCAAAGAGCCGTTCCTCCCTTGTTTTGCCTTCCTGCTCGTGCCGGATTCGTTCCCGGGTCGTTACCGCATGTTCAAAAAAGGGCGCTAGTTCCTTCACCAGCTGTATATCAAACTCATCGTATTCTTCCAGATACCCGTCTGCACAACGGATATCTAGCTGCCGCGAGATGGACTCGGTAATATAAAGGGCGATATTGTAATTGCTGATGAGGTTGGCAAAGATCACCGTTCCGCCAGAGCGGGTTGACAAAATGTTGATGGTTTCAGCCCCTGGAATATCGGCGCAGTTAACGGAAAGATCCACCAGACTTTCCCCTTTAAATTGGCTGAGGCAGTCCATGGGTTTTAAAATATTCACGTAATGAATCTCGGAAAAGACCAGATTCATCAGCTGATCAATGGACTCTCCCTTTACCACCATATCCGTCTTTTTGTCAAAAAAGCAGACAATCTCCGCCTGTTCTCCCGCCACCTTGCGGATGGTATAGCCAAAGAGGAGATTCATCATCAAGTTGTTTCCCACAACCAGAAACCGCCGCTTCCCCCGCGCCGCATTGCTGACCCGATATATGGTGCCTGACTCGTTAAAGGTAAAGAGCAGCAGATCCACAGGCACCCCCTCCGGCTTTCGCACCACCGGAATTCCATTTGTCAAAATTGCGTAACCTTCCGCTTCCAACTGATTGTATGCCATATCCACTTTGAAAATCCGGCTGATGTAAATGGGTACTGTTGCCAGGGAGGCATTGCACAGAACTTCCTCCCCCAACTTCAGGCCCTTTGGATTGTGATAGCCCTCTCCGATTTCTTCCACAGCGCCATAAAGGAGACCGCCAGTATCGGTTACAGGATTGTGAAGCTTTCCCCGTTTTATGACGATATCGATGATCTTTTCTTTGATAATGGCCTCATTGTTGCCTGCTTCCAGGCAGATCTGACGAAAACTGGTTCCCTCCACATGAATCCGCTTGATGCTGATGCGCATTTCCCATGGCTCAATTTCCCGGTTATTATCCACCTTCCAGGCTGATGTGGGAAGAACCTGTTTTGGCTCAATAACCCGGTTCATTCCATAAGTCTGATACATTTTCTGTTCGCTCCTTTTTAAGTGATTCGAAATCGGTTCATTTTCCCTATATTTCAATGATATCCCATTGGCACAAGTTTTGCAATTTATATTTGCATAAATTATTTACAGAAGCGGAGCTGCACTTTTCCGAACATGGCTTTGGCCGGCAGCACCTATTATGAAAAATATGAAAAAGGAGACAAGTATTATGGAAAAAATCACTTCAACAATAAGGCTGAGAATGTCACACAAGGATGCCCACTACGGCGGAAGCCTGGTAGACGGTGCTCACATGGTCCACCTATTTGGAGATGTGGCAACCGAGCTTCTCATTAAGGCAGACGGGGACGAAGGCCTGTTCCTCCGTTACGATGAGGTTCAGTTCCTGGCGCCTACCTATGCCGGGGATTATATTGAAGCTTACGGAGAAATTACGGAAATGGGCAATACATCCAGAAAGATGGAATTTATAGCAACAAAGGTCGTTGCAGCAAGGCCGGATATCAGTCCGTCAGCAGCTGATTTTCTGGATGAGCCGATTGTAGTCTGCAGGGCAAAGGGCATCTGCGTTACGCCAAAGGAAGCTAAGAGAAAATAAAGGTATTTTTCTTAGCACTCAAAGCCTCACCTGAAGGTCTGGGCCTTTTGTCAGCAAACACAGAAAGCAAGGGACGTCAAAGCTTAAGGACGGCTCTTGCTTTTTTGTTTCTCATGTTTTTATCATGCTTATAAATTTGTTTTCTGTAGCTTCTCTGAGGCTGCGTATTATTTTTTGGGTTTTCCTCTTGACAAACATTTTTTTCTGTGCAATAATCGTCATATGGTTAGTTAGTCAAGTAATTAACCGCTTAACGAACTAACAACGCAACTGCCACCAGGAGTATCCTATCTGGCAGAATCCGCTTCAAAGAAGGGGGGAATTTTATGAAGCTTGATTTTGATTCAGGAAAGCCTATTTTTCTTCAGATTGCGGAAAATATCCAGGATGCCGTGCTTTCGGGGGCATTTCCTGAAGGAGAACAAATCCCGTCTATTACAGAGCTTTCTGCCAGTTTGAAAATCAATCCGGCCACAGCTCTCAAGGGGGTCAACCTGCTGGTTGATGAAGGTATTGTGTACAAGAAAAGAGGTGTAGGAATGTTTGTAAGCAGTGGAGCCACGGAAAAACTGAGGGACATCCGACAGCAACAGTTTTACGACAATTTTATTTCCGGTCTGGTGGCAGAGGCCAAGAGACTCGGGCTTACGGCTGAGGATGTAAAGGAGTTAATTGAAAGGGGTTTTAAAGAATGAACTGCATAGAAGTAAAAAATGTATCCAAACGATTCGCAGAAACAGAGGCCCTGAGCCAGGTCTGCCTCCGCTTTGAGGAAAATAAGATTTACGGTCTTTTGGGAAGAAATGGAGCAGGGAAATCCACTCTTCTCAATATCATAGCCAACCGGATTTTTGCAGACAGCGGCCAAGTGTTCGTCAACGGCATGCCTGCTATAGAAAACGACCGGGCTCAGTCCCTGCTGTATCTTATGAGCGAGCAGACTTTGTATCCGGAGAAGATGAAAATTCGCGAGGTGTTTAAATGGACCCAGAATTTTTATCCGAGCTTTGATCTGGCCTATGCTCAGAACCTTGCGGCCCGCTTTGGACTGGATACGAAAAAAAAGGTAAAAGCCCTGTCTACCGGGTATTCATCCATTTTTAAAATCATCGTTGCCCTTTCCGCCGGCACGCCGTACATTCTGCTGGATGAGCCGGTTCTGGGGTTGGATGCGGCTCACCGGGAGCTCTTTTATAAGGTGCTGATTGAAAAGTACAGTACCGATCCCTGTACGGTGATCCTATCTACCCATCTGATCGAGGAGGCCGCGGGAGTGGTTGAAGATATTGTCATCATCAAAGAGGGAAAAATCATTCAGAACCAGTCCTGTGAAGCTCTGCTTTCCAAAGGCTATACGATTTCCGGAAAAGCGGCGGCTGTCGATGATTTTATAAGGGGGAAAGAAATCATCGGGACCGATTCACTGGGCGGGCTGAAAACAGCCTATATTCTGGGAGCTCTTCCTGAGGAAGAAATCCCTGGAGATCTGGAACTTTCCAGACTGGATCTGCAAAAGCTGTTTGTCCAGCTTACCAATTCTTAAGGAGTGTGATTGTAATGAATATATTAGCAAGCTACCGTCAGCAGATGGCGGATCAAAAACGCGCGATTCTGATTTACTGGCTGATTATTTTCATCCTGTTTGTGGTGATAGACGGAGGTATCTCGTTCTTTTATAATGGTTCAGAAAATAGTACCACAGGCTCTATTGAAATGGTTACCTTGATCTTTCTCTTTGTCGCAGGCCTGTGCTCATTTAAAGAAAATTTTCTGCTTTCCGTACAAAACGGGATATCCAGGAAAACGCTGTTCTGCGGCAGACTGCTGACTACCGTGTCGGTCGCCCTTATTATGCCTGTCGCGGATCTGCTCATTCACCTGATCAATCGGGGCATCTTATTCCTTTCCGGTTCAACTGTTACCGATCTGCCCCTTTACGGAGCCGCTTACTGCGGAACGGAGGCTGCACGTCTCATCTACCTGATTCCAAATTTTTTCATGGAATTTGTCCTCAGCCTGGCGGTCATGGCAGCAGGTTACTTCATCACCATTTTGTTTTACAGGCTGAACAAGCTGGGAAAAATCCTGGTGGGCGCGGGAGTACCGGTGCTGCTGAATATCATCCTGCCTCTCCTCGATATCCGTTTTTTCCATATGGCCATGACAAAGACAGCCGCCAGGCTCATGCTGTTTGTGGCGCAGCGGCCGTCTCATCTGATTATCACTTCCATCCTCGTCTGTGTTGTATTTTGCGCCGCATCCTTCCTGTTCATGCGCAGGGCGGTCGTCAAGCGGCAGTAGCACGGTTTTCGAAAAAAGCGGGAATAACGCGGCAGATCATCTCAGTGTGATTGCCGCGCCGTTTTCATTCCTGCTTTTATTTTTTCTTGTCTTGCCCAGGTGTTTTCTTCCATGCTCCCTTTTGCATGTTTCGGTCCCCAACTCTGCTGATCCGCTTCAAAATGCTCCCGCATCTGCAGGTTTTTTTCAGAAAGCTGCTCCAGTCCCCTGTACGGTAACGAATAAAGGGCATTCCCTTTCTCGTAAGGGTTGTAAACACCACTTCCCCCTCTTCTCCATCCGGCAGAACCCGGCCTGTCTCAGGGTCGATGATTTCCAAATACAGATCCGATTCCCGAATGTGGCAGCCGGAAAGCTCCTCGCAGCTGACCGCGCAGCCTAGGCCCATCTCCGTCATACCATAATGCTCGAAAATTTTGCAGCCCCAGGTATTTTGAATCTTTTCTCTGCTTTCCGCAGAAACATATTCAGCCGAAAGGAGCACAGTTTTCATGGAGATTCGCCTACCCCCGTCCTTTTCCGCCAGTGCCGCCAAATGAGTGGGAAGGGCCACGCAGCAAGTTGCGCCTCGTTCCTCCATCAGCTGCAGGATCGTTTCATCATCTCCGCCCGAGGGAAGTCCGTAAGGCACGGTCTTTGCCCCCAGCCGCTCCAGTCCCTCTTTCAGCAGATCACCGATAGAACCGGGCCGCCGGCAGGGCATGAGGATGATCACTGTATCGGAAGGATCCACCAGCAGCCGCATCCCGTTATGAAAAAAGTCGATGGTCAGCTCCTGATCCTCTTCTGTAAAATAAATTCGCTTTGGCCTTCCCTCCGTACCGCTGGTCTCCATGGTTACGATGCGGCTGATCCTGCTCTGGGGCAGGCAGACCATGTCCCCTCCAAAGCTTGCCACATCCTGCGGGCAGGTGAAGGGGAGTCTCCTGAAGTCTTCCCATGTCCGCACCTCTGCAGCGCCGTAGCGTCCCCTGTAAAAAGGGCTGTTTGCTACAGCCCATCTTAAGGTTTCCTTTATTTTTTCCAGCTGATAATCTTCGATGTTTTTCCGTGTAAGCTCTGCGACGCCCAGCTTGCGGGCAGTCCAGATATCCAGATATCGTTCCACTAGTCCCACTCCAGTAATTCTTCTATTTTTTGAAAGGAATCCTCCAGCATCATAGAACATTTTTCCACTTTACTCAATGGATGCTCTCCCACCAGCTCGCTGCACTCCGTGCTCCCGAAGGCATCCTCAAACCAGTCGGTCAGATCTTCCGCAAGACCCATCTCAGCTTCCTTAGGATCCGCCAGATACAGGAGACATATACCCGCAGATAAAATTCCGCAGATGCGCCCTGATTTTGCTCCGTCGCAAAGCCCTGCCATTGCAAAAATAAGATCCAGGTTTTCCTTTTCCATTCTTTTCAGTCCCATTTCCATCAGGATCTGGCTGCAGCAGTAGCCTTTGAGCTTTAAATCTAAAATTTCCTCCTTCATAGACACCCTCCTATTTATCCAGCTTTTCCGCAACTAGCAGGAAGTAGCCGATGCCCTTTTTGCCCTTTGCACAGGTGATGCAGTTATCCAGAGAACCTTCCTGCAGAATGGTTTCCGCCACATAGGTATCCAGATCTGCGGAGCGATCCTCAAAGGCTTTTACTTCAAAGCCCACTTCCTCCATATAACGGAGGAGAGGCTCCTTGATGAAAGCGCCTTCAAATCGGAAGTCCACAAAACGCATCTTGTCCTCATCACAGTCGCCTTCCTTGTGGGGAATCTTTGCCTGCCGGTCCGCCTCTATTTTGATGGCCTGCACCTGCTTTGGATCGGGGTTTTTCATATACAGATCGCTGATAAAGAGCTTGCCGCCCTTTTTCAGAACGCAGTATGCCTCGTGGAGGGCTTCGTCCGGCAAATTGATGAGGGACAGGGTGCATTCCATCATCACGCCGTCAAAGGAAAAAGACATAAATTCATCAAGAAACTCGCCGTCTCCCATACGCAGATCCAGCTCGCTGTTTCGCTCCTTTCCTTCGCTGATTTTGGCAAGATTCAGATCGATCCCCGTCATTTTGTATCCGTATTTGTCCTGCAGGTATTCCGCCGCCGTACCGTCGCCGCAGCCGATGTCCAGAACCTCCGCGCCTTTTTTCAGGCCCCACAGTTCCATGGCCCTGTCCGTAATGTCCAATTTTCCTGGTCTGATTAAACTCATTTTTCGTGTTTCTCCTGTCGTCATTTTAAGTTTCAAAAAAATATGTTTCTTATTCCACCTATTAAGCCGGCTGTATCCATGTAACGCCCGTATACAGCAAGGTCCTGAAATTACTGTCTGTAAATGCTGTTGTATCCGCAGAAAGGAATGAGACGGTTGTCCGGGGACAATACCTGAACCCGGCAGCGCTTGAGCCGTTCCGCATCCAAATTGGTGCTGTCCTGGAAGGCCATTCCCGTTACGGTAAAGGTATTCTGCTTGTAATATTTAAGGAACTCGTCCAAATCCATGGCCTCCTCGCTTCCGCAGCAGCAGCTTTCCTCCTCAGCCTGAGCCTCCTCGCAGCAGCACGGTTCTGTTTCCGCAGATTCACAGCAGTTTTCCTCTTCATCCGTCTCTTCCGGCAGATCCCATTTGTTTAACACATAATCCCGATCCTTTTTGATGACCTCCAATGGATCCGGCTCCTGACCGCAGCAGCAAGAAGAAGCGTTCTGCGTGTCGCAACAGCTGATTCCCGCTTCCTTGTCCGTAGCGCTAACCATACACTTGATGCCGTCCTTTTCCTTTAAATACGTGCTGTAAAAACAGCAGAGGGTATGACCCGTGGCAATAGGCGCAAAATCCTCATAATGAAAACCTTCGCACTGCTTTTCGATTTCCCGCAGCACGTCGAACATGGTCACCCGGTTGTCGTGCTTTGGATCCGGATGTCTGCCGAAGAAGCTGACCGGCTGGAAGTGAATCCCCTTTACAACAGAAATGTGATCCAAAAGGAACTGCATCATATCACCGATGTTGTCCAGATTTACGTTTCTGGCGATAGTAGGCACCAGCGTCACGGGCAGGCCTGCTTTTCTACAGTTTTCAATAGCCTGTTTTTTTTCCTCAAAGAGAGGTTCGCCCCGCATGGCCTTGTAGATTTCATCGTTTGTTCCGTCAAACTGCATGAAAATAACCGATGCTCCCGCCTGCCTCAGAACTTTCGCATAACCCGGCTCTCTGGCAATGCGCCTGCCGTTGCTGTTGATCTGAATGTATTCAAAGCCCTTGTTCTTTGCCATGCCGATAATCTCCGGTAGATCGCCTCTCACCGTCGGCTCACCGCCGGAAAGCTGGATATTAAAGGGCCGTTCTTCCTCGCCTACCTCCAGCAGCAGATCCAATTTTTCCTCCAGCTCCTGAAGACTAGGCTCTCCCGCGTGCTCCGCATCCAGCTCCGCCCGCGCAAAGCAGTAAGGACAATGCTGATTGCAGCGCTCCGTCAGGTCGATGAGCACGCAGCAGGCGGTCTGCAAATGGTTTTCGCAGGTGCCGCAGTGGAGGGGGCATTCGTCCTGCTGGCTTCCCTTTGTCATAGCGCCCTTTGGCGGTATATTGATAACCGGATTCTTCACCCAGTCCAGATAATCCTGTTCACTGTTTGATACCAGAGCGCGAAACTCGCCGTGCTCCGGACATTCCTTTTCCAGAAATATTGTTCCCTCCCGCTCCGTGTACCAGGCCGTGATGGGCTTTTGGCACTCCGGGCAGATGCTCTGTACTTCCGATAGTCGCTTCATATACTTGTCCCTCTTTTCCTGTTCTATCTATCTTTAAGGTTTTCTTATTCTGCAGTACATGATAAAATCCGCCTACAGGCTGCTTCCAAGGCAGGGATATCCTGAAGGAGCGTACTCCAAACCGCCAAAACATCAATAGAGCCATATGCATGGACATAGAAGTTTCGAGTATCCTTTATAATTCGCCAGAGAATTGCCTCATTCTCCTTTTTGATTTCATCAGATAGTTGCGCAACAAGTTCACCGATTTGTATGACACACATGCAGCAGGCATCCTGAAACATATAATCCTGTTCAAACACAGCAAAACCCCGCTGGTTGCGCTCTATATTATCGCGAATGCGCCCACAATAGCTGATAATCTTCTGCAGAATAATCCTATCTCGTGTTTCGATAAAGCAGCACCTCATCTTTCGCAATCATATTTAAAAACTCCTTGTCAGAGGAATCGCTTGTCACCAAATCAACCGGAAGCTGCAACGCATCCTCTACTGCCAGACGAAAACCGCAAATTTGAAACAAAGATTGAAGCTTACCTTTTTCTATTTTCAAATCAATATCGCTTCCTGGTAAAGCAGTTCATTTTGAATAGGATCCAAAAAGCGAAACACTTTTTACCCCATATTGCTCTGCAATGGGCGAAATCGTTTTACACAAATTTTCAATCGTATATTCTGCAGCCATCCTTTCCTTCCTCCTCTCCCGACTGTCTGCATTCATGGCCTCCTGCGGCCATTATAGCAAAGCAGCCCTCTTATGGCAAGCAGAAGGGCAGCCGGTTAAAAGCCGCCCATCTCTTTCAGCAGCAGGCCGATAGAATCCCTATAGCTTTCCAGCGTACTGATCCAGCTCCGCAAGAACCTGCGCCCTTCCGGGGTAATGCTGTACATGGTCCTGTTTTTGGAGGACTGCTTTTGTTCCAGCAATCCCCGATCCTTCAGGGATTTTGTATAGCGGTATACGCCGGCCATGTCCGGCGGTCTGTCCCTGTACATGGAGTAGTCCGTCAGCCTTCCGTGGATCTGGTAAGCCGTAAGACACTCATCCAGCAGCAGAGACAAAATAGCCGGCTGCACGAACCGATCCAGATTTGCCCCTGTACATTCCTCGCCGCAGGCTTCCCGTTCCGACCCTGGCCCTTTCGGCACCTCCGGATATACCTGATATCCCTCCTGCTCCAGAAGTTGCCGCCCCAGCTGCGGCGTAACCTTGTGCCACGCCTGTTTTGAAGGTTTCGCATCTCGTGGGATTGCACCTCTTTCCGTAACAACTACATTTGCACCAGCTTTCACAGCCTGAGCAGACATGGGGTGGATACAGATATTCGGTATCGTATAGCCGCCTGTCAGCCGCAGCACTGCTACGATGTGAGCCGCCCGCTGGGCATCCAGCTTTTCGCTTTCGCCCAGAGGTGTTCCCTTTACCGGTACCCGCACCATGACGCCGGAAATAAAGACACCGTATTGGATGGATTCCAGGAACCGATCTGCGATTTCCTCATTTGTATGCTCCGGCCCCAGAGGTTCTACCAGATGAATCAGCTTCAGCGGTGATTTTTTGATAGCCTCCAAGGTCTTTCGCCTGTCATCCGGCTCAAAACCGGTGTCAATGCCTTCCCTCAACCTGATGGCGTGGTAGATGCCATCGACACCGCATCGATATAGCCGATTTGCCATTTGCAGGTCAAACTCCCCTACGTTCAATATCAGCTCGTAGGTGCCGGAAACTTCCTCCCGTATGCGTTCTGCGATTCGCGACAGCTTTTCCAAGTCATAAAATTCAGTAGTTCGAAGAACAATATAGTATACGCCCGCATTGACGTATTCAGCTGCCTCCTCCAAAATTTCCTCTTCCGAAAGGGAAAACTCATCCTGCACAATACCCCATTTTTCACCAAAGGAACAAAACCCGCAATTCATAGAGCATTTTGCATAATTGATGCCGATAGCCCCCCAGAGGTAGGCCTTCTTTGATGTGACAATCTGTGCCACTTCTTCTGCAGCGTCAAGCAGATAGCCCATTTCCTCCGTCCCCTGGCCAATTTCCAGCAGCGACAGGATCGTCTGTTTGTCCGGCGCTGCGGCAGCAAGGCTCCGCTTTTTCGCAGAATCGATCAATTTCCGTATATCCTTATCCATGTCAGCTCCTGTTACAGCAGATCATCAAGGATATCGCAGGCACAGCAGGCTAACTTGGGGCATTTTGTTGTCAAAAGACCTTTTTCCATAATTTTTGTCATTCCCTCCTCGGTACTCAGATCATAGCCGAGGATTTCCCTGCAGATAAGGCTGCCATTGATCGCCTTAAATTCCTTTTCAAATTCTGCCCTTTTTTCCAGCAAAGTACTCTTCGTTTCTTCATCTCCCAGCTTAAAGTGGCCGTATTTCAGCCCCAGCGCCATGAGCGCTCCTGTTACGCAGCCGCAGGTTTCCCCGTTCCACATACCTCCGCCAAAGGCAGCCGCAATTTTGACTGCCTTTTCCTTATCCTCGCCCAGAAGCTCCGCTCCATAGCCAAATACAACCTGTGAACAATCCAATCCGCCGCCAAAACAGGTCAGCGCTTTGTCTTCCGTCATTCTTTCTACCATTTTTTCTCCTCCGTTTCTAAATTTTTTAAATTTACAGCTTGTGTTCCGTATCGCTCAGACATAGTTTAAACGGTTTCAATTTTATCACAATCATTTGACTAAGTCTAATATTTTTCAGATAATTGTTTTTAATTTTTCCAAAACTTATGACAATTCAGAATTTCAGCCAGTTAGTACCCATGAATACAGCAAACTTGTACAAAAACTGACTCTGCCATCGGTTGACATTCCCTCAAAACAACTGATAAAATAGGAATTAAGGAGTAACAATTCAATATACATTCCGATTCTCGAATCCTACGGTGTAACAGCAATGCTATGGAGGCGGGGACAATGGGTTTATATGGAAACATATGAGCCTTCCGTGTTTGAAAAGGTACGTATATTTGTTGTCCTGAATCTGATGCGTTTCTGTATGTTCAGAAACAGGTACCGGAGATTGGACAGTCGCATGAAAAGCCTTTTCGCCGAACACGTGAAAGGGCTTTTGTATTGGATGTGAAACGTTACGGTAATTCAATTTAAATTAATTGGAGGCAAATTATTATGAAATTGAGAAAAATGACGTTAAACATCAACGGCGCTGACCGCATGTTCATCTGTGATCCTGAGAAGGACACTCTCGCGTCTGTTGTAAGGCGCCTTGGGCTTACAGGCACTAAGGTTGGCTGCGGAACAGGCGTATGCGGTTCCTGCAATGTAATCCTGAACGGCAAAGTAGTTCGTTCCTGCATGCAGAAAATCGCGAAAATTGATGAATACAGCGAAGTCGTTACGGTTGAGGGTATCGGCGCACCAAGATATCTTCACCCTATCCAGGTAGCATTTATGCATGCCGGCGCTGTACAGTGCGGATTCTGTATCCCTGGTTTCATCATTTCCACATATGCTCTGCTTCAGGAAAATCCGGATCCCAGCAGAGAAGAAGTCAGAGACTGGTTCCAGAAGAACAGAAACATCTGCCGCTGCACAGGCTACAAGCAGATCGTAGATGCTGTTATGAACGCTGCTAAGGTAATGCGCGGCGAATGCGCTCTGGAAGACATCATGGTAAAACTTCCGGAAGACAAAGAATACTACGGCAAACCTCTGGTTCGTCCTGCTGCTCTTGCAAAGGTCTGCGGACTTGCGGATTACGGCGACGATATCGAGCTGAAGATGCCGGAAAATACACTGCACGCTGTTTTAGTACAGCCTAAGGTTGCCTTCCACGCAAAATTAAAGGCAATCCATAAGGAAGAAGCGGAAAAGATGCCTGGCATATACAAGGTAGTAACTGCTGCTGACATCAAAGGGCCAAACAGACTGGGCTTCATGCCGTTCACACCGAGAACACTGGCAAACGGACAGTCCCATCCCATCCTGGTAGAAGACACCATCTTCAACTATGGCGATGTGGTTGCTTTGGTTGTAGCCGATACAAAGGCTCACGCTCAGGAAGCAGCAAAGAAAGTTACCATCGACTGGGAACAGCTGCCTGAATACAGAACGTATCTGGAAGCTGCTATGCCGGATGCTCAGAGAATCCACGACGATCATCCGAACGTATGGTCCGAGCAGCCGACGGTCAAGGGCGCAGGCCACGACACACCGGAACTCATCGACGAAGCGCCTTACGTCGTAGAAGGATCCTTCTATTCCTCCAGAGAGCCGCATATGCCAATCGAAGGCGATACAGTACAGGCTTACTGGGGCGACGATGGACTCCTCACCGTTCACTGTAAGGCAATGCAGATCTATGCAAACATCGGCGACATCGCAGAAGCCACAGGACTTCCGGCAGAAAAGATCAGAGTCGTTGAAAATCCGACCGGAGCTACATTTGGCTGGGGTATTGCGGCAGCTACATATGCAATGGCAGCAATTGCCTGCATGGCCTGCGACGATATGCCGGTAGCACTGTCCATCACCTATACCGAGTTCATGGCACTTTCCGGAAAGCGCGCTCCTGCTTATACAAACGGCAGACTGGCCTGCGACAAGGACGGAAAGATCATCGGCGCTGAATGGGATTGCGGTATGGACCACGGTTCCTACAACGAACTGGGCGACGACCTCATTACAAGACCGGCTAAATTCATGTTCTTCCCATACAACGTACCAAATTGTCTGGGACTGACGAGAGTTGCCTGCACAAACCACAACTATGGAACTGCTTACAGAGGCTACGGTTCTCCGCAGGCTTACACAGCTTCCGAAGCTCTCATGGATATGATGGCCAAAAAGATGGGCATGGATCCGTTTGAAATCCGTTACAAGAACATCGCAAGACCGGGAGATACCAACATCAACCAGTATCCGTTCAGAGAATATCCGATGGAAAAGATGATGGATATCTTAAAGCCGATTTACGAAGAAGTAAAAGAACGCTGCGAAAAGGAATCCACTCCGGAAAAGAAGAGAGGCGTTGGTATTGCATGGGGCGGCTACAATGTAACAGAAGGTATCTTCGACCAGTGTACGGTTGCTCTTGAACTGATGCCAAACGGAAAGATCGCAAAATACGATACATGGCAGGATCAGGGCCAAGGCGGCGATGTAGGCGCGCTGGTAACAACCCTGGAAGCGCTTAAGCCTTTAGGTGTAACTCCTGACGACATCATGTTGATTCAGAACGACTCCAAGTACTGCCCGGACTCCGGAGCAACCGCTTCCTCCAGACAGCACTACATGAACAGTAAAGCCGTTGTCATGGCTGCTGATGAGCTGATGAACGCTATGAGAAAAGCAGACGGAACCTACCGCACCTACGATGAAATGATTGCAGAAGGAATTCCAACCAAATATGAAACTCAGTACAACAACCCGGAAGATATGACTCTGAAATATCTTGACCCGAACACAGGAAAAGGAAACCCGACGCCTGCATTCACCTACGCTCTGTCCATGGCAGAAGTAGAAGTAGACACTAAGACCGGAAAAGCAACCTGTATCGGCTTCTGGTCTGTAGACGATGTAGGAGTTATCGGAAATATTGCTGCTGTTGACGGCCAGGCTTATGGCGGACTGTCTCACTCCATCGGTTTTGCTCTGACAGAAAATTACGAGGATGTGAAGAAGCACAGCAATATCGCAGGAGCAGGAATCCCGACTATCAAGGATATTCCGGACAATTTCAACCTGATTCACCACTGCACGCCGAGAAATACCAACCCGTTTGGTTCCTCTGGAGCATCGGAAGCATTCCAGTCCGGCGGTCACATGGCTGTTATCAATGCCATTGACAATGCCTGCGGTGTAAGAATCCACGAAATTCCGGCTTATCCGGAAAAGATCAAGGCAGGAATCGATGCTCTGGCTAAGGGAGAACCGAACCCCAACGAGCCGAAGAAATACTTCCTGGGTTCTGACTTCTACGAAGAAATGGAATACATCAAGAACAATCCGATGACCGACCTGTTTGAGGATATGTTCCCGGGAGATAAGGCAGAAACTTATGAGCCAATCACCAACATTCCGGACTAATGATTTCCAGAGGAAATGTCACGTGCATGACTTGATAGACAAAGCAGAATAATGTTACAATTTTATCGGCTTAAGGGTTTCCTTAGGCCGATAATTGTATAAGTGCCTGTAAGTCTCGTCTATATCTGGAGGCAGCAGGTGCATCAGGAAAGAAGAACATATGAATCGATATTTAAAAAACTTTGAAAACTGCATGGAAAAGGAAATTCCCTACTGCATGGGAGTCTGTCCCTTTGACATGGAAATTTTGAACTTTATAGAAAAGGCGGCCCGGGGTTCTATGAAAGCAGCCTTTAAAGTCTACCGCAACGCAGTGGGCTTTCCCCGTATCGCAAATAAGCTGTGCGACGCCCCCTGCAAAGCTTCCTGTCCCCGGGAGGAAAAAGGCGGAGCTGTGGAAATGGCCCGTCTGGAACAGGCAGCTCTGGCACTGACGGCAGATACCTCCCCTACGGACTACAACATTCCGCCAAAAAAGGAATGCATCGCTATCGTGGGAGCCGGCCTCTCGGGTATGGCGGCCCTGCTGCGCCTTTCCACGAAACAATATACAGTGGAGGTCTTTGAAAAAACGGATCGGATCGGCGGCCATCTGTGGGATACCTTAGAGCCGGAGCTGTTTCAGAAAGATTTTGAGGAGCAATTGGTTCATCAGGAATATACCCTGCATCTGGAGCATGAAATCAGCAGTCTGGATGAGCTTGCGGGTTTTGATGCGGTTTACATTGCCACCGGAAAAAACGGCCCTGATTTTGGGCTGCTGAAAGAAACAGGCCCCTCCGGGGATACCTTCTGCATGGAAAAGGATGGAACTGGATTTTTTGCCGGCGGAGAGCTCATCGGGAATTCTCCCCTTTACGCCCTGGCCGGTGGCCTTGCAATAGGCACGGTCATCGATAATTACCTGAAAACCGGAAGCCTCTATTATCCCAAAGCTTCTAAGAAAAGCCGCATGTGCTCCGGCCTGATCCACATTGAGGAGGAGGCCCCCGCCCTCACGCCTTCCGGCGGCGCGTGCTATACAAAGGAAGAAGCTGCCGTAGAAGCTGCCCGCTGCGTCAGGTGCCACTGCTCAGCCTGCCGGGATCACTGCGATCTGCTGGAATTTGCAGACAAGCTGCCCCTGCGGGTCAGAGACGAAATCGTGGCCACTACTCTGGAAGGAAAAAGTGAACTGAAGGCAACGCCCGCCAAGCGGCTCATGTCCCTCTGCAATCAGTGCGGCATCTGCAAAGAGGTCTGCCCGGAAGACGTGGACATGGACGGCCTGTTCCTTGCCGGAAGACAGAAGATGCACGCTCAGGGGAAAATGCCCTGGCCCTATCACGACTTCTGGCTGCAGGACATGGCCCAGGCAAACGGCGAAGAAGCCAGCCTCATCCGTCCGCCAAAGGGAGTGGACAAGTGTTCCTTTGCCCTCTTCCCCGGCTGCCAGCTGGGTGCCTCGGAGCCAGAGCTCATCGTAAAGCTCTACGATTCCCTTTTGAACCAGCACCCGGACACAGCCATGTTCCTCCAGTGCTGCGGCGTTCCCCTGCTCTGGGCAGGCGACAGGGAAGGCTTTGATAAAACTCTGGCGCAGATTAAGGCGGGCTGGGAAACTCTTGGAAAGCCCACCATGATCATGGGTTGCATGACCTGCATGAAGCATTTTAAAGAGTATTTACCGGATCTTCCTCTCGTATCTCTTCCGGAGCTCTTGCGGCAGTGGGATATCAGCGGCGGATGTTGCGAAGAAACCTACGCAGTGTTTGATCCATGCTCGGCCAGAGGCGAGGAAGGCGTCCGCCAGGCAGTACGGGAGCTGGCCCAAAACCTGGGCGTCGCTTTAGAGCCCCTTGCGGACAACAACGAGTATTTGACCTGCTGCGGCTACGGCGGCCATGGGGATCTGGCCAATCCGGACTATGCCCGCTATGTGGCTGAAAAGCGCATCGCGGAAAGTGATACCCCTTACATCACCTACTGCATCAACTGCAGAGATATTTTCCTCAAGCAGGGAAAGGAGGCACGCCATATCCTTGAACTGCTCTTTGGTGAGGGAGAGAGCCATGAACATCTTCCTACTATCACAGAACGCCGTGAAAACCGCCGCCTGCTGAAGGAAACTCTGCTGCAGTTTTTCTGGGAGGAAACTATGGAAATCAAGCGAAAAGAATATCCCATTACGGTGGAAATGTCCCCTGAGGTAAAGGCAAAGCTGGACAAAGAGCGGATTTTGGAAGAACAGATCATCCATACCGTAGACTTCTGCCAGCGTCACAACCGTACGATATATAATGAAGAAACCGGCACCCTCTCCGGCTACTGCGTCATCGGCTATATGACCTACTGGGCGGAATACAAGGCGCTGGACGAAGCCGCAGGGCGCTACGAGCTGGTAAACGCCTATGCCCACAGAACGAAAATAGAATTGGAGGCAGTCTGGAATGGAATCAAACAAGAAACTGAGCTGCAATAAATGCAAATGCGCTCTCGCGGAAATGGATACCCAGTTTACGTATCTGGATAAAAAATTTCGCCACAAGGTCCTGCGCTGCCCGCAGTGCGGCCAAGTGTTCATCCCCGAGGAACTGGCCAAGGGGAAGATGGCTCAGCTGGAAAAATCGCTGGAGGAAAAATAGCGTAACCATAAAAACAAGGGGTCATGCTCGAACAAACAAACGTATTCGGGCACAGCCCCTTTTTACTATCGTAGTTAAAATCCGTTCTTTAGATTGCATTATCCCGTGCTTTCGCTTCCTCCCAGGGCAGCACATCGCCCTCCTCTCTGAGGTGCTCCAAAAGCTCTGGGATCCCTTCCCCCGTATAGGAGCTGACAAAGAAGATTTTCTCGCAGCCTGCCAGTCTCAGCCACTCTGCAGCCTGCTTTGGGCTTCCTTTCGGATGATCGATCTTGGTGACAATTCCAATGACCTCTCTATTACAGATAGAGCATATACAGGGGGGATAAAGGGAAAACGGTTCAAGTGAACTGATAAGCAAGCCCACTACATCCGCCTCATAGGAATAGACGGCCAGCGCCCCTCCCAAGGTTTTCGTTTCCGCATATTCTCCCGGTGTATCAATAATCACATCATAATTATTGACGTATTGAGTCTTATGATAGGTAATCGTTTCTCCTTTTAATGCCTGAGTCAGTGTCGTCTTTCCAGCTTCACTGCGGCCGATAAAAATGATTTTCCGCATGAGAATCACCTTTTGGTGATATCGCAGACTGCATATCCCAGATCATCTCTGAAATATCGCACGATTTCCTCTACAGCTGTCTCAACCTCTGAAATAAGGCCCGTTATAATCAAGGTCCCGCTGAAACGGTCGACAAATCCAAGGTAAACATCTCCTGTTTTAATAGCAATATCGCTGGCAATCACCGCCGATTCCGCGGGGCTCAGATTAATAATGCCGATGGCCGAACTGTCATAATCAATATCCGGATTCAGTCCCAGCTTTTTATAGACAATGGGTCTGGGGCCTCCAATAATATGCGCCAGCGTAATCTGTTTTCCTGGAACCAATTCCTGGATGATCCGAAGCCTTCCTTCCGTATCCTGTGGCAGCAAATCCCTGATATCCATTCTGACACCTCCTCTTATCTCGTCACTTTAATAATTACTTCTGTTACAAATTCTTCGCTGTTTCTTATGGTCCAATAGTCTGTTACATACCGTTCCGTAGCCGACTCCCCGCATTTATAACCGTGCTCCCGTGTCCAATTGAAAATCTTTTCATAAGTTTCACCCAGAGTTTTGTGAGATCCAATATGGTAACAGGATGCCGTCATGCATCCGCCCAAAGTCATAGTCGGATTTTCTCCGCAGTCGCCGATGATCTTTTGCATGATCCGCACTTTTGTATTTTGTCCCTCAAGCTTTTGCTTATAATCCGGGAACCACAGCACTACAGGTCCTGTAATGGCCTTTCCAATCTGCTCCAGATAATTGGTCCATTCAATGTTAATAACCGATTCCATATAGTTGTAAGAGAAATCCTGTTCCAGAAAACAGGTCGTCATAGCATCCATGTATTTTACAGAAACATCGGTGGCATTATTTTCAATCACACTTTCTGCTTCCAAAATCAAATCATACCAGTCCTTGACCGATGTATAGGACATATGGATCTCCTCTTCCTGCTTTTTCAGCTCGTCGATTTTGGCACGGAAGCCTTTTTCATGCGCCACATATGTGTTCCCCTCCAAAAAAGCCCGCATTTCCTCCAGCTTAAAACCCATCTGTTTGAAATACTTAATAACAGGCACAAAAAGAAGAGTCTCCTTACTGTAGTAGCGATAGTTGTTCTCTTCTGAAATCTTATCAGGGCAGATAATGCCGATTTTGTCATAAAATCGTAATGCCTTTTTAGAAATATTGCAAATTTTACTGACTTCACCGATTGAATAAAGCTCCCGATTATCCACTCCCTCTACCTCCTGGATTCCACATGTGTCTACACTTTTACAGGATATATTATAAAGTTTCCCCTAAAGTGGAAGTCAAGCTGTTTTTTACATTGCACAGGCATCAGCCTCTGCTCTCCAGCTGGCTTTCTGCTGCCGCAAGGCTTGAATACCCATAAAATTCGGCTGTGCTTTTATGGATCCGAAAAGCTGTATTTTCTCCGTTTTGCTCAGATCTCCTCATATCCTCCAAATAGGATATCAATGTATTAACGGAATAGGTCTTCAGTTCCCCTATGGTATAAATATGAAGGGATACATCCGGTCCATCTGTTCCCGTAACTGGTCTCCCTGCTCTGGCAAACGCAGGATAAACCTTCTCAAAATCCTGCTGAAAGCGAATGGACAAGTTGGCAATCCGATCCACAAGTTCTCCTTTTTCTGGAGAAACAGACGGAAGATGCGGCCGCAAATTTTTATCAAAGTAATCCGGCTGTGTAAATTCCATCATATAGGCGTACTTTTCTGTCAGGAGATTTCGTCCTTCTTCCCTGGCCTGCTGCAGATCCCGGCGATAGCTTTCCAGCGTCCTTTCACTGAAGGCCTGATGCTGGCTGTAGCGCATAGCATAAAAGGTCCATTCGTCATCCTGACAACCTGCCCGGCCGCCCTGGTTTTCCACCTGATCGAACATGGCCCACTCTCTCTCAATAATGTCATTGATGAGTGCATCCTTTGGCGTATTGTTTTTCTTTATCTCTTCTCTCATTTTGAAAGCCTCCTATTCAAAATCCACCATAATGTGAAGGTTTCTCAGACGGGAATCCTCAATGCTCCGCATCAGCTCTTCCCCATGGCTCTGCAGGAAGCCTTCCGTTGTCCTTGTAAGGCTGCGCCGATTCAGCTCCTGCCCCATTTCTATGCAGATATGTTCCATAAGCCATTCCTTACGGCTCCGGTTCTCAGTTGTATCGGGCAGCATCACAAGCTCCTTCAGGTCATGGACTGCGCCTCTCAGAACCGTCAGCTCTTCTGCGCCGCGGAATACCCATTTATAAAAGGGCATATACGTCTCGTTGAGAAGATAAATGGCGGAAAGGGCTGTCTTGACAAATTCTCCGCAGGCAAAATAGGCGGCATAACTATCTCCCCTCTTCATAGAACGGGGATAATTGTACTGGCCGGACTGAGCCATGAGCACGACCTTTGCTGCCAGCTTTTTCTTCAATACATCCGATGGGTAAAAGCTTTTGAGGGTATGTCGGATCTGGGAAAATTCACCCAGAGGATCACAGAATACCTGGCCGTTTACCGCTGTTGCAAGAAATCTCTGGGGAATGCGGAACCACTCCATATTATCCCTGGGCGGCTGGGGAAGCCCCGTGTATTTGCCGTAAAATTGCGGAATAGAGAAAACTCCTACCCGGCCTCCCCCCTGAGGCGTCTGCATTCTCATGTGACCTCTGAAGCTCTGGGGAAGCGTATCGTAAGCCTGCTGCATGGCTGGTCCGATCTGCTCGTAGACCTGCTGCGGCAGCCAGATGCAAAACCCTGGACCAAAATCGTGATCCTGGGAAAATTCATCGTCAAAGCCCAGGCATTCGGAGCCTTCCCCTACGAGGCCAGCGGCAATCTTCCCCTTATATTCACCGAACTGTCCTTCTATCATTTGTATTCCGTATTCTTCAAAATAGGCTTTCGCCAGTTCCATTCCTTTCATCAAAGGGCCTCCATTGTTTTTCTGTTTGTCAGTTGCTCTGCTTGCTACATTACCTTCAGCATCTAAATCAAGCGCTGCGGTTTCCCTGCACTGCCGCGCCTAACGGCTCTGCCGAACTTTCTCCAAATTGCTTTTTACCAGCTCATAAGCCGGTGTTCTGCCGAAATCCCGCTCAATGAGCCGCAAGGCTTTCTCGTACCAGCGCTCTGCCTCGGCCAGGTTTTTCTCCAGGAAAAAGACCTGCCCCAATCCCGCGCAGGCTGCCGAATAGTGGACATCCGTTCCCCCGGTTTCCTGCTCGTAGATTTTGACTGCTTCCAGAAAGCTCTCCCTTGCCATGGCAAGCTTATTCTGGCGCACCTGCAATTCTCCCAGGTTTACATAGGTGGTTGCCAGCTCGCCTCTACACTGAGGAAGTCCTTTAATAATGTGAAACGCCGTATCCAGCGCCTGCTCGGCTTTGGCAAATTCGCCGGTTTCCCGGTAAATAGCGCTGATATTGTTGCCCAGAGCCGCCATGCGGTAATCGCCGCCCAGTCCGCATTCCAAAAGGAGCTTTCTTCCCTGAAGGAACAGTGCCAGAGCTTCCTGCAGCTCTCCTGCTGTAAGGTGCACATCTCCCGTGTTAATCAAAGCTGTGGCGTAGTGCTCTGTGGCAGAAAGCCCCATTTCCTCCAGACAGGAAAGGACTCTGGCGTACAATTCCTTTGCCCGCTGGATCTGTCCGGTGACTCTGCACAGCCCGCCCATTTCATTGCAGACCGCTACGATGCCGGAGGAGTCCTTCCGATCTTCTGCTGTTTTCAGCCAGCCTTCCAGATAACGCATGGTTTCTTTGGCGTCTTTTTTCTGGAACATGATATCCAGCCCGTTATAAAATTCCTGTATGTTCATTCTGTCGTCCATGAAGTTTCTCCATTTCTCCATCATTTTGTATGTTCCATTCTATCATACAACAAAACGGGGCAGATAACAAGAAAAGATCGGAAGGCTGATTCCTCCGATCTTTTTTGTCCATCCTGTATGAAATTATCCGGCTTTGTCATTATCCCAGCTTTTTAATTTCCCTCTGGAGCCGGCCAATAATCTTTTTTTCGAGTCTGGATATGTAGGACTGGGAGATTCCCATTTTGTCGGCCACTTCCTTTTGCGTCATTTCTTTGCCGTTTATGAGGCCAAAGCGCATTTCCATAATTTCCTGTTCCCTTCTGGACAACTTGTTCATGGCATAATCGAGAAGGCTCTTGTTGACCTCTTCCTCAATATGGGTGTAAACTATATCCGTATCCGTCCCCAGAATATCGGACAAAAGCAGCTCGTTTCCATCCCAATCCACATTAAGCGGTTCATCCAGGGAAACGTCTCCCTTGGTCTTGTTATTTCTGCGAAGATACATGAGAATTTCATTTTCAATACAGCGTGAGGCATAAGTAGCCAGTTTGATATTCTTATCAATTTTAAAGGTATTGACCGCTTTTATGAGCCCGATGGTTCCGATGGAAATCAGATCTTCCACATTGACTCCCGCATTTTCAAACTTTTTCGCAATATATACGACCAGGCGGAGATTATGTTCAATGAGCATGGCCCTAGCTTCCTCGCTTCCCTCCATAAACGCTTCCAGAGCCTTTCGTTCTTCCTCCGCATCAAGGGGCGGCGGCAGTACATCGCTTCCCCCTATGTAGTGGATGCCAGGAAAGTCCTCCTCAAGGCTCCCGTTCTTTCCCAGAATGCGGTAAACCTTTTGCCGCACTGTATCCCAGGCTATCCTTGCTCTCAATATGTATTCACTATGCATGTTCCAATATCCCTCCCTCTAAAAGCTGCTGCTGCAGGAGCGCTTCATATGGCGGCGCTCCTTTGCCGCAGGTAAAATCCTCTTTGCTGATTGCCAGAACGATTCTCTCAATCGCCTTTCCCTCTACAATGATTCGATCCGGCCTTATACCCTGGAGAATCCCTCGCTGTCCTACGCTCCTATATGGTATGACACAGCTCCTGCACAGGATCAGATCCTCAATTTCCTCTGAAATGCGCTGTCCGCAGGAAGCGGACAAAACGGCTGCCGGATTTCCGGAAACAGGCTCCCGCAGAAAATTCCCCGTATCGACAAAGGCCCTGATTTCCCACGTCTTTTCTCCGATCTCCACTTCCATGGATGTGAAAACTTTTTCCTTCTGCAGCTTTCCTTTAAAAAACTCCGCCAGCCAGCTCCCAAACACCCAGGTTACCAGAACGCCTGCCGCCACCTGAAAGTATGTAATTCCGTGAAGATAAACGCTCCCATTCGCCGACAGGCCCGGCACCTTTGTGATGTACATGAGGGCAATGGTAATGCCCCCCATGAGGAAACTGACGATATAAAAAACAGCCGTAGTTTTCAGACAGACCTGCCTTCCGCTGTATCCAAAAGCCGCCAAAATTACAAGAAAGGAAAAGAACAGCCTGCATGTCAGGGCCAGGGGCCATATCATGGGGATGAATAATACAAAGGAATAGGCTCCGCACATGAGTCCTCCCAGCAGGAGCCCTGATTTGCTCCGGCTGCGGCCGCACAGTTTTCCGGTCAAAATCAGGATCACCAGCCCGGTTATGAAGTTTTCCGCAAACAAAAATTCACCGTAAACCGTCAATCAAAAAACCCCCCTTGCAGACTATTTGTTTCGATTATAGTCCTAAGGGAGGTTGTTTTTTGTCAAAACCGGGTGTCGGATTTTTTCTTTTTTCGCCGATATATACCAGGTCTAGGGATTCAAATGGGCTTGCCCTCTGCCTGGAGACAGTTCCTGCCTGTGTGGATCAGTATTTATATTTGTACTCTTTCCCGCTCACAGAATAGATGCAGTATTTGCCGGAAGCGCTGCTGATATAGACGGATTGGTTCTGCTTGTCAAGCTTTCTTTTTTGCAGAGTTTTTTTGCCTGTTCCCTTCACGCTGCAGCTTCGCAGGAGAATATTTGTGCCGGAGCTTTCCAGATAATACACTTTTTTGCCCTTGATGGCGATGCTCCAGCCTTTGTTGCTGATGAGCTTCGGCTTATTTGTCCTCATGTTGAAGATCCAGACGGGCCGCGCGATTGCTGCTCCCGTCGCCCTGGAGGCAGCAAAGTAATGTTTGTAATGGTAGGGCACTAGTACGTCCTTTTTCTGAGCGTAATCCGAATGAAAAAAGGCATCAAAGTTTTTTATGTTTTTGGTCTTTTTCGTTTTCAGATTCAGGGACGTCATGTATGTGCTGGGGCCTGTAGCCGTTGGCGCATATATCAGATTGTTTCCATATACGGCTGAAACCCAACCGCTTGGATTTTTCTTAATTTTGCCCAGCAGCGTCTTTTTTGTGCCGTCCGTTTTCATGCGGTAAATGTAGTTGGTGCAATTCTTCCCATCAGAGGGTCCGCGGTAGGAATAGTAAATATAGGAGCCGTAGCGATAAGCATCGTAATTATACGTTTTCTGCCCCAAGGTCGCGGAAAGCCCTATTGATTCCGGTTTGCGAAGCTTTCCGTCTGCAGTAGCCGCACTTGCTGGGATGCTGGTAAACAGCAGAGCAAGTATGATGGTCAGTATCAAATATCGTTTTTTCATGTTCTCTCGCTTTCTTTCTGGTTCCATTCTGGATATACCGGGCTTGTCTATCCTCTGTTCTGCTGCGCCACCAGCTGATCGGCGCCGTATTTCTTGCGCAGGGCCGGTTTTTCGATTTTTCCGGTAGCGTTTCTGGGGACCTCCGCAAAGATGATACGCTTTGGCCGCTTGTAGCGAGGCAGTTCTCTGCAGTAGTAATTGATTTCGTCTTCCGTGCAGTCCATTCCATCCTTGACCGCGATGATGGCTCCGGTAATTTCGCCAAGGCGCTTGTCCGGAAGGCCGATAACAGCTACATCTTTTACTTTATCATAGGCACTGAGGAAGTTTTCGATCTGAACCGGATAAATATTTTCCCCGCCGCTTACGATTACGTCTTTCTTGCGGTCTACCAGGAAAATGAATCCATCCTCGTCCTGCATAGCCATGTCGCCGGTATAGAGCCATCCATCCTTCAGCGTGCTGGCAGTAGCCTCCGGATCGTTGTAATAGCAGGTCATGACGCCCGGCCCTTTTACACACAGTTCTCCTACGCCGCCGCGTTCTACCGTGTTTCCGTTTTCATCCACAATTTTGCAGAACCAGCGGTAGCCGGGGATTCCGATAGCGCCCACCTTGTGGATATTTTCCACACCAAGATGAACACAGCCCGGACCTGTAGATTCCGACAGCCCGTAATTCGTATCATATAAGTGCTTTGGAAAATACTCCTTCCAGTGAGTAATCAGGGATGGCGGAACAGGCTGAGCTCCAATATGCATGAGCCTCCACTGCTTGATATTGTAATCTTCCAGCTTGAGATCGCCCCGATCCAGCGCATCCAGAATATCCTGCGCCCATGGAACCAGAAGCCAGACGATGGTGCATTTTTCCTGAGAAACAGCCTCCAGGATGATCTCCGGCGTAGTTCCCTTTAAAAGAACTGCCTTGCTCCCCGCGCAGAGACTCCCCATCCAGTGAAATTTTGCCCCTGTATGATATAGCGGCGGGATACACAAAAATACATCGTCCCTATCCGTCAGGTGATGCTTTTGCTCCATCTGAGCTGCCTGTGTCAGGCTTTCATGGTTGTGCAAAATGGCCTTTGGAAAACCCGTTGTTCCGGAGGAAAAGTAGATGGCTGCATCGTCATCCTCTTCCAGACGAATCAGAGGCGCTTTACTGGAACAGTCCGCAACCAGCTCTCTATAGCTTTCCGCAAAAGTCGGACACCCATCGCCCACATAAATCAAAAGGCGTCCCTTGCTCAGCTCCTCTTCAATGGACTCAATTCTGCCGATAAACTCGGGACCGAAAAAGAGCATATGCACCTCCGCCAAATCGGCGCAGTACTGGATTTCATCGGCTGCAAAACGGAAATTAAAGGGCACTGCAATTGCCCCTGTTTTCAAAATTCCAAAATAAATAGGGAGCCACTCCAGGCAGTTGAACATTAAGATGGCTACCCTGTCACCTTTTTGGATTCCCCTGCTCAGGAGCATATTGGCAACCCGGTTGGCTTTTTCATCAAAAACGCTCCAGGTAATTTCCCGCCTGTAAGGCGTCGCTTCCGTCTGCTGCACCAGGTCGTATTCCTTCCAAGTGGTTTTCCTCGTGTCTTTCATCATGGGATTCAGCTCAACCAGCGCAGTTTCATCGCCGTAGAGCTTGTGATTTCGTTCTAGTAAATCAGTTACCGGCATCTTCTCTATATCCTTTCCTCTTTTCTATTCTGTCATATTTTATATAATATTGTTTCATCCTTATATAAAAGCTGTTATTCTGCTGTGTTCGCTACCAAACAACTTATCACAAATACGGCTGAAAGTCAATGAATCCGGCCCATTGAAGCAGGAAAAAGAAAAATTTCCAGCTTGTTTTTTAAAAAAGGAATGCACAGAGGGAAGAATTGTGCTATACTCTAAAGTAAATATGAAATTTGCCGCCGGGTAAACGCTTTGATCCATTCCATTAGGCCATTGAAGGATTGGATTCAGGCGTTTTATTTTTTATACGGGACAAATCCGGCTCTGTTTTCTTTCAAAGCCGGGACACAAAAAACAAGGAGGTAACATTTATGTTTCGAGAAGTCAGCCGCAATAAGAAACAGATTTTGTCAGAAGAACGCTGCCGTGAGATCCTTTCAAAATCTACTTCCGGTGTACTAAGCCTGATTGGAGATGACGACTACACCTACGGCGTTCCTCTCAGCTACACGCTAAAGGACAATACTCTTTATTTTCACTGCGCGAAAAAGGGGCATAAAATCGACGCTTTGAGCAAACACAACAAGGTTTCCTTTGCTGTAATTGATGCTGATGAGATTTCACAGGCCGAATATACCACTTATTTCCGCAGCGTCATTGTATTCGGAAAGGCGCGCTTTATTGAAGAGCCAGATGAGCAGCGGATCATCCTGCGGCAGCTGGCCCAAAAGTATTCCCCGGATTTTATGGACGGCGCAGATGATGAAATTGACAAAGGCATCAAAGCAGTTCAGATTATTGCCCTGGATATTGAGCACATATCTGGCAAAGAATCCCTTCGTTTTACACAGCAGGTTTAAAACAATGCCTGCACAAACAAGTTAAAGAAACTGCGGGGGTTATTTCCCGCATACAGGAGGTTTTACAATGTTTCGAGAAATCAGACGCAACAAAAAACAAATTTTATCAGAAGAACGCTGCCGGGAAATCCTTTCAAAATCCACTTCCGGCATACTAAGCCTGATTGGCGATAACGACTACACCTATGGCGTTCCTCTCAGCTACACGCTAAAGGACAATACCCTTTATTTTCACTGTGCGAAAAAAGGACATAAGATCGATGCTTTAAAGAAACACAACAAGGTTTCCTTTACAGTCATTGAAACAGACGATATTGTTCCTGCCGAATATACCACCTATTTCCGCAGCGTCATTGTATTCGGAAAGGCGCGCTTTATTGAAGAGCCAGATGAGCAGCGGATCATCCTGCGGCAACTGGCCCAAAAGTATTCTCCGGATTTTATGGACGGCGCGGAGGATGAAATTGATCGATGTATCAAAGCAGTCCAAATTATTGCTCTGGACATAGAGCATATTTCCGGCAAAGAGGCCATTGAGCTGGCTGAATAATTGCATTTATCAGCAGGCAGAGCTGCCCCGCAGGAAAACCCCGCAGGGCGGCTTTTTGCGTGTTGTCAGTAAGAAACCCGCAGCTGCTCCACAACGGTCTTCTTTTTCAGACTTCGATAAGCCAGATCCGGCACCAGCCAGGTAATCAGCAGCAGCGGCAGCGCGCATATCAAAATCGGTGCTACGGAAAAATGATAGGTAAAGAACCAGACTTCCCGGGCAATGACTTGAATCAGAAGCCAGCAAAATGCGCTCCCCAAAGTAAGGGTCACCGCTAATGTCAGCAGCGCATATAAAAGGCCTTCCCATATCAGCGTCTTTTTTAACTGCCTGCTGCTCATACCAACCGCCTGCATCATGGCAAATTCCTGCTTTCTGGCAAAGATTCCCGTCACCATTACGCTGGCAAAATTTAGGATTCCGATGAGCCCCAGTATGGCGCCTAGAGCCGCTCCCACAACATGGTACATGCGGATGAAGTCATTAAACTCATCTTTGTAATCCTGCTTTGACTTGTAGATCAGAGCTGTATTTTCCCGCTCTGTGTAGTTTTTTACAATCTGCTCAGCTGCCTCCGCCTTGCTGTCAGAAACCGTAAGGATGCTCAGGAGGGCTCCTTTTGTTTCCGCGTGGGCCAGATATTCGTTTTCCGGCAGGACTACTACAGTCCCCAGAGAATTGCCCATACGATTGGTCATTGCCGTTGGAATATCGTCAATTAAGGCCATGACCTTATAAGTTTTCTGTTTGCCGTCGGGCAGGTTTAAGGTAACCTTATCACCTGCGCCGCAGTAGTCGGTTTCCACCATATTTCCCGCATTGTTCCCTACGAGCCGTTCCATCAGTACATAATCTCCGGATTGAAAGGCTTCCCAGTCAATGGCTCCCCTGCGGGCGGACAGCTGTGATATTCCGTATTCATCCATGCCGTAAAGGGTGCAGCTCAGGCTCTTATGCTCTGTCGCAGACTTCACTTCCTCCTCCATCCAGGGATCCTCATTGAAAATCTGCGGGTTATCCGCTATCAGCTTCATAACCTTGTCCTGACCCTGTTTCCCCATAGCAATGTCCCCAAAGGCGCAGTATACATCTGAAGCCGCCTTTACTCCCTCTATAGAATGAAAGATTTCCCGATCTTTTTTTGTAATGGTATCCAGCAAAATGACATTCCGGTTTCCGGTAATCATTCCGGCTTCTCCGATGAGGATATCGCCTTTCATCTGATCTCCTATATATTTGTCAAAGTCAAAGCCCTTGGTAACAGTAAAAGTGCCGTTGACCAGCAGCAGGCTGAGGCACAGGGAGCATACCACGACAACGGCCTTTTTCCGGTTTCTGCCCAGATTCCGAAGGGCCATAGATGTGCTGCTGGTTTTTCTGGTTTTCCCTCTTTTTTTCTTTACCGGAAGCTGCTCCGTATAATTTACGGCCTCTACAGGGGATACCTTTGCGGCCATGCGGCAGGGCTTCGTACAGCTCATCAGCACGGTAATAAAGGAAAAGGCAGCCGCCAGAATGTAGATGAGGGGGTGCAGAGAAAAGACTACGTTCCCCATATCAAGAGTGACCAGAATAATCGGCAGGAGCGCTCTTGAAAGAGCTGTACCCAATATCAGTCCCAGCGGTATGCCATACAGAGCCAGAAAACAGCCCTGTAACCGCACCAGGCGCTTTAGCTGCCGGCCTGTGGTTCCGACGGTTTTCAGAAGACCATAATACTGCAGATCCTTTGTCACGCTGATGTAAAAGACGTTGTAAATAATCAAATATCCGGAAATCAGGACAATGAGCAGGATGGCGGCTGCCAGCAGTATGGTACTGGCATCCACCTGGTCAGTCGTATATGCCCAGTTGATTCCGTAGTCGGTATGATCCACATCGTAGCCATTTCTCGCTAGCAATTCCTTTGTCTGTTTTTCAATGTTCCAGCTGTTTGCAAAATTAAAGTCCATCATCCAGTAGCCTGCTGTCTTCATGCCTCCTGCATCTCTGTAGGATTGTTTTGGCGTGGGCGCTATTTCATCACAATACACTCTTGACAGCCAGAACTCCTGTGCCATATTAATGGGGTCCCCCTCCCAGTATCCGCACAGAGTAAAGGTCTCGCTTCTTTCTCTGCCATCTGAATCAAAGCTGAGCCGGATCTTTTGCCCGATTTTATGCGGTATGCCCAAAGCATCCAAAACCAGGGTGCTGGTGGCCGCTTCCAGGCGCTTCTTTGGCATTCGTCCTACTTCGGGATAGGAAAACATGTTCTTTGCGTTCAAATCCTCAGCACAATTCACTTCTACCAGAAGATTTTTTAATTCCGGATTCATGGCTTCCCCGATGAGGATTCGGCAGCTGGGATCCTTGACAGTACTGTCCCCTGAAAGCTTTTTAACATCCTGGGGAAGAACGTATTTCAGACCTGCCATGGTGCTTCCTCCTACCTGACGCATGGTATTTTCCTGGGAAGTTTTCAATATGGATCCTCCTATGGAAAAGAGACTCGTAAAAAGGATGCAGGTCAGCATGATTCCCAGAACGGCGATGCTGTTTTTCTTTTTTTCCGCCTTCAGGTTTCGCAGGGAAAGGCGGCGAATGAGTTTTTTGTTTTTTACCTTACGCATGACCTTCACCCCGCTTTTGGATCTTCCCGTCCTCGATGCGAATGATTCCATCCGCCATCTGAGCAATTCCTTCGTTGTGGGTAATCATAACAATGGTCTGGCTGAATTTCTGACCCGTTACTTTCAGCAGACTGAGAACATCCTGACTGGTTTTGGAATCCAGGTTGCCCGTAGGCTCGTCTGCAAGGACAATAGCAGGCTTTGTGGCCAGAGCCCGGGCAATGGCAACTCTCTGCTGCTGGCCTCCGGAAAGCTGACCCGGCATGCTGTTTTTCTTTTGCTCCAGCCCCAGTACCCGGATAATTTCTTCGATATGCTTTTCATCAGCCTGTTCCCCGTCCAGCTCAATGGGCAAAACGATATTTTCATACACGTTTAAAACCGGCACCAGATTAAAAGCCTGAAAGATAAATCCGATCTTTCTGCGGCGGAAAATGGTCAGGGATTCATCCTTCAGCTTGGAAATGTCCTTTCCCCCGATAATGACCCTTCCCTCGGTAGGCCGATCCAGGCCGCCCAGCATATTGAGAAGCGTAGATTTGCCGCTACCGCTAGTTCCTACGATTGCGGTCATGGTGCCCTCTTCAATAGCCAGATCCACCCCGTCCAAGGCTTTGACCAGGTTTTCCCCCTTTCCATAATACTTTTTTAAGCCTTCTGCTTTTAAAATCTCCATGTTTTCCTCCTTTGCTGAATTTCACCACTTAATATGAAAAAAGCCTATGCCTCTTTACAGCATAGACTATAGCATATTAATCTTTCCCTGTTCTTTCTGAAATCTAACAGTTTTGAAAGAATCCACCGCAAATTCCTCATCTTTATGCTCTCTCTAGTATAGCACAACACGCATCAATATGCTCTACAAAACGAAGGACAACGGGTTTTATGTCCACGCCCCTTTTGTCAGAGAGCAAACTTCTATGTTTCTTTTATTGAAAAATACGAAACATAGTGTTACTATTTAGGTGATAAAACATATGGTAAGAAGTAACCATATCCAATAAGAGAACAGGGGGATATTAAGAGGATGGTAAAAAAAATAAAAGGGGAAAAGTATTCAATCAAGGTCATTCCTGAGTCTAATAGAGAATACTATACAACAGATCTTGAAAAGGATATGGATTTTAGAGCAAAACAGGCCGTTAAGGCGGCGGTTTCAAAAGCAAAAGTTTGCCAAAAGCCTATTGCTAAATATGATGCGGCAACGAAAACCGCATATTTGCTGTATCCAGATGGGAGCCGCGTAAATGTCTGATCGAAAACCAATGATTTTATTTTTTGCAGGACCGAATGGCTCCGGTAAAAGCACGATTACAAATTATTTTGAAAAAGCTGGAGCTTATACGAATGCTGATGATATAGTTGCCGCCACAGGCATGACAAACCAGGAAGCTGCATTATTTGCCGATAAGAGCAGATACAACTCCATAAAAAACAGAGAAGATTTCACTTTTGAAACTGTTCTTTCTTCAAACTATAAATTAGATATTTTGAAGAAGGCAAAAGAAGAAGACTATTTTCTCAAAGGAGTTTTTGTTTTAACCGTAGATCCCTCCGTGAATGTTGCTCGCGTGGAGGCACGTGTTGCTTCTGGCGGGCATGCTGTTGCCCGTGAAACTATTATAAAACGTTATTATAAATCGCTGGCTAATATAAAACATTTAATGGAGCTTTGTGACATTCTGCATGTGTATGATAATACGATCGAGCCAGTAAGAATCATTCGTAAACATAAAGATGATATTTCAGTTTTTCCAAATGAACTTTGGGCAGAAGAAGACCTAGTAGCCTTAATTGAATAGTTAATAGGCTTCCCCAGGGCAAGCCCTCAAAGGTCCACTGGACATTTGCCTCCTGCAATACTTGCAGGAGCGGGGTAT
Organism: Clostridia bacterium; assembly: GCA_910575405.1. Taxonomy (GTDB): domain Bacteria; phylum Bacillota; class Clostridia; order Peptostreptococcales; family Anaerovoracaceae; genus Hominibacterium. Next base: position 50,321 of record CAJTER010000005.1, on the reverse strand, counting down.
TAGACCCGAATGATGATCTGCTATTGAATCAGCAGATACACCTGAAATTCTGAGCCTTCCCCCATCCTGGAATGGACGACAATGTAGCCGTTCTGGGCTTCCACAATTTGGCGGCTCAAATAGAGGCCGATGCCCGTGCCCTCCTCCGTATGGACATTTTGCCCTCTGTAAAAGCGGCCAAAAATCTTGGGGATTTCACCTTCCGCAATTCCCGTTCCCTGATCGCGGATTTTAATGGCAGTGTAGATTTCATAGGCCTCTGCGCTGATGGTTACCCGGCTTCCCACAGGAGAATATTTGATGGCATTGTCCAAAATGTTAAAGAGAGCTTCTGTGGTCCATTTTAAATCAAAGGAAGCGGTCAACTCCGGATCCACCTGGCTTTGAAGCTGAATCTGCTTGGCCTGGGCTTTCTGTTCCGCCTGACGGATGCTGGCGGATACTGTCTCTGCCATTTTGTTTTTCTCAGGCCGGATCTGAAAGGTGCCTGACTCCAGGCGAGAGGTTTTAATCAAAGCTTCAATGAGAAACTGCAGCTTTTCCGACTGCTGATGGATCTCTTTTGCCAGCTTCTGTCCCTCTCCGCCGCATTCCTGCTCCTGCAGCAGCTGAGAATATAAAATGATGTTGGAAAGAGGCGTCTTTGTCTGGTGGGAAATATCGGTCACCAGCTGCTCGATGCTGGCCCGCTCCTCCGCTATTCTTTTTCTGGAATGCTCCGAGGCCGTAAGATAGCGCATCCATTTTGCCTCCAGACGGGAAAGCTGACTTTCATCGTAATGCTCCTCTTCAAAGGTTCCCTTTAATGCTTCATCCAGCATAATATTCAGCTTTTCCAAAGTTGTTTTTGTTTGAAACAGGCGCATATTCCTCCTCCACCTTTCATCCGCTCCTTCTCGTTAAGCCCTCATCTTCAATCCTTCCACACGTAGCCCTTGCCGTACACGGTCTGGATGTACTGGGGTTTTGAAGAGTCCTGCTCCAGCTTATCCCGCAGCCTTTTAATGACTACGGACAGGGCATTTTCGTCCACAAATTCACCGCCATCCGTCCAAATTCGATCAACCAGCACATCTCTTGTTATGGTGATATTGCGGTTCCTCACCAGTGTGCTCAGCAGCTTCTGCTCCGTTTTACTGAGCTGCAGCTCTTCTCCGTTTTTACAGCAGTACATCTTTTCAAAATCAAAGAAAAACCCGTTCCGCCTGTAAATCGGGCTGTCCTTTTTTCCCGCCTTTTCCAGGGCCTTGTGAATCCTGGTCCGCAGAACCATCAGACTGAAGGGCTTTGTAATGTAGTCGTCCGCCCCCAACTCCAGGCCCCGCACTTCATCGGTTTCCAGATCATTTGCAGTCAGGACGATGATGGGAATATCAGATGTTCTGCGCAGTTGCTGCATATAATCAAAGCCATTGCCGTCGGGCAGGTTGATGTCCAGTATGAGCAGATCGGATCTCGAAATATCCTTCGCGTCTTTTAATCTGTAGTACTGGGAAAAGGTAAAGGAATCCTGCTTCAGAGCCAGCACAATTCCGTCGTTTAAGCCTCTGTCGTCTTCAATTATGGATATGTGGGGCATAATGGGCCTCCTTAAAATCCCAGTTCCTGGTCAATGAGAATCACTTCCACATCCTCTACATCATTCATTTTCTTCAGATGAATGGTCAGGGCATTGCAGATCCGATCCGGGCTGGCACAGTCGTAGCACTTATCCCCCTTTATCGCGCAGGGCGTTTTCAGGTTGTACCGCTTTGCGTTTTTGGGAGCCGCGATATTTCTGGTCCGCCATACGGCCCTTTCCAGGGTGGGCTCGATTTTGTTGGTTCCAACCACAAAGTATACTTTTTTGTGGCCAAACAGGGAGCCTGCGATCCGGTTCCCTGTTCCGTCGATGTTCACAAGATGTCCCTCCTGGGACATAGCGTTGACTGAGGTCAGATAGATCTCCGTTGTCAAACATTTTTGCGCGATTTCCAGAAATTCGTCGTTATCCTTGCTCTGGTTGGGATCGTGGACCTCATTGTGGGCAGACAGCCTTTCGTACAGCTTCATGCTGCTCATCGTGGCGGAGTCGCCAAAACCGACGACCTTTCCATCGATCTGGCGATCCAGGTAATCGGCAGCTTCCTCACCTGTCTGAAAAAAGCTTACGGAATAGCGGTTTTTCTTTAATGCGTCAATGGTTATTTGAATATCCATGGGGTGCTTCCTTTTCCATTCGTTCTTTTTTCTTCTTATTATAAGCCCTGTCTGTAAAAATGCAAGCAGTAACCATGCCATACACGTGCGTGGCTTGCTGCTTTGAAAGAGTGTTTTATTGATCTGGATTTCCCTTTGTGCTGAAAACAATAACGCTGATAATGATAATAGCCCCGCCGATGAAGGTTCCTGTATCCGGGATTTCCCGCAGCATTAAAAATCCGATAATAGCGGCGATAAGCGGATTAACGAACAGGTAATTGGTCACTTCACTGGTCCGCTCCGCAAGCACAATGGCTTTGCTCCAGAAATAATAGGCTGCCGCGCTTGGCATGATGCCCAGATAAAGGGCCGCAAGGTTGGCAGTGGTATCGGCGCCTGCCATGTCCATCACTGCCCCCGGCAGAAAGATCAGCATCTGGATGGCTCCAAATATGGCGCTGTAGGTCACCACCTCCATAGCCGTGTAGCCCATTTGTGAAAACTTGCGGTTGAGGACGTTATAGCCGGCAAAGACCAGGGCGCATAAAAACATCCACAGGATTCCGATGTTGATAGACAAAATGCCATTCCACAGGAGCAGCACCGCCACGCCGCCAAAGGCGCAGAGGATGGCTGCCCAGCCCATGAGGTTGATCCGCTCGTTATAGAGCCTGGATACCGCTATTGCCGTCAGAACAGGAGACGCGGCCGTAATGATGCTTCCCGTTGCCGAGGAAAGGGTAGCAAGCCCCATGTTAAAAAAGACGAAGTACAGGGAAAACCCCAGAAGGCCGGAGAGGAAAAACCAAAGCAAATCCTCCCTGCGAAAGGGCTTTCGCATATGGCCCGCCTTTCCTATAGCCAGCAAGATCACGGCTGCCAGAAAGCAGCGAATAAACCCTAACGACCAGGAGGAAATCCCGTCCCCGATGAGCCTTGTGAAGGGAAACGAGGATCCCCACAAAAGCACAGTGATAAACGCATAGAGATTGACCTTTATTTTATTTCCCGAATTGCGATTTTGCTTCAAGCTGCTCACTCCCTTTCCATATTAGATTTTCCCAGGTCTGGTGATGAAGATAAAATTCCTTAAATTCACTTGCCTTTTAGGCACCATTTGCGTATAATAGGGGCAAGAAGGTGAACCGTTGAAATCGGTTAGCCGGTACACGGAAATAACCACGCACTTGCTACGTAGGCGGTTATTTCTTTATGTACTCGAGGAGAATTGCCACAATAACACTGTTAAAAAGCAGCATGATCGACAGCATTTCAAAATCGGACATAGTATCGCCCCCTTTCAGGAAAAACCCTGCAGACAGGGCGGCCTTCCTTCTTTATAGGAGGCTAACCGCTTTCGCCACCTTATTCTTGCCTTGTTGGTATTATATACTACGTCGCATTTAGTTTCCATATATTTCTATATTTTTCACAAACTCTACACAAAAGAATCAATCCCAAAAGAAAAACCGGCAATGTTCAGCAATATAGAACAGGGAGCGCTCCTTTCTGTTGCGGGTGATCCCTGTAGTATATGTTTCCCTTATTGTCCCGCCCCTGCCTGCAGGAGTGGAGGTTCCCATCAGTCCTGCGGTCTTTCTCTCAAATGATACCGTCTGTAACTATCATACCACAGGCAGATGTTGAATATGGTCGCCATGGTTGTAAGAGCCAGAATGCTGTTTCCCACCAGATTCTCATGAATACCGACGACTATAATGGCGCAGGCAGCCAGAAGGATGGCCTCTGCTATGGCCAACAGCCGCATCAGCGTTCCCAGCCGCACACTTCCGAATTCCTGCGCTGTTTTTTTGCAGGCCAGAGTGATGATTACAAGGTAAACGCCCATTACGATCAGAAGGAGCTGTCTTCCGCTATAGAACAATGCCAAGGAATCATCCCCGCTGCCGATGATGGGAATGGCTGCCGCAAGCAAAGCTGGGATCGTCCAGAGAGCCAGCCTCGCTCTGCCGCTTACCTTTCCCAGCTTCCATGCTCCCAGCCAGGAAAGGAGCCACCCGGGAAGGCTGAGGAAATAAGGGAACTTGTCGGCGTTATCGGCGCTTCCGTGTCTCCAAACGAGAAAAATGAAGGCGTAGGGGAGCAGCCACAAGATGGTTCCCAGAATGGTATAGCGGAGACCTGACAAATCAAGTCCGTTCTTCTCTCTGTAAAGCAGCGGCCCTGCGGCGGATTGCTTTTCCTTTGGCCGGTTTTCCTGGGATGGAATCTGCATCCAAAAACGGACTCCCTGCTCCAGGTTTTCAAAGCCATAGCTTCCCCTGTGAAGGGCGCAGGTATTGGCCGCAATGGAAAGGCCCAGTCCGTTGCCGCCGCTTTCCCGGCTTCTGGCTTCATCACCTCTGTAAAAGCTTTCCCATATATGCTATCCGTCTTTTTCCGCGATCTGCGGCCCCCTATTTTCCACCGAAATTCGTGCTCCGCCTGCTTCATAGCTGATGGAAAGCCTGATGGTGCTCCCGGGCTCGCTGTAGCATATGGCGTTGCGCACCAGGTTGGAAATGCTCTCCTCCAGCAGCTTTTCATCTGCTAAAATCAGCGTTTCCTCCTCCATCTCTGTTTCTACCTGCAGGCCTTTTGGCTTCATCAGGATTTCGGTGCGCCTCAGGATATCTTCTACAATCTGGTTTACGGAAAGCATGGCAAGCTTCAGCGGGTAGGTTCCTGCTTCCATCTTGGACAGATCCAGCATCTGCACAATCATATGGTTCATGCCGTCCGTTTCTTCTGTAATGGTCTGCAGATATTGGGTCCGCGTTTTCGGGTTCTCCTCTTCCATCAGGGCTTCGCTGTAATTTTTGATGATTCCCAGAGGCGTCTTCATTTCGTGGGCCATGGTATCGGACATTTTCCGGCGGCGCAGCTCTGTTTCATACTGCTGATCCAGAACCCGAAAGTAACTGCTGATGAGGAGGACTCCCACCATAAAGCAGACTACGGCGATGAGAAAATCCATCCACAGGTTGTCCTGAAAGGCTTTGAGAAGCGGGTTTCCAATCACACAAAAACCCAGCCAGTACCCTCTCGTTTGCAAGCCTATAAATCCTGTATGCCTTGCTTTCCACAGACTGTCCGTGATCCCTTCTCCTTCTTCCCCAAAGGAAACGCCTGGATCCATTTCTTCATCCCGCGTTATTGTAATGCCTTCCGCTTCCTTCTCAAGGAGCTCCCAGCTTTCATCACGGGCCTGCTTCTGCTGCCAGTTTGCGGAGTAGACCATTGAGCCTTCCATACGGATCTGCTCCTTCTTTTCACCCCTCGCCTTTTTCACAGGGAGCAGTTCCTGAGCATAGCGCTCCTTCCATTCCTCGTCCGTAACATCCTCCCAGGGGCCTGCCCACAGCTTTACCGGCTCTATGAGACCTTTTTTTCATAACCTTCTACGATAAATTGACATTCCGCGCCTCTGCGCAAAAAGAAGCCTACATGCACCGGTGAAAACCAGTCTTCTAAAACCAGCAGGGGCTGTGAGCCAGATGAAAATTGTTTTAAAAAGTGCACGTTCGGACCGTTCACAGGCTTCAGATAGTATTTTCCATCCGTCCCCTTTTCCTCCCGGTACAGCATCAGTGTGTTGATGCGGCTGGCGCCATCCCACATTCCCAGCTCTGTGTCGTATCGTTCCATGAAGCCCTTATCCTGCTCCCGGCGCTGCAATCGCGAGGATACGGTTAAAACACGCGGATGGCATCTGAAATATGCTTGACGCCTATAAGCGTTGTTCCCTTTATACCCAGGGACTTTAACTTCTCCGCATTTTTGGCAGGCAGGATGACCCGTTCAAAGCCCATGCGGGCGGCTTCTCTGACGATTTTTTCGCTGTTCTGCACAGAGCGCAGATCCCCTGTCAGGCCGATTTCCCCCAAGGCCAGGGTTTTCCCCGAGCAGGGCCTTCCTTTGTAAGTCGAGTAAATCGCCAGGGCAACTGCCAGATCCACCGAGGTTCCCTCAGGCCTGAGTCCGCCTACGATGTTGACGTAAATATCCTGATTTATAAGAGAGAGGCCAGCTTTGCGCTCCAGAACCGCCAGAATCATGTTGAGTCTGGAAAGCTCGACGCCGATGGAAGATCTCCTTGCAAATCCTACGTTGGCAGGAGCCGCCAGCGCCTGTACCTCCAGCAGCAGCGGTCTCGTCCCCTCATACACAGCCGCCGCCATAGAGCCTTCCGCCCCGTCCTCCATTCCTTCCAGAAAGCTCTTGGACAGGTTTTCGATTTCAATCAGTCCCTCCTCTGCCATTTCAAAGGCGCCGATTTCGCTGGTAGTGCCAAAGCGGTTTTTCATCCCCCGCAGAATCCGCAGCTCCTGATTTCGTTCCCCCGTAAAATGGAGCACGCAGTCCACCAGATGCTCCACGATTTTCGGCCCCGCCAGCTCGCCGCTTTTGGTCACATGAGCTACAATGAAGATGGGGATATTGTAGGTTTTTCCAACCCGCATCAGCTCGTTTCCGCAGGCCCGCACCTGTGAAACGCTTCCCGGCGCAGAGTCCAGATCTCCGGTGTACATGGTCTGGATGGAGTCGATGATCACAAATTCCGGTCTTAATTCCTCGGCAATGACAGAAACATTCTCCATATTGGTTTCCGCCAGGATAAAGAGGTTATCCGTCAGCTCTTTGCAGACCCGGTCTGCCCGCATCTTAATCTGCTCCTCCGATTCCTCCCCAGACACGTAGAGAACCTTTCCGTATTTTTTTGCAATATATGCTGCCGCCTGTATGATGATGGTGGATTTTCCAATACCCGGCTCGCCGGAAATCAGGGTGAGAGAGCCTTTAACCAGGCCACCGCCCAGTACCCGGTTCAGCTCGCCGATTCCCGTATCCATTCTGGTATAGCTGCCCGATTTTACTTCCATCAGCTTTGACGGGCGGTTCCTGCCCTTGCCCCCGGCTGCCTGCGAATCGCCGGATACCGCTATGCTGCCGCTCCTTCTTCGCTTGTCAACCGTCGTGCTTTCCGGCAGGACTTTTTCCTCCACCATGCTGTTCCATGCCCCGCAGATACACTGTCCCTGCCATTTGGGGCTCTCGTAGCCGCACTCCTGGCATACGAATACGGTCTTTGCTTTTTTTGCCATAATCCCTGTCTCTTTCTATATCCTTTCTTTGTCCTTTTTTCCTCTATCAGGCAAACTTAAATTCGTTCTCCCTTTTTCAAGAGTATTATATAATATTTGCAAGACCCCCGCAAGAATATTCATTTTGATTCGACTTTGCCTGCCGTAAGCCGCTGTTTCCTTCAGCCTTTTATAAACTTTTTCCCGCGCCTGCCGGAAAACAGAAGGGACACCAGAATGCTGACCGCCATTACCACTCCGATGACTGTGATGGATTCTGTGATAGGGACATACCAGCCGATTGCAAGGCCCGAAAGCTTCATGCCGGTAAAGACCAGGATTATGGAAACTCCATATTTTACATAAGCAAAGCGCTGGTGCAGCTTTTCCAGGATAAAGTAAAACTGCCGCAGTCCCAGGATCGCGAAAATATTGGAGGTGTAGACGATAAACAGATCCGTGGAAACGGAAAAAACAGCCGGAACCGAGTCCATGGCAAAGAGAATATCCGAGCATTCGATGAGGCAGACGACTGCGAAGAGCGGGGTAAATCTCCGCTTTCCGTCTCTTCCCTTTATCATAAAGCGGTCGCCGGAAAGGGATTTGGTCATGGGCAGGATTTTGGAAATTCCCCGTATAATCATGCTGTCCTGCGGGTTTTTGCCTTCATCGTCCTTCAGCATTTTCAGTCCGTTGATGACGAGAAGTCCGCCAAATAAATAGAGTACCCATTCGAAGCGGCTCACAATATGAATTCCGAAAAAAATGAACAAAAACCGCAGCAGGATAGCGCCCGCGATGCCGTAGCTGAGGGCCCGGTGCTGCGCCTTTTCCCTGATGCGAAAGCTGCTGAAAATCGTAATAAAGACAAAGAGATTATCCATGCTCAGACTCAGTTCGATGAGATAGCCGCCTAAAAATTCCAGCGCCTTCTGGTGTCCGAGAAAATGGCGGATTCCCGCGCAAAAGCTCAGGGCCAAAAGGATCCAAAACAGCATCCATTTTGTAGAATTCCATATTTTTTTCATTTTCACACCTCCCGCTCCATCTATCCTTATGCGGAAAACCTGCGATTATGACCTCCTTCCCAGACGGGGAAATGGAATATACTAGCTAGCAATTACAATTTTTTCCTCAAGCAAAAAAGGTTTTAACAAAGCCACTAAAAGGACCTGTTAAAACCTTTTTGTTCTTATGTTTCGAGCGCCGGTTTTATACCGGCTGCAGGATACCCGGCTGTTTTGCCGCAGATCTGCTGCTCCTTATTTTTCTTCCTCATTATAAGCGTCGATGATCTTCTGCGCGATCTGAGCCGGAACCTCTTCATAGCGTTCAAACTTCATATCAAAGGTTCCTCTTGCCTGGGTCATAGCTCTCAGAGTAATGGCGTAATCAAAGAGCTCTGCCTGAGGCGCTTCTGCCATCAGCTTCTGACTGCCGTCTGCCTGCGGTTCCATGCCCAGGATCTTGCCTCTTCTCTTGTTCATGTCGCCCATTACATCGCCCATGTAATCATCCGGTACCAGGATATCCAGATGCATAACAGGTTCCAGCAGAACTGGTTTTGCTTCCTTAATACCCTTCTTGAATGCCAGGGAAGCGGCGATCTTGAAGGCCATTTCATTGGAGTCTACATCGTGGTAGGATCCATCGTACAGGTCCGCTTTTACATTTACTACCTTACAGCCTGCGAGAGGTCCTTTTTCCATGGATTCGATGAGTCCCTTTTCAACTGCCGGTACGTAGTTCTTTGGAATGGAACCGCCGAACAGAGATTCTGTAAATTCGAACTCTTCCTGTGATGGAGCGAACTTGATGTGTACATCGCCATACTGGCCCGCACCGCCAGACTGTTTCTTGTGCTTGCCCTGAACATCAGAGGTACCCTTGATGGTTTCTCTGTAAGCGATCTTCTGCGGGATCGTCTTTACGCTGACGCCAAACCGGTCTTTTAATTTTGCCATAATGATGTTCAGCTGCATTTCGCCCTGGCCACCCAGCAGAGTCTGATGTGTTTCGTTGTTTCTTTCTACTACAAAGGATGGATCCTCTTCCCTGAGCCTTGTCAGACCGGAGAAGATCTTGTCCTCATCCTTTTTATCAGCTGCCTCAATTGCCAGATACAGGGATGGGGACGGGAAGTCCAGAGGCAGATAGCGGATAATATCGCTCTTTTCACAGAGCGTATCGCCGGAAGCCGTATGCTGCAGTTTTGCTACTGCTACAATATCTCCTGCTTCTGCGTAATTGAGCTCCTGCTGCTCTTTTCCTCTCAGGAAGAAAAGTTTTCCCAACTTTTCCGTTTTTCCTGCTCTCTCATTTAAGATTTCCATACCGGATGTCAGCTTTCCTGTAACTACCTTCATGACAGAAATCTTTCCTACAAACGGGTCCACGATGGTCTTGAATACAAATGCGGAAGGAGAAGCGTCCACAACGCACATTCTTTCAACCGGCTCGTTCTTGTCGTTAAAGCCTTGATACGGTCCATGCTGCAACGGTGTGGGAACATATGTAACCAGCAGATCCAAAAGGCCCTCGATTCCGTGTCCCAGAGAGAAGGCAGAAGAGCATACGGGAACAATTCCACCTTCAGAAATGCCCTTTACAAGACCCTTTTTGATTTCTTCATCGCTGAAATCATCGCCATTAAAGTATTTTTCCATCAGCTCATCATCCGTCATAGCAATAGCCTCTTTCAGGTCTTCATCGATCTCTGCAGTCAGCGGCCAGCTGAACGGGATGAGGGATTCGCCAAATTTTGCTTTTAATTCGTCAAATGTTTTGTAAAAATCAAATTCATCTTTGTCTCTTTTGTTAATTACGATAAATCTAGGCATCTTGTAACGCTCACAGGCTTTCCACGCCTGCTCTGTTCCCACCTGCACTCCTGCTCCTGCATCTACCAGGATCACTGCGGCTTCGGAAGCTCTCAGAGCTGCGTTCACCTCGCCGATAAAGTCAAAATAGCCCGGGGTGTCGATAAAATTGATCTTGCTGTTTTTCCATTCTACCGGTACGATGGAAGTGTTGATGGAAAATCCTTTTTCGATTTCCATTTTATCATAGTCGGAAACCGTATTTCCGTCTTCTACTTTTCCCAGTCTATCAATTACGCCTGTAGCATGGAGTGCAGATTCTAAAAATGTGGTTTTACCGCATCCGCCATGCCCGACAAGTGCGACATTTCTAATGGTTTCGCTTGTATAGCCTTTCATATATAAGACCTCCTAAATTTATTTTTTCAGTAATGTCCATATTATATCATTGATAGAGCCTATTCGCAAGAAAAGCCTGTCATATTTTCTGAATTTTACGCAAAAATCCGGAAATTCTCTGCCTCATGTAAAAGAAACGACACGCGGAAATAGGACGCTTTTATTTTGGTTAACAGTGTCTTATTGATATCCCAGCTCATGCAGCTTTGCTCTGCAGGCAGGCCCGAATGTTCGATCTCGCTGCAAATGATATTTTTTCTGAAAAGCTTCTATTCCGTCTCCTGTTCTTTTTTCCGGCTTTCCATCAATAGCACCCTTATAAAGCTTCATCCGTTTTAAATGTTCTTGCAGCCGCTTTACCTCCAGAATCCATACAGTATCTGCATTGGAATGAATCGGCCGTATGGTATGAACAATGGGCATGGATTGGTAGCTTGCAATCAAATAGGGGAGCGGATCGACCGGTTTTCCTCTGTATCTAAGTTCCATATGCAGATGAGGACCTCCTGTAGCGCCCGTCGCTCCTTTAATGCCGATTTTCTGCCCGCTTTTGACTTTTGCTCCTACTGCAAATCTGCTTTTTTTCTTCATATGTTGATAAAGATACGATTTTGTTTTGGTCACTTTCACCTCAATAAACCAGCCTCTTGCATCTGTCCACCCGTTTGCAATCACCCTTCCCTTTGCCGCTGCTCTCAATGCATTTGAGCTACCGTTTATATCCAGCCCTTTATGATTGGTGCTGGATCCTATAACGCCAATTTTTCTTGGGCCATAAAAGCTGGTCACTTTGATTTGGTTTAATGGTTTTGCAGTTAATAACTTTTTGCTCATTTTATCGTTCTCCTTTTTCCTTTTATATATTTATATGGGAAAAAGATTGTTCTTGGTACTATGCATAAAAATTGGGGACGCTTTTCACGGACAAAAAAGGAGCAGGAATACAGCAGATAAAGTCAAGCTTCATCTACCGCATCCCTGCGGATGAAAAGGCATTTTGAAACATTCGCAAGTATTAATACAAGCCATATTCCCTATAAGTTAGAAAAAGCTTCCCCAATTATAGTGGCGGAAGCTTGATAAACACAATAAAAAAACCTTCTTCCTACCCAAAGATTCGGATGTTGTAAATGAGTAAAGTCTCCTGGCTTGCGGTTCAACCTCAAAAGCACCTTCTCGCTCTCTGGCAATGGTATTTTGCTTTCTCGTCCCCGCTTACAGTAGGGGTAAGCCTGCACCGGATTCTCACTGGTTTCCTTACACTCATAACTGTATTTTTTATTCTTTTTATTAAACTATTGTATCCCATTCCTTATCATTTGTCCACTCTTATTTTTAAATATCTTTGTAATTCACTGAAGATTCTCAACTTTTTTTCAGTTGAAACATCTATTGAAAAGCCAACGGGAAATTTGTATAATTATAGCAGCAAATACAGGTACGTCCTGTTTACAATGATTATCAGCAAGCCCTATAAAACAAGAAGATCTAGGAGGAAGTATCATGGGACAAAAGAAAGAACACAAACACAAAAAAACGGGTTCCGAATTAATGCCCCCGAAAACGGATCGTAGGTTTGGAATTCAGCGTAAAATCATTCTTACAACAGGCAGTATTATGATCATACTTGCGATTGTTTTATCTTTGGTAATGGTCGGCGCGCTCAAACTTCTAACCAATACAGTTTTACTTGACACTTTAAAGCCTATGGCAAAAATTGCTTCGCAGGCAGTCGAAAGTAACCTTCATATTCTCAGCGATCGCATTCTGAATGCTGCTGACAACAATACCCTCCGAGATCCAGACAGCAGTCCACAGGATCGAAAAGCCGTCTTAATGCGCATGGAGTCGGGAATTGAATTCGTATGGATTGGACTGTACGATGCAAAGGGTTCCTATCTAGATGGAGTAAATGACTGTCCTGAGTCCATGGCAGGTGAAGAGATGTTTTCTCTCATGGAATCCACTCAGAATCTGGTTATCAACGATACCCAGCAGGGGAAGGATGGTCTGGAATTAGCAATCGGTGCCCCTATTTTTGGAGATGATGGAAAGCTCCTCTATTATCTGGCTGGAAGCTATAAGTATGATGTTATCAATGATGTCCTTTCCAATATCAATGTAGGCGCTACTGGCCAGTCTATTGTAATTAATGATCGAGGCGAGGTCATGGCTGCTCAGGACAAAAAGCTCATTACTGATCAGACTTTGTTGAAGGATTTCTTGCCTGGAGATGAAGACGCAGAAAGCCTTACTAACAAAATGATCGATGGGGAAATCGGCTCAATGGATATCGGCTCTGGCGAAGATAAAATGATCCTTTCTTATGCCCCTGTCCGCGGCACCCACTGGTCCATAGCCGTATACGCATATGAAACGGATTTTACAGATATTTTAAAGCGTAGTCAGCTGATCGTTTTCCTGTTAGTATTCGTTATGGTCATTCTGGCAGCTGTAATTGCCTCCAGATTTGCCAAGACTATTTCAAAACCTCTGAACCAGGTCACAAACCGTATTGATGCTCTGGCAAGAGGCGATTTGTCCACCGATATACAGGTGGTACATACCCGGGATGAAACGGAAACACTGTCTATTGCACTTCAAAAAACAGTGCACAGTATCAACCAGTATATTACGGAGCTGGGAATGGTTCTGCAAGCACTTTCCAAAGGAAATCTGAACGTAGGTACGACAGCTGAGTTCCAAGGTGATTTTATTGCCATGAAGCTTTCACTGGAACAAATTTCTGATTCCCTAAATGAGATTATGGGTGAAATCCAGTCATCAGCAAAATTGCTCCAGGAAACTTCCCAGCAGGTTTCTGATAATGCCCGGAGGGTAACCCAGTCCTCTGCAGAACAAGCCCAGTGTGTTACCCAGCTTTCAGACAATGCAACTCAGATTGCAGACAGTCTTGCTGAAGTCACGGATAACACCAGACAGGCCAGAGAACTTATGGATGAAACCGAACATCGTCTGACCAGTGGAAACGATCTGATGCACCAGCTCCTTACCTCTATGGGACAGATACAAAAGAATTTTGATCATATTACGAAAATTAACAAGTTCCTGGAGGATATCGCTTTCCAGACTAATATTTTGGCCCTCAATGCTGCAGTGGAAGCTGCACGTGCAGGAGAGGCCGGTAAAGGATTTTCTGTTGTTGCAGATGAAGTCCGTGCTCTGGCAGCCAAGACTACGGAATCAGCCAAGTCCGCATCGGAAATCGTTGCTGCTTCTAGTGCTGCAGTTGGGGAAGGCTCCAGCCTGGCAAAAGATACTGCTGACTCTATGATAGAAATTTCAGAGATCTCCCGGAATGTATCGAACATCACCTTAAAACTGTCCGATTCTGTTGAGGAGCAAAAGTTATCTCTTGAAAAAATGACGGAGGAAGTTCAGTCTATTTCCCATCTGGCAACGCAAAATACAGAAGTAAGCAAGCAGAATTCGGATGTCAGCAACCAGCTCACAAGTCAGGCCGAAAATCTCAACGCCCTTGCTTCAAAATTCCAGTTAAAATCAAAAGGAGGATTTGAACAATGAAATATTCTCTGAAAAAGACAGGACTTCTGCTATTGACTACGCTTCTTTTGTGCATCTGCTGTGCAGGCTGCGGTGATAAAGACAGTCAACTTCAGGATGGATATTACTCAGCAGAAGCCTCCAGCTATTCCCATGGATGGAAGGAGTTTGTATCCATCTGTATCAGCAATGGAAAACTTGTAACTGTAGAATACAATGCGAAAAATGAAAGCGGTTTTATTAAATCCTGGGATATGAACTATATGCGTAATATGGAACAAATCACCGGAACATACCCAAATCTGTACACTCGCACATATGCTGCTGATCTTCTTTCAAAAGGAGATGCACAGGCGATTGATACAATAACGGGAGCTTCCTCTTCCGGGAAAAAATTTAAGCTTCTGGCGGAAGCCGCTATGGAGCAGGCGAAAAAGGGGGATGCCAGTAAGTTTATTGTGCAAATGCCGCCAGAAGAAGAGTAATTGAAATAATGTCTAACTGAAAAAGCTGCGTGTAGATCGAAATAGTTCTCTGCACGCAGCTTTATTCCTTTACAAAATAGGGAGCATAAGAGTATAATAAGCAGATTACCATATTAAGTGAGAAAGAATAAAAGGAGTATACCCGGCTATGGCTACTTTTTTAATAAAACTGTTTATCAAAGATTATGAACATACGACCGATCCTGCTGTTCGGGAGCGATATGGAAAACTCGCTGGAATCGTAGGAATTATTTCTAATGGGCTTTTGTGCACTATGAAAATTTTGGTGGGGCTTTTTTCCGGCAGCATTGCGATTGTAGCAGATGGGATCAACAATCTTGCAGATGCTTCCTCTTCCATTATCACCTTAATTGGATTTAAACTGGCAGCGCTGCCTGAAGATAAAAATCATCCTTACGGTCATGCCAGATTTGAATATCTGACAGGACTTTTTATCTCCCTCCTTATTATTGTGCTGGGACTGCAGCTTCTCCGCTCTTCTTTTTCCAAGGTCCTTCACCCAGATCCACTATCTTTTAGCTATATCACCATTATCATTCTTGTCATCGCCATTATCCTTAAAATTTGGCAATCTCGGTTCAACATCTGCCTTGGGAAAAAAATCAACTCTTTGGCGCTCATGGCCACCGGAACGGACAGCCGCAATGACGTAATAGCAACCAGCGCCGTACTGCTCAGCGTCATTATCGGTAAAGTTTCCGGTCTGCAGCTAGACGGATATATGGGATGTCTTGTAGCGCTCTTTATCATCTGGTCCGGTATCGTGCTGATTCGCGAAACCTCCAGCCCCCTTTTAGGGGAGGCTCCTAGTGGAGAACTCGTCCAGTCTATCGAAAAAATCGCTCTTTCACAGGATGGCGTCATCGGAATCCATGATCTGGTTATCCACAACTATGGACCCGGCAAAATTTTTGCATCCATCCATATTGAAGTAGATGCTCGCGGGGATCTACTGGAAAGTCACGACATGATCGATAATATCGAACAGCTCATCAAAAAAGAGCTGCGCATTGAATTCACAGCCCACATGGATCCTGTGGAGCTGGATAATCCCCTTATCAGCCATCTTTACAAGGAAATTATCCAGACCATCAAACCGCTTACCGGTGTACAGAGCATCCACGACCTGCGCATTGTTCCAGGAAAAACACACACCAATATTATCTTTGATGCAGTCCTGACCCCGGAATGCCCCATGACGGAGGATGAGCTCTGCGATTTAATCGAATCCAAAATACAGGAAATCGATCCTTCTTATTATGTTGTTATTACCTTTGATAAGGCGTATACGGGTTTATAGCCTTTCACCGGATAGTTTTGGCAGCCGGATCTTCCCCCTTCTTTTCGGCTTCACTCCTCAGCAGAGCGATTTCCGCTGCATAGCCGTCCAGCTCATTGGGCGTTTCCAGAATACACGGCAGATCCCTCAGTTTTGGATGAGTGATAACCTTTACAATGGTTTCCACACCCAGATGGCCTTCGCCGATTTTCGCATGGCGATCCTTGTGGGCACCCATCGGGTTCATGCTATCGTTGATGTGCATGGCCTTCAGCTTTTCCAGGCCCACCACATTATCGAATTCGTCCAGGACACCGTCCAGATCCGAGATTATATCGTATCCTCCATCGCTCACATGACAAGTGTCCAGGCATACGCCTACTTTTTCCTTCAATTCTACCCGGTCGATGATGGCGGCCAGCTCTTCAAAGCGTCCCCCGATTTCGCTGCCCTTTCCTGCCATAGTCTCCAGCAGCACAATGGTGGACTGCTGCGGGCTCAAAATCTGGTTGAGCAGATCTGCGATTAGTTCAATACCCTTTTCCACTCCCTGTCCCACATGACTTCCCGGATGAAAGTTGTAATAATTTCCCGGCGTATATTCCATCCGCTCCATATCCTCGCTCATGGCCAGATGCGCAAAATTGCGCACTTTTTCATCCTTAGAGCAAGGATTCAGCGTATAAGGCGCATGTGCTACTAACTTGCCGAACTCATGCTCCTCTAGCATAGCAAGAAGCTTTTTCGCATCCTCTTCATCAATTGCTTTGGCCTTTCCTCCTCTGGGGTTTCTCGTAAAAAAAGCAAACGTATTGGCGCCGATTTTAAGAGCGTCTCTTCCCATATGTTCGTATCCTTTTGCTGCAGATAAATGACATCCTATTTTTAACATTGTTTAATCTCCTTTTTTCTTACTCGTTTGTTTGTGTGCCTGCCATGTCAGTCAGATTGGAACGTTTCCTTCCAAACCTTTCTTTCATTATGATTCACCTGACCAAAAAGATCAATATAAGACCCCGATACAGGAGGGGGTCTTTTTCTTGTTCTTGTTCTGTTATTTGCCTGTAATCTTTAAATTTCCTTAAACAGGTTCACCATTTCGATCATGGCTTCTGCGGATTCGCTGCCTTTGTTTCCTGCCTTTGTGCCTGCCCGCTCAATGGCCTGCTCGATGGTATCCACTGTGAGAACCCCAAAGGCTACCGGAATTCCCGTTTCCAGGCCAATGGAGGCGATACCTTTGGACACTTCTGCACTGACGTATTCAAAGTGGGCCGTTGCCCCGCGGATAACAGCTCCCAGGCAGATGACTGCGTCGTATTTTCCGCTCTGAGCCATTTTCTTTGCAGCCAGAGGGATTTCAAAAGCTCCCGGTACCCAGGCAACGCTGATGTCGTCATCTTCCACACCGTGGCGCCTGAGGGTATCCACTGCACCGGACAGCAGTTTGCTTCCGATAAATTCGTTGAATCTTCCTACTACAATACCGACCTTCAGGCCCTGCGCAATTAGTTTTCCTTCTAAAATTTTCATCGTTTTTCCTCCTTCAATCTCCGTTTCTGCTTTTTTATCATTTCGTTTTTATCACGTTCTTTACAAGGTATTGAGAACATGTCCCATTTTTTCTTTTTTTGTATGCATATAAAATTCGCTTTCCGGTTTGATTTTTGTTTCAATAGGAACCCGTTCCACTACGTCAATTCCGTAGCTTTCCAGGCCGTGGATTTTGTCCGGATTGTTGGTCATGACGCGGAGGGTCGTTGCACCCAGGTCTTCCAGTATCTGTGCTCCTACTGTGTAGTCTCTCAGATCCGCACTAAAGCCCAGGGCAATATTTGCTTCCACTGTATCCATTCCCTGCTCCTGCAACGCATAGGCCTTCAGCTTGTTGATAAGGCCGATTCCCCTGCCCTCCTGGCGCAGATAAACCAGAATTCCCCGGCCTTCCTTTGCGATCATACGCATGGCAGCATCATACTGATCGCCACAGTCGCATTTAGAGCTTCCCAAGGCATCTCCTGTGAGACATTCGGAGTGAACCCGCACCAACACCGGTTTTCCGTCTGCAACATCGCCCATTACAAGTGCAACGTGATGCTCTCCGTTGAGCCTGTTAATATAACCATAGATTTTAAACTTTCCATATTTTGTCGGCAGATTTGCTTCTACCACCCGTTCCATGATTTTATCGTGACGCTTTCTGTAAGCGATGAGATCTTTGATGGTGATGAAGGTCAGGTTATGTTCCTTTGCCAGCTCCATCAGTTCGGTTTTGCGCATCATGGTTCCGTCTTCTCGCATGATTTCACAGCACAAGCCGCATTCCTTCAGGCCTGCAAGGCGCATCAGATCCACCGTCGCCTCCGTGTGACCTTCCCGCTCTAAAACGCCTTTTGCCTTTGCTTCCAGAGGAAACATGTGGCCAGGTCTTCTAAAGTCGCATGGCTGGGATTTATCATCCACACATTTTATAGCTGTAAGGGAGCGCTCGTGGGCGGAAATTCCGGTAGTCGTATCTACATGGTCAATAGATACGGTAAAGGCGGTTGCATGATTGTCCGTATTGTTATCCACCATCTGGCCAAGTCCCAGCTTTTGAGTCATAGGGCCGCTCATGGGCATACAGATGAGCCCTTTTCCATAGCATGCCATAAAGTTGACATTTTCCGGTGTGGCAAATTCCGCGGCGCAGATAAAATCGCCTTCATTTTCTCTGTCTGGATCATCGGTACATACGATGATTTTTCCCTGTCTTAAATCTTCTAACGCTTGATCAATTGTTGCAAATTCACTCATTTATCAATTCATCCTTTCCCGTTTGTATGCTTTTCATTTGGTTTTCGTTTTTTGCCTGAAGCAGTCTTTCCGGTCTTCCCGGACCTTTGGAATCTCTCGCTGTTTAAAATCCGTTTTCCATGAGGAAGTTCAGGTCGATTCCCCCGGCTCTCTGTGTTTCCTCTTCCTGTTTCGGCTCCATAAGGCGCTCTAAATATTTGGCAAGAATATCCGTTTCCAGATTCACGATATCGCCTGCTTTTTTCTCAAGCAAGGTCGTTTCCGCGCCCGTATGAGGTATGATGGAAACCTGAAAGCCGCTGCCTGTGAGAGATGCTACAGTCAGACTGATGCCGTCTATCGTAATGGATCCCTTTTCCACAATGTAGCGAAGCAGCTTATGGCTGCATGAAATGGTTACCCATACTGCATTTCCCTCTCGTTTGAGGGACGTGACGGTTCCGGTGTCGTCAATGTGGCCGCTCACAATGTGGCCGCCAAAGCGTCCGTTTGCTGCCATAGCCCGCTCCAGATTGACCCGGCTGCCTTTTTTCAGCACTCCCAGGCTGCTGCGCCGCAGAGTTTCCGCCATTACATCCACCTGAAAGCTGTTTTTATCAAATGCAGTTACAGTCAGGCATACTCCGTTTACAGCAATGCTGTCTCCCAGATGTACGTCCTCTAAGACTTTTGAGGCCCGGATCAGGAGGCTTCCACCTCGCAGCTCCTGTAAGGTTCCTGTTTCTTCTATGATTCCTGTAAACATCCTATTTCCTTTCCGGGGTCCCCTGTATCAGAACATCCCCGCCAATGCTTCTCACTTCTACGTTTTCCAGACAAATGGCCTGAGACATTTTTGCAAAGCCTTCCCCCTCAACCGGGGTCTTCGCATCCATTCCTCCGATAAGTTTTGGCGCGATGAAACTCACTACCCGGTCAACGATTCCTGCCTTTAGAGCTGCCTCATTGAGACCGCCGCCCCCTTCTAACAGGATGCTGTCGATGCCTTGCTCTCCCAGCTGCTCCATGAGCTCTGTGAGATTCACTTTTCCGTCTTTCTGCTCTGTCAGCAGGATGGAAATTCCCTTTTCCTTCAGTCTGTCCATTTTTTCCCGGTCGCATTCCGTTGTTGCTGCAAGGATGCAATTTTCATCTTGCAGGACTTTCGCATCCAGAGGAATACGCAGGTGGCTGTCCACTATAATACGGATGGGATCCCGGCCGTGCTCCAGGCGACAGGTAAGCTGCGGATCGTCCGAAAGAACGGTTCCGATTCCAACCATAATTCCGGTAAGGCTGTTTCTCATCTGCTGTACCAGGTTTCTTGAGACTTCTCCACTGACCCATTTGGAATCGCCTGTGTAAGCCGCGATTTTTCCATCCAGGGTCATGGCTGTTTTCATGACAACAAAGGGTTTTTTCGTTGTAATGAATTTGATGAAGATTTCGTTGATGTGAAGGCATTCTTGTTCCAGAACTCCAGTTTCTACCTGAATTCCCGCATCCCTCATCATGCCAATACCCCTGCCTGCTACAAGAGGATTTGGATCCAGCATTCCCACGTATACCTTTTTTATTTTTTTTTCAATAATGGCCTTTGCGCAGGGCGGCGTCCTGCCATAATGGGAGCACGGCTCCAGGCTCACGTACATATCTGCGCCGGATACATCGTTTCCCCGCTCTGCTGCATTCTCAAAAGCGTTGATTTCTGCATGATTTTCACCGCATTTTTTATGCCACCCTTCACCGATCATGCTGCCGTCCTTTACGATGACAGCGCCTACCACCGGATTGGGAGATGTGCGCCCTCGTCCCTGCTTGGCAAGCTTCAGGGCATGCGCCATATATTCTTCCTTTGTCATTTGCTGTCCCTCCCTCAAGTCTGTTGTCTTTCTTACTTCGGAAATTTCCATTGTCAGAAGACTGCCATATTTTCCATATACAGTTTTCCCACATAAAAAACTCCGAATCAAAAGTCCGGAGTTTTACGTTCAAAAATTGATACCATGCAGTGTAAAGCGGGATACAAGGTTCATGCAAACCTTTCAAAAAATCCTGCCGCATATATGCGATTGCTGCTCTTCTCTCATCCAGACTTTTACTGTCGGCATCGGAATCTCACCGATTCAACGCATCCTGCGCTCGCGGGCTGTACCGCCGGTATGGAATTTCACCAAACCCCGAAGACATGTTATTTGTTTGTTCTCTTGTGTAGGCAGAAGTCTTTTGATAAAAAGCGTTTCTTCTTCTGCTTCCTTTTCTATTATAGGCCCCTTGATAAAATTGTCAAGAGGGCTGCCGCAAAAATTCCAATTATCTTTTTCAAACAATTTCATTTTTAGTCAGAGCCTTTAACGAAACTCCGAGCATTGCGTCCGTGATATTTGTAAGTTCACTGCGCAGTCGGCTGCACTGCAGAGTCTTTCTTTTCGTATCGTTTTTTCTTATGCTGCTTTTAATCCCTTTATCGCCCCAGCACTGCTTCAATGCTCTGAGTGCAGATGTCCACCGCTTTGTCCGCTTCCTGGCGGGTAAGATTCAGTGGCGGATTAAAGTACGGCACATCCCCCATGGGGCGCAGGAGCAGCCCGCGTTTCATAGCCTCCTTATAAATCTGATAGCCAATGCGATTTTCTGGGTCAAAGGCTTTCTTTGTGCTCCTGTCTTCCGCCAGTTCTATGGCATTAATCAGACCGATGCTTCTGATTTCACCCACATTTTTGTGGGCTCCCAGAGCCTGCCGCAGTATTTTATTCAGATATTCCTTTTCTGTATGTTCCAGGATCTGTTCCTCTTCTAAGATGTTCAGTACTTCGATTGCTGCAGTGCAGGCCATAGGATTTCCACTGTAGGTGGTGCTGTGTACAAACGCTTTTTTGTCGTTAAAGTCCGCATAAAAGGCTTCATAAATTTTGTCCGTAGTTACGGTCAGAGCCATTGGCAGAAAACCGCCCGTCAGTCCCTTGGAAAGGCACATAAAGTCCGGTGTTATCCCTGCGTGCTCGCAGGCAAAGAGCCGCCCCGTCCGCCCGTAACCTGCCGCAATTTCATCGGCAATGAGATTCACATTATAGACATCGCATAGCTTTCTCAATTTTTTGATGTACTCCGGCGAGTAAATCCGCATTCCGGCAGCCCCCTGAAACATGGGTTCAAAGAGAAAAGCGGTTGTCTCATGGCCGTGCTCTTTAAAAGCGTTTTCCGCCATTTCGATGCATTCTCCCCTGCAGGTATCGCGATCAAGCCCGTATGGACACTGGTAGCAGTCCGGCCCTTCTACGTGAATGGCATCCAGGAGAAGCGGCTTGTACATCTGTGCATAAAAGTCCATTCCACCCATGGAAAGAACGCCTAAGGTTTCTCCGTGATAGCCGTTTGCCAGTGTCATGAATTTCTGTTTTTCGGGCGCTCCTGTCTGGTGATGATATTGGAAGCTCATTTTCATGGCAACTTCGACTGATGTGGAGCCGTTATCT
This sequence comes from Clostridia bacterium, assembly GCA_910575405.1. Lineage (GTDB taxonomy): Bacteria > Bacillota > Clostridia > Peptostreptococcales > Anaerovoracaceae > Hominibacterium. Next base: position 28,277 of record CAJTER010000005.1, on the reverse strand, counting down.
ACAAAGAAAAACTTCTCAAGGCCTGTCGGTAAAAGTCCTGCAAGTCTTTGGCACAGCTCTTCTGCCGGTCTGTGGGTAAAGCCTGCGAACATGACGTGCTCCATTTTGTCAAGCTGCTGTTTTACTGCTTCCTTGATCCGCAGGTTCCCATGGCCTAACAGATTGCACCACCATGAGCTGATGATATCCATGTAAGCATTTCCCGTTTCATCGTAAATATAGATACCTTCAGCCCGGTCTGCCATCACTAATGGAAATTCTTCATGGTCCTTCATCTGGGTACACGGATGCCAAATATATTGCTTCATTCTTGAATTCTCCTTATCCCTCCAGCAGCTCTAAACGCTGCCTTTTTCCTGTGTAAAGATTCTCCCGACATCTACACGCGTTTTTCTCAGGCGTGCCATTCATGGCCTTATTCGTACAAATTCAGCAGTAGTTCCGTCTCTGCTTCCATCTCCTCTGCTCCCTCTTTGATGCATGCAAGAATGGGAATGCCTGTGTAACCTTCGATAAAACTTCGGTTGTCTTCTTCCATCCTGTCCCCAGGATGAAACCAGTTGAGGATTACGCCTTTTACGGGAATTTCCCGGCCCTTTGCATATTCGATTGTCAAGAGCGTGTCGTTGATGGTTCCCAGTCCTGCCGGTGCAACAATGACGATACCAATGCCCATGGCTTTTATCAAATCCTCCAGCATATAGGTATTTCGCCGGATAGGGCACAGGATGCCGCCGCTTCCTTCCACTGTTATGTAGTCGTGCATGGAAGAAACGGCCCTGTAATCAGTCAACACCTTTTCAAGCTCCACCGGATTTCCCTCAAGCTCTGAGGCCAGATGCGGGGAAACAGCAGCTTCATATATATAGGAAACCATATTCTCAAGCGGCGTATCAATTCCTGCAATGCACTTTACATATTCGGCATCTCCCGGAATCAGGCGGTCACCTCTTCGCTCTGCACCGCTTAGTGCAGCTTTGTAATAACCTGCGTTTACACCTGCCTGTCTCAATTTTTTGCTCAGGAGCGCTGTTACAAATGTCTTTCCTGCATCTGTTCCTGTAGCAGTTATAAAAAGCCCTTTAGCCATTTTGCTTCACCACCTTGAATCCCAATTCTCCCAGCATCTGTAAATCCCGTTCAATGCTGATTCCCGCTGTGGTCAGCATATCACCTGAAATAACAGCGTTCGCCCCGGAACAGAACGCGCCTTTTCCTTTATCCGGCAGTAAACCTCTGCCTCCGGCAAGACGAATGTAGGCTTTTGGAAGTGCAAAACGAAAGACTGCGATGATCCGGTTTACCTCATCCCTGCTCAAATGCCTCCGGTGCGCCAGGGGAGTTCCCGGTATAGGATTTAGGATATTGATGGGTACTGAGCGGATATCAAGCTCCCGCAACTGCAACGCCATCTCGATCCGATCCTGCCAGGTTTCTCCCATTCCCATAATGCCTCCGCTGCAGACAGTAAGGCCTACTTCCTGCGCCAACCTGATGGCTGCTATCTTGTCATCATAGGTGTGGGTTGTGCATATTTGTGGAAAAAATCGCCTGGAGGTTTCAAGATTGTTGTGATACCGGGAAACTCCGGCCCTTTTTAATTTGCTGAACTGCTCCTTTGTCAACAGCCCGTGTGAAGCACAGAGGGAAATGCCACATGCTGCCGCCTTTTCATAAGCCCCGCACAGCTGCTCCATTTCCCCATCAGACAACCGTTTCCCCGATGTTACAACTGAAAACCGCGCGACGCCTTTGTCCCAATTATAGCTTGCATTCTCCGCAATCTGCTGATCGGAAAGAAGAGAGTATTCTTTGACCTGGGCTTCATAGCAGATGGATTGGGCACAGTATTTGCAGTCCTCGCTGCATCTTCCACTCTTTCCATTGATAATGGTGCACAAATCAAAATGGTCCCCGCAGAGTTTCCTGCGAAGCTCGTCCGCCGCTTTTCTCAGAACCCCCAGAGGCTGTTCTGTCAGCTTCATCAGCTCCTCCCCGTCCAGCTGTTCCCCTGCAAGAACCGTTTCATAACACTCCTTTATCATAAAACCTCCCTTCCACCGCTAGTCTGCGGCAAACGGCCTCCCAATAACCTATAAGTTTGTATCTAAGATCATTATAGTTGCTTTTTCAAAATTGTCAACTTTTTATTATAAATAAGTTTACAATTTATTTAACGTTTCTCTTTGGCAAAAGATTCAACTGAACTTTATGCAAATGCCTTCTGCTTTTTGTAAATATTTATAAATTGTAAGACATACTAAATTTACAAAATCATAGAAACAAAACGAAAAAATGAACCTGGGTTCAAACAGATATGAGAGGATAGCCAGAAGAGCATAAGCTCAACTGCTTGAAAAAAGCATACAAAAACGGCCGCCCCTGACTCTGTCTCATACAGAAAAGCCTGGGCGACCGTTTCAAGCTAAAGGTATGCTTTAAACCGTTCTACATTATTTTCTTCAAAGATTCTCAGATGCTCCATCAGCTCCAAAATATCCGGTTCCGCTTTTCCCTTATAGGTGCGGACATTGCGGATGGCATCAATGACTCCCATTGTGCTGCCCACAATGAGCATTTCGGCTATATGGGATACCGAGTCGTCCGTCAAGGTCTGAAAGTTGATCATTAGATAAGTCCTGATTTTTTCAAAGGCTGAAAGCCCTTCTTCATTAAAGCCGTTGGCTTCTAGCATCTGGGCCGACTCATCGTGAATTTGCCTGTATTCCTTCAGCTGTGCATGGAGCTGCTTTTTAAAGTTGTCGTCTGTCGTAATGTCTATCAGCTCTGTAATAGTATTCACACCCATCTGAGAGTTTTGGTAAATAAAATTCAGCAGCTGGGCGTTCTCATTTGTTTCCTTCATTCTGGTTCACCATCCTTTTTGGAATAGTATGTCCCAAAATGCCTGTTGCCATTACACAAAAATCTCTGGTTCTGCCCGGCGCGTGTAGCCTTCCTCAAGCTCGGTTTTGTGATAGAGGTAGCCCGCATCCTCATAGTATTTTGCCTGTTTCGGGCACTTTTTGATGCAGGCGCCGCATTTGATGCAGATTCCGGTAAATTCCCGCACATTATCAAAGGAAATAGACCCCATTGGGCAAACCTGCGCACAGATTTTGCAGTCATCACACGCATCTGAAGTGAGAGGTTTTACCTTCCTTATGTCGATAAAGACGCCTTGTCTGTCTCTCGGCTGATAATAGCCCCGTATAGGATCTTCGCCCTTTACGGAAATCTCGCCCCTGTTTTCCAGCACAATCTTGGAGGCAAATTCTCTGGCTAGTGCCATATCCTTATCATCTGGACGTCCTGCTGCCAGAGTCTTTGAGAAAGAATGCTCCCCGACAAAGGCTGCCGCTGCAATGGTATGAAAACCGTTTTTCTCCAAAATATTTCTCAGCTCAATCAGCGCATCATCGTAATTCCGGTTTCCAAAAAGAACGATTGGTACAGCAAGAGCGCCGTTTCCCTGAACCTTATCCAGGTATTTCAGCAGCACGTTTGGCACTCGACCAGCATAAACCGGAACACCGAAGACAACCGCATCCTCTTCTGTAAAAGCTTTTTCCTCTGCCCTTACCTGGGGAAGTGTAAAGTCAAAAACTTCGGCCTGCCCGTCTGCCAGTTCGTTTGCTACACAAGTTACAATTTTTTCTGTTGTTCCTGTAGGGCTGAAATACATTGCCCATATCTTCTTTTTGCTCATGTTATGTGCTCCTCTCTCCTGCGCATTATTCGCCATTCTTTATACCGCTTCTTTTCTAATCATTACTATTTTATCATACAATGATTGGCTTGTCAGAGGAAAGCTGCAGTTTATTAGAAGCTTTCCTCTGCTGCACCTGTTCGCACATTCGTTTTCAGGAAAAGGAAAACCAGGCATACATACTTTCACAACTTCCCAGGCAAAATAACGAAAAAGAGAAGGAGATATCTTTATGTTTAAACACGAGAAACAATATTTGCATCCTGTAAAGGTGGATCGCCCAAACCCCAATTATGCTGCCATGATGCAGGAACAGCTCGGCGGGCCTCAGGGAGAATTAAAAAGTGCACTCCAGTATTTATCGCAGAGCATGCGCATCAAGGATCCGGAAATTAAGGATCTGTTTATGGATATAGCTGCCGAAGAGCTTTGCCACCTGGAAATGATCAGTGCTACTGTTAATATGCTCAACGGTCATCATCTTGATGCAAAAAATGCAGCCGTAGGAACGATGGAAGCGCATGTTTTGTCCGGGCTAACGCCGATGCTGACCAATGCCAGTGGATATCCATGGACAGCTGCTTATATAGATGAAACTGGTGATCTTGCGGCAGATTTACTGTCTGATATCGCAGGAGAGCAGCGAGCCAAAGTAGTCTACGAATACCTGTACCGCCAAGTGAATGACTCCGGAGTGCGGGAAACCATCGAGTTTCTCCTTGAGCGCGAGGAAGCCCACAATACCATGTTCCGCGAAGCCTTTAATAAAATTCAGGATACTGGTTCCCAAAAAAACTGGGGTAATACGGAATACTCGCGCATCTACTTTGATCTTTCCAACCCTGGAGGCCAGAGTTTTAACCCTGCAAAAGCAAAGCCTGCTGAATTTAATCTCCAGTCTTAAACAGAGCTGGAAAAAGTTCGTAGAAATACCTCTGAGCAAACTTCTCCTAAAGCAACAGGACCCGCATTCCTGCGGGCCCTGGTAAATTCCTGCCTTATACTAATTCTAAAAATACAACCTCAGCACAGTCACCGCGTCTTGGTCCTAATTTTAAAATTCTTGTATATCCGCCGTTTCTCTCGGCATAGTTCGGCGCTATTTCATCAAACAGCTTTGAAACCACGTCTTCATCATAAACATATGCGAGCACTTGTCTTCTTGCGTGAAGATCGCCGCGTTTAGCAAGAGTGATCATTTTTTCAGCCTGACGTCTGGCTTCCTTTGCTCTGTGCTCTGTTGTAGAAATACGTCCCTCTCTTAACAGATCGGTAACGAGGTTTCTCAGCATTGCTTTTCTGTGAGCAGAAGGTCTGCCTAGCTTTCTATATCCTGGCATCGCTAAATCCTCCTTATGTGTTTCTTCTACCTGGCCGTAGAATTCTATGTGCTAAAGTCCATGAATTCCTGACCGAGGACCTACCAACAGTTCTCTTCGTTCACTGGGTTAGGTCTCTCATTCATCACTTTGTCTCAGGCCAAGGCCTAGTTCTTCAAGTTTGTGTTTTACTTCGTCCAAAGACTTTTTACCAAGGTTTCTGACCTTCATCATGTCTTCCTCTGAACGGTGAGTCAGTTCTTCCACAGTATTGATGGCTGCACGTTTCAGGCAGTTGAAGGAACGAACGGAAAGTTCCAGTTCTTCGATGGTCATCTCCAGAGCTTTTTCTTTCTGATCCTCTTCCTTTTCCACCATGATCTCCATCGTATCCGTGCTATCCGTCAGCTCAATGAACAGGTTCAGATGCTCCTGCATGATCTTTGCTCCAATGGATACCCCTTCGCTCGGCGTGATTGAACCGTCTGTCCAGATCTCTAAAATAAGCTTGTCATAGTCAGTCACCTGACCAACTCTGGTATTTTCAACAGTAAAGTTCACTTTCCTTACCGGCGTGTAGATCGAATCAGTCGGTATCACTGCAATCGGTGTGCTTTCCGTCTTGTTCTGATCCGCGGAAACATAGCCTCTGCCTCTGGCAAGGTTCATTTCCATAACCAGCGTAGCGTTTTCCTCAAGAGTAGCGATATGCAGCTCCGGATTGCAGATTTCCAGATCCGAATCGCCGATAATATCGGCTGCCGTTACTTCTTTTGGCCCAATTGCATTAATTAATACTTTCTTCGTGCTTTCGCCGTTCAGTTTAACAGCTAACTTTTTTAAGTTTAAGATAATCTCTGTAACGTCTTCTTTGACTCCTGGAATGGTTGAAAATTCATGAAGTATTCCGTCGATTTTAACAGATGTAACGGCTGCTCCCGGAAGCGAGCTCAAAAGAATTCTTCTCAGGCTGTTTCCCAGAGTCGTACCGTACCCTCTTTCCAAAGGCTCTACAACGAACTTTCCATAATTGGAATCGTCGTTTGAAAATACACATTCAATTGTTGGTTTTTCGATTTCTATCACTCAAAACCCTCCTTTTCTTCCAAAACAGTCAATTAACGAAACTCATCAATCAACTATTATTTGGAATATAATTCGACGATCAGATGCTCTGCAACCGGAGTGTCAATTTCTTCTCTAGTTGGCAGCGCAACAACCCTACCTTCCAGTTTTTCAACATCCACTGTCATCCATCCCGGAACAGTGATTGCCATATCTTTAATCTCCTTGAACTTTGGAGAATTTGTGCTCTTTTCTTTTACTTTGATCACATCGCCTGCACTCACTTCGTAGGAAGGAATATCGACTTTCTTTCCGTTTACTGTAAAGTGTCCGTGTGTTACAAGCTGTCTTGCTTCTTTCCTTGAGGAAGCAAATCCAAGTCTGAATACGACGTTATCCAGTCTTGATTCCAGCAGGATCAGCAGGTTTTCACCAGTGATGCCTTTCTTTCTTGCAGCTTTATCAAATAAATTACGGAACTGTGTTTCCTGTAGTCCGTAGAATCTCTTTGCTTTCTGTTTTTCTCTTAACTGAAGTCCATAGTCAGAAACTTTTTTTCTTCCCTGTCCATGCTGTCCGGGAGGAAAGTTTCTCTTTTCGATGGCGCATTTGGTGCTGTAGCATCTTTCGCCCTTCAAGAAAAGTTTCTGGCCTTCTCTTCTGCATAATCTGCAGCTAGCATCTGTATATCTTGACATTCTGTTCTACTCCTCCCTTCATCAGACTCTTCTTCTTTTCGGTGGTCTGCATCCGTTGTGCGGTATCGGCGTAATATCTTTAATCATTGTGATTTCAAGACCTGCGCTCTGAAGTGCTCTAATAGCAGCTTCTCTTCCGGATCCCGGACCTTTTACATATACTTCAACGGTTTTCAGACCATGTTCCATAGCGCCCTTAGCAGCTTCTTCTGCAGCGCTCTGAGCAGCATATGGAGTGGATTTTCTGGATCCTTTGAATCCCAGTGAACCGGCACTGGACCATGATAATGCATTTCCGCTTAAATCTGTAAGAGTAACAAGAGTGTTGTTAAAGGTAGACTGAATATGTGCTTGGCCTTTTTCAATGTTCTTGCGCTCTCTTCTCTTTTTTCTAGCTGTTTTCTTTACAGTTTTAGCCATTGTTCTACCTCCTTACTTTTTCTTTCTTCCTACAGTCTTCTTCGGACCTTTGCGAGTTCTGGCGTTTGTCTTGGTTTTCTGCCCTCTTACAGGAAGACCTCTTCTATGTCTGATCCCTCTATAGCAACCGATTTCCATCAGTCTCTTGATATTCAGGGAAACATCTCTTCTCAAATCACCCTCTACAACATACTCCTGGTCAATGATCTTTCTGATCTTACCAGCTTCTTCTTCGGATAAATCCTTTACTCTTGTGTCAGGATTTACTCCGGCTTTTTCCAAAATAGCGTTTGCTGTCGGTCTGCCAATACCATAAATGTAGGTCAAACCAATTTCAACTCTTTTTTCTCTTGGTAAGTCGACACCGGCTATACGAGCCATATTTTCCTCCTATTCCCATCTTCCGTCACGCAGCCTTTCATATCTCACGACATGGGGCGTAATATAAACGGGATGTTCTCTTGTTTTGTGCAAACTTATAAAATATAACTTATCTATTCAGATTGCCGCACCAGCGGCAACCCCTACAGGCAGTAACATGTTGCGCAGACAAACTCCACAGGCCCACAGGGCTGAGGACCTTGCCGAAGCAACATGGTTTCTGCATGCTTAACCTTGTCTCTGCTTGTGCTTAGGGTTTTCACAGATAACCATTACTCTGCCCTTACGTTTGATTACTTTACACTTTTCGCAGATCGGTTTTACGGAAGCTCTAACTTTCATTTCGCAATCCTCCTAACCTTTCCTGTTACGCTTTTCCTCTCCAGGTAATCCGACCTCTTGTCAAGTCATATGGAGAAAGTTCTACTTTTACTTTATCTCCCGGCAGAATCCTGATGAAGTTCATTCTGATTTTTCCTGAAACGTGTGCAAGCACTTCATGTCCGGTTTCCAGCCTTACTACAAACATGGCATTAGGCTGTGCGTCTACAACCGTACCTTCTGCTTCAATGACGTCTTTCTTCGCCATAATAACACCTCTCCTTTATAATGTAAGCAATTCCGGCTCACCGTCAGTAATAACAACAGTATTTTCATAATGGGCGGCCATTTTTCCATCAAGGGTCACCACGGTCCAGTCATCAAGGAGAGTCTCTACTTCATAGGTTCCCTCCGTGATCATCGGTTCAATGGCGAAAACCATTCCTTTTGCAAGTCTTGGCCCACGGCCAGGTGCTCCATAATTTGGGATCTGTGGCTCTTCGTGCATCTTTTGCCCTACGCCGTGGCCGACAAAATCCCTGATAACACCAAAGCCCTCGCTCTCCACCTTTTCCTGAATGGCATGCGATATATCCGAAAGTCTGTAGCCTGTTTTACAAAACTTCAGCCCTTCAAAGAAACTGTCTCTAGCTGCATCAATGAGCCGCTGCGCTTCTGAGGAGATAGTCCCTACACCATAGGTTCTGGCAGCATCGCTGACATATCCCTTGTAGGTAGATCCCACATCCACACTGACAATATCGCCTTCTCTTAATTTGCGTTTCTTTGACGGAATACCATGTACCACCTCATCGTTGATAGAAACACAGGCGCTGGCGGGAAACCCGCCATAGCCCTTAAAGGATGGTATCATTCCGTTTTTTCTTATGGTAGTCTCCACAAATCGATCAATTTCCTTTGTGGAAATGCCTGGCTTTATCAGGTCTTCCAGTTCCCGGAGTATTTGCCCCGTCACCTTTCCCGACTCGCGCATTATGTCTATTTCCTGTTCTGACTTGATGATGATCATGCTATTCCCCCAGAACACTTACAATGTGGTTAAACACGTTTTCAAGTCCAATAGCACCGTCGATATGTGCAATATTTCCAGCCTTTTCATAGTATTCAACCAGCGGCATTGTCTGCGAATTATATACTTCAATTCTGTTTGCTACCGTTTCTTCTGTGTCATCCGCTCTTTGCATCAGCTCGCCGCCGCACTTATCGCATACGCCCTCTTTTGCAGGAGGCATATTCTTAACATGGTAAGTGGCGCCGCAGGCTTTGCAGACTCTTCTGCCAATGAGCCTTGTCATCAGTTCTTCCTTTTCCACAGCAATATCCAGAACTTTGTCTACCTTCTTGCCATGTTCGGTCAGAAATGCATCCAGCTTTTCTGCCTGATAAACGGTTCTTGGGAAGCCGTCCAGCAGGAAACCATCCTTGCAGTCATCCTCCAACAGTCTGGATGTTGCAATTTCACACACCAGATCATCGGGAACCAATTCACCTTTATCCATGTATTCCTTTGCTTTCTTTCCCAGTTCAGTGCCGTTTTTAATGTTTGCCCTGAAAATATCACCGGTCGAGATATGCGGAATATTGTATTTTTCAACAATTTTTACTGCCTGAGTGCCTTTTCCTGCACCCGGAGGCCCAAGCAAAATTAAATTCATTTTCTTACCTCCCTATTTTAGGAATCCCTGATAATTTCTCATGACCATCTGGTTTTCAAGCTGCTTCATGGTATCCAGCGCTACACCAACCGCAATGAGCAGGGATGTTCCGCCGAAATGCAGATTCGTAAGGCCTGTGTACTGACTGACGATAGTCGGCAGTACTGCTACTGCAGCCAAGAAAACCGCACCTACAAATGTGATTCTTGTCATTACTTTGTTTAAATATTCAACCGTAGCTTTACCCGGTCTGATTCCCGGAATAAATCCGCCGTTGGCCTTCATGTTCTGCGCAACATCCATGGGGTTAAAAGTAACTGCTGTATAGAAATATGTGAAGAACATGATCAATATCACATTAAATACAGCATATACCCATACACCCGGCGATCCTTGCGGTGATAACCACTTTGTGATCCACATGGATGCGGCACTGTTAGCTGACATAAAATAGGTGATGGTCAGCGGGAACTGTAAAAATGACATAGCAAAGATTACCGGGATAACCCCTGCCTGGTTTACTTTAAGCGGAATGTGTGTCGATTGTCCGCCGTACATTTTTCTTCCTACAACACGCTTTGCATATTGCACCGGAATCCTTCTCTGACCCTGCTGGATCTCAATGATTCCGATTATAACAACGACAGCGAAAATCAGGAACAGTGCGATGGAAACAAAGCTCATAGTTCCTTCTGTATACTTGAGCCAGATGGCATGCATGCCGCTCGGCAGTCTCGCAATGATTCCTCCGAAGATAATCAGAGAAATACCATTTCCAATTCCACTTTCGTTGATCTTTTCTCCCAGCCACATGAGAAATGCTGTACCTGCTGAAAGCACCAGTACAACGACTGCAACTGAGAAAAAGCTGGTACTGATAAGTGCCTCTCTGAACATACCCACCGACATACCGATAGCCTGGATAATTGCCAGAATTACGGTCAGATAGCGGGTATACTGTGCAATCTTTTTCTGACCTTCCGTGCCTTCCTTTGCCAGACGCTCCAGCCTTGGAATAGCAATGGTCAAAAGCTGCAGTATAATGGAAGCTGTGATATATGGGGTGATGCTCAGGGCAAAAATCGTAAAATTGCTGAAAGCACCACCTGAAAACAGGTTAAACAGAGCAAACAATCCCTCATCAGTATTCATGACCTGGTCCAGATAAGTCCGATTAATCCCAGGAACCGGAATATTCGAGCCAATACGGAAAACCAGGAGCATCAGGAGTGTAAAAATAATTTTCTTCCTGATGTCAATAATTTTCCAGGCTTTGGCGATTGTTTTGAACATCTCCATTTAAATCACCTCTGCCTTTCCTCCGGCAGATTCGATTTTTTCAATTGCAGCCTTGCTGAATTTGTGTGCCTGAACGGTAAGGTTCTTTTCCAGTTTGCCGTCGCCCAGAACTTTTACGCCATCCTTGATCTGCTTGATAATTCCGGCTTCCTTCAGCATATCCGGTGTTACAACAGCGCCAGCTTCGAACTTGTTCAGATCATCTACATTCAGAATTGCATATTCTGTTGCCCAGATATTGGTGAATCCTCTCTTTGGGATTCTACGATACAGCGGCATCTGTCCGCCTTCAAATCCAGGTCTTGTACCGCCGCCGCTTCTGGATTTCTGACCGTTCATACCTCTTCCGCCAGTTTTACCCTGTCCGGTAGCAGTACCGCGGCCTTTTCTCTTAGGTGCTTTTGTTGCACCTGGAACAGCTCTTAATTCATGCAGTTTCATCTATTCTTGCACCTCCCATCCTATAGCTCTTCTACAGTCAAAAGATGCTTTACTTTATTGACCGCACCCCAGGTAGCAGGGGCGTCAACAAGTTCAACTGACTGGTGCATCTTCTTTAATCCTAACGCTTCTACAACTTTTCTCTGTTTTGGGGAAGCGCCAATCGTGCTTTTCGTTAAAGTAACTTTAATCATTTTAGCCATTGTCTCTTCCTCCTTATCCTAAGATTTCTTCCTTTGTCTTACCCCGCAGGCGAGCAGCCTTTTCTACAGTCATGAGGCTTTTCAGTCCTTCAATTGTGGCGTAAGCCATGTTTCCGGTATTGTTAGAGCCAATGGATTTTGCTCTGATATCCTTGATACCTGCAGCTTCCAGTACAGTACGTACTGAAGAACCCGCGATAACTCCGGTACCTTCAGCAGCCGGCATCAGCAGCACTCTGCCTGCGCCGAACACGCCTAAAATTCTGTGCGGAATTGTTGTTCCTACTGTTGGAACTTTTATCAGTTTTTTCTTTGCATCTTCCGTTGCTTTTCTCACAGCTTCAGGAATTTCCTGAGCTTTACCGAGACCAACGCCAACATGGCCTTCACCGTCACCAACTACTACAGTTACGCTGAATCTCATGTTTCTGCCGCCCTTAACCGTCTTCGCTACACGTCTGATGCTGACGATGGTTTCGTTTAAGTCCAGCCTGGAAGCATCGATAGTATTACGCATTTGTTTACCTCCTGTTAGAATTTCAATCCAGCTTCACGAGCACCATCGGCAAGCTCCTTTACACGTCCGTGATACAGGAATCCTCCTCTGTCAAAAGCAACGGTTTCGATGCCCTTGTCCAGTGCTCTCTTTGCAATAGCTTCTCCGACCTTCTTCGCAGCCTCTTTGTTGCCGCCATTTTCGATCTGACCCTTGAGCTCCTTATCAAGGGTGGATGCTGCTGCTAAAGTATTTCCGTTTACATCATCGATAATCTGTACGGAAATGTTCTTATTGCTTCTGAAAACGCAAAGTCTAGGCTTCTCAGGAGTTCCATAAAGGTCTTTTCTAACTCTCTTGTGCCTGGCAACACGTCTATCATTTCTGCTATCTTTTGCCATTTTATTTCACTCCTTTCCTTATTTAGCCCCTGTTTTACCTTCTTTTCTGCGGATATATTCACCGGCGTATTTGATACCTTTGCCCTTGTATGGCTCCGGTTTTCTCCATGCACGGATATTCGCAGCATAATTTCCTACGACAGCTTTATCAGTTCCTTTTACAAGAACCTCTGTTGCAGAAGGAGTTTCTGTTGTAATCCCTTCCGGATCTTCCATTTCAATTGGGTGAGAATATCCAAGGTTCAGAACCAGCTTTTTGCCCTTCTTCTCAGCCTTGTATCCTACGCCTACCAGTTCCAGTTTTTTCTCATAACCCTGCGTTACGCCTGTTACCATGTTGTAAATCAGGGTTCTTGCCAGACCGTGCTGCTCCCTGTAAGCTTTCGCATCTGAATCTCTGGAAACGGTTACAACTCCGTCTTTTACTTCTATTTTTAATAACTTGCTGATCTGCTCTGTAAGTTCGCCTTTTGGTCCTTTTACAGTAACTACATTATTACCGTCAACCTTCACCTCAACGCCAGCAGGAAGATCAACAGGTTTGATACCTATTCTTGACATTGTCTACCTCCTACCAAACATAACAAACTACTTCGCCGCCTACGCCCAGCTTTCTGGCTTCCTTGTCGCTGATCACTCCGTTGGATGTGGAGATAATCGCGATTCCCAGTCCGCCCAGAACTCTTGGAACCTCGTCAGCTTTTGCGTATACTTTGAGGCCAGGCTTTGAAATCTTTTTGATTCCAGTGATAACTCTTTCTTTGTCAGGACCGTATTTCATCTGAACACGGATAGTTCCCTGTGTATTATCGTCTATAACGTCAAATCCTTTAATGTAGCCTTCTTCCGTTAAGATTCCTGCGATGGATTTTTTCATCTTGGAAGCAGGAATATCAACCGTATCATGACCTACAGTATTGGCATTTCTGATTCTTGTCAGCATATCTGCTATTGGATCTGTCATTGTCATTACAGTATTTCTCCTTTCTTGACGTTTTACCAGCTTGCTTTCTTTACGCCGGGAATTTCTCCCTTGTAAGCAAGCTCTCTAAAACAGATACGGCATATTCCATACTTTTTCAGTACAGAGTGCGGTCTTCCGCAGATTCTGCATCTCGTATATGCGCGTGTTGAATATTTCGGTTTTCTTTGCTGTTTTATTTTGAGAGATGTTTTTGCCATGTTTCCCTCCTATTATTTTTCAAACGGCATACCGAGAAGTTCCAGCAGGGCTGCAGCTTCTTCATCTGTTTTAGCCGTTGTAGTAAATACAATGTTCATGCCTTTGATCATATCAACCTTATCGTAGTTGATTTCCGGGAAGATAAGCTGTTCCTTAATACCCATAGAGTAGTTGCCTCTTCCGTCAAAAGAGTTCTTACTTACACCTTTAAAGTCTCTTACTCTCGGAAGAGCGATGTTGAAAAACTTATCAACGAAGGTGTACATATTTTCTCCTCTTAAAGTAACCTTTGCCCCTACTGGCATTCCCTGTCTTACTTTAAAGTTCGCGATGGATTTCTTTGCCTTTGTAACTACAGGCTTCTGTCCTGTAATCAGAGCTAACTCCTCTACTGCGCCTTCCATGACTTTTGCATTGTCTTTTGCTTCGCCAAGACCCATGTTGATTGTCACTTTTTCCAGCTTTGGAACTTCCATTGCATTTTTATATGAGAATTTTTCCATCAATGCGTTAAACACATTGTTGTCATAATTTTCTTTTACTCTCGCAGTCAAAATCGTCTCCTCCTTTCTTAGTCGATTACCGCACCGGTTTTCTTTGCGACTCTAACTTTTTTACCGTCCTCAAATTTATAACCGATCCTGGTAGCAGTTTTCGTTTTTGTGTCATAGTACATAACGTTGGAAACATCCAGCGGGCCTTCCTGATGTTTGATCTCAGCAGGCTCCTTAGGAGTCTGCTTTTGATGCTTGGTCTGCATGTTGACGCCTTCTACGATGACTCTGCCTTCTTTTGGCATGGCTTTGATTACTTTGCCTGTCTTACCTTTATCTTTTCCAGCAAGTACAATTACTGTATCATCTTTCTTAATCCGCATCCGCTCGCCTCCTATAATACTTCCGGTGCCAGTGACACGATCTTCATGAAGTTTCTCTCTCTCAGCTCTCTAGCTACTGGTCCGAAGATACGGGTCCCGACCGGTGTCATATCATCCTTTAAAATTACAGCTGCGTTCTGGTCGAATTTTACATAGCTGCCGTCCATTCTTCTGGCACCTTTTTTCGTTCTTACTACAACTGCTTTTACAACGTCGCCCTTTTTAACAACGCCGCCAGGAGTGGCGTCCTTAACAGCGCAAACGATAACATCCCCGATGTTCGCATACTGACGGCTGGTTCCGCCCAGAATGCGAATACACAGAAGCTCTTTTGCGCCGGAGTTGTCAGCGACTTTCAGTCTGGTTTCTGTCTGAATCATTCTGGCGCCTCCTTATTTAACTTTCTCTACGATATTCACAAGTCTCCATCTCTTGTCCTTGGACAGAGGTCTTGTTTCCATAATTCTAACTTTATCACCGATGTTGCATTCGTTGTTTTCATCGTGAGCCTTGACCTTCTTCGTTCTCTTTACAGCTTTTCCATAAAGGGAATGTCTTACGAAGTCTTCCAGCGCAACAACAACAGTTTTATCCATTTTGTCGCTTACAACAATGCCTACTCTTGTTTTTCTGAGGTTTCTATCAACTGTCATATTACATCCTCCTTTCTGTTAGCCCTGAGCCTTCTCAAGCTGCTTTTCTCTGATGATAGTCTTGACTCTCGCAATGTTTCTCTTTGTATCTCTCATTTTAATGGGGTTCTCAAGCTGTCCGGTAACGTGCTGGAATCTGAGATTGAATAAATCTTTCTTCATTTTTACCAGTTCAGCATTGAGTTCCACTTCGGACATTTCTCTCATCTTCTTCAGTTCCATTATGCTTCACCACCCTTTGCTTCCATTTCTTTGATGGCAAATTTACATTTTACAGGCAGCTTGTGGGATGCAAGACGCATAGCTTCTCTTGCCTGAGCCTCTGTAACACCTTCGATTTCAAACATAACTCTGCCTGGTTTTACAACTGCTACCCAGTACTCAGGAGCACCTTTACCGGAACCCATACGTACTTCTGCAGGTTTCTTTGTTACGGACTTGTGTGGGAAGATTTTAATGTAAACCTTACCACCTCTTTTTACGGATCTGGTCATGGCAATTCTGGCTGCCTCTATCTGATTTGAAGTAATCCATCCGCACTCTGTAGCTACCAGACCATAATCACCGTAAGTAACTTTGTTACCCTTGGTAGCCACGCCTTTCATTCTACCTCTGTGGACTCTTCTGCGTTTAACGCGCTTTGGCATTAACATCAGCGTTTCCTCCTCTCTGTCTATTCTTCAGTTGCTGCGGCCTCTGGTGCTGCAGCAGCCTGTGCTTCTTCTACTTTTGCTTCTGCTGCCTGAGCTTCCGCTGCTTTGGCTGCTTCTGCTGCGGGATCAACTTTTGGAGTTTTTCTTACTCTCGGATTTACTGCTTTTGGCAGTTCCGGACGGTCGTCTCTTCTTCTGTCTGTCTTTCTTCTGTCGCCATCTCTTCTCGGTCTTCTGTCGCCGTCTCTTCTTCTCTTGCCGTCACGTTTTCCGTCCCTTCTGCCGCCGGCTTCTTCACGTACTGCGGATTTCAGTCCCTTGTCGAGAATTTCACCGTGGTTGATCCAGACTTTAACACCGATCTTACCATAAGTGGTATCTGCTTCTGCAAAGCCATAGTCGATGTCTGCTCTCAGAGTATGGAGGGGAACATTTCCTTCGCTGTATTTTTCTGCTCTTGCGATTTCAGCTCCGCCAAGTCTTCCGGACACCAGAACCTTGATACCTTTTGCTCCGGCTTTCATGGTTCTTCCGATAGCCTGTTTCATCGCTCTTCTGAAGGAAATTCTTCTTTCCAGCGCCTGCGCGATGCTTTCCGCTGTCAGCTGTGCATCCAGCTCGGATCTGCGAACTTCTTTAATTTCGATTGTAATTTTCTTTTTTGTCAGCTTTTCCAGTTCTGCTTTCAGCTCGTCGATTCCATTTCCGGATCTTCCGATTACCATTCCCGGTTTCGCTGTCAGAACGATTACTTTCAGTGCGTTTTCTGCCTGACGTTCCAGGAGCACTTTGGAAACGCCCGCAACGTACAGTTTTTTCTTTACGAATTCTCTTACTGTATTATCTTCAATCAGATAGTCCGCAAAGTTTTCTTTATCTGCATACCATTTTGAATCCCAGTCTTTGATGATGCCCACTCTTAATCCATGTGGACTTACTTTCTGACCCATTAAATGAACCTCCTATCCTTAATTCTTTTCTCTTAAAGTGACGCCGACATGACTGCTTCTCTTTAAGATGATCGATGCTCTTCCCTGTGATCCAGCTCTCCATCTTTTCATAGTCGGTCCCTGGTTGGCATAAACTTCTGCTACATATAAATTATCTGTATCCATTTCCTTTACATCGGCGTTCGCCAGAGCAGACTGGACAACCTTTTCTACGATTTCAGCACCTTTTCCCGGTGTGAATTTTAAGATAGTAAGCGCCTCGTTTATATCTTTTCCTCTTACAAGATCTGCAACAGGCTTAAGCTTGATCGGAGACATTCTTACATATTTTGCAATTGCTTTTGCTTCCATTTTTCATGTTCTCCTTTTCTTACTTTACTTTTGATGACTTGTCTGCAGCGTGGCCCCTGTAAGTTCTTGTCGGAGCAAATTCTCCAAGTCTGTGTCCTACCATATCCTCTGTGATATATACAGGTACGTGCTTTCTTCCATCATGCACTGCGATTGTATGTCCCACCATCTGCGGGAATATTGTAGATGGTCTTGACCATGTTTTAACGACTTTCTTTTCGCCGGTGTTGTTCATATCATCAATAGCTTTCAGCAGTTTTCTCTCGACGAAAGGGCCTTTTTTCAGCGATCTACCCATTATCTATGCTCCTTCCTTATTTTTCATTTCTTCTCTTAACAATATATTTGTCAGAAGCCTTGTTCTTCTTTCTTGTCTTGTAGCCAAGTGCAGGCTTACCCCAAGGTGTAACCGGGCTGACACGACCGATTCCGGCCTTACCTTCACCGCCACCATGTGGGTGATCGTTCGGGTTCATTACAGAACCTCTTACTGTAGGTCTGATGCCCATGTGTCTTTTTCTTCCGGCTTTACCAATCTGGATATTGGAGTGGTCGCCGTTTCCTACTTCGCCGATAGTTGCCCTGCATTCCAGTCTTACTTTTCTCACTTCTCCGGAAGGGAGTCTTACCTGAGCCTCTTTTCCTTCCTTTGCCATGAGCTGAGCACCGTTTCCTGCGGATCTTACCATCTGTCCGCCTTTGCCAGGCTTCATTTCGATGTTGTGGATAACCGTACCTACTGGAATGTTAGCCAGTGGAAGAGCGTTGCCCACCTGGATATCCGCTTCAGGACCGGAAACGATTACATCGCCTACCATCAGTTTTTCAGGAGCGATGATGTATCTCTTTTCGCCGTCTGCATAGTTGATGAGCGCGATATTCGCACTTCTGTTTGGATCGTATTCAATCGTCGCTACTGTTCCCGGAACACCATCCTTATTTCTCTTAAAGTCGATGATTCTGTATTTCGGTCTGTAGCCGCCGCCTCTGTGTCTTACGGTAATCTTACCTCTGGAATTTCTTCCGGAGTGCTTTTTCAGCGTTACTGTAAGGGATTTTTCAGGAGTATCTGTGGTGATTTCCTCAAAAGCGGAAACCGTCATTCCTCTTAATCCAGGAGTAGTCGGATTGTATTTTTTAATTGCCATTCTTTCTACCTCCGATCTTATAAGCTCTGGAAGAATTCGATTTCCTTACTCTTTTCAGTCAGAGTAACGATTGCCTTTTTGCTGGCGGCAGTCATTCCTACGTTTCTTCCCATTCTCTTCTTCTTACCAACAACGTTCATAATGTTTACTTTTTTTACTTCCACATCGAAGATTTCTTCCACAGCCAGCTTTACCTGTGTCTTGTTCGCATTGGTGGCAACCTTGAATGTGTATTTTTTGTTCTGAGCATCTTCCATACTTTTTTCGGAGATGACAGGTTTTAAAATTACATCGTAAGGCGTTTTCATTATGAGTACACCTCCTCAATCTTGTTAATCGCATCTTTTGTAACAATGAAGCTTGTATGGTTGATGATTTCGTATACGTTCATTGTGCCTACTAAAGTAGTTCTTACTCCCGGGATATTGGCTGCGGAGCGAACTACTGCATCGTCCTTTTCTGCCATTACAATCAGGGCCTTCTTTTCTGCCTTGATATTTTCCAGAAGCTTTACCATTTCCTTTGTCTTAGGAGCTTCCATCTTCAGCTCGTCTAAAACGATGATTTCCTTTTCCTCTACCTTTGATGAGAGAATGGATTTCATTGCCAGTCTTCTCAGCTTTTTCGGCAGTTTGTATCTGTAATCCCTTGGCTTTGGCGCAAATACAATTCCGCCGCCTACCTGAGATGGATCGGTTGAGCTTCCCTGTCTGTGGCGTCCTGTTCCCTTCTGTCTGAAAGGCTTTCTGCCGCCGCCTCTTACTTCAGCTCTTGTTTTCGCGGACTGTGTACCTTGTCTCTGGTTTGCCAGGTAGTTTTTCACTACAGCGTGCACCGCATTCTGGTTAGGCTCGATTCCGAAGATTTCATCGTTCAGTTCGATGGTTCCGGCTTCTGCTCCAGTCATGTTAAGCATTGTTACTTTTGCCATTTTACTTCCTCCCTTCCTGAAGTCTTCTCTATTTGTCCTGACCCTTTACTGCGTACTGAATGCGAACCAGGCCGCCTTTGTTCCCCGGTACAGCACCTTTTACCAGCATAAGGTTTCTTTCTTCAATAACTTTTACTAAGACCACGTTCTGTACTGTGACAGTTTCGCGTCCCATTCTTCCGGACTCTTTGTTTCCTTTGAAAACTCTTCCCGGATAGGATGCTCCGGCCTTAGCGCCGGCCAGTCTCTTGTGCTTGGAACCGTGGGTCATGGGGCCTCTGTGGTGTCCGTGTCTCTTAATTTCACCCTGTGTTCCTTTTCCCTTAGAAGTGCCTGTGATATCCAGCTTTGATCCCACTTCGAAATCTGCGGCTGTGATAACCTGTCCCACTTCATAAGTCTCGCCTTCTTCAATTCTGAATTCAGCTAAATGCTTTTTAACAGGAATATCATTCTTTGCAAAATGTCCAGTCATCGGCTTGTTCACTCTCTGAGGTTTTGCATCTTCAAAACCAACCTGAACTGCGGCATAACCGTCATTTTCAACTGTCTTAATCTGAGTTACTGTCTCCGGACCAGCCTCAATTACTGTTACAGGAATCACTTCGCCTGCTTCAGTAAAGATCTGAGTCATTCCGACTTTCTTGCCTAAAATTGTTTTCATATTTTCCTCCTAATTCTTACAGCGGATTGCTCTGGATTGGAAGCCCTATCCCAATTTACACCAGTAAATCGTGGAAGGTCTCCCACAACGATTCCTCAAAACTTGTTTTGGCTGGAATCGACTGCGAGAAGCTCTATCAGGCCCTTTACAGCAGGTGTGCAACTCTTCACCTGTCCCTCTCATGCAATCTTACTAAGGGGAGTTCCCTTACATATTCATTTCTGCCCTCCGGCAGACTGCCCGTTCCTACCGCAGCTTGATTTCGATGTCAACGCCTGCCGGCAGATCCAGCTTTGTCAGTGCATCGGTTGTCTTTGCTGTTGCACTGGTAATGTCGATGAGCCTCTTGTGTGTTCTCTGCTCAAACTGCTCTCTAGAATCCTTATACTTGTGAACCGCTCTCAGGATAGTGATAACTTCCTTTTCTGTTGGGAGTGGAATCGGTCCGGAAACTTCTGCACCTGTTTTTTTGGCTGTTTCCACGATTTTCACTGCACTCTGATCCAGCAGAGCATGGTCATACGCCTTAAGCTTGATTCTGATTTTTTGTAATTCGCTCATTTCTTCCTCCTGGTTTTTTGTACTGTTTTCGCTATGCTCGTACAAGGGGTTCGGATGCCCGCTTTTCAATACGTGCCCGGCTTTTGCCCGCTTCGTACACGGCTCCGTGCGTTTCTTTATTTTTTACACAAAACAAAAGCCAGCGAATCCCTTCGCCCCCATCTGGTGGGGACAATTCTCCGTAGAAATTATCCTATAGCGTGGTAACTTCCTACTTCATCGCCTTACACAAGCTTTTATAGTGTATCGTATCGTGCTAAAAAATGCAAGTCTTTTTTGAAAAAAATTTGATGTTTTCCTATTCTTTTTTTGCAGTGTTTCCAATGCTTCCAGCCTGCCGCTCTTAAACACGCATCCTAGTGTTTCTTTTTTGTCTTTAAAAGCTGAATTGCCTGAATATTTCAGTCTTTTTGGCGCTCTGCCATGCGGGGCGGTAAATGGAAGATTTCGCGCAAGAGCCTGTCCTCTGTCTCTTTTGAATCAACGGGCTGTATAATTTCCTCTGCGCCGCCGTGTTCTCTCAGGTAGCTTCCGGAGCGGATCGCATGGAAAACGCCGTCAATGTAGAGGGAAACTTTCAGATATTTGTTGATTCGAGAGTCGGGATGATATTGGGCGAAAAAAGTAGGCTGGACAAAGTCAAGGTCGATCTGCGGTTCTTCCGTAAAGCCCAGCTTTCTGCGCCAACCAAGGCCTGGCCTGTTCTGCCACATAACCCAGCCGAAAAAGTCATCTCTTACCAGCTTGTATTCGCATTCTCCATCGGACTGGATGGTATCCGCCTCCAAAAGCAAGGGTATGCGGTGGTGTTCGAAGTTATAGCCCGCATCCGTCAGATAGCTTTTTCCCTCCAGCCGCACTCCCATGATCCGGTGGCTCCTGCCCTGCAGGGGCGCTGTGGTTGCAATGACTCTGGAGCTGTAGCTGATAACGTCGTATCCCAGGGATTCTAAGAGCCAGTTATATAAGGTATTGATCTCCGAGCAGACGCCGCCCCGCTGCCTGCGTATCATTTTGTCAAAGAGCGTTTCCCTGTCCAGGGAGATCCTTTTGTTTTCCATGATGTCCAGGTTTTCAAAGGGAATGGCTGACATGTGGGCCATCTGCAGGTGGGAAAGGTATGCGAGATCCGGTTGTTTCGGAGGATCCAGATTGATGCGGGAAAGATATTCTTTGATTTGTTCCTCTGTCATGGGGGCGCCGTTTTTGTTTTTTGCTGTGATTTCCATACGTGCTGATCCTTTTCCTACTGTTAAATTCAGCCTCCCCAAAATACAGGAGGCTGAATTTATCCTAAATTTTTCTATCATGCATAAAGCTGGAAGCTCTTAAAACCCCAGATTCTCATTCACTAAAATCACCTGTATTCTCCCTGGAATGGAGCTGAATCTGGTGGTCACTGTATAGGCGCAGATGGTCTGCCCCTGTGTCAGGCAGTTGCCGCACTTTCCTGTGACAGCGCAGGGGGTTGTCTTGCCCAGGCGAATGCAGTTGGACGGACAGGCTTCCGTTTTAATGCGCGCAAGCGCCGAAGCCTCGTCAGCTGTGATTTTGTTTGCTCCCGCCACGATGATGACCTTTTTGGGGCCAAAACACATGGCCGATACCCGGTTTCCCGTTCCGTCAATATTCACAAGCTCACCTTCCATGGTAATGGCGTTGGTGCTGGTAAGGTAGACATCGGCCGTCAGAGTTTTGCACCGTTCCTCATAGGCCTTCTCAGGCGGTGCTTTTGTGGCGTCGATGACATTGGAAAGCTGGCCCTTGATCCCTATCTGATCCAGAGTTGCAGAACCGCCCCAGGAAACCACATCGGTTTCGCCGACCATGGAGAGGATTACTTTGCTGGCCTCCTCCGCGGTTTCACAGTAAGTGCCTTCCATTCCCCGTTTTTCCAGGTTTTTAATAATGTAATCCATTTTTCTTTTATTGGCTTCTTTTATGTTTTTATCTATCACAGCTTACTCTTCCTCCATTCTTTTTCTGCTCATACTCGGATTGACCGCCTGTCTGCATTCCAGCGCAATTGCCGCTGCTTTCATTCCATAGGCAGCCAGGGATTCTACATCCATTCCCTGCAGGGTTCCCTCAAGAAGCGCTGCGGAAAACGCATCGCCGCCGCCTTCTTCGTTGGTAAAAGGAAGAACTTCTTTTGGACGAATGATTCCTTCCTTTATTCCTTCTTTATAATATACACCCCCACCGCTCAAGGTAATAAAGATCCGTTTTACGCCCTGCTCGGCAAACCACGCTCCGGCCTCCATCAGCTGCTCCTCGCTGAAAATTTCTTTTCCGCAGAGGACCGAGGCCTCCGCTCGGTTGGGTTTTATGGTATGGAAGGAACCGATGATTTTTTTCGCTTTAACCGCATCCTCTTGTGTGTGAGGGTCAAAAAAGAGAGGGCATTTTAAGATTTGCGCAAGATAATGCAACACCTCTTCTGAAAGTGTTCCATCAGCACATACCAGTTTTGCGTTTTCAAAGCAGTCCATCGCTTCGTCGATCTGCTCTTTTTTCAGGCACTGATAGACATCAATATTATCCACCGCAAAATCCATATCTCCAATAATATTAAAGACCGCAACATTCATTGCCGTATTCTGTCCCTCTGCCAGAAAAATATGGTCTGTATTTACTCCGGCAGCAGCAAGCTCTTCACTGGCGCCTTTTCCTGTAAAATCATCTCCAGCTGCGGCTACAAGGGAAACGCTGGCTCCCATACGCCCCAGATTTTCCGCAATATTTCTTCCTGTACCGCTGTATGAAACAGAAATAACGCCCGGGTTCTGCTGCGCCAGCATCAGCTGCTCTTTGGTGTTTATCACCACTTTTCCCTTGATTCCGCCCAGCACGATAATATCATTCATGTTCTATTCTCCTTAAATATTTGTTGTGTTAGTTTATAAGTCTTCTGCAAAAATACTGCCGCCGATGAATTCCCTGAGAATCGAATTGTTTGGAATAATGGATTCATCCTCAATGACTTCAAAGAAATGCAGAAACTGCATTAATCTCCTGGCTTCAGCGTACTCCGGTTCTGACGGCTGGATTGCCTCCAGCAGCGGACCCGCGTGTTTTTTCAAAAGAGACAGCTCATAGGTAAGCGCCGAGTTGAACAGAACATCCGCCTCTCCATTAAAAGGAAAAATATTTTTATCTTCACCTTTTCTTACTTTTGGCCACGAATTGATGGTATCCTGGGCAGAGTGGCCTCTGTACAGGTAGTCTCTTACCATGCGCCGCAGCATTCTGGCATCCGTAGTGGGAATCCGGTTGTGGCTGTCCATATTCAGCTGCGTAAAAGGACTGATGTAGATGCGAAACTTTTCTTCCTCCACAATTTCGGCAGTAAGCTTTCTGTTCAATGCATGGATCCCTTCGATGACAATAAGCTCATCTGCTTTTATGGAAGTGATCCGCTTTCCATACCGCTTTACACCCTCTATGAAGTCAAAGGTAGGAAGATCCACCGTTTTTCCGCTGAGAAGATCGTTCATATTCCGGTTGAAGAGCTCTGTATCAATCGCCTCCAGATCTTCATAATTCGGATCTCCCTCTGCATCAAGGGGCGTATCCTTTCTCTCCACAAAATAATCGTCGGTTCCCATGTAAAGGGGCTTCAGGCCATTGACCTTCAGCTGAATGCAGAGCCTCCTTGCAAAGGTGGTCTTTCCGGAAGAGGACGGGCCTGCAATGAGGATAATCCGCTTTTTTCCCTTTGTTATCTGGTCGGCTATTTCGGCTATCTTTTTTTCCTGCAGCGCTTCCGAGAGGAGAACCAGCTCCTTGTACTGGTTTTCCTTTACCTTCTTGTTCAAGTCCGCAAGATAGGAAACTTCCAGCAGCCGGTGCCACTTCTTCGCTTCGGAAAAGGCGTTGCACAGCTTTTTTTCATCTACATAATCCGGTATTCTTTTCGGATCAGAGGGATATGGAAATCGCAGGATAACGCCCTTTCCATATTTAATCAGCTCAAAATACTTGATATATCCGGTAGAAGGAACCATGGATCCGTAAAAAAAGTTCTGGTATCCTTCCAGACTGTAAAATACCGGATTTTCCACCTCTGGATGCGTCTCCAGGATCCGAATCCGCTCTGTATGCCCCTGCCGGGTCAAAATCTGAAAGGCTTCCTCCCTGCTTACAATTTCCTTTTCAATCGGAACATCAGCCTTTACAAGGTCCTGCATACGCTGCTCAATTTCCTCTACCTGCTCTACCGTGACATCCGCCTTGATTTCTGTATGAAGGCCCTTATTCAGTGAATTTTGCATTTCTACTTGCACCGTGCCCAGTATATCATCAATGGCCTTCAGATAAATCAGCGACAGGCTGTACTGATAAATCAGATTGGCTGCCTGAGTGCGCATATCCAGAAATTCGACAGCACAGTCCTTTTCTATTATGTACGTCAATTCCTTGATTTCGTTATCGACCCGCGCTGCAAGGATTGTATAGGGCAAATCTTTTTTGTATTGGTTCAGCAATTCTTCGATTGTAACAGGCTGTGTGATGTGAATCAGGATCTCCTGTTCTTTTGGTCCTTTTTTCAATTTAATATTCAAGTCGCCTTCCTCCTGACATGCTTTTTAAGTAAGTATATCATATTTTAGACAAAAATGGGGAAAATCCCGACTGAAAGCCAATCGGGATTTTCCTGAAAGCCGATGCTCCGCTTACGCAGCGCTATTAGCAGCCGCAAGACGGTTCGCAAATCGGTTCTGGTTCACAGCAGTCATTTCCGCATCCGATAATCCCCGGCTTGCAGAAAATCATTACCAGTATCAGAAAGAAAAACAGCAGCGAAGGTTCGATTCCTTCTCTACAGCCATGATAACAATTCATATGGAATACCTCCTGTTTTTTAAATTATATACTACTATATGCCTTCCTTCTGACTTGTGTTCCTGCTGCACTACAGATCCCTTCCTTCAAGGAGCTGCATAACCTTTCGCATTTCGTCGGGATGAAAGGTCATACCCCTGGACATATGCTCATGCTCCGGATCCCAATCCCGAATGTCGTATTTTGCAGCTGTATTGTTCCAGGACACCATATTCAATTCCCTGTTCCATCCTGTAGGGTATGGTTTGATGACACCGATCCGCTCTGTAATTTCAAAAATAATTTCTCCTCTTTCATTTCTCATTTGTATGTAATCTCCTTTCCCATATTTGGCTGTATGTGGCCGCAGGCTTTTGTTTTACCTGCAACCACATTATACAATTAATGGGATATATTGTCAATCCTTATTTTGAAATTTTTACCAATTCTTTTAAAGAATGGACAGGTGCGCTGCACGTATGGCCTTTGCAAAAATAAAAATCAGATCCTGCTTTTGGAATCGGGTAATCCTTCAGGAAAGACGCCAGCTTTTCTGCCTGCTCCAGATTTTCGTCTGTTTTCAGGAGAATATCCATATCAAGCCCCGCCAGTTCCTGCTTTATCCCCCGCTCCGAAGTGCTGCATATCAGCTGGCCCTTGTCTTCCATTTCCTGAGTCAGTACCCACAAAAAGAAACTGGCAGCTGCCGGATGCTGTAAATTTTCACGCATATAACGCTCCTGTAGTTCCCAGGCTTTCCTCCATTTTTCACTTCCAGTCAGAAAGGCCAGTTTTTTCATTACAAGCGCAGCAACCGAATTTCCCGAAGGCATGGCGCCGTCATAAATTTCTTTTGGTCGCACAAAAAGCTGTTCACTGTCTTTGCCGTACAGGAAGCAGCCTCCCTCCTCCGGGTCAAAAAACTGGCGCAGCATTTCATCACTGACGCAGACTGCCCGCTCCAGAAAAACGATATCCAGGGTCGTTCTGTAGCATTCCAATAGGCCCCAGGCATAAAAGGCATAGTCCTCCAAAGTGCCCGGAAAATCCGCAGCTCCCTGTCTCCATCTGGTCAAAAGCTTTCCCTTTCCCTGGTGAAGGCGGCTCCATACAAAATCCGCAGCCTGGATAGCTTTTTCCTCATACTCCAGTTTTTTCAATTCTCTTGCTGCCAGAGCAAAGGCAGCGATCATGAGACCATTCCAGCCTGTAAGGATTTTATCATCTCGGTGCAGATTCGTGCGCTGTCTGCGGAAGATATCCAGAGTTCTCAGTGTATCCGGCTGTTCCTGCACTTCCAGAGCAGGATCCCCAATGAGGTTTGGAATGCTCCTGCCTTCAAAGTTTCCCCGCTCTGTAATATGGAACCGTCTGCAGAAAGTCTCGCCCTTTTTCTCTCCCAAAGCGCTCTTGATTTCTCCTGGCATAAATACA
Source organism: Clostridia bacterium (assembly GCA_910575405.1). Lineage (GTDB taxonomy): Bacteria > Bacillota > Clostridia > Peptostreptococcales > Anaerovoracaceae > Hominibacterium. The sequence continues at coordinate 1,619 of CAJTER010000005.1, read as the reverse complement.
TAGTATTTGCCTTCTATGCCGTCGCTGTCCGCGTCCTGACTGCAGAAAAAGCCGCCCTCATCATGGGTCAGCTCCCGCACGACATAGGCTGCTGTCCGTTCCGCTGCCTGCCGAAAGACAGTTTTTTCGGTCAGCCGAAAGGCTCTGGCATATGCTAAAAGCAGCAGAGCATTGTCGTAAAGCATCTTTTCAAAATGAGGAACCAGCCACTTTTCATCCGTGGAATAGCGGCAAAATCCGCCTCCAATGTGATCGAAAATGCCTCCCTGGTACATCTGCAGCAGGGTCTTCTCTGCCATATCCATACACACTTTTTCCCCTTGCTGCATCAGAAATAGCAGATTATGAGGCGATGGGAATTTGGGCGCTGCGCCGAAGCCTCCCCATTTTGGATCAAAGGCCGCAGTATAGTAACGGACTGCTTCTTTTAAGAAATCCTCCGGCAAGCTTCGGCTGCTTCGTTCCCCGGATGCCTGCCGCGCTTTCAGGAATTCCGTTATTTTCTGTCCCTCCGCAAGGAGCGCTTCCCTTTCCTGCTTCCAGCTTTTTTCAACGAAAAGCAGCAGCTCTGTGATTCCCAGGCTCCCATGTCTCTGTCTTTTGGAGAAGTAGGTCCCTGCAAAAAAAGGCGTCTTTTCCGGTGTCATGATAATGGTCAGGGGCCAGCCTCCCGCACCTGTGATAGCCTGGCAGACGGACATATAGACGGCGTCAATGTCAGGCCGTTCCTCCCGATCCACTTTTATGGAAATAAATCCTCTGTTCAGGATTTGGGCAACTTCATCATCTTCAAAGGATTCATGTGCCATGACGTGGCACCAATGGCATGTGCACCATTTACACCAGTCAGCTATACCCAATAGACAGGAAAACGGGCTTGTCCTCCCGCTGTGCTTTCTGAAACGCTTCTTCTCCCCACGGATACCAGTCAACTGGGTTGTATGCGTGCTGCAATAGATATGGAGACTGTTCATTCAGCAGTCTATTGGGTGCTTTTTGACTTAAATGCATAAAATCACCTCCTTTCGTGCTTCCGCCAATTCCAATTTTGTTTTTTATTTGAAATTGATTTGGATTTTGATAGTATCTCCATTTTTATAATAGATTATACGATTGATAATGGTTCGGTATAAGGCATTTTTGTCCCTCGCGTTTTTCAGCTCGGGGATTTGTTCCATAAACTGCAGAATGCATGCTGTTCGTTCTTCATTGGTATACTGCTCCTCTCTTTTTACCATTTGTTCCATTTCATCTAATTCATTTCTAAGACGTTCCATCTCTTTTTCACGCTTTTGCTTTCTTTTTAACCACTCCTCCCTGGTATAATCCCCCATTTCGTATGCATCATTTATGATATTTACTGCCTGCATTTGTTTTGCCAGCGATAATTCCAACGCATCTTTCTGTGCCTGTAAATAATTAGGAGATGTTTTTGTGTAACAGCTCGCTTTCAAAATATCCTCTTTATATTGTAATAATCTCTCGGAATCTTTAAGCCAGTAAATATAAGGCTTTCAGATTCCTTTTTTATTAAAATCCCCCACTTTTTTGTCAAAACACTTGACAATTCAATCGAAAAATGCGGCGCTTCGCGCCCTTATTTATAAGACATATTTTTC
>CAJTER010000004.1 GCA_910575405.1 Clostridia bacterium | reverse complement strand
CCATCAGCCGGATGGAGACATGTCACGGCCCGCAGTCAGCGCAGAGCCATAGACTGGGCAGAAGAAGTGAAAACGGTTTTGGACGGATTCTATAGGGATTATGAACGGGTAATCCTTGTGATGGATAACCTGAACACCCATACGGAAGCGTCCTTTTATAAACAGTACAGCTCGCAGGAAGCGCGACGTCTTGCAAAGAAGCTGGAGATCCACTATACACCCAAGCATGGAAGTTGGCTGAACATTGCAGAAATCGAATTAAATGCCATGACTCGGCAATGCCTTGCCCGGAGGGTCGCAACGCTTGAGGAGCTGAACAAAGAACTGGGAGCATGGGAGCGGGAACGAAATGCAGCCTGCAAAACCGTCAACTGGCATTTTAAAATGGAAGATGCCAGAGAAAAACTGGTATCCCTCTATCCAAAATTCGAATAAGATTGGGAGAAACAATACCATAAATATCAACACGACACTACACTAGCTTCATACAATTCCAAAACATCCCAAATCTTTTTAAAATATTCAAAAAAATAGTTTGCACCCATAATGATCATATGATATAATTATATGATCATTTTTAATATATAAAATACATGATCAAAACAACATATATCAATTCAGAAGTAAGGAAAACAGCAATGACAGAAAGACAAAAAATCATTAATATAGCGGTTATCGCTCACGTTGACGCGGGAAAATCTACCCTGGTTGACGCATTTTTAAACCAGAGCGGCGTTTTCCGGGCAAACGAGGAGGTTCTGGACTGCGTCATGGACAGCGACGATATTGAACGGGAGCGGGGAATCACCATTTATTCCAAAAACTGCTCCGTTATGCACGGGGATGTGAAGATCAATATCGTGGACACGCCGGGACATGCGGATTTTTCCTCCGAAGTAGAGCGGATCATGAAAACCGTTGACACGGTAATCCTCCTGGTAGACTCCAGCGAAGGTCCCATGCCCCAGACACGCTTTGTGCTGAAAAAATCTTTAGAACAGGGAATCAACCCCATTCTTCTCATTAACAAAATCGACAAAAAAGACTCGCGTATCGAAGAAGTCGTGGATGAGGTTTACGAGCTTTTCATGGATCTGGAAGCAAACGACAAGCAGCTTGACTTCCCGATTTTATACGGAATCGCCCGCCAAGGCATCGTAGTTTACGATCCAGAGGATGCGGCGGGTATTGACATTGGGCCGGAACACAAAAAGGCCAAAAAGAGCGCGACTGGCATGAACGGCCTTGACATTACGCCTCTTTTCGACACCATTACAAAGCATGTGGAGCCTTATCCGGATTTGACGCAGGAACCGCTGCAGCTGCAGATTTCCACATTGGGATACGATGACTATATCGGAAGACTGGGAATCGGCAGAATTACAAAGGGGAAAATCAAAGAGGCCCAGACCGTGGCCGTAGCAAAGGCAGACGGCAGCATTGTTCAGAGAAAAATCAATCAGGTCTTTATCTATCGGGGGCTGAAACGGGTATCAGTCGAGGAGGCTCAGGCAGGAGACATTGTAGTGGTTTCCGGCATTGCGGATATTTCCATCGGCGAGACCATCTGCGATGAAAAGGAGCCCCAGCCAATGGAAATGATCCATATCGAAGAGCCAACTCTTTCCATGAATTTCATGGTCAATAAGAGTCCCTTCGCAGGGAAAGTGGGAAAATTTGTAACATCTCGTCACTTAAAAGAGCGCTTGGACAAGGAGCTGGAGGTCAACGTTGGACTTATGGTTGAGGAAACGGACTCCACAGACAGCTTTAAGGTTTCGGGAAGAGGCGAGCTTCACCTTTCCATTCTCATCGAGAATATGCGCAGAGAAGGCTATGAGCTAGCCGTTTCCAAGCCAGAGGTCATTATGCGCAGAAACGAGAAAAATAAAGTGCTGGAACCCATTGAAGAAGTTGTAATTTCTGTGCCTGATGAATATTCCGGCTCCGTTATTTCCAAGCTAAACTTGAGAAAGGGTGTCATGAGGGAAATGAATGCGGAAAACGGCTTTACCAGAATGGAGTATCTGGTGCCCACCAGAGGACTTTTGGGCTACAGAACCGAATTCATCAACGATACCAGGGGAGAGGGAACCATGGTGCGGCGCTTTGACGGCTTTGACGAATACAAAGGGGACATCCCTCAGAGGACGAATGGTGTAGCCATTGCGCAGGAAGCGGGAGTTGCGACACCATACGCGCTTTTCAATATCAGCGAGCGGGTTCAGATGTTCATTGAGCCGGGGACAAAGGTTTATGAAGGAATGATCATCGGCATGAACAGCCGCAGCGACGACATGGTGGTAAATCCCTGTAAGGCTAAGAAGGCCACCAATATGCGGGCAGCGGGAAGCGATGAAAATGTAAAGCTTGCGCCGGCAAGAACCTTTACTCTTGAGGAAGCCCTGGAATTTATCGATGACGACGAGCTGGTAGAAATCGTTCCCGATGACATCCGCCTGAGGAAAAAGCTTCTCAAGGAGCTGGACAGAAGAAGGAGCGGCAGGAAAATCGATTAGAATTCGATTGAATCCAATAAGTCAGGAGGTCTTTATGCTGAGTGATTGGAACATCTCCGATAAAACCATGGAACAAGCGATTAACGTGGCTGTTTCCCTGGCAATCCTTGTAGCAGGATGGATCATCATCCGAATTATCCTGCGTATTGCAAAGAAAACCTTGGAAAAGTCATCTTTGGATCCGGTGCTGTACCGATTTATCCTGAAAATTCTCCGCATTGTGCTGTGGATCGTTTTGATCCTGACTCTGATGGAGCGGTTTGGTTTTCAGATTGGCAGCCTGATTACGGTACTGGCGGCAGCGGGAGCAGCCATTGCCCTGGCCCTAAAGGACAGCCTTGCCAATGTGGCGGGGGGAATTATGATTTTAATCAACAAGCCCTTTGCCCAGGATGATTATATTGATATTGCCGGAACCAGCGGAAAAGTACAGGACATCGACCTCTTTGTGACCCATTTGAACACGTATGACAATAAAGTAATCACCATTCCAAACGGCCTTGTCAACACTTCTGTGCTGGTGAATTACACCATGAAAAACAGGCGTAGAGTGGACTGCTGCTTTGGAATTGGCTATGAGGATGATATTCAAAAGGCAAAGGAAATACTGGCCTCCATCGCAGAATCCAACCCGGATATTTTTTCCGATCCGCCGCCTATTATTGGAGTGGCGGGGCAGAACGACAATTGTGTATCCATTGATCTGAAAGTCTGGTGTGAGACAGATGATTACTGGGATGTAAAGTACTTTTTAGAGGAAAATGTAAAACTGGCCTTTGATGAAGCGGGTATTACCATTCCATTCCCGCAGATGGATGTTCATATCCGAAGGCGAGGAAAATAATAGTGGCGTAAGCCCGCAAAAAATGATAAAATATAGGGATAAGTGAAGAAAGGAGACTCCGAATATGGATCAGAATAAAAAATTTAAGAGAGTGCTGGTGGCGAACAGAGGAGAAATCGCCATTCGTATATTCAGAGCCTGCAGAGAACTTGGTATCAGAAGTGTGGCTATTTACTCCGAAGAGGACAAAAATACCCTCTTCCGTACAAAAGCCGATGAATCGTATCGGGTAGGCAAAGGCAAATCACCGGTAGACGCTTACCTTGCCATAGATGAAATTATTGAGCTGGCAAAAGCAAAGGGTGTAGACGCTATCCATCCGGGCTATGGATTTTTATCCGAAAACGTGGCCTTTGCCAGAGCATGTGAACAGGCGGGCATCGTATTCATAGGCCCGACCTACGAAATGATGGAAAATTTGGGCGATAAGATCCAGTCCAAAATTGTTGCGGGTAAAGTAGGTGTTCCTACGATTCCTGGCGTAGAAGAAGCTATCCGCACTGAGGAAGATGCTGTAAAATATGCCGAATTCTGCGGTTATCCGGTTATGCTTAAAGCAGCAGCCGGCGGCGGCGGAAGAGGAATGCGAATTGTCAGGACTCCGGAAGAACTGCTGCCGCAGTTCCGCAGTGCAAAGAGCGAAGCCAAAAAGGCCTTTGGCATTGACGATATTTTCATTGAAAAATATCTGGAGAGACCAAAACATATTGAAGTTCAGGTTTTGGGTGACAACCATGGAAACCTGGTACATCTGTACGAAAGAGACTGCTCCATCCAGAGAAGACATCAGAAGGTGGTAGAATTTACACCAGCTATCTGTATTACTCAGGAGCAGAGAGAAAAGATCTGTGCAGATGCCCTGAAGATCGCAGGTGCTGTAAATTACAGGAGCGCAGGTACGGTTGAATTTCTGGTAGACAAAAATGGAAATCACTATTTTATCGAAATGAATCCGAGAATCCAGGTAGAGCATACGGTAACGGAAATGACCACGGGCATCGACATTGTCCAGTCCCAGATCCTCATTGCTCAGGGCTACAGTCTGGATTCCGATGAAGTAAATATCAAGGGACAGGACGCGGTGCAGCCGAGAGGATATGCCATCCAGTGCCGTGTTACAACAGAAGACCCTATCAACGGTTTTGCGCCGGATACAGGTGTTATCAGCATGTACCGCAGCGCTTCCGGCTTTGGTATTCGTCTGGATGGCGGAAACGCGTTTACAGACTCCACCATTTCCCCATATTACGACAGTCTGCTGGTAAAGGTAACTTCTTGGGCCAGATCCTTTAATGATGCGGCAAACAAAGCAGTGCGGGCTCTTCGCGAAATGCGGATCAAGGGCGTAAAAACAAACGCTATTTTCCTGCTCAACGTGCTTAATCATCCGACCTTCCGGGCAGGGCAGTGTGATACAGGCTTTATTGCTGACAATCCGGAGCTTCTCAACATCCGGGCAAGACAGGATAAGGAGCTGAAGGTTCTGACCTTCCTGGGTGAAAAATTTGTAAACGAAACTAAGGGCGTAAAGCCGGAGTTTGACGTACCGGTATTCCCGAGAATCAAGCAGGAGATCATCGACGGACTGCGGGGAACAAAGCAGATTCTGGACGAAAAGGGACCGGAGGGTCTCAGTAAGTGGATTCTGGAGCAGAAAAAACTGATGCTCACCGACACCACCATGCGGGATGCGCAGCAGTCTCTCATGGCCACCAGAGTCAGAACCGTAGATATGGAAAAGATCGCGCCGGCAGTGGCTTACTATGGCAAAGATCTCTTTTCTCTGGAAATGTGGGGAGGCGCTACCTTTGATACCTCTTACCGCTTCCTGAAAGAATCGCCGTGGGAAAGACTGGATACTCTGAGAAAGAAGATGCCAAACATCCTCTTCCAGATGCTGATTCGAGGCGCAAACGGAGTAGGCTACAAAAATTATCCGGACAATGTGATCCGCAGATTTGTCAAGGAATCCGCTTCCTCTGGAATTGATGTGTTCCGTATTTTTGACTCCCTCAACTGGATAGAGGGAATGGAAGTTGCGCTGGACGAAGTGCTCAATCAGGGCAAGGTTGCGGAAGCCTGCATCTGCTATACCGGCGATATCGTAGATGACAGAAAAGAAAAATACAACCTGAATTATTATGTAAGAATGGCCAAGGAGTTGGAAAGGAGAGGCTCTCATATTCTGGGAATTAAGGACATGTCCGGCCTCATCAAGCCCATGGCAGCAAGAAAGCTCATCGATGCCTTAAAACAGGAAATCAGCATTCCGATTCACCTGCATACCCACGATACCAGCGGAAACGGAATCGCAACGATCCTAATGGCAACCAGTGTAGGAGTGGACATTGTGGACGCGGCCTTCAACAGCATGTCAGGCCTCACCAGCCAGCCGGCCTTAAATTCCATTGTTGCGGCTCTGGAAAATACGGAGCGTGAAACGGGTATTGATCCGGATGGAATCCAGCGGATTTCTGACTACTGGGCTGCAGTAAGACCGGTATACAAGAGCTTTGAGTCCGAACTTCTGGCAAGCTCTGCGGAAATTTATAAATATGAAATTCCGGGAGGCCAGTATTCCAACCTCAAGCCGCAGGTGGAAAGCTTTGGACTGGGCCACAAATTTGAAGACGTAAAGGATATGTACAAGACGGTCAATGAAATGCTGGGCGACATCGTCAAGGTAACGCCGTCTTCTAAGGCAGTAGGCGATATGGCTATCTTCATGGTGCAGAACGGCCTGACGCCTCAGAATATTTATGAAAAGGCAAAGGATATCGACTTCCCGGATTCCATTGTTTCCTACTTTGAGGGAATGATGGGTCAGCCAGAGGGCGGTTTCCCGGAAAAGCTGCAAAAGCTGGTATTAAAGGATAAAAAGCCGATTACCTGCAGGCCGGGCGAGCTGCTTCCGCCAGAGGATTTCGATGGAATCAAGAAAAAGCTGCAGGATGAGCTGGGCCTGGAAGGAACCGAGCGGCAGGCTCTCAGCTATGCCCTGTATCCGAAAGTATATGAGGATTATGTAAAGAGCCTGAAAAAAGAAGGAAACTTCCGTCTCATGGGAAGCGATATCTTCTTCCATGGTCTTTCCGAAGGCGAAACCTGCGAGGTTAAAATTGCGGAAGGTAAGGAACTAGTAATTCGTCTCAATGACGCCAGAGATATGGATGCAGAAGGCTTCCGCGACGTGGTCTTTGAAGTCAACGGCAACAGAAGTGCTGTCCGCATTAAGGATAAGGATGCCAGCATTACAGCCACAGCTTCCCAGATCCTGTACGCAAACGCAGAGGATCCGTCTGAAATCGGTGCCAACATCCCGGGAAATATCCTGAAGGTTTTGGTGAGCGAAGGCGAAGCAGTGGAAGAAAAGCAGCCCATTGCCGTAATTGAGGCCATGAAGATGGAAACCAATATCCTCTCACCGGTAAAAGGCATGGTTGATAAGATTTACGTAAAGGAAGGCCAGCAGGTGAAAGCCGGCGAGCTGGTCGCAAAGCTGAAATAAGGAGATTGTTATGGGCGGTGGTATCATCGGCAAGTTTATCTACTTTTGGATCTTTCTGCTGGGAGGTCTGTTTATCGCAAAATTTCTCGGCATTGCTGATACTGCGAGAAACATGGCAGTTCTCAGTCTCTCCTTGGCCATTGTCTACATAGGCTGGAATGTGCTCAGGGCAAAGGGACAGCAAAAAGCTGCCGAGAGAAAGCCTGCTCCGGCGCTAGCGAAACAGAATCACCATAAAAAGAAAAAACGATAAAAGTAAAAGCTCTCCTGCTCCTGATGCGGGGGAGTTTTTCTTATGGGAAAATCTGAAATCAGCGTATGAAGTTTCCCCAATCTGACAAACTAAATCTAGTGTACTATCTAGCTGGTACATTAGACTTGTTAGGAGAAATGGAAATGAATAAATACAATCAATTACTGGATGAATTCCGCGCAAAGCTTCCTCTGGGAGAATGCTTTGACATTCTGGAACGGGATCTTTCCATTGGTGGAAAAAATACGACTATGTTTTTTGTGGACGGGCTGACTAAAGGATCTGTGGTGCAGCTTGTCATGTCCTTTTTGCTGGCAATTCCGCCAGAAGCTATGGCCCGGGCGGATACAGCAAAAGCCTTTATCAAATACAACATGCCTTACCTGGATACCATGACGGAACCGGATGTGGATAAGGCCCTAAAGCAGCTGTACGCAGGACTTCTTCCAGTTCTCATCGATGGCTATGATGAAGTCATCATCGTGGATATCCGGGATTATCCTTCTCGCTCAGTAGACGAGCCATCCAAGGAAAAATCCCTGCGGGGAGCAAAGGATGGTTTTACGGAAACCATGATGACCAATATCGCGCTCATCCGCAGAAGGCTGCGGGACAATAATCTGATTTTTAAGGCTTTTGTAGTAGGAAAAAACAGCAAAACCGATGTCAGCCTCGCCTACATGAAGGGAAAAGCGGATCCCCAACTGGTGGATCGGCTTTCGCAGTATTTAAACAGTCTGCATCTCAGCACCACTACAGTGGGAGAGCAGACGATCGTGGAAGCCCTGGGAAAAATCCAAAAGCGCAAAAACTGGTTTAATCCATTTCCAAAGGTGCGGTATACCCAGAGGCCGGATGTAGTGTCCGCCCACATTGCGGAGGGGAAAATTGCCCTCATTATTGATAATTCACCTACTGTCATTTTGATTCCGGCAGGAATTTTCGATTTTGTGCAGGATGTGGACGACTACTATTTTCCGATATTAACGGGAAACTATTTTCGCATGCTGCGGATCATCAACTGCTTTGTAATTCTGTTTTTGACGCCCATCTACCTCCTCGTAGGGCAGGGTGATATCCCGGTTCCCATTAACATCGACTTTTTTGTGCCAGATGAAGACTTTGCCATTTCCCTGTTCTGGCAGTTTATCCTGCTGGAACTTGCCATCGACGGACTCAAACTAGCATCCCTCAACACGCCGGAATCCCTGGGAATGTCCCTTTCCGTCATCGGCGCCCTGATTTTAGGGGAATTTTCCATATCCTCGGGCTGGTTTATTCCCCAGACGATTTTATGCATGGCTGTCGTGGCGCTGGCCAGCTTTACCCAGCCGAGCATTGAACTGGGTTACGGCGTAAAATTTATACGCATTCTCATTCTCATTGGGGCTGCGGTGTACGGAATCTGGGGGGCGGCTATCGGACTAGCTCTGGGACTCTTATGGGTTGCTACGACAAAGACCATCGGAGGCACCAGCTACCTTTATCCGCTTGTTCCTTTTAATAAGCGCGCGCTCAAAAAGCTGATCTTCCGGACAAGGGAATAAAAGAAGTCCCCTCGCATAACCCAGCGCCCCCGGACATAGAATAAAAGGAATCTAAGAAAAGGAGTATCTGATGGCAATCGAAAATCATAAGAAGTATATAGAAGAAGCATACAGGACGGCGAAGGAGGTGTTCGAAGAGTTGCACAGCTGGCCGGAGCTGGGCGGCGAGGAGTTTAAAACCGTTACCCTCATCGGGAAAAAGCTGAAAGCCATGGGGCTTGGGATCGAGCGTCCCCTTGCAACGGCTATTGTGGCCAATATCCCAGGAGAAAAAGGTAAAAAAGGGGAAAAAAAGAGGCTTGCCATCCGTGCGGAGCTTGACGCGCTGCCTATTACGGAAACGGCTCTGGTCGGCTACCGCTCCAGAAGGGCAGGGATGATGCACGCCTGCGGCCACGACGCCCACGCAGCGATTCTAGTGGGAACAGCGCAGGTTCTCTGCAAGCTGCGGGAGGTGCTGCCCTGTGATATCCGGCTGATTTTTCAGCCGGATGAAGAGGGTCCGGGAGGCGCGCAGCAGCTGGTGGAGCAGGGCGTTCTAAATGGCGTGGATGCCATATTCGGCTATCACGTAAAGCCGGAGCTTCCAGCGGGAACCGTAGGAATTCGCTATGGCGCGATCCACGGGGAGTCCCAGACCTTTCAGGCGGTCATAGAGGGAAAGCCAGCCCACGGCGCAAAGCCGGATCTGGGGCGGGATGCCATATACGGCGCGGCCCACTTTATTTCCATGTGTCAGGGGATTATTTCAAGGGATCTGGATCCGGGAAAGCCAGGTGTTATCACATTTGGCAGCATTGGCGGCGGAGAGGGAGGAAACATACTGGCCCGCAGTGTAAAGGCGCAGGGTATTGTGCGGGGTGAGGATGAAGAAACCTGCCGTTTTCTGGCAGGCCGCATGCAGATACTGGCGAGAGGGCTGTCCCAGGCTCTGGGACTTACGATTACCGTCAATACGCAGCCTGGCTGCAAGGCGTTGGTAAACGAGCCTCATCTGGTGGATCAGGTGAGAAGAGCGGCGGCAGGCAAAGTCGCGGAGCTAAGCCGCAGTTCCATGACCGTTGATGATTTTTCCTCCTACATACAGCATGTGCCGGGGGCATATTTCTTTTTAGGCAGCGGATTTCCCGGAAGGGATAACAGCGGTCTTCATACCGGCAGATTCCAGGTAAATGAAGATTGTCTGAAGACAGGCATTGAAAGCCTGGTAAATCTTTGTCTGGCAGACTGATAAAACACAAAAAAGAAAAAACGATGGGAGACACTGGCCATCGTTTTTGTTTCAAGCACCCGACACATTTCCTGCCGGGTATTACTCATTTCTGTGTATTTAACTTATACACGGGTGGGGACGGGTGAGTTTTACTGTGCGGCTTTCGCCTTGTTGAATCTCTTTGTTAATCTGGAAACTTTTCTGGAAGCCGCATTCTTGTGAATGGTATGCTTTGCGGCAGCCTGCATGAGTTTTTTCTCAGCAAGTCTCAGCTTTTCAGCAGCAGCGTCCATGTCGCCAGCTTCGATAGCAGCGTCAAAGTTCTTTAAAACTGCCTTCAGATGACCTTTGATCCTTCTGTTTCTTGCAGTTTTCTTGTCGATTACACGGATTCTTTTCTTTGCGGATTTAATATTTGCCATAAAATGTTACCCCACTTTCTTAATTTTTCAGCTAAATTCGCAAATACAAGTATATATGAATAAAAGGCATTTTGCAAGGGAAACTTAAGTAAAAGATAAAATTTTGAAAGGCGGGACTTTTATTGAAATACAGAACAGATCTTGCAATTGAGCGAAAAGAGATTTTGGATGAAGAGCGGGGAAGCGCAGAGGAGATCGAAGGCGTCGTTATGGAGCAGATTACCTATGACGAAGATATACGGGCCACCAGGATCAAAATTTTGAATGAGCAGGGGGAGCGCCAGCTGGAAAAGCCCAGAGGAAATTACATCACCATTGAAGTCGACGGGATTTTAGATGAGAGGGAAGGCATCAAGGAGCGGGCCGGGAAGGCTCTGGCAAAGGAGCTGTCGGAGCTGATTTCCTTTCATTATCATCTGAAGGTTCTGGTAGTGGGATTGGGAAACGATAAGGTGACGCCGGATGCCTTAGGCCCTTCTACGGTTTCCAAGGTAAAAGTAACGCGCCATCTCTTTTTTATCTACGGAGCGGACGGAGATGATGAAATGAGCTGCGTCAGCTGCTTTATTCCTGGGGTGACAGGTTCTACGGGAATGGAAACAGCCGAGCTGATAAAAGGCGCGGCAGAGCTTGCGGATCCGGAGGTGGTCTTGGTCATCGACTCTCTGGCTGCGAGAAATATCGAACGGGTCAGCACCACCATACAGATCAATGACACGGGCATCGATCCGGGCGGCGGCATGGGAAATGTAAGGACCGGGCTTTCGGAGCAGACCCTGGGACGGAGAGTGATTGCGGTGGGCGTGCCTACGGTCATCGACTCACGGACCATCATGCGGGAAGCGCTGCAGGAGCATATAAAAGAAGCGCAGCAGATCGAGCGATATATTGAAGAAAAAGGTCAGGACATGATCGTGACCTCCACAGACATTGATCAGATTATAAAAGATTTTTCCGATATTCTTTCAAATGGTATAAATAAAACGCTCCATCCCGGCATATATTCGTAAGAGCAACATATGGAGGATGAACATGAAGACAAAAACACTGGCTCTGATATGTGCCTTATGCTTTATTGTTTCCACCCTGTTCTTTTGGCAGCGCCTGGGAGAAGGCAGCCTGCCGGAACTGAAGGTGGACAGCGGAGAGCTGGGAAAGCTGTGTGTATCACAGGTCTTTCCTGCTATCAGCTGTGGAGTAGAAAAAGAGGCTGATGAGACAAGGACCGCGCGGAAAGCAGCAGAGGAAACGAAACCAAAAGAGACACAGGATGAAAAACCAAAGGAAACGGAAAAGGCGTCAGAAGAAACGAAAGACAAAAAGAAGGCAGACAATAAAAAACCACTTGTCATTATTTATCATACCCACAGTACCGAGTCTTATCAGCCTTATTCGGAAAGTAACTTTCATAGGGAAAAGGAAGAGGGCACGGTCCGGGATGTAGGAAACAAAATGACAAAAGAGCTGAACAAGCTTGGCATTGGCGTGGTACATGACAAAACCATCCACGATCGACCATCCTATAACCAGTCGTATGATCGCTCACTGGAAACCGTCACTGCCCTGCAGAAAAAATATCCCACCGCGAAATATATCATTGATCTTCACCGTGACGCGGCCGCCTATTCAGGCAATGTAGGAAAAACAACAACCATTAAAGGGAAAACCGTAGCAAAGTTTGGCTTGGTAATCGGGCAGAACAATGCGAACTACAGCAAACTGCTGAGCTACGCCAAAAAAATAAACCAAAAGGCCGGTTCCATGTATCCAGGCTTTGAAGGGCGGATCATCAAAAAAGAATATCGCTATAACGAATACATAGCAGATAAGTATCTGCTGCTGGAAATCGGCAATAATCAAAACAAAATAGAAGAAGTCAGAGCAACTGGAACATATTTTGCGCACGTTCTGGCGGCTGTAATAGAAGACGAACAGTAGAGAAAAGAGGGAGAGCAGATTGCTTAAAAAATGGATCGCAGTTTTTATGGTGTTTTTTCTGGGAACAGGCGCGCTGATTACCGTGGATCAGGTGTGCAGGGAACGAACCGGTCTGGGAGGTCAGGCCGGACTTTCTCTGCACAAAGCAGAAGATGGAGGCGTGGAATTCTGCTTTTTCGGGCTGGAAGGAAAAGCAGGCCGTTAAGACGTGATTAATCCTTGAATTCGAACCGTATTTCAAGTAAAATGGTTTAGGAAGAAAAGATTGCAAAGCGAGGAGAATATGAACGCATACCAGAAATATATCAGAAATTTCAGCATTATTGCCCACATCGATCACGGCAAATCGACTCTGGCGGACAGGATTATTGAACGAACCGGCCTTGTTTCCCAGAGGGATATGAAGGAACAGTTCCTGGACAACATGGAGCTGGAGCGGGAACGGGGCATTACCATAAAGCTTCAGACAACCCGCCTCGTATATAAAGCAAAGGATGGAGAGGAATATATCCTCAATCTCATTGATACACCGGGACATGTAGACTTTACATACGAAGTATCTCGCAGTCTGGCAGCCTGTGAAGGAGCCGTTCTCGTAGTAGACGCCACCCAGGGAGTGGAGGCGCAGACTCTGGCCAACGTATATCTGGCTCTGGATGAGGATCTGGAAATTCTGCCGGTCTTAAATAAAATCGATCTGGCAAGCGCACGGCCGGATGAAGTCAAGGAAGAGGTGGAGGATGTAATTGGCATCGACGCTTCTGAGGCTCCGCTGGTTTCCGCCAAGGAAGGCATCGGTATTGAAGACCTGCTGGAGGAAATTGTCCACAAAATCCCGGCGCCTGCAGGAGATGAAGGTGCAAGGCTCAAGGCGCTTATCTTTGACTCATACTATGACAATTACAAAGGCGTTGTAATCTATACCAGAGTCTTTGACGGCAAGGTCAAGACCGGGAATATGATTCGCCTGATGAACACGGGGAAAAAATACGAGGTTACAGAAGTTGGAATTTATTCTCCCGGCCACGTACCCTGCAAAGAGCTGCGGGCAGGTGAAGTAGGATACATCTGCGCCAGCATCAAACAGGTTGCAGACGCTCGCGTAGGCGATACCATTACACTGGATGCAGAACCTACAGAGCAGCCCCTTCCAGGCTACAAAAAGGTTCAGCCCATGGTATACTGCGGCATCTACCCGGCGGAAGGCGAAAAATACGAAAATGTAAAGGATGCCCTGGAAAAGCTGCAGGTAAACGACGCGGCCTTCCATTTTGAACCGGAAACATCGACTGCTCTGGGGTTTGGATTTCGCTGCGGCTTTTTAGGACTGCTTCACATGGAAATCATCGTAGAGCGGCTGGAGCGGGAGTTTGATCTTGCGGTTATCACCACTTCCCCCAGCGTTATTTACAAGGTGGTGCTTACAAATGGAAAGGAAGAGATGGTGCAGAATCCTTCCAATCTTCCGGATGCGGCAGAAATCGATCACATTGAGGAGCCGATTGTAAAGGCTGACATTATGATTCCAAAGGATTATGTAGGAAATATTATGGAAATCTGCCAGGATCGGCGGGGGAAAATGCTCCATATGGAATATATTACGGAAAACCGGGTACAGCTTCATTATGAAATGCCCTTAAACGAGGTTATTTACGACTTCTTTGACGCGCTGAAATCCAAGACAAGAGGCTACGGTTCCCTGGATTACGAATTTGTGCGTTACGAAAAATCGCGGGTCGTTAAGATGGACGTGCTGCTGAACAAAGAGCTGGTTGATGCCTTTTCCATGATTGTCCACGAAACCAAGGCTCAGTCCAGGGGACGCTTTGTCTGCGAAAAGCTGAAAGAAGTCATCCCTATGCACCAGTTTGAAGTACCCATTCAGGCGGCTATCGGACAGAAGGTCATTGCCAGGGAAACGGTGCGGGCCTACCGCAAGGATGTGATTGCCAAATGCTATGGCGGCGATATTTCGCGAAAGAAAAAGCTGCTGGAAAAACAAAAGGAAGGCAAAAAGAGGATGCGCCAGTTCGGTAAAGTAGAGGTGCCGCAGGAAGCATTTACAGCAGTCCTCAAATACGATGATAATAAATAGAAAGCAGGCAAAAGCGGGGCTTTACATTCACATTCCCTTTTGCTTGAAAAAATGCAGGTATTGCGATTTTCTTTCCTTTGAAGGAAGCAGCCGGGAGCTGCAGGAGGCGTACACGGATGCCCTCGTAAAGGAGCTTGTCTGCTATAGTGGAAATGGGAAGCGGCCGGCCGTTGATACAGTCTTTATCGGAGGAGGAACGCCGTCAATTCTTGCCACCGGTGAGATAGGACGCATCCTTGCGGCAGCAGAAAGAGGCTTTTATATCAGCGGGGAGGCGGAAATCACCATAGAGGCAAACCCTAAGACGCTGACAGAAGACAAGCTTTCCGCCTACCGGGCCATGGGTATCAACAGGCTCAGTATCGGTGCCCAGTCCATGGATAATGATCTGCTTTCCTTTATGGGGCGCGTCCACAGCAGCCGTGATTTTGCAGAAAACTTTCAGGCTGCGAGGGATGCGGGTTTTGATAATATCAACGTGGATCTTATGTTTGGTATTCCCGGGCAGAGCTGGGAGCTGTGGGAGGACAGCCTGAGCCGCGTTCTGAAGCTTTCGCCGGAGCACATTTCCTTTTACAGCCTGCAGCTGGAGGAAGGAACGGAGTTTTGCCAGATGTACAAGGCTGGGCAGATGGATCTGCCGCCTCAGGAGGAAGAGCGTGAGATGTATCACAGGGGCATTGACATGCTGAAAAGGGCGGGATACTGCCATTACGAAATTTCCAACTCCGCAAAACCGGGCTTTGAATGTCGGCACAATTTGAAATACTGGAATTTTGACGAGTATTTCGCCGCAGGGGCAGGGGCCCATTCTTTTTGCTATGACAGGGGACGCCGCTTTAATACAGCGGATTTGAATCAATATATAAAGAGGCTGCAGGAAGGAATGGATCCTGTAGAGGGCGGCGGATACGAAGAAGAGTCTGCCGCAGGTTATATGGGAGAATACGTGTTTACAGCCCTGAGGACAAGAGCCGGGGTGGATACGGAGGATTTTGAGGATACCTTTGGGGTGGATTTCTGTAAGGTGTATGGGGACAAAATAGAGAAGCTTTTGCAGTACAGGGAGAAAGGGCTTTTGATTCTGGAGGAAAAGCGGATTGCTCTTACAGAACGGGGAATTGATGTTTCCAACGGGATCATGGCTGAATTTGTTTAGGAGATGAATGGATGAAACGGTACATTATGGCCCTGGATCAGGGCACAACCAGCTGCCGGTGTATCCTGTATGACGAGCAGAGCAGGATGGTCAGCACTGCGCAAAAAGAATTCAGACAGATTTATCCGCAGGCTGGCTGGGTAGAGCATGATGCTATGGAAATCTGGTCCACTCAGATGGGCGTTGCCCAGGAAGCGCTTTTAAAAATCAATGGCACATATGAGAATATTGCGGCCATTGGAATTACAAACCAGAGGGAGACGACGGTAGTCTGGGACAAAGAGACGGGCGAGCCGGTTTACAACGCCATTGTCTGGCAGTGCAGGCGGACAGCAGAATACTGTGATGAGCTGAAGGAAAAAGGCCTGACTCAGTTTTTTCGGGAAAAGACCGGGCTTTTGATCGACGCCTATTTTTCCGCTACAAAGCTGAGGTGGATCCTGAAAAACGTGCCCGGGGCCAGAAAAAAGGCTGAGGCCGGAAAACTGCTCTTTGGAACGATTGAAACCTGGCTTATCTGGAAAATGACAGGCGGCAAGGTACATATTACGGATTATTCCAACGCTTCCAGAACTATGCTCTTTAATATCCATACCTTAAAGTGGGATGAGGATATTTTAAGGGAGCTGGATATTCCCTTGTGTATGCTGCCTGAGCCGCAGCCCTCCAGTATGGTTTACGGGAAGACGGATCCCAATATCTTCGGTGGATCCATCAATATCTGCGGAGCAGCAGGTGATCAACAGGCAGCTCTCTTTGGTCAGGCCTGTTTTGAGGCCGGAGATGCAAAGAACACATACGGTACAGGCGGTTTTCTTCTGATGAATACGGGAGAGGAGCCTGTTTATTCGGAAAGCGGTCTTCTTACAACTATTGCATGGGGGATTGATGGAACCGTCAATTATGCGCTGGAGGGTTCTGTCTTTGTCTCAGGAGCTGCCATTCAGTGGCTGCGGGATGAGATGGAAATGATTCATAATGCCGCAGAATCAGAAGCATTGGCAGAAAGCGTTCCTGACAGTAATGGAGTCTATGTGGTGCCAGCCTTTGTAGGGCTGGGGGCGCCTTACTGGGATCCTTATGCCAGAGGCGCGGTTCTCGGTATTACGCGGGGCGCAAATAAAAAGCATCTGGTTCGGGCAACCCTGGAGTCTATGGCTTACCAGACATGGGATCTGATTCAGATTATGATGAAAGATACGGCAAGAAAGCTGGTAACCCTGAAAGTAGACGGAGGCGCCAGCGCCAACAATTTTCTCATGCAGTTTCAATCGGATATACTGGGAAAGGCTGTGCTGCGGCCCCAGTGTATTGAGACAACGTCCCTGGGAGCAGCTTATCTGGCAGGTCTAGCATGCGGATACTGGCACAGCAGGGACGCAATATTAGCCAGCTGGAAAATCGACCGGACATTTGAGCCGGATATGGAAAATAAGAAAAGAAAGGAGCTTTTGAAAGGCTGGGAGAAAGCAGTTTCCTGCACTCTTGGCTGGGCAAAATAAAAGGTGAAGGTCATGGCAAATGAAACACTAAACAACGCAGCGCCTAAGGCAGGCAAAAAAGAACGAAGCTATTTCTTTGATACGTTTCGGGGTATTCTCATCTGGACGATTCCGATTTCTCATTTTACAATGGTAGGCGGACATTTTTCACAAAGTTCGCTGGGCGGAGTTGTCTACATAACCATCAATGTATTTGTAATGCAGGCATTTGTGTTCCTGTCCGGATATTTTTCCAAGAGACCTCAGAGGGCGCGGGAAACGGCCTTTAAGACGTTCCTCTTTCCCTACATTCTCTTAGTGCCCTTTTTCTACGGCGTGCGCTGGCTCCTCTATGGAAACGCCACCATGAGCTGGATCGATCCGCCGCTGGCGCTCTGGTATCTGGTAGCCCTTTTCGTATACCGGTTCCTGCTAGTGGATCTGGTAAAAAGCAAGTACATTCTGCAAATCAGCATTATCATTTACCTCTTTGCAGGGCTGATTCCCTGGCTGGACGGGACTCTTGCGCTGGGACGCATGGTTTCCTACTTCCCCTTCTTTATGATCGGCTATTTCTGCACAAAGGAGCATATTGCAAAGATTCAGAGCCTGAAAACCTGGCACTGCGTCATTCTGGCAATCGTTTTAGTGGGCATCAATATCGCGCTGGCCTTTTATAGAGTTGTGCCCGTGGAATTTTACCTTTTGAGAGGACCTGGAGCAAATTTCGGAGTGCCGTGGTATTTGGACATTATCATGCGTATCGTGGATTTTATCATCCCCTGCGCCTGGATCGTGCTCATGCTCAATATCCTGCCAAAAGGCAAGAACTACCTGACCTATGTAGGTATGAATACCATGTCGGTCTATATCCTCCATCTGGTGGTACGGCAGGTTATTAAAAAGTACGATCTTCCGGACGCGAACTGGGTGGTATATTACATCAGTCTTTTTGCGGCAGCATCCCTGTGCGTCGTTATATTTTCCAGCCCACCGGTTTCCAAGGGATATAACTGGATTTTCGACTTCCTTTACGACAAGGTTTACCTTAATATCAAGCGTTTTATAAAATTCGTGCTGGGTATTGAGACCAATCGGGATAAAATGCTGAAAGAGCAGGCGGCAGCAGAAGCGGCGGCTCAGGCCGGGGAAAAAGCAAAAGCAGAACCGGCAGCCCAGGCCGGAGCTTCGGCAGAGGAAAATCCCGCGAAAAAAGAATAAACCCAAGGGAGTTTTACATAGCTTTATGAACGCAAGTGAAAAATAACAGAACTATTTGCTTAGAAACAGAAAAGCTTTCTTTTCGGAAATAGAATTCCATCTATTTCCGGAAGAAAGCTTTTTTTAAAATCGCAAGCTTGATTGCTCTGCTGTAAAACCCCTACAGCATGCCGATAAAATGCTGTACGATCAGCGAAACAATCGCCACTACAAACCAGCAGCAGAGCCCAAGCCCGATAGGCTTCAGCCCGTTTGTCAACAGCTTTTTCAGATCCGTATTCAGCCCAATGGCGGTCATGGCCATGACGATCATAAACTTTCCGATGGTAACCAGCAGCTCCGGCAGCCCCTCCGGCAGCGGCAGAAAGGTATTGATGACAGCAGTCAGCACAAACCCCAGCACAAACCAGGGGAAAATTTTCGTGATGCTGTAATTCTTATCCGCGCTCCCGCTGGCTTCCTGCGATTTGACCATTTTTTTCGTCGTATAAACAGCAAGAACCAGGGTAATAGGGACGATCATGAGCGTCCTGGTAAGCTTTACAATCGTAGCGAAAGCAAGAGCTGTATTGTTTCCTGAGGCAGCGCTCCAGGAGGCGCCCGCAGCTACGACAGATGAAGTATCGTTAATAGCCGTTCCAGCCCACATACCAAAACCGGTGTCCGTAAGGCCAAGGAGATGTCCTAGGGGCGGGAAAATAAATACGGCAATGATATTAAATAGAAAGATAGTGGAAATAGCCTGAGCGACCTCTTCATCATCTGCCTGAATGACAGGCGCTGTAGCAGCAATGGCAGAGCCGCCGCAGATGGAAGTGCCAACACCAATAAGAGTCGTAGTCTTAGCCTCTATTTTCATGGCTTTTCCAATGAAATAAGCGGTGAGAAAGGCGGAGGTCAGAGTGAAGATCATAACTAACAGGGACTGACCGCCGACTTTGATGACATTAAACAGATTCATTTCAAAGCCAAGCAGGATAATCGACCACTGGAGGATTTTTTTTGATGTAAATTTAATTCCTCCTGTGAGAATTTCCGGCCTCTTAAACAGTGCGAGAATCATTCCAAACAGAATACCGAATACCGGCCCGCCGATAATAGGAAACGCGCGTCCTAACAGCCATGCGGGAACCGCAATGATCAGACAGACGAGAAGGCCAGGTACC
Source organism: Clostridia bacterium (assembly GCA_910575405.1). Classification (GTDB taxonomy): domain Bacteria; phylum Bacillota; class Clostridia; order Peptostreptococcales; family Anaerovoracaceae; genus Hominibacterium. The sequence goes on along the minus strand of CAJTER010000004.1, from coordinate 127,635 downwards.
GTTTTTTTCATAAAGTCCATATTCATACCTCATTTCTAAGTTTCTATTATTACTATGGTATATTATGCCACCAATTAAAAATAAAATAAAATTATATATATTTATTAATAAATAAATATATGTTATGATATTTCTTGTATATCAGCAGGGCTGCCTTTCATCAGAAATCTGGCAGAGCCGGCCGTTTTCATAAATGAAAGGATGAGGAGGAAGTTTTATGCTGGATTTTCGAGTTCATACATTTTTAGCTGTGTGCAAACACATGAATTTTACCAGAGCCGCAGAAGAGCTGAATATAACACAGCCGGCTGTTTCACAGCATATCCGTTATCTGGAGGAGCTTTACGGAATCAAACTGTTTGACTATAAAAATAAGAAAATCAGACTGACAGAAGCCGGAGCGCTGCTTCATGGGGTTGCAACTACCATGCTCCATGATGACATACATCTTCAGGGGCGTTTGAAAGAGCTGCGGGGACAGAAGGCATCCCTGACCTTCGGCGTAACTCTGACCGTAGGAGAATTTGTCATGCCAAAGCCTGTGGCAAGATTTCTCAGGCTCTATCCGCAGGTCAATATTAAGATGACAGTAGCCAATACACAGGAGCTGTTAAAGAAGCTCAGCAGCGGAGAGCTGGATTTTGCCCTGGTGGAAGGTTTCTTTGCCAAAAAGGAATATGACAGTCTTGTATATTCTACAGAAAAATATATTGCTGTACACGGACAAACTTATGTGCCCCAAAGAAAGCTGACCCGAATAGAAGACACGTTTTCAGAAAGGCTGATTATTCGGGAGGCAGGTTCAGGGACGCGGGAAATATTCGAGCGATATCTGGAAAGCCGCAATTTTCAGCTAGAAGACTATGAGAATGTCGCGGAAATCAGCAATATCAGCGCCATTAAAGCCCTGATCGAGGAAGGCTGCGGCATTACCTTTCTTTATGAACGGGCAGTCAGACAAGAACTAGAAGAGGGGAAATTGGTTTCAATCCCTTTGGAAGATTTTTATGTGACCCATGATTTCACATTCATTTGGCGGAGGGGCAGTATTTTTTCTGATTACTACCAGAATTTGTTTCAAATGATCCGGGGATAAGAGGCAGATATGGCAAAAGCCCTGTAGAAACTGAGTTTTTCATAAAATTTTCGAGAAATTTTCTAAAACGATGTTGACAATACTACATAAGAGTGGTAAATTTAAACTGTAATTAGCACTCAGTTATAAAGAGTGCTAACAGGAGGGGCAGATATGGATCTAAGCGAACGGAAATTGAGAATATTACAGGCAATTATAAGCGACTTTATCCGAACTGCAGAGCCGGTGGGATCCAGGACACTTTCCAAAAAGTTTGATTTGGGAATCAGTCCCGCCACCATCCGAAATGAGATGGCGGATTTGGAGGAGATGGGGTTTCTGACACATCCCCATACTTCAGCAGGGCGGGTTCCTTCCGAACGTGCATATCGGCTCTACGTAGATGATATGATGAAAAAAAAAGAGCTGTCCGAGGAAGAAAAAAATGCAATCGCAAGTAAGCTCTACGAAAATGTAACGGAGCTGGAAAAAACAGTACAGCACGCGGCGAAGATTTTGTCGGAAATTACAAACCTGACTTCCTTTGCACTCACACCATCTCCCGATGAGGACACGTTAAAATACATCAATCTGCTGCCTGTGGATGAGGATACGGTTGTACTGATGATTGTGTCCCACAGCGGCAAGGTTTCAAATACTGCATTGAAAATTAAATCACCTTATACAGAAGAAGGTCTGGAGCTTTTAGCCAAAAATATGACCTATAATTACAGAGGGAAGACCCTCAGCGAAGCTCTTACACTAGATATTATCGAAACCTTTGAGTCAGATATTGAGGCCATGGGCGCTTTGGCAAAGAATGTAATGCCCAAATTTATCCGTACTTTGGAAGAAATGCTAAACGTCAATTTGTACATGGATGGGCTTACAAATATATTTTCCATACCGGAATATAACAATATTGATAAAGCAAAGATGTTCCTGGAAATGTTGGGAAAGAAAGAGGATTTCACAAAAACCCTCATTAACAGGGACAATGGCGTGATTATCACTATAGGAAAAGAGAATGCAGAAGATATCATGCAGGACTGCAGCTTGATTACCGCTACATACCATGTAGACGGCAAGTTGGCAGGAAAGATCGGCGTAATCGGTCCGACTAGAATGCGATATGGAGAAATCACTTCAGTCGTTGAATTTTTAACAGAGAATATAAGCAACACATTTAAACTGTCAGGAGGAGGTAAGGATGACTAAGGATCCAAAGGACCGGGAAGAACAGATGACCGGAGAAGAACAGGAGCCATGTGAAGAAGAGCTTCAGGAAGAGGAAAAAGAAGATGTACAGACGGAAGGCGAGGACAAGAAGGAGGAGCAAAAGGAACAGACAGAGCCAAAAGAGGATGAAAGCTCCCGCTACATGCGCCTGATGGCTGATTTTCAAAACTACAAAAAAAGAGTTGAAAAGGAAAAAAGCGATATTTATTCTTATGCCAATGAAAAGCTGGCAACTGAGCTTTTGACTGTTTTGGATAATTTTGAAAGAGCTCTGGAACATGAAGGCGAAGATAAGAGCTTTAAAGAAGGCATGGAGATGATTTTCAAACAGCTCTTTGATGTTTTGGAAAAAGCAGGGCTCAAGGAAATACCTGCTCTGGGTGAAGAATTTGATCCCAACTTTCACAATGCGGTCATGAATGAGGATACGGATGAATATGAAAGCGGAACCGTTTCCGGAGTCATGCAAAAGGGATATACACTTAATGGAAAGGTGATCCGACCATCCATGGTGCGGGTGGCAAGTTAATTTTGAAGGAAAAGAGCAGGCAGACGGTTTGTCTGAACAAAATTGAGTAAAATAATCAATAACCTTGTTAATCATTAAAAATTAAAATACATGAAAATAGAGAAAAGGAGAGGTAATTATGGGAAAAGTAATAGGAATTGACCTTGGTACAACCAACTCGTGCGTAGCCGTATTAGAGGGGGGAGAACCGGTTGTAATTGCAAATGCAGAAGGAAACAGAACGACCCCGTCTGTAGTGGGATTTGCCAAAAATGGTGAGCGTCTCATCGGTGAAACTGCGAAGAGACAGGCTATCACAAATCCGGACAGAACCATTGCTTCCATCAAGAGACATATGGGTACTGACCATACAGTAGGGATTGATGATAAAAAATACACACCGCAGGACATTTCCGCAATGATCCTCAGCAAGCTGAAAGCAGATGCAGAAAGTTACCTGGGCGGAACAGTAACAGAAGCGGTTATCACAGTACCCGCTTACTTTACAGACAGCCAGAAGCAGGCAACAAAGGACGCAGGAAAGATCGCAGGACTTGATGTAAAGAGAATCATCAATGAGCCGACGGCAGCTTCTTTGGCATACGGACTTGACAAGGATGAAGCACAGCACAAGATCCTGGTATATGACCTGGGCGGCGGTACTTTCGACGTATCCATCCTAGAGCTGGGGGACGGTGTATTTGAAGTACTGGCTACAAACGGAAACAACAAACTGGGCGGCGACGACTTTGACGAAGCAGTTCTGAACTATCTGGCAGACACCTTTGCAAAGGAAAACGGCATTGATCTGAGAAACGACAAAATGGCGCTGCAGAGACTGAAGGAAGCTGCTGAAAAAGCAAAGAAAGAGCTGTCAAGCGCACAGACAACTAATATCAACCTGCCGTTTATTACTGTAAATCAGGATGGTCCGCTGCACATGAACGTGGATCTGACAAGAGCTAAGTTTGATCAGCTGACTTCCGACCTGGTACAGAAGACAATTGAGCCAATGCAGAAGGCAATGAACGATGCAGGCGTAACCAACAATGATATTTCCAAGGTAATCCTGGTAGGCGGTTCCACGAGAATTCCGGCTGTTCAGGAAGCGGTTAAGAGAGTAACGGGAAAAGATCCGTTCAAGGGAATCAACCCGGACGAATGCGTTGCTATCGGAGCTGCCATTCAGGCAGGTGTACTGACTGGAGAAGTAAACGATGTACTTCTGCTGGACGTAACTCCGCTGTCCCTGTCCATTGAGACTTTAGGCGGTGTGGCTACAAAGCTGATTGAGAGAAATACGACCATCCCGACAAAGAAGAGCCAGATTTTCTCAACTGCCGCAGACAACCAGACTGCCGTAGATATCCACGTTATGCAGGGTGAACGGGAGATGGCTTCCGGAAATACGACCCTTGGACGCTTCCAGCTCACCGGCATTCCTCCAGCCCCACGGGGAGTACCGCAGATCGAAGTTACCTTCGACATTGATGCTAATGGCATCGTAAATGTACACGCCAAGGATATGGGTACTGGAAAAGAACAGAGCATTACTATCACATCTTCCACAAAGCTGTCTGACGATGAAATCCAGGCAAAGGTCAAGGAAGCAGAACAGTATGCTGCGGAAGATAAACAGAGAAAAGAAGAAGTCGAAGTAAGGAACCAGGCAGAAACTCTCGTATATGAAACGGAGAAGAACCTGAAGGAGATTGAAGGAAGTCTGTCTGAGGAAGAAAAGACTGCCGTTACAACAGCTAAGGAAGAACTGTCTAAGGCTCTGGAAGGAAGCAACATCGAAGAGATTAAAGACAAGACGGAAAAACTGACACAGCAGTTCCACGCAATTTCGGCTAAAATGTATCAGCAGGCACAGCAGCAACAGCAGGGAGCAGGCCCGGATGCAGCAGGATTTGATCCGAATGCCGGCCAGGCCGGCGGCGGTGCAGCAGGCGGACCTGCGGGCGACAATGTAGTGGATGCCGATTATGAAGTAGTAGACGAAGACAAGAAAGACAACGAATAAAACTCAGCCAGAGCACTCCTTTTACAGGGAGTGCTCTCAGCGAGTATATTACTTAGAGTGAGGAAAAGAATCAATGGCAGAAAATAAAAGAGATTACTACGAAGTCCTTGGACTGAAAAAGGGCGCCAGTGATGATGAAATCAAAAAGGCATTCCGCAAGATGGCTATGAAGTATCATCCTGACAGAAACCCGGGGGACAAAGAGGCTGAGGAGCAGTTCAAACAAGTCAATGAAGCTTACAGCGTTTTGTCCGATCCTGACAAAAAGAGCAAGTATGACCGGTTCGGCCATGCGGGAGTAGATCCCAATGCCGGATTCGGCGGAGACGGCGGTTTTGGAGGATTCGGTGGTTTTGGCGGTGCAGGCGGCTTTGAAGATATCTTTGACATGTTCGGAGGTATGTTTGGAGGCGGCGGCTCACGCCAGAGAAGAAGAAACGGCCCCATTAAGGGCAACGATCTTCAGAAGGCCATGACCATTACCTTTGAAGAGGCTGCTTTTGGTACAAAAAAAGAGATACAGATCAGCAAATATGTAGAATGCGAAACCTGTAAGGGCAGCGGCGCTCAGCCGGGCACTTCCAAGACCACCTGCTCAAAATGCGGCGGAACGGGAGAAATCCGCTCAACGCAGCGGACTCCCTTTGGCACATTCCAGAGTTCTTCTCCGTGTCCGGATTGCGGCGGAACTGGGCAGGTTAACGAGCATCCTTGCGATGACTGCGGCGGAACCGGCAAGGTGAGAAAGACGGTTACTATTTCTGTTGATATCCCGGCAGGCGTGGACAACGAATCCGTTATTTCCATCAAAGGCCAGGGAGAACCCGGCAGCAACGGCGGGCCAAACGGCGATCTGTATGTAGTATTAACGGTAAAACCCCACAAGCTCTTTGAAAGAAGAGGGCAGGATCTGTGGCTGGAAATTCCGATTACCTTTGAACAGGCCGCTCTGGGAGATGACATTACAGTACCGACCCTTGATGGAAAGGTTTCCTACAAGGTACCGGCAGGAACACAGCCCAATACCGTGTTTAGGCTGAAAAATAAAGGGATCAAGTCCATTCGTTCCAGCAGAAAGGGCGACCTCTATGTAAGAGTCATCCTGGAAGTTCCGACGAAATTAAACGGCAAGCAGAAAAAGGCCATTCAGCATATGGCAAAGGAAGTAAAGCAGGAATGCTACAGCAAGAAGAGCAGCTTTATGGACTCTGTGAAGGAATTTTTCAGCTAAAATATAAGAAGGACCGTTGCCGCTGCTGTTATTTCAGCAGCGGCAGCGACAGCTTCAGGGTATAGTTATCATACCCGTTTACGGACATTTCATCCAGCAGAATATCCTCATAAATATGGGAGCCTGGCTGAAATCCATGCTCCTTCGCATATTGCAGGAGCTGGATGCATATGTGCTCTACATTGCTGTAGCCTTCATCATCACAGCATACGGCAAAAATACCAGCCGGACGGACTGTGGCAGCGGGAAATTTACCGCTGCTGACCTTTGTGAAAAAATGAGAATATACATAATTTCCCTCAGATTCAAGACTTTCAACAGGAACCATGCCGCCTACTGTATAAGCACTGTAGATATCCAGACTGTGACAAAAATTCAGATGCTGCGCCACAGCAGCCGCAATTGTTTTATCTTCATCCTCCCCTTTGTATTCTGTTACCAGAAAGTATTCCTCCGGGCGGTTTTCCAGCAGGATTTCTCCGATAGGAATGGAAAGCCCTTCCTTTGTCAGTTCTGTCTTTGTATGGAGAAAGCGCTTTAGCCACTGAAGCTCCTTTATCTTTTCGTCAGCCTCCTGCTGCTGCTTCTTTAAAAGCTCCAAAAAGGCCTGGGGACTCCTGTGATCCAGGTAGTTCTTGATTTCTACAAGGGGCATATCCAATTCTTTTAGCATAGAAATGGTAAAAAAAACCTCCAGCTGGTTATAAGAATAGTAGCGGTAGCCGTTTTGCCCCACAATATCAGGCCGCAGAATTCCCACATCATCATAGTGAAACAGAGTCTGCTTTTTTACATTGCACAGCCGCGCAAATTCACCGGTTGTAAAATAATTTTTTAAATTTTCCCCCAATTTTCTATCCCTCCTATTGACTATATGGTTACCGTATACTTTATCATATTTTCAGAGATAAAAAAATAAGATAAAAGCATATTTGATTATTCAGAATTTCAGGAAGTTTCATGACTCAGATGTGCAGCAGAGAAAAAAGGGGATTGAAAGGCGGAAAGGAGCGTGATACCCAATGGAACATTTATTTGATAATGGCGTGAAAACAGGAACTTTTGCAAAATTCGTAGCTCCGTCGGTCATCATGCTGGTGGTAATCGGACTTTATTATACAGTGGACAGCATTTTTGTAGCAAACTTTGTAGGCTCCGATGCTCTGGCGTCTCTTTCCATCGTCTATCCCATACAGGGGCTGGTCTGGGGAATTTCCGTTATGCTGGCGGCAGGATCCAGCGCCATTGTGGCCATTAAAATGGGGGAAGGAAAGCAAAGAGAGGCGAATGAAAAATTTACCCTCATCTGTCTGGTATCGGCAGCAATTGGAATCTTTATGATTCTTGCAGGGTTTATCTTTATTGAGCCCATCATCCGCTTTTTAGGGGCAACGGAGCTACTGTGGGATTACTGCAGAGAGTATGCTCAGATTCTGCTGCTGGCAACACCTGCCGCATTTCTGGGAGTGCTGTTTGAATATTTTATCCGCGTCGACGGCAGGCCGGGATTTACATTGATGCTCTACCTTTCGGGAGGCATTGTACATCTGGGTCTTGATTATGTATTTATCGTACTATGCGACTGGGGCATCAAAGGAGCTGCCTGGGCAACACTAGCCGGCATGGCAACCGTTATGATCGTGGGTGCGGCATATTTCGTTTTTCAGGATACAAAGCTAAAGCTGGTACTTCCCAAGTGGGACGGAAAATATGTAGCCAACTCCATGCTCAACGGTTCTTCAGAAATGGTAACCGAATCCTCGGCAGGAATTACGACCTTTTTCTTTAATATGATCGTGTTGCGCCTTGCGGGAGAGGATGGTGTCGCGGCTCTGAGCGTAGTCCTCAACACCCATTACCTGCTCATATCCGTTCACCTGGGGTATATTACGGGGGTAGCGCCTCTTATCAGCTATTTTTATGGGGCAAAGGAATATCTGAAGGTCAATGTGTTCCTCAAATATTCCAGAGTCTTCATGCTCTCATCCTCCGTCGTGCTGGCGATTTTGTGCTTTATCGGCGCTCCGTACATAGCCATGGCTTTTGAGGAAAAGGGAACACCCGTATACGAAATGGCAGAAGTTGGTATTCGCTATTTATCCGCGGCATTTTTGTTTACAGGAATCAATGTATTTGCCTCCGGCTTTTTTACAGCTTATGGAAACGGGCAAATTTCCGCTCTGATTTCTCTGTCCCGGGCCCTGATCATGGTCATCATAGGAGCCTTTCTCCTGTCCTGGTTCTTCGGGCTTCACGGCGTATGGCTGGCACTGGCTTTTGCAGAGATCACGACTACGGGCCTAGCGCTGTTTATGTTTAGGCGGTATAAGGACGAATACCATTACGATCTGCTGTACCGCGGAAGCGGAGCATGAGATAAGGTAAGACGCAGAAAGACTGCATGTGAACAAAACAAAGCTGTTTGCGTGCAGTCTGAGTTTATTTTCGTAGAAGTCAGGCTTGTTTTGTGTTACAATTAGGAAAAATATGAGGAGGCGGAAACTATGAAAGTAGTAGGAATGGGAGATAATGTTGTAGATCGCTATATCAATAAACGAATTATGTTCCCAGGAGGAAATGCTGTAAATTTTGCTGTATACGCAGAGCAGTGCGGGGCAGATTCTGCATATTTGGGTGTGATTGCAGATGATAAGGAGGGAAGATTGGTTTATGATTCTCTGAAGGAGATTGGGGTAGATGTATCCTGCTCACCTCTTTGTAGTGGCCTTGCTACAGAGCGGTGCGATGTTCTGCTGGAAGAAGGAGATCGGGTCTTTCAGGGCTGCAGTTATGGAGAAGGTGAGTATCGGACACTAGTCCTTTCCGATGAAGCTGTGGAGTATCTGAAGGGCTTTGAACTGATACACTGCGGCTGCTACGGGTGTATGGAGGATGAAATGAAAAAACTCAGGGACTTTTCCGCAGTACGTACATATGATTTTTCTGCAGAAGCCGAATATCGCACAGATGAATACCTGGAAAAAGTATGTCCATATATTGATATAGCCTTGTTTTCCGCAGAAGAAATGGATCGGAAAGAGGCAGAGAAATTGAGAGAAACGGTTACTGCCCTGGGAACAAAGCTGGTGCTCATTACAAAGGGTGCGAAAGGCCAGAGCCTGTGGGATGGAAGCAGGGAATACCCGGGTCTGGTAAAGCTGGTGGAGCCGGTGGATACAATGGGTGCAGGCGACTCGTTTTTCACAGCTTTTGTAATAGCGCTTATGAACGGGGGATATGGCAGAGAAAAGGCTGCGTCTGAGGAGATGATAAAACGGGCTTTTGAATTTGCGGCGGATTTTTCGGCAAAAACCTGCCTTGCGGAAGGGGCATTTGGCTTTGGGACAGCTTATTGAAAAGCGGAAGGCAAAGCGGGTACTGACTTTAGATGTTCTCCTTGCCAAAGAACTGGAGTATAGGATGGAGACGGAGAACTATCAGGAGGGGATGCGTCTTCCTTCCGAACGGAGTCTGGCAGAAGAGTTCGGCGTACAGCGGGGCACAGTGCGGAGTGCGCTGCAAATTCTCATGGATAAGGGAAGCATCATTTCAAAAGAGCGATCAGGATATTTTGTTGCGCCCAGGCGGGTTGCTTTTGATCTGAATGCCTATGGCTCCCGAAAGTCACTCATTGAACAAATGGGAAAATCCACCTATGTGAAGCTGCTGACCTTTGAAAAAATTTATGTCTCAGAAAAGATGGCTCAAAAAACGGCTTTGCAGGAGGACAGCCAGGTATATCGAATTATGCGGCTGCGCTTTGCGGGCAGTCATCCTATGTCACTAGAGCGTACTCATATTCGCTGCGATTTAGTTCCAGGGCTGAGAGAAGAGGATGTCCATAACAAATCCATCTATGCCACATTTCGCAAAAAGTATAGGATTTATATTGCCCGTTCCGAAGAGCGGGTTACGGCAGTTTATGCAAATGGCCTGGAATCGGAGCTGCTGCACACTACAAGACTTCATCCGGTTATGCGTTACGAAGGGCTTGTGTATGACAGGAGAAATCGCCTGATTGAATATTTTGATGATATCATACTCAAGGAAAAGGTACAGTTTATCAGCGATGAAGTAAAAACAAAAAAACATATGGGCAGGTGATTAATATATGGTGACACAAAAGGATATAGAAAAAGAAACTTCATCCGCTCAGATCCAGAAAAGTATTATTCGAAAAATAGAAAACGGGGACTATCTGCCGGGAGAACGGATACATAGCGAGCGTACAATGGCAGCTATGTATGGCGTTTCCAGAATGACGGTTCAATATGCTCTGAGAGAACTGGTGAAAAAGGGATATTTATATCGGGTTCGGGGAAGCGGAACCTTTGTGCAAAAAAATGTGGTGGATCGGATGGATCTGAATTATCTTTCAGAAAGGGGAAATTCAGGAATTACTGCAATTGTAAAAAACCACGGGGCCAAAATAGCAAGTAAAGTTCTGACAAAGGGAATCATAACAGGGAAATTTTTTTCATACAGGTTAGGATTGGAAAAGGATACGGAAGTTTATGTGCTTCACAGAATACGCTATGGGAACGATGAGCCAATTGCTGTAGAGTATACCTATGTTCCAGCGCAGCTGTTTCCAGAAATGGATGAAATTGATTTTGAAACAATTTCTCTTTACGATTATATGGATTCCATCTCCCATATGCCTAAAAACTTTATGCAGAAGCTGCAGATTATAGAAGCATCAGAAAAGGAGCGGGGCTATCTGGAGCTTGAAAAAAGGGAACCAGTATATTATACGGAGCTGATTGGCTTTGATGAAGAGGGGACAATTGTAGAATATACGGAAAGCTACACACGATGTGACAAATTTATCTACCAATTTGATGCTATTGTATAGCATCAAATTTTAAATTGGTATAGTGGGAAAAAACGTTGAAAAAATAGATGTTTAGAGGGATAAAAAGCGCTGCACGAAATTTGGTATAGTAATATATACAAAGTGGCGCCCTTTTAATTTGCGAAAAAACTTGTTTTTCGTGTGAAATTTGTTATTCTACTATTAAGAAAACTTTAATAATTCATTTTTTTAGGAGGACGAAGATCATGCGAAATTTTGATGTGAAGAAATATATGGAAGAAGGTAAAACTGCTTACAGCAAAAGAGCAGATATCGAAAAAATGGCCGATGCAGTAACAAAGAGAGGCTACAACAATATCGTGGTAATCGGTATCGGCGGAACATGGGCCGAATGGCATCCGGTTGTACATGTAATGAAGCATTACACGGATCTGCCGATTTATCTGGAAAATGCCGCAGAATTGTGCATTAAAGAAGATAAGCGTTTTCTGACAAAGGATTCTCTGGTAATTACAGCTTCTGCCTCAGGCGATACAAAGGAAATCATGGAAGCTGTTAAAATGTGCAAGGAAATGGGGATTGAAGTAGCAGGCTTTACGAAAAATATGGAAACGCCTCTGGCAAAGGAGCTGGACTACATTGTAGCGAATCCATGCGGCGACTGTGAACATTCCTACATGATGTTCTTCATGCTGGGACTGAAGCTTCTGAATAATAGAGGGGAATTTCCAGCATACGAAAAGTTTGCGGATCAGATGGCAAACCTGCATGACAATCTGCTGCGGATAAGAGAAGAGTTTGAGCCAAGGGCTGCCGAAATCGCAAGAGCTTATGCAAAAGAGCCTTATAATATTTTCGTAGGATCCGGTGCTCTCTGGGGCGAGACATATCTCTTCTCCATGTGTATTCTGGAAGAAATGCAGTGGGTACGCACCAAGTCGGTAACTTCGGCAGACTTTTTCCATGGAACCTTAGAGCTGGTGGAAAAGGATGTACCAGTATTCCTCTTTAAGGGTGAGGATGAATATCGCGCTCTCGATAACCGGGTAGAACGGTTCTGCGAAAAGATTACGGATAAACTGGTCGTAATTGATACAAAGGATTATGATCTGAGGGGCATTGATGACGAATTCCGTGTAATCTGCTCACCGATGATCCTGACATCTCTGGTAACCGAACGTCTGGCTGCTCATTATGAACTGAATACCGGACATAGCCTGGATTTCCGCCGCTATTACAGACAGTTTGAATATTAAAAACAGTGGGAGGAAAGAACAATGGCCGAGCATATTGTTTCACTGAAAAAGGTAAACAAGTTCTTTGGAGACAACCACGTAATCAAGGATCTGAATTTGGATATTAACGAAGGTGAATTCCTGACACTGCTGGGCCCTTCCGGGTGCGGTAAAACTACCATTTTGCGTATGGTCGCGGGATTTGAGGATGCGACTAACGGAACCATAGAGGTTCAGGGAGAACGGGTAGAGGATAAGGAAGCTTACGAGCGGGATGTCAATACGGTCTTTCAGAGCTATGCCCTGTTTCCTCATATGACGGTATTTGATAACATTGCTTATGGCCTGACTGTAAAAAAAGTACCAAAAAGTGAAATAACCCGCAGAGTAAAGGAAATGCTGGAGCTGGTTCAACTCATGGGATTTGAAGGCAGAAAGCCGGATATGATGTCAGGCGGACAGAAACAGAGAGTCGCTATTGCCAGGGCCCTCATCAACAATCCAAAGGTTCTTCTTCTGGACGAACCTTTGGGTGCGTTGGATCTGCAGCTGAGAAAGCAGATGCAGATTGAGCTCAAGCGCCTGCAGAAGCAGCTTCATATTACCTTTGTATACGTTACCCACGATCAGGAGGAAGCTATGACTATGAGCGACCGGATCGCGGTTATGAACGGAGGTGTCATTGAGCACCTTGCATCTCCTGATGAAATTTACAAAGCCCCGAAGACCAGATTTGTAGCAAACTTTATCGGAGAGTCCAACCTCTTTACAGGAAAGCTGGAGTCTCTGGAAAACGGCATTGGAGGGGTGGCAACTACCCTTGGAAAGGCAAAGCTGGAGCTTTCCGGCTTTGAGCCTGGCGAGGAAATGCACATCTGTGTAAGGCCCGAGGTCATGAAATACAGCAAGGAGCCGGTAGACGGCTTCAGTCTCAGGGGAACCGTTAAAAACGTCATCTTCGTGGGGGCTCAGTACCGCACGCTCGTAACCATGGAGGATGGTTATGATGTGAAGATAAACCGGGTAAAACAGAACAAGGACCTGAAAGAAGGGGACGATATCTATCTGTACTGGGAGCCGGATGACGCCACAGGAATCAAGGCATAGGAGGTGCGGCTGTGAGTGAGAATAATGCAATGACTCTTGCACCGAAAAAGAGTTTTCTGAAGAGAAATTTACCTGTTGTCAGTACGGCAGGGCCGATTTCTATATGGATGATTATCTTTGTTATGCTGCCGCTGCTGTACATACTGTTTATCAGCTTTATGAGCAGAGATGTTTATGGCAATATTGAATACACCTTTACGACAGATAATTATAAGGAAATGATACAGCCTCTCTATCTGAAGGTAATCTGGAAGTCGCTGAAGCTGGCGTTTCTGACAACCGTTATCTGTCTGGTAGTTGGATACCCGCTTGCTTATTACATAGCGAGCAAGCCGTCTAAGCTGGCGGCAAAGCTTTTGATGCTGGTCATGATTCCTTACTGGACCAGCTCTCTGGTGCGTCTTTTCAGCATCAACCAGCTGGGAATGCCCAACGGGTTTTTGAATTTGCTGCTTTTAAAGCTGGGAATTGTATCAGAGCCTGTCGACTTTCTCTTTAGCGACGGGATTGTGATTATGGGTCTTTTGACGGCCATGCTGCCTTTTTCCGTGCTTCCGCTTTATTCTTCTATTGAGAAGCTGGATAAATCCCTTTTGGAAGCATCGAAGGATCTGGGAGCAAACCCGGCAAAGACCTTCATCAAAGTAACCATTCCTCTGACCATGCCGGGAATCGTAGGCTGCGTTCTTCTGGTATTCATCCCATCTCTGGGTATGTATTATGTACCGGAAATGCTGGGAGGCGGAAAGGTTATGCTCATCGGTACTCTGATTAAAAATCAGTTCCTGATGACGAAAAACTGGCCGTTCGGAGCGTCGCTGGCTATCCTGCTGATTCTCATCACCTTGGCTATGATGTGGATCTACACCAGAGTCGGCAAGTTGGATGAGCTGGAGGTGGGCTAAATGGCAGGAGAAAAGAGGCTCAGCAAAAGACTGAGAAAGAAAAGGCTGTGGGGAAGAGTGAGCAACGTATATGCCTTTTTGGTATACTTATTTATCTACGTCCCCATTATTGTAATGGTTATCTATTCCTTTAATGATCAGAAAAACAATTATTACTGGAATGGGTTTACTACAGAATGGTATGAAAAGCTGTTTACCAATTCGGATCTGGTGGGATATCTGGGTATTTCCCTCATCGTAGCGGTTGCGGCGACCATCATTTCCGTTATAATCGGAACCATCGGCGCTCTGGGACTTGTTCGGTTTGAGTTCAAGCTGAAAAGCGTTATCAGCAACTCCCTGTACATTCCCATCGTTGTGCCGGAGGTAGTACTGGGTATTTCCCTGCTCATGCTTTTTGAAATTGCCAATTTCCCTCTGGGAATGACGACCATGATCCTGTCCCATGCAACCTTTTGCATTCCATTTGTGGTCATCATTATGCGGGGAAGAATCGCGGGTATGGATCTGTCCATTGAGGAAGCTTCAATGGATCTGGGGGCAAACCGGCTGATAACCTTTTTCCGGGTTACGCTGCCCCTGCTGATTCCGGGAATTATGTCAGGCGCCTTTATGTCCTTTACCCTGTCCATCGACGATGTTATCATCAGTAACTTTGTCGCAGGACCTTATGCCACGACTCTGCCGGTCAAGATTCTGTCCATGGTAAAGACAGGGCTTTCGCCAGAAGTAAACGCACTGACGACTCTGATGGTGCTGGTTCTGCTGGTGGGAATTCTGATTAACAATGCTGTTCAGGCGCTCCTTAAAAAGAGAGCCTTAACGAATATAAAATCTTATTTTTAATTTTAATTATGGAGGAAGAAATAATGAAAATGCGAAAAAAATTCCTTGCACTTGCCCTGTCGGGGCTGATGGTCTTCTCCTTAGCTGCCTGCGGAGGCGGTGGAGACAGTGGAGACAGCAAAGATGCTGGTGAAGTAAATGTCTATATGTGGTCGGATTATATGTCGCAGAAAATGGTAGATAAGTTTACAGAGGAGACTGGAATTAAAGTAAACTTTTCCTACATGAGTACATCGGAAGAAGCTACTGCTAAAATCACATCCGGCGGCGGCGAACAGTATGACCTGGTAATGCCATGCGATGCGGATATGACAGGACTCATCAAGGGCGGATATCTGGAAGAAATCAATCTGGAGAATATTCCGAATCTGAAAAACCTGGGCGACGCTTACAAGAACAGAGAATTTGACCCGGAAAACAAGTATGCTATTCCGTACTTCATGAACTATGTATACGTAATTTATAACGAAAAGACTTGTCCTGTGGAAATCGACGAGTACAAGGATCTGCTGGATCCAAAGCTCAAGGGTCAGATCGCTTCTGTAACCGGAATACGTAATCTGTTCCCGGTTGCCCTGGTATCCTTAGGCTATGATCCCAACAGCACCAATGACAAGGAAATCAAAGAAGCATACGAGTGGTTGCAGAAATACGTTGCCAACGTAACCTTATTCGATTCTGACAGCGCTGAAAAGCTGATCATTAACGGTGGAGCTTCCGTTGGACTCTTCTTTGACGGGCAGGCCTCAAGAGCCTTTGATGCTGCGGAAAATCTGAAGGTTGCAGAACTGAAGGATGCGATACAGCTGGGTGTTGATGAATTCGTTATTCCAAAGGGCGCTAAGAACAAGGAAAATGCGGAAAAATTCCTCAACTTTATCTTGGACGCACAGAATATGGCAGACAATATGCAGGATGATCATCTGTATTCCTGCCCTAACGAGGCTGCCGTTGCGCTGATGCCGGATTCCTACAAAAAGCATCCTGCAATTGATATCCCAACCAAGATGAAGGAAAATTACTTCCTACAGCTTGACATCGGCGATGCTGCCAAGACGTATGATAAATACTGGACCATGCTCATGTCAGAAGAAAATCAGTAAACCATCATTGATCTGAATACCGCATGGGCTGAAAGAATTGGCAGGGGCTGCCGCGCAAACCAGCAAAACCGGTTTGCGCGCAGCTCCTTTTTGCGTATGGAAGCCCTCAGGGCGAGCAGGTAAAAATAATGACCCTGCCTTTGGGCTTCAGTGGGGATTTGCGGATTCGGGCTGAGAATCTATTTTTACGAATTTTCTTGAAGAAATCTGTCAAATATCATATAATATCATTATAAACACATGCAAAGCAACTGCAAAATGTTTGATAGGAGGAGGTATAACGTCATGGCTGAACAGGTATTGATACAATTCCGCGCAGATAAGTCTTTAAAACAGGAAGTGGCAGAAATTTATGAGACCCTTGGTATGGATTTGCCTACTGCTTTTCGTATGTTTATGGCGAGAAGTAAAATGGTGAAGGGCCTTCCCTTTGAAGCAGTACTTCCGGAAGACACCATTACACGGGCTGAGGCCAAACGGGCTTTTTATGAATTAAGACGGCAGGCTGCGGATCTCCCGGAGATGTCCCTGGAGGAAATAAACGGTGAAATAGCGGCAGTCAGAGCGGAAAGAAAGAGGTAGCTCGATGAAGGTTTATGCTGTCATTGACACAAATGTTTTTGTCTCTGCGCTTCTTTCAAAAAACGCAGATGCAGCGACGGTGCAGGTGTTTGATGCAGTGATGGATGGTGAGATTACTCCTCTATATCATGAAGATATCCTCAGAGAATATGAGGAGGTTCTCGGACGGGATAAGTTTCATTTTCTGGATGAAACCATACAGTTGCTTTTAAATGCAGTGAAGCGGTACGGTATCAGAGTATATCCCCAGCCTACAGGCGAGCTGCTGGCTGATATGGATGATCTCATATTTTATGAAGTTGTAATGGAAAAAAGAGAAGATGATGCCTATCTTGTTACCGGAAATCAAAAGCATTATCCCGTGCGGGACTTTATTGTAACCCCGGCTGAAATGATGGAAATTATACGTAAAGAAGCCTGAGGCGGCCTGTCAGGCCGCCGTATCCTTATCAGAGACAGAAGATTTGAGCTTCAAAGCGATGAGGCTTAAGGCCATTCCTGCGGCAAAGGCCGCCGCGGCAGCATACAGCTCAATTCCCGTGATGCCGGTCATCATATTCATAGGATTATCAAAGCTGAACAGCCAGCCGATGCCCTTGGCGCCCAGGGCGGCCAGCAATACAAAGACGGGAATGATTTTGAGCATCAGGGAGATGTAGGTGCGGCTGAAGCAAGAGAAAAAGAAGGCTGTCCCGGCTCCGCCGGCTGCGAGGAGCACCATGATCAGAAGGATGCACCCCAGATACTGGCCAAAGCTCAGATCGAACCAGTACATCAGCCCGTAGAAAAAGCTGTTGATGGGGCTGCTGTGAAAATGCCAGGGCCCCAGGCACAGGTAGAGAACGCCGAAAACCAGCAGTTCCACCAGCGTAATACCGGTCGCCGACAGGAGCATGGCAGAAAATTGCGTTCTCAGGATCTTCCGCCCCCGCCTGCTGGTATATTGTAGCCTGCGCACGCCTGTCAGTGTGTCCCGCGTGACGGCAGGGGCAAGGAGCAGCATGACAGAAAGTGTGATAAAAACGGAGACCCATCTCCAGTATTCGGTAGCGTGCTGCGGCACTTCATAGGGGATAATCCCATTCTTCTTGTCTTCTTTCAGCATATAGGAGGCGCGCTCCTTTTGGGCAGTGGTGTGAGCCGGGTTTTTCAAAACGCTCTTCAGCTCATCCTTTCGGATGTCATAGGCGTACAGAGCGCCTGCCCACTGCTGCTGCAGTTCTCCGCTGTCTTTTGCGTATTCATCCAGAGCGTCACTGTCCACGGCCGGATCGGTCACGCCCAGCTCCTTTTTCAGCCGCTCTGCAGCGTCCGCGTGTTCCTTTTCATCCAGCTGCGTGCCGTACTCTTCCGTCCACAGCTCCATCAACTGGTACTGCGCTGCGGCAACAGGGCCGTTTGGAAAGTAGCGCAGAGACTGTTCTAAAAACAGAAAGCCAAACAGCAGCCCGGCGAGCAAAAGGAACAGCAGGATTTTCGGATTCCATATTTTCTTTAATTCCAGTTTCAGCAGCATTTATAGCACATCCTTTCTTTTCATATAGCGGTAGGAAACGAATAACAGCAGTCCCCAGAGGACGATATTTGCGGCGATGCCGGCTGTTTCGTGAAGGGGAATGATGGAAAGGCTTCCCATATCCGTCAGCCAGTATGGCGAGGAAAACCAGAGGGTGACCGGGGAAAGCTGAGCCAGAAAATAGCCGCCCCAGATTCCGGCTTCCGAAAACATATAGGGGATAGCCAGCATGGCCAGGCAGGCGAGAAAAAACAGCAGCATGCCTGTGTAGCTGCTCCGCAGAAGGAGGCCGATAACCGCTCCCATCATGGCAAAGACAAGGCTAAGCAGGAGGCCAAGCCCCAGCATGGCGAAAAGATATCCGGCTACGGTAAAGGAAACCCAGGTGAGAACCGGTTTCAGCCCGGCCCGGTCGGAAACATAGTTGAACCCGCTGGACACATTGCAGCTCCATAGCTGCGAGTAGTCAAAGAGGGCAAAATAAACAATCAGGCTTACTGCGGCGATGAGGGCAAAACAGAAGATCGATGTGAGAAATCCGGCCCTGAGCTTGTAGTGGAAAACCGAGCGTCCGGTTTTGGAGGAATAGATCATCCGCTCCGTTTTATTCTGGCGTTCATAGGCGCACAGGTGGAGCATGATGAGGGCGGCCAGGATGCAGGTCTCGGTGATGATGGCCCGCAGCATGACGCCGAAGAGCAGATTATGCATGCGGGGAGTTTCACTGGCCGCATAAAGGGAAAATTCCGCTCCGGCAGCATCCAGCCTCTGCACGGCATGCTGGAGATTTTCATATTTTGCTTTCATCAGGTGTGCCCATTTGCCGGAGATATCGTACAAATTGATATAGGCCTCAGCCAGATAGGAAGTATCGTAGCCCGCGAAGACCGGCTGCGCGGCGGCAGCATCCGAAGCGAGGCGCTTTTTCTGCGGACTATCTGGCATGGCGGTCAGCTTTTGGGAAAATTCTTTATTGACTATGATTCCAGCCTCTGAGGCAGCATCTCTTACATAGGAAAAGAAGGGGTAATCAACGATTTTATAGCGGTATCCTGCGGCAAGGCAGATGTTAAACAGAAGGCAGACCGCCAGAAAGCCCCACAGCATGGGCATGGCGATTGATTTTTTTAGTTCATTTTTGATCATATACACTTGAGACACCTTCTCCCTGATCATATACATAAAGAAATACATCTTCCAGGTTTGGCTCTGCAGGGTAAGCGCCGGAAGGCGCTGTTTTACAGGCAATTCGCAGCCTGGTTCCACCCTCCGGAGACTGGCGTTCACTGAGGAGCTGGTAGGGAACATCCGGCTTGCCTGCGGCAGGAATCTCGAAAATCCGGCCCTTTAGGGAGCTGCAGATTTCCTGGGGAGGCTTGCAGCAGCAGAGATGATGATCCCGAATCATAACGATTTTGCTGGCAATGGTTTCGATGTCCGAAACAATGTGGGTGGACAAAATGACAATGCGGTTTTGGGAAAGCATATGGATCAGATTGCGAAAGCGAACCCGTTCCCGGGGATCGAGGCCTGCGGTGGGTTCGTCCAAAATCAAAAGCTTCGGATCATTGAGCATGGCGGCGGCGATGCCCACTCTCTGCAGCATTCCTCCGGAAAATTTCTTCATTTTTTTGTTTAAAACATCGGAAAGGCCAACAAGCTCCATGAGCTTTAGAATGCGCTTTTCTCCCCGCTTTGGGGGTATACCTTTCAGGGCCGCCAAATAGCGCAGGAACTGCTGCGGCGTATTGTCCCGGTAATATCCGAACTGTTGGGGCAAATAGCCTAACACATCCCGGTATACCTCTCTCAGGGCGAAAATATCCGTTCCCTCCCAGCGAATTTCCCCCTTTGTAGGGGAAAGCAGGGTGGTCAGCATATTGATGAGGGTCGTTTTGCCGGCGCCGTTTGGGGCCAGCAGGCCGTAGACGCCTGCCTCAAAATCCAGTGTAATATCTTCCAGGGCGAGAAAATCGCCGTATTTTTTTGTCACATGATCAACCGACAGCATGATAGATTCCTCCTTTATGGTTTGCGTGATTTAGGGATAAATAGTGCTCTGCTTTGGCGAAAAAAAGGGCGGCAGCCAAAAGAGCGGCAAAAAGGGCGGCAGCGTAGGGAAGCTTCATGAGAAGCCCCAGGACGTTCATTCCAAATATAGCCGGAGCAGCGCAGACCGCGCACCACAGGGCAGGGACGATCCACTGGCGGTTTCCTGGCACATGAGAAAGCGCGAAAAGCGTTGCCGTGCCGTAGAGAAACAGAGCCGAAAGGGAGATGCTCAGCATTTGAAAAAACGATAGGAACATGTCTTCCCTCTGGGATAGAACCGCGACAAAGACCACATCAAGCAGTGCGTTTGCACCGCCGAAGAAGACCATGCGCAGGGCGGTCAGCTCCTTCAGCGTATAGTAGCAGGTCATCTTGATGGAGTAAAGCCCTATCTGCAGCTCCTTCCATATGGTAAGAAGGTGGAGCAGCCCGTAAAGAGCAGGCGATATCAAAAACAGGCTCAGAGGCAGCAGCTGATGGTCGTAGGCCGAGGGAATGGCAAACAAAACGCTCAGCAGAATACTTCCCAGCACTGCGATAAAGATGCAGTCATAGGTGCCCCAGAACAGGTTCCGCAGCCCGATTGAGCGAACCAGCCTGGGGAGCCTGAGCCGCAGAGGCCTTTTTCGCGGCAACCCTGTCTCAAGGATCTGCGCGACAGAGCGGCTTTTTTCTTCTTCACTTGGCATTATAATATTCATCGTGAAACTCCTTTCTGATCTTCTGACAGAGACGGTGATACTTGGTTTTTACGGTTCCCTCCGGCATTTCAAGCGCGCGGCCGATTTCAGAAAAGGTCCATCCCTGATAGAGCCGCAGCCGGAAAATCCGTTCCTGCACAGCATCCTCCTGTGAGACGCGGGCATCGATTTCCGCCAGAAGCCGTTGGTTTTCCGAATGCTTTAAATAATCCATTTCATCGGGAACCTCGATATTTTCGATGTCCAGAAACTGGGGCCGCTGCTTTCGCCTCTGGTCGGTGATCTTGTTGGTGGCAATCCGGTACAGCCAGGTTCGAAAGGCGGCCTTGTCCTCCCGGTAGGACTTAATGGAGCGCAGAACCGAAATGAAAATTTCCTGGGTCAGATCAAGAGAATCCTCTTTGTTTCCCGTTTGACGGTACACATAGACATATATTTCATCGTAATACTTGCGGACGAGCTGATCCGCCTCTTTGCGGCTGTGCCTTTTTTGTATCCGCTTAATCCATTTTAATTCCTCTTCCATCAGCTCACCACCTTTCTGCTTTCATAGATATATTCGAAGCCAGGATATGGATCGTTTCGACTTTGAGTAAAAAATTTCAAAGAATCTTCAAATACAGGATAGTTTTATTCCCGGACATGCGCAAGGCAAAAATGATGCTGAAAAACGTTATGGTTTCTCCCCGGAATATGGTATAATAAAACGGACTATTTTGAATCAAGAGAGGATTTTATGAAATTTATCGAAGTAAAAATTTATACCAGTCATCAGGGCATTGAACCGCTGACGGCAATGCTGATGCGCAAGGGAATTACAAGTGTAGCCGTAAACGATCCGGCGGATGCGGAGAGCCTGCTGGATAAAAAAAAGGAATACGAGTGGGATTACATTGACAAATCCCTTTTGGAAAACAAGGAGCAGGAGCCAGTGGTTTCCGTCTACCTGGAGGATACGGAGGAAGGCCGCAGACAGCTGCAGGATCTGAAGATTTCCATCATGATGCTGAAAAGCAAGGAGATGGAAGGAATTTTCGGCTGGGATGCGGATCTGGGCCGCCTTTACGCGGAAGAAAGCGTTGTGGACGACACGGACTGGAAGGATAAGTGGAAGGAATATTTCAAACCTTCCAAAATCACGGAGCATCTGGTTGTAAAGCCCTCCTGGGAAAAATACGAGTCTGCTGGTGATGAGAAAATCATTGAACTCGATCCGGGAATGGCATTTGGCACAGGAACCCACGAAACCACGTCCATGTGTATGGAGCTGATGGAAGAATACTTAAAAGAGGGCGACCGGGTTATTGACATCGGATGCGGCTCGGGAATTTTGTCTATTGCAGCGGCAATGCTGGGAAGCGGCTCTGTCCTGGGCATAGAAATCGATCCGGACGCGGTGCGGACTGCAAAGGAAAATGTGCAGGCTAATGGCGTAGGTGAAACAGTTGCCATACGTCAGGGAGATCTGGCAAAGGATGTAAGTGAAAAAGCGGATCTGATTGCGGCAAATCTCATCGCGCCTCTGGTCATGGAACTGTCCCCCTCTGCGGCAGAGCATCTTGAGGAAAGAGGCATCTATCTTTCGTCAGGAATTCTGGCAGAGCAGCTTGATAAGGTAAAGGAAGCCATCCAACAGGCGGGCTTTGAAATCCTGAAAACCCTGGAAAAGGGCGAATGGTGCGCCATTGCGGCGAGGAAAAAATGAGCCGCTTCTTTGTGGATGCAGCGGATGTAGGGGAAAAAAGCATTTTTATCCGCTCAAAGGAGGATATAAAGCACCTGCGAAAAGTTTTGCGCCTGAAGGAGGGCAGCATCATCGAAGTTTCCGATTCTTCTCAGTGGGAGTACACAGCGGAAATCCTCTCCGTGGATGAAGAGCAGGTGGAAGCGAAAATCCTGGACAAGCAGAGGTTTGCCAGAGAGCCGCAGGTTCAGGTGACCTTGTTTCAGGGCATTCCAAAACAGTCCAAAATGGAGGCCATCGTACAGAAAACCGTTGAACTGGGGATTCATGCGGTTGTTCCGGTTTTCATGGAACGAACGGTGGTTGTGGACAAGGGCAATTTCGGCAAAAAGACAGAGCGGTGGCAGAAAATTTCAGCAGAGGCAGTGAAGCAGTGCAGGCGGGGGATTATCCCGCAGA
The DNA here is from genome assembly GCA_910575405.1 of Clostridia bacterium. Classification (GTDB taxonomy): domain Bacteria; phylum Bacillota; class Clostridia; order Peptostreptococcales; family Anaerovoracaceae; genus Hominibacterium. The sequence continues at coordinate 104,550 of CAJTER010000004.1, read as the reverse complement.
TCGGATGTGCTCTGCAGTTTGCGCAGATGAAGGAACAGCTGAAGAATTTTGATCTGGTGTTGTTTCCCTATGAAAATGAAACAGGGAGAACCATCAAAGACTGCCTGCGGAGTTTGGAGGAAAAGCCCGGCAGTGCGGCCATCATCATCGGCCCGGAGGGTGGCTTTTCGGATAAGGAAGCCGATGAACTGAAGGCCCTGGGAGCGGAATGCGTTAGCCTGGGCAGGACCATCCTGCGGACGGAAACAGCGGGTCCGGCGGCATTGGCAATGGTCATGTATGAGCTGGAATCGTAAAAATACAAAAAATGTAAATGATAAATATTGACATTTTATAAAAATATGTTAAATTAGTTCTGGGTCGAAACTTCGACTTAGATACCCGGAAGATTGGGAGAGAGGAGAAAAAATGGACGATATGGCAAGATTGGAATTGATGACAATGCTGTTATCGTTGGAAGCTCTTTTGGAGGATGGCAAGACGGACAAAGCGCTGGAGGTAATCAAGGCGGTTCTGGAAGAAGCAAGACAGGCATAAGCTGTTGCAGGGGGTGGCAGCAAGTCCAGATAGCAGGAAAAACAGAGCATGAGGAGGTAATATATGAAGTTTGGTTTATTGAAGGATATTAAGAGCGGCGAATACCGCACTATCGCAACACCCACTGAAATTATGAGTATCGTATCTGCCGGACATACGGCTCTCGTGCAGTCAGGAGCAGGCGAAAAGGCGGGCTTTGAGGATGAAGTCTATAAAGCGGCAGGCGCGGCAATCGTCCAGACTGCGGAAGAGATTTTTTCTCAGTGCGATCTGGTGACAAAGGTCAAGGAGATCCAGCCTTCTGAATATGACCTTCTGCGGGAGGGCCAGATCCTGGTGACCTGCATTCACCCGGCCGCTCACCCGGAGGAGGTTCAGGCGCTGCTGGACAAAAAAGTAATCGCCTTTACCGCGGAGGATTCCCACAGATTCGGTTCTCCCAACTGTGAAGCAGCGGGAAAGCAGGGCGCTCTGGCAGGTCTGAATGCGATGCTGACGGTAAACGGGGGAAAGGGCAAATTCGTCAGCGGCCTTGCGGGCGCGCCGGGAATGAACGTAGTGATTTTAGGCGCTGGAATTGTAGGAAAGGCAGCTTTATCGGTGCTTCACGCCCTGGGGGCAAAGGTGACGGTGATGGACATCAGTCTGGGCGTACTGCGGGATGTGGAAGCTCAGTACCACAATGGGGTAGATACCATGTACTGTACAAAGGAAAATATTAAAAAGCTCCTGCCTCAGACGGATATGATCTTAAACTGCGTAAAGTGGCCCAAGGGCAATCCGGATTTTCTGGTTGACCGGGAAATGCTGGGGCTGATGGAAAAGGGATCGGTTCTTGTGGATATCAGCAATGACACGGACGGAGCCATTGAATCCTTCCACGAAACGACCCACGAAAATCCGACTTACATTGAAAACGGCGTTGTCCACTATTGTGTCAGCAACATTCCAGGCGCCATTGCGGGATCCACTACAGTGGCTTATGCCGCCGCTATGCTGCCTCATTTTATGAAGCTATTAAACGATGGACCGGCAGAGGCCTGTGTGAAGGACGGCTTTCTGAGAAGAAGTCTGACCGTCTACAAGGGCTACCTGACCCATGAGGAGACCAGCGCCCTTCAAAAGAGACCGTGGATCCGGCCGGAAACAATTTTGGGCATTGCAGACAGAGACTTAGATCCGGCTCCGCCTGCAACAGTTACACGTTCTAATAATTTTATCCAGCTGTAGTACTTCTGCTTTTCAGGAAAACGGGTTACTTTTTCATATCTGACTCGATTTTTCTGAACAATTCCGCGCTGGACTTTTCGGGAGTCCTGAGATACCTTTTTATATCATAAAGGCAGTCCGGGTCTCCCACTTTTATGGTATTGATGCCCTCCTCACAGCCCAAGGAGGCTTTGAAGCCCAGCTTTTTGATGATGGTTCTGCCGGTGTTGCTGACAGCGCCAAAAGGATAGGTGAAGGTGGTGGGCGCGGCGCCTGTCGTCTCTTTGATTTTTTTCTGAAGCGTCATCAGATCCTGCTCCAGATAGCGGGCATAAGCCTTATCTGATTCACCGGAGAGCTGTGCAGTGCCGTTTCGCCCTTTATCCGTGCTGTGGGAGCTATAGGAGTGGTTTTGAATTTCCACAAGTCCCGATTCTGTCAGGGTTCGCACGTGCTCCCAGGTAAGATTGGAATAGGCGGCATGTTCCTCATTCAGGCGGGAATACCGCTCTGTTTCCTTTCCAATAATGGAAATTACTGCTTTCATGTTGTATTTTTTCAGCAGGGGAAAACCGTAGCAGTAATTGTTATAATATCCGTCGTCAAAGGTCAGAAGCACCGGATTTTCAGGAAGAGGCGTGCCATTTTCCACAAAAGCGATGAGATCTGCCATCAGGATCGTGTGGTAGCCGTGTTCTTTTAAATATTTCAGATCCGATTCAAATTGTTTCGGCCCGATGACATAGTTGTTGTGCATGGAAGGGTCCTTTAAAAGGCTGTGATACATGAGGACGGGCAGTTTAACAGGAGCCTTTCGCTTTTCTTTCACCGCAGCCAGATAATAGCTTTCTTCAGAATAGCCGTATTTTCTCGTATATTCATCCCCTTTTTTGACAACCGTGGACTGATGGTTTGACAGGAGCTTTGTGATAGCGTACAGATCGATCCAGATCTGATTGGGGCTGTCCTTTGCCTTTTCGTCCAAAACAAGCTGCATCCCGTAGTGCAGGTGAGGGACATTGATATTATTCGTATTTTCTTTCAGGCTGTAGCCGGTCTGTCCTACATATCCAATAACCTGCCCGGCTGTAACAGTCTTTCCCACATAGAGATTTTCCGCATAAGGGTGATCTTTTCTTAGATGGGCATAATAATAGTATCGATTTTTGTCAAAGCTGCGTATGCCGAGCCGCCAGCCCCCATACTGATTCCAGCCGAGGGCTTCGATAATACCGCCTTCCACAGCAATGACTGGAGTACCGGTTCCCGCCATCATATCATGTCCGAAGTGCTGCCGGCTGTAGCCATAGCTGCGGTTTTGGCCAAAATCATCAAAATCCGTGTACCAGTAGCCTTCTGCCAGAGGACTGTAGGCCTTCAGCCCATATTGTTCCACCCAGTGAGTGCCTTCTCCCTTTTCATTCGGAATTTCGATTTTATAATATCCCAGCATTCCTCCCAGCACAGTGCCGTAAGCTTTCTGATAATAGGGGAAATATTTCATATTTTTTGTGAAGTCTTCCAGTTCCTGTCCTTTTTTCAGATTTTCCATAAACTGATCCAGATCCGCTTCACGATACTGGCTGAAATCACCGCCGTATTTGGCGCCCAGATATGCAAGAGAGTCGATCCAGCTTGCATGAATTTCCTGTTCATAAGTTTCAATATCCAGCTCCATGGCTTTTTTCAAAGCTTCATAAGTAACGTCAAAATCCACCCATTTCAGACTGCTGCCTGCGCTCGTAGAAGGCTGGTGCCTGACCTGAATGGAAAAAAGAAATACACCGATGAGTACGCCTGATACAACTGCGGCTAATAATTTAAATGACTTGCTTTTCATGAGAAAAACCTCCTTAAATGAGCTGAAACAAGAACCCTAAATTGTATGCGCGCGCCAGGGAAAAAAGACTTTACTTTTAAGCGGATTCCAATATAATAAGAAGGTATATAGTGAAGTGGTCAGTACACCAGGTAACACCGGGTAGTCTTAAATAACATCAGGCTGGAAAGGAATTTTTTATGAAAGTTGCATTTCATACATTGGGCTGTAAAGTCAATCAATACGAAACAGAAGCTCTGCGTCTTCAGTTCCAGAAGCGGGGATATGAAATCACAGGGGAAACGGAATTTGCAGATATTTATGTGATTAATACATGCACTGTGACAGGCCTTGCGGATCGAAAATCACGCCAGTATATTCGCAAAATGAAAAAGCTCAACCCCCAGAGCGTGGTGGCAGTAACCGGGTGCTACGCTCAGATCAAGCCGGAAGAAGTAGGGGCAGTCGAGGGCGTCAATATCGTAGCGGGCACCAATGAAAAGGGCAAGCTTGTGGATTATATTGAGAAATTTATCCGGGAGAGAAAGCCTCAGGTTCATGTACTTGCATATGAGGAGCTGAAGGAATACGAAGAAATGGGTCTGGTGACGGCGACAGAATCCAGAACCAGGGCCTATATCAAAATACAGGAGGGTTGCAGCCGGTTTTGTTCTTACTGTGTAATTCCTTATGCCAGAGGAAGGGTAAGGAGCAGGGCGGCAGATGATATTGTGAAGGAAGCCGAGGGGCTCCTTTCCAGGGGCTTTAAAGAGTTGGTGCTTACTGGGATTAATACAGCCCTTTATGGAACAGAAGAAGGGTTTCCTCAGGAGGAGCTGTCAGGAATTGAAAGTATTATCGCGCGCCTTTCCAAGCTGCCTGGGGACTTTCGAATACGCTTAAGCTCACTGGAGCCAGCTGTTGTAAATGCAGAATATGTAAAACGCCTGCTGCGCTACGAAAAGCTGTGCCATCACCTGCATCTTTCGGCTCAAAGTGGAAGCAGCCGCATCCTCAGCGCTATGAACAGACCCTATGAGAGGCAGGATTACTTGGATATTGTGAAAGCGCTCAAAGAGTTTGACCCATGCTACGGGATCAGCACGGATTTGATTGCGGGGTTTCCGGGGGAAACAGAAGCGGATTTTCGAGAAAGTATGACCCTTATAAAAGAGGCAGGATTCTGCAAGGTCCATGCTTTTCAATATTCCAGACGCCCTTTGACAAAGGCAGCGTCCATGGATGGGCAGATCCCTGCGTCAATAAAAAAAGTCAGAAGCCAGGAGCTTTTAAAGGCGGGGGAGGATGCTTCGGTGAAGTTCTTTGAATCAAACAGGGGAACCGTCCGTCAGGTTCTGTTGGAGGAATATCTGCAGGATGAGGAATGCCTTACCGGTTATACAGATAACTACATCCGAGTTTATGTAAAATCACAAGACAAAGAAAATCTCAACACTTTTTGTCGGATTTTGCTTCAGGAGCCTTTTGCAGATGGCATGAGGGGCAGCATAGAATAAGAGAGGAGCTTTTGAGGACCAGTTTTTTCACGTTTTGAGGTCTTATGCAGACAGGAGCAGGATGCGCGATATATAACTTTCTGTTGAAAAGCTGCGATTGGTTGTGTTATACTAAATTCGTATAACAGCGGAAATCATGCAGAGAAACGATCGTCTCTGGGGAGCACGCGGGAATACGCAATTTATATAATTAATTTAAATGACTTTAATAAGAAAGAAGGTGTACACCTATGCGCAAAAGCATCAAAACGATGATTTTGATCCGAGTGGTAGCAGCCCTCGCATCGGTACTTCTGTTCAGTGTCATGATGACCGTAAACATTATGCGTGTGGATAGAACGGAAGAAGCCAGTATGCAGGCTAATGCACTGCTTAACAGAGCTCAGATGGCAGAGGCCGCTCACTACAAATGGTCTACAGGTTTGAGCAATGCACTGTATGCGGGTACAGAATTTACCGGCAGCATTGATCCGACTACCTGCGTTCTGGGGCAGTGGCTCTATGGAGAGGCAGGTACAGAAGATGAAACTGTGTTAAAGCTGAGATCAGAATTGGAACCGCTGCATAAAGAATTACATGAATCAGCAACTTATGTACTGGATTTGCAGAAAAAAAATCCAGAAAAAGCACAGAAGTACTATCAGGAAACGATTCAGGCAAATCTGACAACATTAGTTGGGATGCTGGATGAAGTTATAGAGCAGGGAACTATGATCAGCGAAGAATGTGCAAAGAGTATGCAACAAACCATTGTTATCATGCATGCAACCTCAATTATCGGACTCCTTCTGGCATTAGTATGTCTCATTAGCCTGATTATGTATGTTCTCCGCAGTGTTTTAAAACCAATACTGCAGATTACAGGGAAAACTCAGCCGCTTCAGGACGGCCGGTTGGATCTGAATTTGGAATACAAGTCGGATGATGAGCTGGGCGAACTGGCAGACACACTGGAAAGCGCTATGAAACGAATAAACGGGTATGTGGAGGACATTAACCGTATTATGTCGGAGTTGTCCAAAGGCAATTTCGATGTTCGTACGGCCGCTCACTACATAGGAGATTTCCAATCAATCGAAGCTTCTATAGATAGCTTTACCTCCAATATTTCCCTTGCAATCGGGCATATTAATAAGGCAGAGCAGCGTGTCTCTGGCAATGCGGAGCAGCTTTCAGGCGGAGCACAGGCTCTGGCGCAGGGCGCTACAGAACAGGCCAGCGAGGTACAGCAGCTGTATGCAACTTTGGATGAGCTTTCCAAGAGTGCAGAGCAGAATGTGGAAACTGCTTCACAGGCACAGGAAAACGCTCGCCTGACAGGAGAACAGGTCAATATCAGCAGCAGACAGATGGAAGAAATGGTAGCTGCCATGGCAGATATTACGACTGCATCCCAGCAGATTGAAAAGATCATCGGCACCATTGAAAGCATTGCATTCCAGACTAATATTCTGGCTCTCAATGCGGCAGTAGAGGCTGCCCGTGCAGGTGCAGCAGGAAAAGGCTTTGCTGTTGTATCCAGTGAAGTGCGGACTCTGGCCACTCAGTCGGAGGAAGCGGTAAAAGCGACACAAGCTCTCATCGAAAATTCGGTTCAGGCAGCAGAGCGGGGCAATAAGATTGTGAGCCAGGTATCGAAGACTCTGGAGACGACGCTGGAGTTGGTAATGAAGTCGAATAAGGCGATTACAGCAATTGCTGAGGCAGTAGAGCATGAAGCGGATTCCATTGTCCAGGTTACGAACGGCATCGGACAGATTTCAGCTGTTGTTCAGACGAATTCTGCCAGCAGTGAAGAATCAGCAGCAGTCAGCACAGAGCTGTTTGAACAGGTTCGCCTGCTGCAGAGCCAGACGCGCAAGTTCAACCTTAAACAGACCGATTAAGCGGCAATATACCATGTATACAGATTTGCACAAGTTTGCAGAGTAAAAGCTGCGATAGAGCACATCCGGGAGGGGTGTGCTCTTCCATTACAAAACGTTACTGAAACAGCTTCTTTTCAGATAGGACTTTTCATTTCCACACAGATCTGATATACTATTTTTCATGGGACAAGTATGATAGGAAATACAGGTTCCATAAAACCCAATAAAAATGGAGGAACATGAAGTATGGCCGATTGTATTTTTTGCAAAATAGCGGATAAAGACATCCCATCCAATATTGTGTACGAAGATGACAAAATTTTGTGCTTTCACGATTTGGAGCCGCAGGCACCCGTACATGTACTGATTATCCCGAAAAAACATATTGCTTCGCTGGATGATACAGGGCCGGAGGATCAGGAATTGCTTGGTTATATTATGACAAAGGTGAAGACGATTGCTGCAGATCTGGGGCTGGAAAACGGCTACCGCCTTGTGAACAACTGTGGAGAAGATGGTTTTCAAACTGTGCAGCACCTGCACTTTCACTTGCTAGGAAAACGGAAACTTACCTGGCCACCAGGCTGATGGAGTGAAAAAAGGACGAACTTGTTAAATTTTTAAACTTGGACAAAAAAACCTTGCATATTTGTACAAAGAATAGTATAATAGCAACGTTATAGATAAGACCGTTCCATAGCATCTATGTGATTTCAAACACGTCAGGAGGTGAAACGGAATATGGCACAGGTAATTGTTAGAGAAAATGAAAGCTTGGAAAGCGCTCTTAAAAGATTCAAGCGTTCTTGCGCAAGAGACGGCGTTATGTCGGAGCTGAGAAAAAGAGAGCACTATGAAAAGCCAAGTGTAAAGAGAAAGAAGAAGTCTGAAGCTGCAAGAAAAAAGGCTAAAAAATACTAAGCTGTTGCAGTATAGATTCGAGGTGTTTTAAAAGTGACCTTAAAAGAACAACTGATGTCTGACTTCAAGGAGGCGATGAAGGCCAAGGATGAAGTCAGGAAGAATACAATAAGTTTTGCTCGTGCTGCAATCAAACAATATGAGGTTGATAACAGACAGGAGCTGGATGACGAAGGGATTATCGCAATTTTAGCAAAACAGGTTAAGATGAGAAAAGATGCCCTCTCTGATTTTGAACAAGCTGGGAGAACGGACTTAGCTGATGACTATAAAGCAGAAATTGAAATTCTTATGAAGTATCTGCCTGAGCAGATGGATAAATCCAAGATCAGGGAAGTCGTACAGGCTACAGCGGATGAGCTTGGGATTGACGGCGGCAAGAAGAACATGGGAAAACTCATGGGTGCGGTCATGAAAAAGGTCAAAGGCCTTGCAGACGGAAATGATGTGAGGAAGATAATCGAAGAATTTTTAAGTGAATGACTTTACTTAGGGGCAGGTGCAAACCTGCTCTTTTCTTAGCATTTCTTAAGGAAAAAAGCGATCCAGACGCGCAGATGCAAAAGGACTTATCTCGTGAGTTTGCCTCATGTGATAAGCCCTTTTGTAAATTCAACAGAATTGTTACAGTATTTTAATTCCGTCCATGAGCTCTGCTTCAAATTCGATTCGGTGGTGAGGTGTGTTAATACCGGGCTGTCCGCCGGTGTGGATGAAAATGATAGTTTCTCCTGGTTCGATTTTTCGATCAAGTATCATTTGTCGGATAGCGTTAAAGGCTTTTCCCGTGTAGCAGGGATCCAGAATAATAGCCTCTTTCTGTGCCATCTGGCAGATTGCCTCTCGAACCTGGGGTACGGCATTATTATAGGCGCCATAGACATAATCTTCATCAATGTGAAAGTCTGACTTTTCCGCACCAAATTCGAAATCATACCGCTGCTTTACCTTATCAAAATAATCTTTTGCAAAGGCACGTACACTTTGCTCGTAAGGCATGATAAGGGCGCCTGTAAGAGAAAGGGGTGAGTCAATGTCCTTGAGGCCGCAAAACAGCCCCATATACGTTCCCATGCTTCCAATAGGAACAATAACCCTGCTATCGGAGATTCCAAGCTCAGCGGCCTGAATCGTCAATTCCTGGGCACAATCATAATAGCCGAGTATGCCAAGTTCATTAGAGCCCCCCATGGGAATAAAATAGACATTTTCACCCTGTGCTTCATACCGCTCCTTTACCATCATAGCTGTTTCATATACCTGGGCATCGACAGAGCGCTGATGGTCATTTGCTTTCAGGATGACGTCAGCTCCCATTAAACGATCCAAAAGAATATTGGCGGATATTTCTCCAGGGTAATCATCAATTGCAACAATGGCGCATTTGAGGCCGTATTTGGCGGCGACAGCTGCGGTGAGTCTGCCGTGATTTGTTTGAACGCCACCTACGGTAAGAAGCATAGTTGCACTCTGCTGCTGCGCTTCATATAAAAAGTATTCCAGTTTACGCAGCTTGTTTCCTCCCATGCCGAGACCAGTAAGATCATCCCGTTTCAGATAAAGATTGATTCCAAGCTGGCGGGAAACATTGGGAAGATACTCTACTGGTGTAGGAAGGTTCAAAAAAGGTACTTTTTTATATCCACATGACATGTTTGATAACACCTCTTTTTCCTTTTGCTAGTTTTTCAGGCTTTGGAGCGGTGCAGGAATTCTGCCGCCCCGGTTTATCATCTTGGCAGGCGATTTTGTATTGAGTTTCATTACAGGTCCGTTTCCAAGGAGTCCGCCAAAATCCAGTTCCTGTCCTTCAGCAAGGCCTACAGCGGGAATAACCCGAACAGCTGTTGTTTTGGAATTGACCATTCCAATAGCAGCTTCATCTGCAATAATGGCAGAAATCGTTTCTTCCGGTGTTTCTCCGGGAATAATGATCATATCCAGGCCAACCGAACAAACGGCAGTCATAGCCTCCAGCTTTTCGATGGAGAGCACGCCGTCTCTTGCAGCATGGATCATGCCGGCATCTTCACTGACCGGGATGAAAGCGCCTGATAGCCCGCCTACGTTGGATGAGGCCATTACGCCGCCTTTTTTTACAGCATCATTGAGCATAGCAAGGGCTGCCGTTGTTCCATGGGTGCCGCATTGCTCCAGGCCGATTTCCTCCAGAATATGAGCAACGGAATCACCTACTGCAGGCGTAGGGGCCAGGGATAGATCGATAATACCAAAGGGGACACCCAGACGCTGAGAAGCCTCGCTTCCTACGAGCTGACCGACACGGGTAATTTTGAAAGCGGTTTTCTTTATTTTATCTGCAATCTCGGTAAGATCCGCCTCAGCAGGCATCTTAGAAAGAGCGGAGCGTACAACGCCAGGGCCGGATACACCTACATTAATGACACAGTCAGGTTCTCCCGGACCGTGGAATGCGCCAGCCATAAAGGGATTATCCTCAGGTGCGTTGCAGAAGACTACCAGCTTGGCGGCTCCGATACACTGCCGGTCCTTTGTCCGCGCCGCGGCTTCCTTTACGACACCGCCCATCAGCTTTACCGCATCCATGTTGATGCCTGTTTTGGTAGAGCCTACATTGACAGAAGAGCATACGAAATCCGTTTCCTCAAGAGCGCGAGGGATGGATTCGATGAGAGCCTTGTCTCCAGGGGAAAAGCCTTTCTGGACAAGGGCTGAATAGCCACCAATAAAATTGACGCCGATTTCTTTGGCCGCCTTATCCAGAGCCTTTGCGTATTTAACCGGATCGCCGCCGGAAGCACCTGCGAGCATAGCAATAGGGGTTACTGAAATACGCTTGTTTACAATTGGTATTCCATATTTTTTTTCAATCTCTTCGCCAGTTTTGACAAGATCTTTGGCGCACCGATAAATTTTATCATAGACCTTCTGGCAGGAGCGATCGATATCGCTGTCGCAGCAGTCCAAAAGGGAAATCCCCATAGTAATGGTTCGTATATCCAGATTTTCTTCCTGTATCATGGTGATGGTTTCCATGATATCGTTCATATTGATCAACGTTTTCTTCCTCCAATAGTTTTAAACAATAGTCTTAAATTCTGTGCATGGAATTGAAAATATCTTCGTGCATAACATGAATTTCCATGCTTGGGACGTTTTCTTCCAACTTGTTTTTTAATTCCTCCAGGCCACAGGTCATATGCTCAATATCAATGAGCATAATCATTGCAAAATAATCCTGCAGAATCGACTGGGTAACTTCCACAACATTGGCATTAGCATCTGCGCAGGTACCGCTTACTTTTGCCAGAATACCGACCATATCTTTTCCGATTACTGTAATTACCGCTTTCATAATTCCTCCTAAATTTTATTTACATGAGCATTTTTCATTGCTTTTACCACTCCGTAGATGCAGGCTCCAGAAAGGCCTGCCGGACATTACGCCAACTATTTTACCACAAAATATGAGCCGTCTGCAACTGCAATGGCAATAGAACCGTCCTGCAGCTGCGAGGTTTTATAGTCTATGGAAAGATGGGGAAAGGTCTTTGCGAAATGCGCCTTATTGCAGCCTTTGTGGCCGATCATATTGGAAAACCATTTTTCACTGCTCAAAAAAGTGACTTCTTCGCAGCTGGCATCCAGGCAGGCAGCACCATTCTGATCACAGACATCTGGAGCACCCTTTGTATCAACCTTGCCGTTTCCAGAACTCAGCACCCGTTTCAGCAGATATTCCATCTTTTCGCGGGCAATGGAACCTTCCACAAGCTGGCGGAATGCAGGATGAAATGTGTGACCGCTAATTTCTCCGTCTTCCCGAATCAGATCCGAGCTTTTAAGACCGACCCGGATGATCTGAATTCCGGCTTCTGTAAGAATCTTGTACATTTCTTTTGCTGTGCTGACCGCTTCCTCGGTTGTAAGAGGTGTATAAAGTCTCTTTTTATAAAGCTCCATCAGCGCCGTATCCTGTATGACTACCGTTGGATAGAGACGGGCGAGAGAGGGCTTTATTTTGACTGTTTCTCTGGCAGAATAAAGACATTTTTCCGGAGAATCGGTAGGAAGTCCCAGCATGAGCTGAATCCCCAGTTCAAAATCATATTCGTGAATCAGAGCCGAGGCTGTATAAATACAGGAGCTGTCGTGTCCCCGCCCAGAAGCGGTGAGAACTTCTTCATCAAAGGACTGAACGCCCAGCTCAATAATATCAACCCCAAAGGCTTTCAAGTTATTGAGGATTTCCCTGTTAATGTAGTCGGGCCGGGTGGAAAGATGAATTTTCTGTACCAAGCCTGAGGATTTATAGCGTTTGGCAATTTCAAGATATGCGGACTGCTGCTTCATGGGAATTCCGGTAAAGCTTCCGCCAAAAAACGCGATTTCCACAGTTTCCAGGCCAGGGCGATCCACCAAAGTGGATAGCCAGGTTTCTATTGTTGTTGTGATTTCATCTTTTCCTATATCCGGCTTGCGGGCTGTAATCGTCTTCTGGTTGCAGAAAACACAGCCATTGGGGCAACCTTGATGGGGGATGAAAATTGGAATAATAGCATGTTTTTTCATGTATCTATTTTATCATAAATTCAGGAATATGGTAGCACTAACTTGCTGCTCAGCGGGGAAATTAGACTGTTGGAATTTACAAAAAATTACATGAAATAAAAAATAGAAAAACTTGCAAAAAGATGTTGACATAGTTCCGTAGTATATAGTATAATAACAAATGTCGTCAGGAGAGATGATGTTCCAAGGTAGCTCAATGGTGGAGCAACCGGCTGTTAACCGGTAGGCTGTGGGTTCGAGCCCCACCCTTGGAGCCAATAAAAACACATTCGGAAGCAAGTTCTTCCGAAGAGCTTGCCGAAGTGGTGGAATTGGCAGACACGCGGGACTTAAAATCCCGTGATCCTTACCGATCGTACCGGTTCGACCCCGGTCTTCGGCACCAATTTTAATAGTTTGATATCGCGGGGTGGAGCAGTTGGTAGCTCGTCGGGCTCATAACCCGGAGGCCGCAGGTTCGAATCCTGTCCCCGCAACCATGAAACAAACCTTGGAATTTCAATGATTTCAAGGTTTTTTTGTGCCCGAAATGGCTTGATTCCAATGGGTTTGGGCGATTTACATCTGGTTACAAGTAGTTACTTCTAATGTTTTTTAGTGGGTTTTACTCGGGCGGCGAATGGGCGGCGAAAGAAGAGTTTGCCTGATTCTCGGCGTCAGCTCGTCGTCGAGACGGGCGACGGGGGCAGGAATAGGTAGAAGGGTTGGTGTAGGAAATTTGGCAGCTGGGGAAATTCTAGCTGGGCAGGTGAGCTGGCTAAATGCTATAGGCTTCTGCTTGGAAAGTACAAGGTTTTTCTGAGCTGCTGGATATGGCGATGCTTACGAATTAGAAAATGCCGCCGATCCTCAGAATCAAAGATTCCCCTTGTTTACCGGGGCGATCTCTCATTGCGGTGCCGTGGCATTGTTTTAGAATCTTTTTTAGCAGCTGAGATTGAAAGACTTTCTCCGTGACAATTTACTATAAGTCCTGCCTTGTCTTTATTGTTTATGAATCATTGTATACTTTTTCTTGCCTGTAGCTCCTTCCAACTACAAATATATATTATTACTTTGAATCTACTGTTTTAGCAAATTGGCTAGGACAGTGGATTCTTTTTATTTCTGTAGAAAAGAAGGGAGGTAGAGAAAACCATGAATACAGAAGAATTATTGGAAGTCCAGAACCGTGTGGAAGAAATCACCATTGAAATCCGCACCCTCTGGAGCACCTTAGAAGCCGTGCATGACGCGATGCGGGCAGAGTTTGCAAATCCGGAGACTTATCAGGATGCGATCTATGGAATGTCCAGGCAGGCGTATCGGCTGAAAGAAGAGGTAGAGATATTTCTGGAATGGGTCAATGAGGATAGGTAAAGGAGGTATGGTGCATGAACAGCAATTTTCTGATAGACAACATACATAAAAAATTCACTCGGACAGACAGGTGTCCGGGTGGTTTGCTAAGATAGGCATGAACCATTACGAAAAGCGTGGAGGAAAGGAGAAAAGAGGGAATGAACAAACAGCAATGTCACCTGTACGATGAGGTGCAGCATATCAAACAGCAAATGGAAATTCTAAAGAGTACATTATTTGCCATTTATACAGCAGAACAGGAAAACATATATGACACAAGTACCTATATGGAAGCGATCCATGGAAGTGTCCAGCAAGCACGAAGGGTATTAGAAGAATTGCAGGCAATTTTGCGGCTGATTTCTGAGGAAGAAACGGATTCTGAGGCTTCTATAAAATCTCAATAATCTTGAGGATTTTTTCTTTTGTTTCAAGATCACAGCGCTGCACCGCGCGAAGGATTTCCTGCTCCAAAGCAAGGGAAGGATTGTCGTATTGTTCGGAAAGTAAATAGTCAATGCTGGTATGCAGAGCATTGGCAATGGCAAGCAGGGTATTTAGGCTGACTTTCGTATGATCATTTTCAATATTGGAAATATGGGACGTATAGCAATGGACCTGTTCTGCTAACGCATCTTGCGTAAGGCCGTGTTTCAGGCGGAGAGACTTTACTTTTCTGCCTAACTGGGCATAATCAATTTCCTGTAGCAATGGATCAGCCTTCTTTCTTGTCTGTGTAAAATAATTTAATATCCTGATTGTAATATGGACAGAAGCGTGATAGAATAATCTAAAAAAGTTAAATATATAGATACAGACAAGAACGGAGAGAAATTATTTTGATAGATAGATGTCTGGAAGGCTTGATAAGACAGGCAGAAATACAGGAGGTGAAAGAGGGGATAGAAAGTATACTCATAGCGATAAAAACCCAAAATCTGTGGTTGTTTGATAGGCAGAGCCGGGGATTACCTGTACAAAGGTATAAACAAGGAGTATTGGCGATTAATGATTGCGAACACAATAAACAGGGGAATGAAATGAGAAAACTATCAAATAAAGAAGGAGGACAACACACCAATGAACCCTAGCACAAACCAGGCCGGACAAAGACGTAGCAGGCTTTTTCTTTTCCTGCTGCTTAGTATGCTGCTCCTGCTGGCAATGGCTCCCGCTGTTTACGCGGACGAAGACCCACAGGAGCCTTCCGAACCAGAGCCAGCCCCGGTAATTGATACCAGAATCAGCGGGATTATGGAAGACACAACCAAACCAGCCAGCAGCACCATTAAGGACACCATTTCCATCTATCCGGCAAGAGGGAGAACCGTTTCTCTGCAAATGTATGACCGAAAAGCAGGAACATGGAAGACAAAGAAAACCTTCCGCACAGACGAAACGGAGAAGGACAAAGTCACCGTCACTTATCCAAAGGACTGGAAAAAAACAAACCGCTCCGTGTGGCGGCTTTCCATGAAACAAGGAAAAGGCGGAACTGCCTATACCAGCCAGAAGATCGCTATTTGCACGAGAAATCGGGAAACCTTAAAGCTGCATGGCAAGAGCGCTATCATCATGGAACAGAAATCCGGCCAGATTTTCTATGGCAAATCCATGGACAAGAAACGGGCCAACGCCAGCACCACCAAAATGATGACCGCAATTCTGGCACTGGAAAACAAAAAGTGGGACAGCAAGGCAACCCTTTCCAGGAAGGCCGTCACAACACCCTTTACCACCCTGCGCTACAAGACCGGGGATAAGGTAAAAATGAAGCATCTGCTCTATGCGGCTCTGGTCTTATCGGACAACGGCTCCGCAACCGCCCTGGCCGAGCATACATCAGGAAGTGTGAAAGCCTTTGCAAAGAAGATGAACCGGAAGGCAAAGGAACTGGGCTGTAGCAATACCCACTTCGTCAATCCCCACGGCCTGGACAGCAAGAACCATTATTCCACCGCAAGGGATCTGGCCATCATCGGTGGATATGCTATGAAGAACCATCACTTCCGGCAGGTGATCCAAACAAGGAAATACAGCTTCACCAGCTTAAAACACAGGAAATCCTATACCTTCCGCAGCACCAATAAGCTGCTGGGACAAGTATCTGGAATTGCAGGCATTAAGACTGGCACCACCGAACATGCGGGCTGCTGCTTTGTAGGCGCCTACCGGCATAAGGGAAAGTGCTACATTACCGTTGTACTAGGTGCAAAGGAAACCGCCCAGCGATGGGAGGATACGAAGACGTTAATCCGTTATATCAAAAAATATATCTAAACAGCAAAAGAAGGAGGAAGTTATGAAACAGGAAGCGAAAACAAACAGAAGCCTGCTGGTATTGCTCGTCATGATATTGGCAATAGGCTTGACAATGGGCCTGAACACAAAGAATACCTATGCCAGCAGTAATCCAACCTTGACGATGGGGAATCAGGGGGTACTTTTCTTGAACACAGATGGTTGCTATGATGTCAGAACGATTAAGCTTCATAATCTGCCAGAGGATGTAATCTCCATCTCTTGGAAGTCCGACAAGCCAAAGATTGCATCTGTGGACAAGGAAAACAAAGCTTCCACTTATGTGAGGGGAGAAAATCCCGGCACTGCAAAAATAACAGCAACCATTACCTATTGGGCAGATGTGATTGATGAAGATGGAGACGAGGATGTTGTAGAAAAGACCTGTACTGCAACAAAGACGGTCATCGTAAAAAAGGCAAACGGGATAAAGAGCCTGAAAATTGGAACTGCCTCTGCTAAATCCCTGAACACCTACGTAGGACAAGGCCATATTTATAATAATGAAAAGGGGAAACTAAAAATATCCATGAACAAAGGATGGAAACTTTCATCTATCGTTTTTAAAGATGGAAAGACAAAGAAAACCATTAAAAATGGCTCCATGATTAATAGCAAAAAGAAATCCGCCACGCTTTACGTTACGGTAAAAGACAGCAAGACAAGTGCTTCTTATAAAACAGAAATTCCCGTGCAAAAGTATGATATCTGGAAAATTACCTATGGAAAAATGAAAAAGAATACATGCCTTGGTAGTGAGATAGTGCTTGCAAGTGGTATAAGTAATCCTGCATGGCAGCAATACAGCAAAAAGGCAAAAAAAGATGACTATGGAAGTTTCAAAAATGTGCAGGATTTAACCAATAAATTAAGTGAGTATGATGCTAAAAGAAACGGAAATGTGATTACTCTGAAAGTGCTCTGTAATAAGGGCTATCCAAAGACTTTTATATATTGGGAAAATCCAGGAAAAGGCTGTAAGGTACAATATATCAAAAAGGTGAAATAAGAGAGCGACAGGCGAACAGAAGAACTGAGTGGCCTTCAATTAGATCGTAATATCGTACAATAAAGGTGAAAAAATGAAGCAGTAAGTACAAAGAAACAACGTACTTACTGCTCTTTTATTGCCACAAACCAAACAAGGCACTTCTATGCTCCGGGGATCTGTGCTCCCAACACCATAGCAGTACCTTCATATCTCTATCGTTAAAAAAGTAGAGGAACCGCAATCCAGCAACCCCCTCTGCTTTTTTACATATCCAAAACCATCACAAAAAGGAGGAACAAAACCATGAACACCAGCATCACCAGCGTGCAGACCACCATCGTATCATCTGATGACGGAGCACGCACCTACGAAGTCAAAAAAGTATTACTCAATGAAACCGGAGAGCCAGCCGCTGGAAGCGACGCTGTCTTAATTGGCCTCTACCCAACCACCACTACAGCAGAACCATACAAGACCGACCTGAGTACCAATCATCTGGTCTGCAAGATGCAGGAGCTGGGCCTGTGCTCTGTCCGTATCCTGAATCTGTTCTCTCAGGTCTGTGAGTCAGAAAAGCTGTCTGCGAGAGGCTTAGAGGTTGATGAAGAAAACCTTGCTTACATCGAATCCGTTCTGAAGGAGACAGATTTTCAGGAGAAGTTTCTGATTCTTTCCTGGGGAAATTCCATGGCAACCTGCAGAGCAGCGAATCTGACAAAGGCACGTATTTCTAACCTGTTTGCTACTTATCACCCGCAGGGCAAACTGTATCAGCTGTCCGCTCCATCCTTAACGCTGGATAGTGAAGAGTGTGTCCATGTTCTCTACCTGGGGATTCGTCACAAGCGGGAGCCTTGGGGCTTATGTGAGTATCACTTCCCAAAGAAGGAGCTTCCGCCAGAGAAACCGGCAAAGAGAGGAAGGAAGAAAAAAGCTCTGAAAGCAGCCGAAGAGCCTGCAGAGCGTTCAAAAGTAGATATGTTCATGAAAGAAGGTGAAGCAAAATGAAGAAAGCCGATTATGCAGAATGGTTTGACATCGCCTGCGAACATGGCGTATCCGAAGAATTCCTCAGAGCTTTTCCGGAGCACGTCAACTGGAAAGACGTATCCTATGCGCAGGCCATCCCAGAAGATTTAATACGGGAGCACGCAGAGGAAGTGGATTGGCGATGGATTGGGAGACACCAGCCGCTTTCCATAGAATTTGCACAGGAATTTCACGACCGCATAAACTTTACGGTCTTATGTGCGTATCAGAACTTATCGGAAAGCTTTATGGATGCGTGCTCCGGGTATTTAGACTGGCAGGAGGTTTCCTTACATCAATACTTTGGATTCCTCTTTGCAGAAAAATATGAAGAGTATCTGGATTGGGATCGCATCTGGCAGAATGAGCATCTCCATTGGAAAATGACCGAGGCAGCATTAGAACGCTTCCTGCCGCACCTGACTGCTGATGGATGGCGGTGTATTTCGGCTAGACAACGTTTGACAGAAGCCTTTATCCGCAGGCATAAGGACGATCTGGACTGGGGATCGCTGTGCTTCCACCAGAGGCTGAGGGAAGACTTCATCGAAGAGATGGAATCCTATGTATTCTGGGAGGAGATTGGATGCTATCAGGAACTCAGTGAAGCCTTTATTCTGCGGCATCTTCCTCAGCTTGATGCAGAAGACGTGCTGTCTTATCGGGAGCTATCCATTGAATTTTATCAAAGGCTGCTGGAGCTGCAGGAACAAGCAGAGGAATGAAGGAAAGGAGGTAAGAATTTGTATGATACCTATACAAAAGTATGGAAGCCGCAGCATCTGGCGAAAGTGGCGGGGTCTGTACCGGAAGCTGTTAAAACGGAGATACTGGATGTAATCCAAACCTTAAACCAGCACTATGGGGAGCACCGTGACGTAGATGGAGATCTGGGAGGCTATCTGGCAGTCTTTCCAGAGTCGTATCCGAGGGCAGACTATGAAGCCTTACTCCGCCGTTATCACCTGATGGGACAGGAGCCGGAGTATGCGGAGTTCCTGTGTAAGAAAGGACGGGTGCTCTGGATCGAAGAGCTATTTCTATGCGGCAGCGACTATCATTTGATTATTATACGGCCTGCCGTGATTGAGACGGAAACCAAGAACCACACAACAGGAGAAAAGAAAGATGTTTGAAGGAAATAAGGAACGATATTGTACCAGAGGAATTGCAGAGAATGTCCCGATGGAGCTGCAGCTCTTTCTGTGGGCAGCATTAGAGCAGGAACAGAAATCCCATGCCATGGATTACTTACAGGTCTTTCGGCTGAAGCTGGATGAAGAAGGCACTCTGTGGATTGACTATATGCAGGAACAGCCGGAACGGAAACAGACCTATGCCCTTACGGATGTGGGAGACGAGATACCGGAAGAATTAAATGGCAGGAAGATCTTTGTGATGGACGATGAGACGCATATTACCATGCTCTTCCCAGAAGAGCGGTAAGGCCATTCCTAAAAGGGATGAAACAAGGATACAAAGAGCAGGAGGAATACAAACAATGTTCGATATACCCAAGGATCTCTACACCGCAAGAAGGATTGCAGAACAAGTACCTGCAGCGCTGCAAATATGTTTGTGGGATATTCTGGACGAAGAGATGGCAGTACACCCAGCAGACTATCTGCAAGCCCTGACGCTGGAGCTGGATGGGGAAGGAACCCTTCGGATCCTATACCGGCAGGATCAGCCAGCCTGTCAGCGGATCTATCACATAGCAGATATGGAATGGGATTTGCCGGAGCATCTGGATGGGAAGACCATCTTTGCCCTGGATGATATCACCCATATTACGATGTTATTTGCAGAAGATTATTAAGGAGAGGAGGAAGAACCATGATACGGTATTTTATAGGAGGATCGGGCTTTGGCCTTGCCATTATCGTGGCAGCGGAGACGATTCAGCACGCAGTACGAAAGAAAGGAGGCTGAGAAAATGATTGGAAGCTTAATAGCAGCAGCTGTTACCGTGACCCAGAGCTTTACTGCCTTTGCCAAAGGAACTGCATCGACCGTAACCATTTATGGACTGGTCAAAAAGGGTGCCGGTAAGGTTAGTAGGAAAAAGAAATAAGCAGAGTACGCTGTAAAGGACTCTTACCATAAGCAGGGAGACCGTCTGAATACAAATATAACAGAAGGCGGTCTTCCTGTAACAATTCCGATAAAACCGGTATAGATCCGAATCAGGAACTATGGTAAGATAAAAGAAAAGAAGCGCGCTCGGAAAGGAAGCAGGAAGCAAGCATACGATGAATATAGAAGTAGAAACCACACTGGCCAAAAATCTGAGAACAACCGAAGGCATGAAAGCCTATGATGCTGTTTGCAAACGATTGTTAGTCAACCGGGAGATATTAGCCTCGATTATGCAGAGCAGTCTGGAAGAATACCGGAATATGGATCGGAAGGACATTGAGGCCTGCATTGAAGGAAACCCACAGATTGGAACCATAGCCGTCTTTCCGGATGAAGTAGCAGAAGAAGAGACAGAAGCAAACCAGCCGAGGCAAACCAAACTCCCCGAGCAAATCCGAGGGGCCAACGTAGAAGACAGTACAGTCAAAGAAAACACCAATACCTATGATATCCGGTTCTACGCAACAGCACCGGGAACGGATGGACTGATTGAAATTATCATCAATCTGGAAGTGCAAAACGATTTCTATGAGGGATATCCGTTAATTAAGAGAGCCTTATACTACTGCTGCCGGATGATCTCTTCCCAATATGGGACGGAATTTGTGCATCAGGAGTATGACAAGATCAAGAAGGTGTACAGCATCTGGCTCTGTGCAGAACCGCCGAAGAACCGACAGAATACCATCACCCGATACGTGATGCAGGAAGAAAACATCATAGGAGACGTAGTCGAGAAGCGGGAAGATTATGATTTACTGACCGCTGTGATGATCTGTCTGGGGTCAGAAAAGGAAGAGAAGTGTCAGGGCGTGCTGAAGCTATTACAAGTACTCCTGTCCTCAGAGAAGGCAGCGGAAGAAAAGACCAAAGTACTGTCTGAAGAATTTGATATCACCATGACCGAGATTTTGGAAGGAGGGATTTTTGAAATGTGTAATTTAAGTAAAGGCGTTGTGGAAAAAGGGATTGCTATTGGGCTGGAACGTGGAATTGAACAAGAGACGTTACGTTCCATTCAGAGTTTAATGGAGACGCTACACTTAACTGCAGAACAGGCTATGGAGGCACTGAAAGTGGAAGTATCAAAACGTAATCTTTATGCGGAACAGATCAAAGAACACTAATGTCTATCTTGTGTTTTTAAAAATGTAAAATAGAATTACGAATAGAAGGCAGGTAAGTTATAAGAATTATGATTTCTAATAGCTTGACCTGCCTTCTTTTTTTTGGAAAACAAGCAAAAAATAACAGATATATTGGAGAACGATTTTTACATCAAGCAAGAAACTTATTTCATAGATAGAAATGGTATCCCTCTTATCCCCTTTGCCCCTCATGTTAATAAATGGTAAATCAATATTTGATACGAAAATGCTAGAATGAAGATTTTATACGGTAGTCGATTATCAAGAGATTGATATAATCAAATAATAGAGTGTCTTTATGAAGCAGTAATATAGTACTTTGATGTTGATGCGCTGTTATAATGAGATGAAGTTATGCCGTTATAATGATTTACTAGAATAAATCTATCAAGTATGAGGCCTTTAAAAAGGCATTGTTATAATAAAGTAATTTTATTATAACAATGCTACGCTTTAATAATAAGATAATGTTATGATACAATAATACATTACTGAAATAAAGCAGAGGGGGGTGAGGGGGACAAGGGTGCTATGATTCCATTTTATATTTTTTTCTATTTTTCTTTATTTTTTTATCTTCTTTCTTACAAAACCTTTTCCCCCTTTCCCCTAAAAAATAAAAAAGATTAAGAAATACAATCTAATTTAAAAGGGGAAATGCCCATTAAGTCTCCCCCCTTCCTTGCCCCCTTTTCCACAAAATTAAAAAAATTACTATCCATAATTGTAAAATATAGTAATTAAATAAAGAGCGTAAATATTGCTTCGGCTCAGGTTTTCCTATATAAAAATCATATACAAAAATATACATATAGGAAAACCTGGGCTGCCGATGTTTGGAAAGCTGAAAATTCGTAAAAACAGTGAAAAATCTCAAAAAAAGCAGAAAAAATGTGCATATTTATAAATTAATATTCAAAAAGTGTAAAAAAATACTAAATATAATTACCATTTTTCAATGTTTTGATGGGTTGACTTATGAATAAAAAAGGAATATATTGTGTATACCGGTAAAAATGCTGCAGGCCTGCAGAAGGAAGGGTGGCTCCCATGAAGACCCGATTTAATATATATAATCCCTATAAAATGAAAAGAAGAAAGGAAGTGAAACACTATGGGAATTATGAGGGATAGTCTAAAATACAGATATACCTTTATGGTAGATAACAATGTGCCTCAGGGATATTATCAATCGGTACTGATGGAAATTCGCAAGTCCGAGAAGGAAAATGGAAAACTGGAATATATCGATTTTTGTTACGAACTAATCGACAAAAAGGGCGATATTTATTACATACGGGAACGGTATAAAGAAAAAAATCATAGGTGGACTGCTTTAATTTCATTGCTCACAACATATGGCTTTGAACCGGATGCAGAAGACGAAGAGTTACTAGGGTTAAAGGAACAGGTATACGTTCTCTATCAAGGACGCTATGGCAATCTTGTAGACCGCTGCGGAATGGAGATTGTCGATCTTACTGCAGAAGATTATAAAATTTCATTTGATATGTAGGAGGAACAAGCTATGATGAAAAACGCAATAAAGGCAGAAGAACTGGTTTTGCAATATATAGACAAGGATTGGAATAGCCAAAAGAACTTGGAGGGAGCTGCTCAGCAGTCCCCTTCCGAAGAATTGGAGCAAGAGTGGCAGAGTACCCAACGAAAAAAGCTGGGTCTTACGAAAAATGAAGAAGGACGTGTTCGCTTTAACGTTAATCAATGCGTGGGATATTTACGAGAAATTTGTGAAATAAGCAATTTAAATGGAGCACTATGCATTTACAATCGGTTGTCTGGATTGTGGGAATGTTTAACAAATCTGCTGCTGGGAACACTCCTCATGGTTATCATGAATAAAATTGTACCACAAAGCTGGCAATCACACTATGAAAAAGAAGTTTTTGAAGGTCTCGAACGATCCGTGCCTAGGATTCACGGGTTAGAAATGCCCGAGGATTTGATTCCTCTACAAAATGGCGTCTATGATTTGAAAAAACAGCAGTTACGTAGCTACTGTCCAGAAGATATGTTCCAATCCAAAATCCCAGTAGAATACGATATTTCTAAACAATGCCCCATTTTTAGAGAGACCTTACAAGAAATTTTT
Source organism: Clostridia bacterium (assembly GCA_910575405.1). Lineage (GTDB taxonomy): Bacteria > Bacillota > Clostridia > Peptostreptococcales > Anaerovoracaceae > Hominibacterium. The sequence goes on along the minus strand of CAJTER010000004.1, from coordinate 81,063 downwards.
CAGGACGATGAAGAACGGATGGCAGTCATGCAGGAGATTTTCGGAAATGCATTGTTGAATTCAAGCAAAAGCGAAAAAATCTTTTTCTGGGTAGGCATCGGTTCTAATGGAAAATCGTTATTGAGCGAAGTGCTGACCGCACTCATTGGTAACGAAAACACAAGTCATATCCCACTTTCTCAATTTGGAGAACGCTTCGGGCTTGAATCCATTATCGGAAAAGCATTAAATTTATCTGCCGAGAATGAGTTAACAAAAACGATTCATACGGAGAATCTAAAAGCATTTGCCAGCGGCGATACGGTCAGTATCCCGAGGAAATTTAAGACTGACTTAACTGTAAAGCAAACGACGACATTAGTTTTTCTCTTGAACAATCTTCCCAACACAGGCGATTTGAGTCATGGGTTTCAGCGTAAGCTACTCATTGTACCTTTTGATCGGGTTTTTCGTAGTGAGGAAATGGACAAGCAGCGAAAAACAAAAATTCTTCCTTCGGAGTTGAGCGGCATTTTAAATTGGGCGATTGAGGGGGCCATTCGCCTTAGGGGACAACACTTTGAATTTACAGATTCCCGAAAAATCAAGGAAGCAACTATGCAATATGAACACGAACAGAATCCTGTAAAAACCTTTTTTCAAGAAGTGCTGGAAGAAGAAGACGGCCAGCGCATCAGCCGCAAAGAACTACTGCGAGCATATCAGAGCTGGTTACAGGGTGCAGGAATTTCATCCAGAGGAACAGATTCGACACAAAAATTCTGGAAATTGCTTGATAGCGCAATGATCTTAGCGGGAAAACCAAAGCCGAAATATGTAAAAATTCAAGGCTATCTACACTTGCCAAATTACAAAATCCGTGGGGGTGTTTTACCACAAAACAGCGAGGGATTTCCAGTACTAAATAATAATAGCAAAATGATGATAAAGAAAGGAAAATGATATGATAAATATATATACGCATGAGGAGCTGCAATGCAATCCGGTAGTGATGCGAAAAGGTGAGATACCGGAATGTCCTGTAATTGATATAACAACGGGGAAGTTACATTATATTGATTTAAATGATGAAGCCTTAGATGATCTGAGCAAGTATATCCCTGTAGCTGATTTATATACATAAGAAGGGACAGGTTCTTAATTGGGGCCTCATAAATGAATGAGGCCCCTGACACGGTTATATAGCTAAAGGCTCTTGTTCATATAGGTGTTATAGCATTGCAAGGTAAGACGAAATGTCGATGGTGCTTTTAAAACCATATTGATTAATGAGGGGGAATGGGGGCAGAGGGTGTAGGTGCATACACTAAAGAGTGAACTCGCTCACATAAAACCTGGATAGCCAAAATTGATGATTTCAGCGATTTTATTGCAAAATGTATAAAATCCCCACGATTCTATAACAAAAATGCAGCACAGAGGAAAACAGTGGGGTTATAGGAGAAAATAAAATCAAGATAACACCTTTGGTGTGCAAAAAGTATAATGGTGTAAAATATAGTACTATAAAATTTATATTATATCTTAGATAGAAACGAAATGAAAAGTTGCTGAAAGCAGAGAGGAGTGATACGAATGAAAGTAACTGGTCATATCCGAAAACGTGAAACAAACCAAGGTAAGAAATTTCAGTTAATTATTGAGCGGGAGTCTGTTGATGGAAAAAGGAAGCGGAACTACCTCACCCTTCCCATCGGCATTGGCAAAAAAGCCGCAGAGAAGAAATTAAGAGAGCTGCTTGCCGAATATGAGCAAGACAGCTTTCTTCCCAAAAGTAAGATTTCCGTCGAGGCGTGGCTGCGGCAGTTTCAGGAGCTATACGTGAAAACAGCAGGCCTGTCCCCCACTACACAGGATTCTTACCGAGATGCAATCGACAATTATATCCTCCCAATACTGGGAAACAATCTGCTGCAGGATATAACGCCGCTTATGATTCAGAAGTGGATCAACCAGATTTCTGAAACATCGCCAGCTTCGGGACAGCCTTTAGCGCCGAAGACCGTAATCAACAAATATCAGTGCCTTAAAAAGGCTCTCGATGTCGCAGTGCAAATGGAATTGCTGAAAGAAAATCCAGCGTTGAAGGTGACGTTACCAAAGCGGAAGAAATTCAAATGCGAAATCTATACCGATGAGCAGATACAGGCACTACTGCAGTCGGTTCAGGGTACGGATCTGGAGCTGCCAATTGAGCTTGAAATTAGCATCGGTTTAAGAAGAGGCGAGTTATTGGGATTGAAATTCAGCCAGATCGACTTCGACAAGCACACATTAACAGTAGCAGAGAATATCGTAAGCGTGAATGGCAGAAACTGTGTAAAGGATCCAAAAACAGAAGCAGGAAACCGGACCGTACAGCTCAATGCAGTATTAACAGGCAAGTTACAACAACAGCGGGCTTACTACCTGGAACGGAAACTAAAATACGGGCCGGACTTTCACGACACGGAGCTGGTGTTCTGCAAAGAAAACGGGGATGCATACAATGCGGATTATTTTTCTGAGAAATTTCGCAGACATCTAAAACGACATGGCCTGCCGCATATGCGGTTCCATGATCTCCGGCATATTTGCGCCAGTGTCTATTTAGACAACGAAGTAAGCCCTAAGGTCATTTCTCAGATTCTTGGACATGCTGACATCAGCACAACGCTTTCCATCTATTCACATGTGATGGAAAAAAGCAGTCAGGAAGCTGTCAATAAAATGAGTGACTATCTATATGGAAGTCAGGAGCAGAAAGTACAGTAGAAAGACGAGGCACTTCTGGACGGGCAGAGAGTGGAGAACAGGCAGGGCAAGTATAGATGCTCTGCCTGACTTCTGATACAGGAATTTTTTTGAACATACCACATAAGAAAGGCAGTCCGATTGACTCCAAACAGGCAAACTACGGAGAGATTTTTCAAAGTTCGCATATTGTTCCTCTTGATGGAAAAAAGGCGCATTCTGCCTATTTTCGGGGCAGGGGAAGATAGAAGACAGATGGTCAGAAGCGTGTTTCTCTGCTTCAAGGCTTTTTACCTGATGGCCTACGCTCCTCCTGCCGTGGAAGGCCATGTCGCGACAGGTGGAGGATTGGAGCAGATGAACGGGAAAGCCTTTAATTCCTCAAGCGGGGTAAGATGGAAAAGGCTATCAGCAGAAACAAGTGACAGAGTGAAATTAAAAAATGATAAAGTCTTTCGGCTACCTGCAATACGAAAATAAAGAAAAAATTTTTTTATATGGACATATTGTTGTCCATGAGATATGGTATCCTGATAGGGAAGAAGATCAGAAGGAGCCATAGATTATGTGCTCTGATTGAATTAGGAAAAGGCCTTAGCTGGATCGCTGTTTGGAATATAAGGATCGATTACCTCCTTTCGGAAGATTAACATGGTTATAACTTATATCACCGATCCTTATTATCCGAATTTACTGCTAAGGCCTTTTCACAAAAAGCTACGGTAAGATGCAAGGTACTGCTCTACTCAAAGTGGAGCATCGCATTCTAGTTTAAAAGCAGAGAACGTTTCGTCGTCGGCTCGTCGTCGGAAAGGATTCAACAAAGACAACCATATGAATGGACATTGGTTATAGAAAAGATAGATGAAAATATGGGAGCACGAATAATTCGGTGACAAAAGAGAAAGGTTTTAAAGGCAGATTCGGGAGCACCGTCGCCCATCCGTCGTCGAAGACAGGAGCGGAGCACCGACAGATGTTGGAAACACTACATTCCGGAGCACAGGTTAGGGGTCCTCATAACCCGGAGGCCGCAGGTTCGAATCCTGTCCCCGCAACCATGCGATCAAACCTTGGAATTTCAATGATTCCGAGGTTTTTTTATGCCCGGAATGGGTTGATTCCAACAGATCTGGCCGATTTACTTCTAGTTACATCTAATTACTTCTAATGCTTTTTCGTGCGTTTTACTCGGGCGTCAAATGGGCGGCGAAGGAAGATTTCTCCTGATTCTCGGCGTCAGAGGCGTCGACAGGACGACGACGGGGCCAGGAACAGGTAGAAAGGTTGTTTCTGCAAATTTAAGAGGTCAGGAAATTGTGGCCTGAGCAGATGGTGAGATAGACGCTCCGGGTTACTGTTCGAAGTGCGTAAGGCTTTTCTAAGCTGCTGAATATGAGAATGCTTACGAATCAGAAAATGCCGCCGATCCTCATAAGCAAAGATTCCCCTGCTTTACTGGGGCGATCTGTCCTTGCGGTGCGGCGGCATTGTCTCAGAATTCTTTTAAATTGTTACACACTAATGATCCATTCTTTATGTTAGGCTCAAAAAGTTAGGAAGCGTTGTTAAAATTAATTTCTTTATCTTTTGCGCTCAAATTTAACACCATTACGGTCAATTTCGATCTTTGTGTAATCGTCAAAAAGTGTGCTCAATGCGGTTAATCCAACAAAGACTATAAAAGCTATAACGGAAACCTCCAACCCAGATAAAGCTGCTGCCGGAGCTGCAGCTGCTGCAAAAGCAGCGGCAGATACCCCACCAGTAAAAGGTGCAGCAACAGCAGCTCCTGTTCCTACGACCGCAAGGCCACTAATCATGGCTAAAGCTTTAGGCGAAAGTGTTTTTATCTTTTCTGCTTTTTTGACTTTCTTGGCAAGTTTACCTATAACAAGGATTTCATCATACTGTTCATTTATAGCTCTTTTTAATTCTTCTTTTGTTGTTACTGTTATACTACTCATAATTATCTCCTTTTATTGTGTGAATTAGCATTTGCAAGACTTGAGTATGAACCGTTTCTCAGATGTAGATACTCTACTGAGGGAGGATTTCAACCTCTGTTTCAATGCAATTTGAGCATCATCATTAGGCAACAGCTTTACTTATATTATAGTCGCTTTATAGCATATAGTCAATTATTCGATTATATCATATGCTTAAAGAAAATCAATGTGGGAGGTGCCTTGTGATTATCTATAGTCCATTCTGGGATACGTTAAAGAGAAAAAAAGTTAGCACCTATACCCTCATTACGAAATACAACATGAGCAGTTCCACTATTGCAAGGATTCGTCATAATAAGCCAATTACTACCACAACACTTAATGACTTATGCACATTTTTAGACTGTGCTGTAGAAGATATCATAAAATATATTAAGGAAACCTAACTGAAGGCCAGTCTATCTCAATAATCTGATAGCTTGGAAAGCTTTTGTCTGAATAGAGCAAGCTAGGCTAGATGCTCTGGGCTGCTCTTCGAAATGCGTAAGGTTTTTCTATGCTGTCAACTATGGGAATACTTATGAATCAGAAATGCCGCCGATCCCGATAATTAAAGATTCCCCTTGTTTACTGGGGCGATCGGTCCTTGCGGTGCAGCGGCATTGTCTCAGAATTTTTTTAACAGCTGAAATGGGAAGCCTTTCAATCCAAGAATATTTTACTCGATCTATCAAAATTAATAGAAGCTATTTTTGCTTCTGCACTTTCTGCTTAATCCGTTCATGCGTCTCCAACTGTAACAGCGTTTCTTTATAAATATATATTATTACCTTGAATCCACTGCTTTGGCAATTCGGCTATGGCAGTGGGTTCTGTTTATTTCTGTAGAAATCAAGGAGGTAAGGAGAACATGAATGCAGAAGAGAAAAAGGAGTTGTGGAATCGCCTTGGGGATATGGAAGAAACATCCCGTATTCTGTGGAGTTCCTTAGAAATGCTCCAGGATGCTATGCGGGCAGAATTTGCCGTGTTGGAAACTTATCAGGACGCTGTTTACGGATTATCCCAGCAGGCCTATTCTCTGAAAGAAGAATTCCGGATGCTGTTAGAATGGCTGAATGAAGACGACAGGGACCTATAAACAAAATGGACAGGGCGCTTTCAATAGCATAAAAATCTACCACATCGTTCAAGAGGGTAGATTTTCATAGCTATTCTGGTACCTTTCCAGTCCCTTCCTCCGGCGGAAGATACTCTAATAAATCGTGCAGGTCACATTCCAGCACATAGCAAAGTCGCTTCAGAATATCAAGATCCAGTCGCTGCAGCTTATTATCCCGATATTTTCTTAATTGAGTTCGCTGCATTTCTGCACGAAAAGAAAGCTGGTTGATGGAAACATCTTTCTCTTCAAGAATTTCAGCCAGATGGATCTTGATTTCACCATATTCGTCTGGATTTACGGGAAGCTGCCGTAAAGGATTGTCTTTTTTCTTCATAATCTCGTCTCCTGTTTTTTTCATTATATTTCAATATGAATGCGCTTGTAAGATGTATAAAAACATGATATATTTTAATAAGGGATAGATATATACCCATATAGATATGAAATAGTTCGGGATAGACAGCGGTTTTGGAAGGAATTTTTGGAGATGAATCAATAGGTGTCCAACTGGTTTGGCATGTGGGGCAAGCCGTTATGAAAGGGAAAGGTGCAAATCGGTGGTATTGTACTGAAACATTAGGGGAGAGGAACATTATGAATACAAAAGAATTACGAGAAATAGGAAGTTATACATCTGAACTGACAAAGAAAACGTATCTGTTAGCAAATCAACTGGCAGTCCTGCATGCTGCTAGAAATTCAGGGGTTGGAAATCCAGAAGCTTGCGAAGAAGCGATCCAGGAATTGTCTCAGCAGGGCTACCAGCTAGAGCAAGAGCTGCAGATGTTTCTGGGGTGGCTGAATGAGATGGAAAGCGTTATAACGAAAACTGGCAAGGGCAAGCTACGCTCTTCATAGGATATGGGAACCTTAACATCGCAGAATTAAAATGCGGTCTGAATTTGTTATGATACAGAGGTTGTTCTCTGATCAGAAATAAAAATCTTTGAGGAAGGAGGTGCTATTATGTGCTTTGAGGAAGATGGGCGTCCTGATTTGGATGAAGATCCTGGCGAAGATGGATGGTATGAGGATTGGGAAGAGTCGGAGGCTTCTGATTATATTTCTTATGATGAATATGTCTATGAGCGCCAAGTAGAAGAGTATGGTCCTACAGCTGAGGATATGGATTCAGGCGATAGAGACGATGATTAGATCATACTATTTTAGTAGATTAACGGACAATCCTGTATGCTGCTAGAAATACAGGGATTGGAAATCCAGCAGTTTACGAACATGCAATTCATGAGTTATTTCAGCAGGGCCAACAGTTAAAGCAAAAGCTGTAGCTGCTTCTGGGATGATTGCATGAGAAAAGAAAGTAGGAGGTAACATAAATGAAACGAGCAGATAATGATTATCATCCTCAGGATTCTGGTGGTACTTGGGATTACGATTCAGAACCTGATTTAGATGACTATGATGATGTTGATGAATGGGATAAGGATTGGGATAATTGGGAAGCTGACCAACGTGAAGAACACTCCTCATGGTAATTGCAAGGATGGTTCATTATTACATCTGCCCATATGATAGATGTAATAATGAATTAGCATGAGGGTCGTTTGATAACTATATCCGATCATAAATTAATGCAGTAAGTACAGAAATCAATCATGTGCTTACTGCTCTTTGATTGCCACAAACAAAATAAGGTATTTCTATGCTCCGGTCTGTGTTCCGAAGCCCATAGAACGTACCTTTATACCGTTATTACCAAAAGAAAGCAGAGGAACGCATACCAGCTAACACCTCTGCTTTTTGTATATCTAAAAATCATTACACAAAGGAGGAATCAACTATGAATACCAGTATCACCAGTGTGCAGACCACCATCGTATCATCCGATGATAACACGTACACCTATGAGGTCAAAAAAGTCCTACTCGATGAATCGGGAGCACCAGCCCGGGGAAGTGACGCCATTCTCATTGGCCTCTATCCCACCACTACCGCACAAGAACCATATAAGACGGACCTGAGCACCAACCATCTGATCTGCAAAATGCAGGAATTAGAGCTACGGTCCGTCCGTATCCTGAATCTCTTCTCGCAGGTCTGTGCGTCAGAAAAGCTGTCTGCAAGAGGGTTAGAGGTTGACGAAGAAAACCTGGCCTACATCGAATCCGTTCTAAAGGAGACAGATTTTCAAAAGACATTCCTCATTCTTGCATGGGGAAATTCCATGGCAACCTGTAAAGCGGCAAATTTGACGAAGGCCCGCATTTCGAACCTGTTTGCGACCTATCATCCACAGGGGAAGCTTTATCAGCTGTCTGCTCCATCCTTAACTCTGGATAGTGAAGAGTGCGTCCATGTCCTGTACCTGGGAATTCGGCACAAACGAGAAGTCTGGGGACTGCGGGAGTATCAGTTTCCAAAGAAGGAGCTGCCATCAGAGAAACCAGCCAAAAGAGGCAGGAAGAAGAAAGTCCTGAAAGAAATCCAAGCACCGGCAGAAGGGTCAGAAGCAGATATTCCCATGAAAGCATGAAAGAAGGTGAAACACAATGAAGAACGAAGACTATCAGGAGTGGTTTGAAACAGCCTGTGAACATGGTGTATCCGAGGAATTCCTTCGGACCTTCCCGGAGCATGTGAATTGGAACGAAGTATCGTATGTACAGGCTATCCCTGAAGACTTAATACGGGAGCACGCAGAGGAAATAGATTGGGACTACATTGGCATGCACCAGAGCCTGTCGGTATCGTTCCTCTGGGAGTTTGTGGATCGGATCAATTTCACGGTTCTGTGCGCTTACCAGAGCTTGTCGGAAGGATTCATGACGGAGTTTGCAGAGCATCTGGATTGGCAGGAGGTTTCTCTGCATCAGCGGTTTAGCTTTGCCTTTGCCAAAGAGTATGAAGAGCGTCTCGACTGGGAGCGTGTCTTCTTAAATGATAAGCTATGGGGCCGTTTATCCGAGGATTTCCTGGAACAGTTCTCCCACCACATCAATCCGGACAGTTGGCAAGAACTCTGTATCCATCAAAGGTTGACGGATGATTTTATTCGCAGGCATAAGGACGAGGTGGACTGGCATCTGATCTGTGCCGATCAAAGGCTAAACGAAGCCTTTTTAGAGGAAATGGAATCCGATCTCTGCTGGGAGGAAGTGGGACGCTATCAGAAGTTGAGTGAGGAGTTTATCCTGCGTCATTTGGACCAGCTGTCAGCAGAGGACGTTCTTGCCTATCAGGAGCCGTCTGTCGAATTTTATAAGACTCTGTTAAAGCTACAGGAAGAAGCAGAGGCATGAAGGAAAGGAGGTGAGCATTTGCATGGTCTATATACGAAAGTGTGGAAACGGGAGCATCTGGCGGAAGTGCCGGAGTATGTACCGGAAGCTGTTAAGGCGGAGATACTGGATGTAATGAAAACGTTAAACCAGTATTATGGCGAAGACCGAGACGTAGATGGAGATCTGGGAGGCTACCTGGCCGTCTTCCCAGAGCCATACCAGAAGGCAGACTATGAAGCATTACTGGACCGGTATCATCTGAGCAGGCAGGAGCCGGAGTATGCAGAATTCCTTTGCAAGAAAGGACGGGTACTCTGGATTGAGGAGCTATTCTTATGCGGCAGTGACTATCATCTGATTGTCATAAGGCCTGCCGTACTTGAGACGGAAATCAAGAACAACAACACAACAGGAGGAAGCAACGATGTTTGAACGAGAGAAACCACGTTACTGCAGTCGAGGCGTAGCAGAGGAGCTACCACTGGAGCTGCAGGTATTCCTATGGACGATTTTAGAACAGCAGAAACAGCTGCATGACATGGATTACCTGCAGATTTTCCAGCTGCAGGCAGACGAAGAAGGCACGCTGTATATTCACTATAGCCAGGAGCAGCCAGAGTATGAACAGGGCTATGTTCTGGTAGGGGTAGGAGCGGATATGCCCGAGGTAAATGGAAAGAAACTTTACGTCATTGACGATGAAACCCATATTACCATGGTCTTCCCGGAAGAGCGGTAAGGCTGTTGCTCAACCAGATGAAAGAATGCAAGGAAGAACAGGAGGAACGAAGGAATGTTTGACATACCAAAAGACCACTACACCGCGAGAGGAATTGCGGAACAGGTGCCTACAGAGCTGCAAACGTTTTTGTGGGAGATTCTGGAACAGGAACTGGCCGAGCATCCGGCAGACTATCTGCAGGCCCTGAAGCTGGAACTGGACGGGGAAGGAAGGCTTCAGATTGTATACAGACAGGACCAGCCAGCCTGCCAGCGGCTCTACCACATGGCCGATATGGAGCAGAACCTGCCGGAGTACCTGGATGGGAAGACCATCTTTGCCCTGGATGATATCACCCACATCACCATGTTATTTGCAGAAGACTATTAAGGAGGGGAAACACGATGATACGATTTTTTGTTGGAGGATCAGGCTTTGGTCTTGTGATCATAGCCGTAGCAGAAGGAATTCAGCATGCCGTGAGAAAGAAGGGAGGCTGAGGAGATGATTGGAAGTTTGATAGCAGCAGCCGTTACGGTGACCCAGAGCTTTACGGCCTTTGCCAAGGGAACGGCATCGACAGTAACGATTTACGGATTAGTGAAGAAAGGTGCCAGTAAAGCAAAGAAGAAATAAATAGAGTGTGTCATAGACTTATCTGATACACAGCTATATCGCCAATAGGGAGAGCACCGGTTTTCCTACTATTTTTATGTAAGAAAACGCTCTCCCTGTGTTTTGGCTTTTACATTTGTAGTTAATTTTTTTTTTAAATTTCTGATTTCCATAACATACAAAAAAATACAGGAATATTTTAAAATTAATGGGTTATATTGGGTGAATTAATGTGGTGAATTAAACGGCAGGGCAGGTATTCCTTGACTAAAATGATTGCATAGTTATAACCCTAGAAGCTCGTAGCCTATCGCAAAAACGATGCAGAAAAAGTAATGTTTTTTGTGAATAAATATACGAAAAACGGAGACGGTAAAAGAATAAATATGCAAATGTTAATTTGGAAAATTTCCATATATCGTTGAAATTCTAACATTAAAAAGGGTTGACAAAAAATGAGGATATTGTATATTGATGTAAAAAAAGAAGAAAGGAGATAGAACACAAATGATGCTTAATTATAAGACGGTGCAAGAGATTATGGAACCAATGACATTATTTTGTGACGCTGATAATCCGGAGCAGGTATATGTCAAATGGCTGCGGAAAGATCATATGGAAATTTGTGCCTTAGAAGACCGGAAGCTGCAAGCATTCCTGTCGGAGCAATATCGACTACGGGAAAATTTGCAGTATGCACCAAATTTAAAAACCGTTCTTCGTGTCTATGAGAATCAGGCAATTTTAAAAGAGCGGACAGAAGCATTACATCAGCGAATAGCTGGAACGGCCGGTTATATGGAGTACTTTTTAGCAGATAAAAACTGGAAAAGAGTGATTATAAAACCGGGAGGGTGGAACATATCGAATACAGGGATATATAACTTTTTAAAACCTGCTTCTACACAGGAGCAGGTATTGCCCGCAGAGCAGGGTAATTTAGCCCTGTTAGATGCCTATATTAATCTGCCGCCCAGAGAATTACAGCTCTTTAAGATACACCTAATTCAGCTGTTTATGCCCCATAGTACCCATCTGGCAATGGTTCTAAATTCCAGTAAGGGTACCGGAAAGAGTACCCTGAGCCGCATAATCCGAGAACTGATTGACCCGTGCCTGGCAGGTATTTGTTCAACACCGAAGAGCTATCATGATTTTGAAAATCTGCTCGCTAATGAAAATCTTTGCATTTTGGACAATACAGCAATTTTTAGTGAAGAGATCTCCAATCTGCTAGCGGCTGCTATTACAGGCACCAGTGTAACCAGACGAAAATTGTATACAAACCGAGAACAAGTAGTTTCAAGGCTGAAAACCGCATTGGTTGTAAATGGAATCGAAATTATCAGCCCGAAGAGTGACTTATGCGAACGAAGCCTTTGCTATCAGCTGCAAAAAATTGAGCAAAAAAATCGACGGACTGACACGGAATTCTGGAATGCCTTCCAGTGTGACAAACCACAAATTTTGGCAGGTGTTTTCGATACAATTAGTAAAGCGATGTGCATGAAACAAGAGCTAGGATTGCGAAAAAGACATCGTATGGCGGACGCATTTGAAGACATGGCGGCCATTGCAGCAGCTATGGATCTGGATGTAGAAGCTTTTGAGGATCTCTTTTACAATAATGTACAACGACTGCAGAGGCAGTTTGCGGAAGCTAACCCAGTGGTAGAAGCGGTGAAAGCCTGCATGATAACGGATGGTAAAAAAGAGCTGCATGGCCCTGCAGGAAAGCTTTATGAGCGCCTTAGGCATACTGCCTATGGGAAAGCATCAACCTTTCCCGGCTCCAGTTCCGCCTTTACAAGATGGCTGAATGGTGAAGGCAGCGATATTTTAAAGGCGGCGGGGTTTTCTTACAGTCACAAAAGACGGCATGACTATACGGAGGTAACGATCCGCAGGATAGGAGGCGGCCAATGAAACAAGACGAATATTTGACTCCTCGGGAAATGGCGAAATTGTTGAAAATTAGTTATCACAACGCTTTGTCGTTTATTCGGGAAAGTGGCATACCGTACCTGAAACTAGGGCGGCAATACCGGGTAAATCGAAATCAACTGGATACTTACTTACAAAAACAAGAAAGGAAATAATTATGGATAATAATATACTTAACGATACAAATATGAATACAAATGAATGGCCAATCCCAGCGGCCTTGTTCATCAATTTAAATACGATGCAGCTGGAAAGCCTGCAACCGGATGAGGTACGTTCTGATGAATATGTACTGCTCTCTGATTTGCTAGTAGCAGAATAGTGGGTAAAAGCGGCAGCATGGAAAATCTGTGCTGCCGCAATGATAAAAAGGAAAAATATATATTATAATTATAAATATATCCAAAAATGTTAGAAAGGAGAAAAATATGAATTATGTAGGACACATTAGAAAGAGGACTGTAAAAAACGGACATGTTTACCAATTAATTGCAGAACGTTCCAACCATACGGGTAAACGCGAAAGGCATTATAAAACGTTGAAAAATGTAACAAAGAAAGCTGCGGAAAAGGCCTTGCGGCAGTGGCTTTCAGAGCTGGAGAACAATGGGCACGCATCCAACGAGGACATCACAATGGCAGAATTATTTTCGGAATATGACAACCTATTTCTACACAAAGACAACAAAATGCTCAGCCCAACGACGATTGCCAACTATAAGAAGATTCTGGAAAAAGATTTATTGGATACTCTAGGTCATCTATCGGTACAGCAGCTGACCGTACGGGATATCCAAAGCTATGTGAATTCCTTCTATAACGGAGGGGAGCGTTCACCTAAAACGGTTCACAATCACTTTCTGCTACTAAAGAAAATTTTAGACTGGGCAGTTGCCAATGGAATGCTGATACAAAATCCCTGTGAGAGCAAAGCCCTGCAGCTGCCAAAGAAGGAAAAGCCACAGACTGCGGTTCTGGAAAAGGTAGATGTAGAGCGGATTGTACAGGCTGCAGAGGGAACTGACATGGAATTTCTGGTGAAACTACTCTTTGCCACAGGCTGCAGGCGTGGAGAAATTATCAGCATCACATTTGATGACTGGGATTCCGAGACGATGACCATTCAGATCCAAAATAATCGTGTGCGGGCAGAAAAAGGATCGGTAGTAAAGAAGCCAAAGATGGACAAGGTGCGAACGATTTATGTAGGCCCGGAAATGAATGCACTGATTCGAAGGCAGTTGATTCAGTATAAGGAAAACAAGCTTTACTATGGGCCAGATTTCCAGGACAGCCGTCTGATGGTCTGTCAGCCTAATGGGGCATGCTACCAGCCAGATAGCATCAGTCACAAATGGAAACGCTTTCTGAAAGCTAATGGGTTACCTGTTGTGGGGATGCATATCTGTAGACATGCGTTTGCTTCACTGGCATTGGCGGAAGGTTGTGATATCGCCAGTATTTCCCGCTATCTCGGGCATGCGCAGACCAGTACGACCCTGAACCAATATGTCAATGTTTTGAACGATGGCCTGGAGCAGGTAGCAGCAGATATGGATGCCCTACTCTTTTCCGGACAAAAAGCTCAGTAAAAAAAGCCTCGTTCCTATGCAAGCCCTCTAACCAGCAGGGGGCTTGTTTTTATAATCAGAGATTGAAAAGACCTGTGCCGAGATGCAGCCGATAAGACCCAAAATTAAGCGATAGAAGAACAAAACGGGATGTGTCATGACAATCACTACGAAAACACAATCCTTTGTTAAACTGCAAAATAGGCAGTCGATGAAAGCGTGGTGGCATTCTGCAGGATCGCATTCGCAGCTCCTCTGGAAAACAAGGGAACTGGAACATCAGAACATAATGCCGCCGATCCTCATAATGGAAGATTCCCCTGCTTTACTGGGGAAATTTGGTGATTCGGTGCGGTGGCATTGCTGAAAAACTCTGTTATGTTCAAGCTCTAACAGGGTAGGCGGCGATAAGAAGCACGATGTGCAGGAAAGAATCTAACTTGTAAAACGCGTGCCAATCCCCTATAATATAGCTATCAACAGCAGGGCGATGCTTCCGGAATGAGAGACGATAAAACGGCGAGCGGAATAGAAGAACGCATAGGGCACAGGAAATTTAAAGAACAGGAGGAAGAAAATCATGCGGATTTATTTGGATACGTGTAGTTATAATCGTCCTTACGACGATCAGTCACAGATGCGAATCTGTTTGGAGACACAGGCGAAGCTCCATATTCAAGATTTAATTCGGCAGGGGAAGTTGGAGCTAGTGACATCGTATATTCTGGAATATGAGAATAGAGCGAATCGGTCCATGCAAAAGAAAATGACGATCCAGGCCTTTATGGAGGAGCATACTTCCTATTATGTCAGTAATCAGAAGGAAATGGAGATTGGCGAAAGGGCCGTTGCGATTATGCAAACCGGAATCAAGGAAAAAGATGCATATCATGTAGCTTGTGCGATACAGGCAGGATGCAGTTATTTGATTACAACCGATGACCGCTTGTTGAAATATATAACCGATCAGATACAGCTGGTAACACCGGGAGAGTTTATTCGGAGAATGGAGGGAGAGAGAACATGACAAATGCAGTGGAAATTTTAGATCAGGGCTTTGCCTGTCTGGTCGAACACATGGGAGTGGTAAATGCAGAATATTTTATTGCACTCATTAAACAAGATAAGTTTGATTATACCGTATGGCAACGGGAATACTTTGATCAGCTTGCGCCGGGAGAATTTGCAAAAAAAGCTTCGGACTATGCCAAGAGCCACCCATATACTGGGAAGGGACAGATCTTATGAAAAAGTGATTGAATCGAAAGAAAAGGGAAGCGGGGCCATTATCCTGCTTCTCTTTGTGGTTTCATTCATGCAAAGGCATTGGGCCAGAACCGAACCAGACAAAACGAGCATAATGGGTAGGATTCCAGTATTTGCAAGGAAAAATGCCACCGATGCGTAGAAGGCCCAGATTTCATTTCTGGCGGCTTCTTCCCTTTTGATAGATGGGCTGTCCACATAGATTTCCGTTTGTCTGAGAGACGTGCAGTCTGACCGTGAGAGAGGGCAAATTTTTTAGGATATAAGCTTAAAGCGGGAGTTGATGAAACTTTTCGGTGGTATTTCTTTGAGAGTAAAAACAGAAAGATTCTAAAGGCAGATTCAGGAGCACCGTCGTCAGCTCGTCGTCGAATGGGAGTATCGGTAGTCCAGATGGATTGGAAATACTAGAGATAAGAACGTATGTTCGATTTGCTCATAACCCGGAGGCCGCAGGTTCGAATCCTGTCCCCGCAACCATGAAAGCAAACCTTGGAACTTCAACCGTTCTGAGGTTTTTTTATGCCCGAAATGGCTTGATTCCAATGGATCTGGGCGATTTACATCTGGTTACAAGTAGTTACATCGAATGCTTTTTCGTGCGTTTCACTCGGGCGGCGAATGGGCGGCGAAAGAAGATTTCTCCTGATTCTGGGCGTCAGAGGCGTCGGCAGGGCGACGACGGAGGCAGATATAGGTAGAAGGGTTGCTTCTGCAAATTTAGTAGCCCGGGAAATTCTGACCTGAGTAGATGCCGGGATAGATGCTCTGGGCTACTGTTCGAAATGCGTAAGGTTTTTCTAAGCTGTCAACTATGGGAATGCTTACGAATCAGAGAATGCCGCCGCTCCTCATAACCAACGATTCCCCTTGTTTACTCGGGCGATCTGTCCTTGCGGTGCGGTGGCATTGTTTTAGAATTCTTTTAATAGCTGAAATTGGAAGCCTTTCCATCCATGAATGTTTTACTTGAGCTATAGAACTCAATAGAAGCTATGTTCACTTCTGCTCGTTCCGATGTATCCTTTTTCATGCGTTTCCAACTGTAACAGCGTTTCGTTACAAATATATATTATCATTATGAATCCTCTGCTTTAGCAATTCAGCTATGGCAGGGGGTATTTTTTAATTCTGTAGAAATCAAGGAGGTAAGGAAATATGAATGCAGAAGAATTATTAGAAGTACAGAACCGTGTAGAGGAAATCACTATTGAAATCCGAACCCTATGGAGTATGCTAGAAGCTGTCCATGATGCCATGCGGGCAGAGTTTGCAAGTCCAGACACGTATCAGGATGCAATTTACGGCATGTCCAGACAGGCGTACCGGTTAAAACAGGAAGTGGAACTATTCTTAGACTGGATTAATAAAGACCGATAAAGGAGGTGTACCATATGACGGAAGATGGAATAAGAAGCCGTGTCTACAGTCGATTAGAAGATGTCAGGCAGGAACTAGCAATTTTATGGAGCACGTTAACCGCAATTCATACTGCACTGCAGTGTAATCGAAGTAATTGGGAACTGTATCAGGAAGCATTATATGGGCTATTAAAACAAATCTGTCTCCTGCAGGAAGAGCTGGAGTCTTTACAAGACTGGCTGAAGCGGTTGAGGAACGGGGAGCGGGTATGAAGCAGGAACTCCCATTTCCTAATCGACAAGATACATAAAAAAATTCACTGGGACAGATAGGTGTCCAGGTGGTCTGCTAAGATAGGCATGAATGATTACGAACAGCGTGGAGGAAAGGAGAGCAAAGGTAATGAACAGACAGCCATGTCACTTGTACGATCAAGTACAGCATATCAAACAGCAAATGGAAATTCTAAAGAGCACTCTATTTGCCATTTATACAGCAGAACAGGAAGACATTTATGACGCAAGTATCTATATGGAAGCGATTCATGGAAGTGTGCAGCAGGCACAAAAAGTATTAGAGGAATTGCAGGAAGTCCTGCAGCTGATTTCTGAGGAAGAAGCTGGATCTATGACTTCTATAAAATCTCAATAATTTTGAGGATTTTCTCTTTCGTTTCAATATCACAGTGCTGTACAGCGCGGAGGATTTCCTGATCCAGGGCAAGAGAGGGATTGTCATACTGTTCGGAAAGCAAATAGTCAATGCTGGTATGCAGGGCATTAGCAATGGCAAGCAGGGTATTTAGGCTGACTTTGGTATGATCATTTTCAATATTGGAAATATGGGACGTATAGCAATGGACCTGTTCTGCTAACGCATCCTGAGTAAGGCCATGTTTCAGGCGGAGGGACTTCACTTTTCTGCCCAACTGAGCATAATCAATTTCCTGTAGCAATGGATCAGCCTTCCTTCTTGTCTGTGTAAAATAATTTAATATCCTGATTGTAATATGGACCAAAGCATGATAGAATAATCTAAAAAAGTTAAATATATAGTTATAGACAATAATGATAAGAAATCATTTGGACAAGCAGGTGTCCAGGTGGTTTGATAAGATAGAAGAAACGCAGGAGGTGAAAGAGGGGATAGAAAGTATACTCATAGCGATAAAAACCCAAAATCTGTGGTTGTTTGATAGGCAGAAGCAGGGTCGCTTATACAAATGTACAAACAAGGAGTATTGGAGATTAATGATTGCAAACACAATCAACAGGGGAATGAAATGAGAAAACTATCAAATAAAGAAGGAGGACAACACACCAATGAACCCTAGCACAAACCAGGCCGGACAGAGACGTAGCAGGCTTTTTCTTTTCCTGCTGCTTAGTATGCTGCTCCTGCTGGCAATGGCTCCCGCTGTTTACGCGGACGAAGACCCACAGGAGCCTTCCGAACCAGAGCCAGCCCCGGTAATTGATACCAGAATCAGCGGGATTATGGAAGGCACAACCAAGCCAGCCAGCAGCACCATTAAGGACACCATTTCCATCTATCCGGCCAGAGGGAGAGCCGTTTCCCTGCAAATGTATGACCGAAAAGCAGGAACCTGGAAAACCAAGAAAACCTTCCGCACAGACGAAGCAGAGAAAGACAAAATCACCATCACCTACCCAAAGAACTGGAAGAAGACAAACCGCTCTGTGTGGCGGCTTTCTATGAAAGAAGGAAAAGGCGGAACTGCCTATACCAGCCCCAAAATCGTTATTTATACGAGAAACAGAGAAACCCTAAAGCTGCATGGCAAGAGCGCTATCATCATGGAACAGAAATCCGGTCAGATTTTCTATGGCAAATCCATGGACAAGAAACGGGCCAATGCCAGTACCACCAAAATGATGACCGCAATTCTGGCACTGGAAAACAAAAAGTGGGACAGCAAGGCAACCCTTTCCAGGAAGGCCGTCACAACACCCTTTACCACCCTGCGCTACGAGATCGGGGATAAGGTAAAAATGAAGCACCTGCTCTATGCTGCTCTGGTCTTATCGGACAACGGCTCCGCAACCGCCCTGGCTGAGCATACATCAGTAAGTGTGAAAGCCTTTGCAAAGAAGATGAATCAAAAGGCAAAGGACCTGGGCTGTGAAAACACCCACTTCGTCAATCCCCACGGCCTGGACAGCAAGAACCATTATTCCACCGCAAGGGATCTGGCTATCATCGGTGGATATGCTATGAAGAATTCTCACTTCCGGCAGGTGATCCAAACAAGGAAATACAGCTTCACCAGCTTAAAACACAAGAAGTCCTATACCTTCCGCAGCACCAATAAGCTGCTGGGACAAGTATCTGGAATTGCAGGCATTAAGACTGGCACCACCGAACATGCGGGCTGCTGCTTTGTTGGAGCCTACCGGCATAAAGGAAAGTGCTACATCACGGTTGTGCTAGGTGCAAAGGAAACCGCCCAGCGATGGGAGGACACGAAGACGTTAATCCGTT
This sequence comes from Clostridia bacterium, assembly GCA_910575405.1. Lineage (GTDB taxonomy): Bacteria > Bacillota > Clostridia > Peptostreptococcales > Anaerovoracaceae > Hominibacterium. Next base: position 61,993 of record CAJTER010000004.1, on the reverse strand, counting down.
ATATCAAAAAATATATCTAAACAGCAAAAGAAGGAGGAAGTTATGAAACAAGAGACAAGGACAAACAGAGGATTGCTGGTATTGCTCGTCATGATACTGGCAATAGGCTTGACAATGGGCCTGAACACAAAGAATACCTATGCCAGCAGTAATCCAAGCTTGACGATGGGGAATCAGGGAGTGATTTTTTTGGGAGAATTTGGTGATAGTATTCAAACTATTAAGTTGCGTAATCTGCCGGAGGATGTAACATCCATCACCTGGAAGTCTGATAAACCAAAAACTGCATCCATAGACAAGATGTATAAAAATAAAGCCTCTGCTAGTGTGGAAGGATTAAAACCCGGTATTGCCAAGATAACTGCAACCATCACTTATTGGGCAGATGTGACTAATGAAGACGGTGAGGAGGATGTTGCAGAAAAGACCTGCACCGCAACAAAGACAGTTATCGTAAAAGAAGCAAACGGAATCAAAAGCCTGAAAATTGGAAAAGCTTCTGCTAAATTTCCGAAAGAAAACAGCGGCTGGGTAAGCCATATTTTCAATAATGAAAAGGGAAAGTTAAAGGTCTCCATGAACAAAGGATGGAAGCTTTCCTCCATGACCTTTAAGGACGGAAAGACAAAGAAAACCGTAAAAAATGGTTCGATGATTAATAGTAAAAAGACAATTTCCGAGCTTTATGTTACTGTAAAGGATAGCAGCACAAAGGCCTCATATAAAGCCAAGATTCTTGTAGAGAAATATGATATTTGGAAAATCACCTATGGGAAAATGAAAAAGAATACATATCTTGATTCTTGGATGGAATTTGCGAATCATACGGGTGATAGGGACTTGCTCATAAAATACAACAAAAAAGCAAAAGCATCCGATCCCAGCAAATTTAAAAATGTACAGGATTTAACGAACAAATTGGGTGGTTATGATGCTAAGAGAAAGGGAAATGTGATTACCCTGAAAGTGTATTGCAATAAAAGTTATCCCAAAACGTATGTGTATTGGAACAACCCGGGAAAAGGCTGCAAGGTAGAATATATCAAAAAGGTAAAATAAGAAAGCAATAGGCAAATAGGAGGGTCAGGCGCTCTTCAATAAAATAATATTGTCCCACTGAAAAATGTGAAAAAATAAAGCAGTAAGTACAAACCAAACCACGTACTTACTGCTCTTTTATTGCCACAAACCAAACAAGGCACTTCTATGCTCCGGGAGTCTGTGCTCCGATAGCCATAGAAGCACCTTCATAAATCATTCGTTAAAAAGCAGAGGAACGCAATCCAGCAAACCCTCTGCTTTTTTACATATCCAAAACCATCACAAAAAGGAGGAACAAAACCATGAACACCAGTATTACCAGCGTGCAGACCACCATCGTATCATCGGATGACGGAATGCACACCTACGAAGTCAAAAAAGTATTACTCAATGAAGCCGGAGAGCCAGCCGCCGGAAGCGACGCTGTCTTAATTGGCCTCTACCCAACCACCACTACAGCAGAACCATACAAGACCGACCTGAGCACCAACCATCTGGTCTGCAAGATGCAGGAGCTGGGCCTTCGCTCTGTCCGTATCCTGAATCTTTTCTCTCAGGTCTGTGAGTCCGAAAAGCTGTCTGCGAGAGGCTTAGAGGTTGATGAAGAAAACCTTGCTTACATCGAATCTGTTCTGAAGGAGACAGATTTCCAGGAGACGTTTCTGATTCTTTCCTGGGGAAATTCCATGGCAACCTGTAGAGCGGCGAATCTAACAAAGGCTCGTATTTCTAACCTGTTTGCTACCTATCACTCACAGGGCAAACTGTATCAGCTGTCCGCTCCATCCTTAACGCTGGATAGTGAAGAGTGTGTCCATGTTCTCTACCTGGGGATTCGTCACAAGCGGGAGCCTTGGGGCTTATGTGAGTATCACTTCCCAAAGAAGGAGCTTCCGCCAGAGAAACCAGCAAAGAGAGGCAGGAAGAAAAAAGCTCTGAAAGCAGCCGAAGAGCCTGCAGAGCGTTCAAAAGTAGATAGTTTAATGAAAGAAGGTGAAGCAAAATGAAGAAAGCCGATTATGCAGAATGGTTTGACGTCGCCTGCGAACATGGCGTATCCGAAGAATTCCTCAGAGCTTTTCCGGAGCACGTCAAATGGAACGACGTATCCTATGCGCAGGCCATCCCAGAAGATTTAATACGGGAGCACGCAGAGGAAGTAGATTGGCGATGGATTGGAAGACACCAACCGCTTTCCATAGACTTTGCACAGGAATTTCACGACCGCATAAACTTTACGGTCTTATGTGCATACCAGAACTTGTCTGAAAGCTTTATGGATGCGTGCTCTGAATATTTAAACTGGCAGGAGGTCTCCCTACATCATCCTCTTTGCAGAAAAATATGAAGAGTATCTGGATTGGGAGCGCATCTGGCAGAATGAACATCTGTACTGGAAACTGACGGAGGCAGCATTAGAACGCTTCCTGCCGCACCTGACTGCCGATGGCTGGAAGTGTATTTCGGCCAGACAACGTTTAACAGAAGCCTTTATCCGCAGGCATAAGGACAATCTGGACTGGGGATCGCTGTGCTTCCACCAGAGGCTGAGGGAAGACTTCATCGAAGAGATGGAATCCTATGTATTCTGGGAGGAGATTGGATGCTATCAGGAACTCAGTGAAGCCTTTATCCTGCGGCATCTTCCTCAGCTTGATGCAGAAGACGTGCTATCTTATCGGGAGCTATCCATTGAGTTTTACCAAAGATTGCTGGAACTACAGGAAGAAGCAGAGGAATGAAGGAAAGGAAGTGAAACTTTGCATGATACCTATACAACGATATGGAAGCTGGAGCATCTGGAGAAAGTGGAGGGGTTTGTACCGGAAGCTGTTAAAACGGAGATACTGGATGTAATCCAAACCTTAAATCAGCACTATGGGAAAGACCGTGACGTAGATGGAGATCTGGGAGGTTACCTGGCAGTCTTCCCAGAGTCGTATCCGAAAGCAGACTATGAAGCCTTACTCCGCCGTTATCACCTGATGGGGCAGGAGCCGGAGTATGCGGAATTTCTATGTAAGAAAGGACGGGTGCTCTGGATAGAAGAAGTATTCTTATGCGGCAGCGACTACCACCTGATTATTATACGGCCTGCCGTGATTGAGACGGAAATCAAGAACAACACAACAGGAGGAAAGAAAGATGTTTGAACAAGAGAAACCACGTTATTGCACCAAAGGAATCTCAGAGAATGTCCCGATGGAGCTGCAGCTTTTTCTGTGGGCAGCATTAGAGCAGGAACGGCAATCCCATGATATGGATTACTTGCAGGTCTTTCGGCTAAAGCTGGATGAAGAAGGCACTCTATGGATTGACTATATACAGGAACAGCCGGAACGGAAACAGACCTATGCCCTTACGGATGTGGGAAACGAGATACCGGAAGAATTAAATGGCAGGAAGATCTTTGTGATGGACGATGAGACGCATATTACGATGCTTTTCGCTGAAGAGTATTGAGGAGAGGAGGAACCATGATACGATATTTTATAGGAGGATCTGGATTTGGCCTTGCCATCATTGTGGCAGCGGAGACGATTCAGCACGCAGTGAGAAAGAAGGGAGGCTGATAGGATATGATTGGAAGCTTAATAGCCGCAGCCGTTACCGTGACCCAGAGCTTTGCTGCCTTCGCCAAGGGTACTGCATCGACCGTAACCATTTATGGATTAGTGAAAAGAGGTGCTAGTAAAGTAAAGAAGAAATAAGCAGAGTACGCTGTAAAGGACTCTTACCATAAGCAGGGAGACCGTCTGAATACAAATGTAACAGAAGGCGGCCTTTCTGTATTTTAGTTTTTACAGTTGGAGTTAAATTTTTTTTGAAATTTTTCCACTTCCATAATATACAAAAAATAGAGGATATGCGCATAAATATGCAATAATAGAAGCTGAAAAAATTCCATAAACCATTGAAATTAAAACAAATATTGATTTGACAAGAGTGAAAAAATTGTATAATGTTTCAAAATTTAAAAAAAGGGGGTGCCACAGATGGCACTGAATTATAAAACGGTGCAAGAGCTTATAGAGCCAATGACCTTCTTTTGTGATGCAGATAACCCTGAACAGGTATATGTAAAATGGCCGAGGGAAGATCATATGGAAATTTGTTTCCTGGAAGACCGGAAGCTGCAAGCATTCCTGTCGGAACAATATCGGCTACGGGAAGATTTGCAATATGCACCAAATTTAAAACCCGCTCTTCGTACCTCTGAGAATCAGGCAATTTTGAATGAACAGACAGAAACCTTATATCAGCGGACAGCTGGAACGACAAGTTATATGGAATACTTTTTGGCAAACAAGAACTGGGAGAGAGTTATCATAAAACCGGAAGGATGGAGTATATCTCGAACAGGGATCTATAATTTTTTAAAACCTGCTTCTACACAGGAACAGGTACCACCCGCAGAATCGGGTAATGTATCCCTGCTGGATTCGTATATTAATCTGCCGCCCAAAGAATTGCAGCTTTTTAAGATACACCTAATCCAGCTTTTTATGCCTTATAACACACATCTGGCAATGGTTCTGAGTTCCAGTAAGGGCACCGGGAAGAGTACCCTCAGCCGCATGATCCGAGAGCTCATTGACCCTTGTCTGGCAGGTATTTGTTCAACACCTAAGAGTTATCATGATTTTGAAAATCTGCTCGCTAATGAGAATCTCTGCATATTGGACAATACAGCGACTTTCAGTGAAGAGATCTCCGATCTGTTAGCTGGTGCTGTTACGGGCACCAGCGTAACTAGGCGAAAATTATATACAAACCGAGAACGGGTAGTTTCAAAGCTGAAAACCGCATTAGTTGTAAATGGAATCGAGATTATCAGCCCGAGGAGTGATTTATGCGAACGAAGTCTTTGCTACCAGCTGCAAAAAATTAAGCAAGAAAATCGACGAACGGATCAGGAATTTTGGAGCTCTTTTCAACGAGACAAGCCCGTGATTTTGGGAGGGATTTTTGACACGATTGCAGCAGCAATGGAAATTCGGAAAGATCTGCACCTGAGCAAACGACACCGAATGGCCGATGCTTTTGAAGATATGGCAGCCATTGCAGCAGCTATGGATCTGACTGTAGAGGCCTTTGAAGACCTCTTTTACAATAACGTACAACGATTGCAAAAACAGTTTGCAGAGGCTAACTCGGTGGTTGAGGCGGTGGAAGCCTGCATGGTGGCAGATGGGAAGAAAGAGCTGCAAGGCCCTGCGGGAAAGCTTTACGAACGCCTCAGACATACTGCCTATGGAAGAGCTTCCAACTTTCCCGGATCCAGTTCCGCATTTACAAGGTGGCTCAACGGCGAAGGAGGCGATATTTTAAAGGCGGCCGGCTTTTCCTATAGCCACAAAAGACAGCATGATTACATGGAGGTAACAATCCGCAGGATAGGAGGCGACCAATGAAACCGGACGAATACTTGACACCTCAGGAACTGGCAAAATTGCTAAAAATTAGTTATCATAATGCTTTATTATTTATTCGGGAAAGCGGCATACCGTACCTGAAACTGGGGCGGCAATACCGGGTAAACCGGAATCAACTGGATACTTATTTACAAAGACAAGAAAAGGAGAGGTAATATGGACTATAATGTACTGGATGATGCAAATATGAACACAAACGAATGGACGATACCAGCGGCACTGTTCATCAATTTACACACGATGCAGTTGGAAAGTCTGCATCCGGATGAGGCAGTTTCTGGTGAACACGTACTGATCTCCGATTTATTGGCAAAGTAGCCAAAAGAAGCGGCAGCATGGGAATCGCTGTGCTGCCGCAATAGTAAAAATGGAAAAATATATATTATAATTATAAATAAATCCAAAAATGTAAGAAAGGAGAACAATATGAATTATGTAGGACATATTAGAAAAAGGACGGTAAAGGATGGATATTGTTATCAGTTAATTGCAGAACGCTCCAGCCATACAGGGAAGCGCGAGCGTCAATACCGCACGTTAAAAAATGTAACAAAAAAGCAGGCACAAAAGGCTTTACGGCAGTGGCTTTCAGAGCTGGAGAATAATGGGCATGTATCCGACGAGGATATCACAATGGCTGATTTATTTTCAGAATATGAAAAACTCTTTCTCCATGAAGGGAATAAAATGCTGAGCCCAACAACTATTGTAAATTACAAGAAAATTCTGGAGAAGGATCTAAGGGTGACACTGGGTCACTTGTCCGTACAGCAGCTCAGTGTCCGGGATATTCAACAGTATGTAAATTCCTTTTATAATGGTGGGAAGCATTCGCCTAAAACGGTATACAATCACTTATTGCTATTGAAAAAAATCCTGGACTGGGCAGTAGCGAATGGAATCATTACACAGAATCCTTGTGAAAGCAAGGCCCTGCAGCTGCCGAAGAAAGAAAAGCCGCAGACTGCGGTTCTGGAAAAGGCAGATGTAGAGCAGATTATACAAGCTGCTGAGGGAACTAATATGGAGTTTCTTGTAAAATTGCTCTTCGCCACAGGCTGCAGGCGCGGGGAGATTATCAGCATGACCTTTGACGACTGGGATGCAGCCGCGATGACGATTCAGATCCGCAATAACCGCGTGCGAGCGGAAAAAGGCTCTGTGGTAAAGAAGCCAAAAATGGACAAAGTGCGAACCATTTATGTGGGCCCGGAAATGAATGCGCTAATTCAAAGACAGTTCGTTCAATATAAGGAAAACAAGCTGTACTATGGGCCAGATTTCCAGGATAGCCGACTGATGGTCTGTCAGCCTGATGGAGCTTGCTATCAACCGGACAGCATCAGCCACAAATGGAAACGATTCCTGAAAGCTAATGGGCTCCCGATTGTAGGCATGCACACCTGCAGACATGCCTTTGCTTCACTGGCTTTGGCAGAGGGCTGTGATATTGCCAGCATCTCCCGCTATCTCGGGCACGCGCAGACTAGCACAACGCTGAATCAGTATGTCAATGTTTTGAATGATGGCCTGGAACAGGTGGCGGCAGATATGGACACCCTTCTCTTTTCCAGGCAAAAAGCTCAATAAGAGAAACAGCCCCATTCTCATACAAGCCCTCTGACAATCAGGGGGCTTATTTTCCAGAACTGGAAAAAGACGTGCTGAGACAGAATTGACCAGAATACCTCAAATTGAGCAATAGAGAAATGAAACAACCTGTGTCATATAAGGAAACTATAAAATATAATACTCTGTTAAAATGCAAAATAGGCGGTCGATGGAAGCGCGGTGGCATTCTGCAGGATAGCATTTGTAAACCCTCTGGAAAACAAGGGAAACTGGAACAGCTGAACATAATGCCGCCGATCCCGATAATCAAAGATGGTCCTTGTTTACCAGGATAATTTGGTAATTCGGTGCGGTGGCATTGCTAAAAAAACTTTTTTATACAGAATCATCGTTGAATGAAGCATACGTTTGTATTATAATTGTATTACAAAAAGGAGGGTGAATGATGGCAAAAGAAGCAACTTTACAGGTGAGAATGGATTCTGAGCTAAAGGAACAGGCGGAACTGTTATATAAACAATTAGGAACCTCTTTTGCAGAGGCCGTAAGAATCTTTGCACGACAAAGCGTGGAGGAGAGAGGAATGCCGTTTACCATGCATTTGACAACAACGGGTTCTAAGAGGACGTTGGGGATTGCGAATGGAAAATATACCATACCAGATGATATTGATGCGAGCAATGACGAGATAGCAGAGCTGTTTGGGGTGAACGAGATATGAGGATTTTGTTGGATACCCACATTGCATTATGGGCGATTGCGGATACGGCAAAACTGTCAAAGCAAGTCATCAGCCTTTTGGAGCAGAAAGAGAATGAGGTCTTTTATAGCATGGCTTCTGTATGGGAAATTGCAATCAAGTACCAATTAAAACCGGAAACCATGCCTGTATCAGAGGAAGAGTTTGTTTCATTGTGTGAAAATACAGGATTTACACAGCTTCCGATAGAGGCAGCTCATATTTTCCTGTTAAAAACATTAGTACGCTCGAAAAATGCACCTAATCATAAGGATCCATTTGATCGACTGCTATTAGCGCAGGCGAAATATGAGGGCTTAAAACTGTTTACGCATGATGCGCAATTTCCTTATTATGAAGAAGCCTGTGTGGTGAGCATATAACGTTCTGCTGGTTTCACCGGAAAACTAGAAATGATGAAGGAGAGCGTACCATGAAAAAACGAAAGAATGAAGCAGAAGATTTTATTACACTCATGAAACAAGACAAGTTTGATTATACCGTATGGCAACAGGAGTACTTTGACCAGCTTGCGCCAGAAAAATTTGCAGAAAAGGCTTCGGCCTATGCAAATAGCCATCCCTATACGGGGAAGGGGCAGATTTTATAGAGGGAGAAGGCGAGCCTGCAGATCGCAGGTATGACTCGACAAACGTAAGATGGGGAGGAGCGAGAACAATAACCTTGCTGCTCCCTTTCCTATATGATGGAGTTGCACTCATGAACGGAGCATACAAAAATAAGGGGAATTTTGGAGTGGAGTGCAGAGTTCAATTTTGTATCAATTATCGAATAGCTGTCTCTCTTTTTTGTGCAAGAATAGAGAGGAAAACTTTAAGAATAAGCCTTATAATAATAAAGACAAATTTATATCCACAAAGCACAATAGGTGCGGAAAAGGAGGGATCTTATGGAATGGGTTCACAGATTAAATCAGAGCCTACATTATATTGAGGAACATTTGACGGGTGAAATTGACTATGAACAGCTTGGGCGGATTGCTTGCTGCTCCACCTATCACTATCAGCGGATGTTTACTTATATGGCGGGTATCACTCTGGCAGAGTATATCCGAAGAAGAAAAATGTCTTTAGCAGCAGTAGACTTGCAGGGTAGGGATGAACGGATTATTGATATTGCAGAGAAATACGGCTACAATTCCCCGACTGCATTTAACAGGGCATTCCAGGCTTTTCACGGGATAGCCCCATCGTCCGTAAAAGATGAGGGTGTATCTGTGAAAGCTTTTTCTCCCATTGTGTTTAGAATTGCTGTGAAAGGAGCGATAGAAATGAATTATAGAATCGAAACAAAAGAGGCATTCCGCATCATCGGCGTATCTGCACCACTTGATAAGGAAATTGAGAATAATTTTATGGTTGTACCTAAGATGTGGCAGGAGGCATCTGTAAATGGGACAATACAGAAACTGGCAGGAATGATGGATACGCCGCCAATGGGACTTTTGGGCGTCAGCGCCTGCAATGATGAAGAACAATGGAAATATTTTATTGCCGTTTCCAGTACAAAAACAAGCGGTGAGTTTGAAGAATATACCGTGCCTGCATCTACTTGGGCAATCTTTTCTGGAACAGGGACAAATCAGTCAATACAGGAATTGGAACAGCGCATTATAACAGAGTGGCTTCCGACCTCTGGATATGAATATGCCAATGCCCCCGATATTGAGGTTTACTTAAATCCAGATCCACAGAACGCACAATATGAGGTATGGATACCCGTAGCAAAGAAAATGGGATAACGGAGGGACTTATGGGCTAATCAAAAATTCCGTTGTTTTCATACGCCGTTTCCTCCCTGCAGGCTTTCAGATTTTCACATAACTGCCAGTGAAAGTGGCAACTGAACCAGCAGGGAGTCATTATTCTGGAATATTCCATGGTCAAAAGTGAAATATGCGAAACTGACACGGGAGCTTCATATTCCGTACTGTAACTGATGACATCTCCTTCAGTAAGTATACTGTTCTGGGCAGAAACGCTGCCGCCGAGAATAAGTGCAATGCAATTACCGTTTTTATGGATCCCTTCTTCTGTAAGATCCGTGTTCGGTGGGTAAACCTTAATTTTTCCATTTATACAAGGCAGCAGCGTTTCAAGCTGCTTTTCACTGATTCCGTTAAAGATTCTGTATTCGCTAAACATAATTCTCTTTCCTGCTAAAAGCTGTTCCAACCAGATAGTACACTGGTTTTGCCTTTGTGTATTTTGATTTCCAAGTCCTACAATTATGAAGGTGAGAAATAATCCTCTGCGCAATATATTTACCAATATTATAGTTGCTTTATACTGCATAGTCAATTATGTCCGGGTTCTTTTCAATAGCAATCCAATTAGAGAAAATAGCAAGCCAGTTATTGTTTTCCACTTCCCCATAGATTATTATGTTAGAAATCAAAATGGAAGGAGAACTATTATGTTAACCCCAAGAGTCAGTAACATGAGGGAAAAACTTTTCAATACGATTCCATCAATTACAGCAGAAAGATTGGTGCTGGCAACAGAAGCTTATCAGAAGTTTGCCGGCGATGCAGTGCCGATTTTCAGAGCCAGAGTTGTCAAACACATCATGGAGAACATGACGACACTTATTCTGGATGATGAGCTTATTGTAGGAACGGTAACTAATGCATACAGAGGCGCTACCCTGCACCCGGAATTTCAGTCAAGTTCCTGGTATATCAGCGACATTGATGATTTTTCAACAAGAGACAAGGATCCATATTATATTTCACCGGAGGACAAGGAAACCATCCTGGAAACGCTCAAGTACTGGGAGGGAAAATCCATGGAAGATCTGGCGCAGACCGCGCTTCCCCAGCACATTCGCGAGCTTGAGAAAGACGATATCATTTGTGTGGGGCTTGAGAATGGCGTTTCAGGTGAAACGGTATGTGACCACGAAAAAATTCTCACTGTAGGGATCCGGGGCTACATGGAAGAATGCCAGAGAAACATTGACAATGCGCTTCCTCAGACCATGGAGGAGCAGGCAAAAGTGGACTTCTGGAAAGCATGCATCATTCAGAGCGAAGGGCTTATTGCATATGCACACAGGATGGCGGATGAAGCGGAGCGAATGGCTGCGGAATGTACGGATGAAGGGAGAAAGCAGGAGCTTCTTGTTATTGCACAAAACTGCAGGGTCGTTCCCGAAAATCCGCCGCAGACGTTTCAGCAGGCGCTTCAGATGGTATGGTTTGTCCATGTTTCCTTTTACATTGAGGTTTGTACTACAGCGTGCGGGTTTGGAAGATTTGACCAATATATGTGGCCATTTTATAAAAAGGATGTAATCGACGAGAAGAATCTTACACGGGAAGAAGCGCTGGAAATGCTGGAGTGCTTTTACCTCAAGTCGTGTGAAGTGTACGAAGTAAGAGATAACTGGTATGCTACCGCTTTTGCGGGTTATCCCATGTGGCAGATCCTGGTGGTGGGAGGCCAGACCAGGGATGGAAAGGATGCATCAAATGATTTATCCCTTCTCTGTCTGGAAGCGGCGGACGATCTTCAGACAACACAACCGGTATTGGCGCTGAGAGTCTGGGAAGAAACCCCAGAAAAACTGATTCAGTTCGGGTGCAAAATGATTCAGGAAGGCCAGGCAAATCCGGGCTTCTTTAATGATAATGCGGCAATACCCATCTGCCTTGGCAAGGGCAGAGGTAGCACCATTGAAGAGGCGAGAGACTGGACCATTGTAGGATGTATCCAGCCGGGACCGGGAGGCGGTGGAACAGATGGTTCGCCGGATGCCGGATATGTGAACATGGGAAAAATGATCGAATTTGTCCTGCACAATGGTATTGATCCTGCTACAGGCAAGCTCATGGGTATTGAGACAGGAGAACCGAGAAATTTCAAAAATATAGAGGAATTTAAGGATGCTCTCAAAAAACAGATTCTGCACCATTATGATTTAATCCGCACAGGCTACAATCTGATGCAGAGCATTCATATGAACCGGTTCCCGGTCATTTTCGCATCTATGGTAACCAGAGGATGCGTGGAAAGCGGGAAATCCGTTCAGCACGGCGGCGCAAAATATTCCACAGCAGGCCTCTATATTACAGGGGCAGCTAACCTGGCAGATACTATCGCAGCAGTGGAAAAATGCGTATTCGAAGATCAGGATCTGACAATGGATGAGCTGATCCAGGCGTGTGATACCAACTTTGAAGGCCAGGAGCGGATTCGTCAGATGCTGCTGAACAAGCCGGAAAAATTCGGCAACAATCTGGAGCATGTGGATCATATTTACATGGAAATGATGCACTATATTGCCGATCATACCCAGAATTGGCGCGATGCCAGAGGTGGATACTACAGCTTTGGCATTGATTCACAGACCATGAATATTCCTCACGGCCTTGTTACAGGCGCGCTTCCAGATGGCAGACTTGCGGGAGAGCCATTCTGCGATGCAGCTTCCCCCATGATGGGAAGGGATCTGAACGGTCCGACTGCTACCGTTAAGTCGGTTGCCGCCATGAGACAGGAATCCCTGCATGAAGGGGCGCTGTTCAACTTGCGTTTTGATCCACAGGGAGTCCAGGATAAAAAAGGCAGAGATATTATTGAAGGCGTTATCAAGACCTTCTTTGAAGACGGCGGCGAGCATATACAGATCAATGTAGTGGACAATGAAACCCTCAAGAAGGCGCAGAAAACTCCGGAAAACTACAAAGGACTGATGGTACGCGTGGCAGGCTATATGGCATACTTTACAGAGCTGGATAAGAGCGCGCAGGATACCATCATTTACAGGACAGCTCACTTATCGCAGGGTTAGTACACTAGAGGACAGGAAGGATGATTCAATGCACAATACACCTGAACGCATTCTTGTAGGAAGCCTTCAAAAATTCTCAGTAGAGGATGGGCCTGGTATCCGTACGACTATCTTTATGAAGGGCTGTCCTCTCAATTGCAAATGGTGCCACAATCCTGAGCTCATCGATCCGCAGCAGCAGCTGATTCAATCGCCGGGCAATTGCATCGGGTGCGGCTGGTGCATTGAGGCGTGCGAAAAGGGCGCGCTGGCAATGAAGCAGGAGGAAGGCCTTGTAATTGATCGGACAAAATGCGATGTGTGCCTTGCGTGTGCAAAAGGGTGTTATGCGAAAGCTTTAAGGCCTGTGGGAAAAGAGATGACCATTGATGAAATACTTCGCATAGCGGGCCAGGATAAAGGCTTTTATGATAAGACGGGCGGCGGCATTACAGTCAGCGGGGGAGAGATTCTCATGCATGCAGATTTTGTAAACCAGCTGATTGAGCAGGCGGGCAGGATGGGCATACATGTGTGTCTGGATACATCAGGCTTTGGGGATTCGCAGGCCCTTATGGAAATGGCCCTCAGGGAAAATGTGACGCATATTCTTTATGACATGAAGTCCATTGATGATAAAGTCCACAAAGCTTACACAGGGGTCAGCAATCAGCGGATCCTTGATAACCTGAACATGCTGGCAGCAGACGCTGCGGTTTTGGATAAGCTGATCATGAGAATGCCTCTCATCAGAGACGTCAATGACAGCGACAGCATTATAAAGCGAACGGGAGCGCTGTACCGGGAAATCGGAATCAAACGGGTGAATCTGCTCCCATACCATAATCTTGGGATCGGTAAAAAACGAAACGTCGGCGGCATAGAGGAAGAATTTCAGCCGCCGGCGGAAAACCGTTTGGCAGAAATAGAACGATATTTTAAAGAGGAATTGGAATTGGATGTAGAGATTTTAGGAAACGTTTAAACAATATTGATTCTTAACTGGAAAGGAAACAACATACTATGGAGGGAACGAATTTAGGAATCATTACCCTGATTCCGGCGCTGAGTTTTTTAATCTTTGCGCTGATAACAAAGAAGTGTATCCTGAGCATCATGTTATCCGGTATGCTGGGATACATCTTCTATTATAAGGCATCATTCTTCATGCCAATGCTGGATGCATTGCAGACAGCGGCATGCGACGGAGATAACAATTATATCGTAATTATCTGTCTGCTTTTTGGCTGTCTGGTGCAACTTCTCAGACAATCAAAAGGAGCGGTGGCAGTAGGAAACATGGCCCGAACGTACATTAAGTCGGAAAAACAAGTATTATTTCTGACCTGGCTGTGCGGGATCATCATCTTTATTGACGATTATCTCAGCATACTGGTTACTGCAAACTGCGTACTGACTCTTTCAGATGAGCACAAGACGCCGAGAGAAATGCTCTGCTATATCATCAATACTACGTCGGCTCCGGTGTGCCTGATCATACCGATTTCCGCATGGGTCGTATTTTTCTCCGGAGTTTTTGAACAGCAGAAAGAAGCGGCAGTAGTGGGCGGCAGCGCAATGAGCATTTACTACCATATTATGCCGTACTTCTTTTACCCGTTCCTCTGTGTCATCTTCGTACTCCTGGTAATCTTGGGAGTCGTCCCCAAGATGGGCGGTATTAAAAAAGCATATCAGAGAGTTGCCGAAACCGGACAGCTCTGGCCAGAATCCAGCAACATGCAGAACCAGGGCGATGAATTGGGTGAAGTAATGGGCGCTATTACCGATGATACAGAGAAAGAAGAAAAAGAAATAGCACCGCATCTCTGGACATTCCTCGTGCCTATGGCAGTCGTTATAGCGGTAACCTTATGGCTGGATGACATCCTGTACGGTGTAAGCTGCGGTATCTTTGCCTGTTTTGTCCTGTACATTCCAACCAAGATCATGAGCCTTGGAAAATTCTGCGACGCCTGCTACAAGGGCCTTGAGGACATGCTGTTTATTGCAGTCGTGCTGGTCACATCTCTGTTTTACAGAGATTCTATCAACCTCATCGGCTTGCCGAATTACCTTATTGATGTTGCAGGACCATATATGAGCGCGGCATGGCTTCCGGCAATTGCCTTTGTACTCATAGGTCTCGTATGCTTTGCCACGGGAAATATCTGGAGTGTTCCGGCAGTATGCACTCCCATTATCCTGCCGCTGGCAGCTTCCAGCGGAGCAAGTATTCCCCTTACACTTGGCGCTATCATTTCAGCTGCATGCTTTGGCGCGCAGGCCTGCTTTTATTCTGATGTAACTTTGCTGTCCGCTTCGGCCTGCAGAATTAATAATGTGGATTATGCAGTTGCGCAGCTGCCATACATAGGAATTGTTACGGGAATCTCGTTTATCGGATATATTGTGGCTGGCTTTGTGATGGCATAACAGGAAGAAACAGGCAGACGCTTCAGAAGAACCTAGGGAAAGCTTTTAAGTTTCACAATTTTAAAGTAGGAATTCCATTTTTGACCCCCGGTCCGTCATAGTATGAAAGGGCTGGGGGTTTTAGATTGCTGTTTATCAAACATGAAAGTCGTAATAATCGGAGGAGGCCGGCAAAGCTTCTGAGGGCGTTCGTTTTGATTTTAGGTCTTCAAGGGAGTCTTGCATTAAGGCTGTGCTGTATGCTAGAATAAAGTCGTAAATTGGAATTAGAGAAGGTAAGAAGCATGGAGATGTAAACCCGATTACAGGAAAAATCAATCTTTTCATAAACAAGCGTCTTCTTTATGATGAGGAATTATGATATAATAAAAAAATCAAAACTAAATAGGGAAAGGGAACAGTGCATGAATAATATTTTTAAAAAAGAAAGGCCGGAATCCCACTGCATTTTTACCTGGGACAGCTTAGGTGATGTGGAAAAGGGAAGAGAGCATCTGGGCGAAAATATGCCGGTACTGGTCTACCGTTTGATGGCTTTTACGATGCTGGATGTACTAGCCAGGGAACTGGGAGAAGACAAGGCACATGAACTGTTTATAAAAGCAGGCCTTCTGGCAGGAAAGGAATTCGCCTGCAACATGCTGGATCTGACAAAGGACTTTAACGAATTTGTTTCGCAGCTGCAGTCAATTTTCAGGGATATGAAAATCGGTATTCTGAGAATTGAGAGTTTTGATGAAGAAACAAAAGAGATTGTACTTACAGTAGGAGAAGATCTGGATTGCAGCGGACTTCCTGTCACAGGAGAAGTAGTTTGTCATTATGACGAAGGGTTTCTCGAGGGCCTGCTGTATGCATATACCGGAAAAGAATATCATGTAGAGGAAATTGATTGTTGGGCAAAGGGCGATCGCGTCTGTCGGTTCCGGGGACAGAGGCGGGCAGCACCAAGAAGGGAATAGGAGGAGCAATGGAAACTGCACCACAAAAGGTTCTATTTAATTATCTGAAAGCGATTATTACTGAAGACAAAGCTGATCCGATTGATATTTCAACACTTCCAGAAGATTTCAGAGAGCTGGGAGAAGGTCTGCAGCTTCTTGCACGCTGGATGGGAGAAATGAAAGAGATGAGTACGCAGCTCAGCGATGGATGCCTGGATATCGAAATACCAGATAGCGACAATGTTCTGGTGGATTCACTAAAATCCCTGCAGGCTACCATGAAGCATATTGCATGGCAGGCAAAGCAGATCAGTAAGGGCGATTACAGCCAGAAAATTGATTTTATGGGTGAATTTTCAGAAGCCTTTAACGATATGGCAAAGCAGCTTCAGGAAAAGCAGGGATACCTGGAGCAGAGCAGGGATGAAGCCATCAAATCAATGGAGCTGTTCAAACGGGTAACGGATAATATTGCACATCATATGGTAATGATTTTGTCTGTAGAAACGGGAGAGCTTTACCGAAACAAGGCTGTGGATCGCATAAGCGAGTCGAATCCGGCGCTGATACGCAAGCTGAAAGACCGGATACAAAATCAGCTTAGTGAAACTGACGGAACACTGAAAAACTGGGAAACAGAAATTACGATTCAGGACGATCAGAGCGGACTTTCTACAAAGTGGTATTTCCTGGTGGATGTGAATGCGGTACAATGGGAGGAACAGCCTGCCATCGCCTTTATTATTGAAGATATTACAGAGGAACGGCGCAAAGAGCTGGAAATGGAGGGCCTGGCATTTTTTGATGCTCTGACAGGGCTCCACAACCGGCACTACATCATGCAGGTACTGGATAAATGGGTGGAAGCTAAGGAGCAATTCTGTCTGACCTTTATTGATCTGGACAATTTGAAATATGCAAACGATGCCTTTGGGCATGAAGAAGGAGATCGTTATATCAAGCAGGCCGCAGGTACGCTGTCAGATGTAGAGGGAGAAAAAGAACTGGCCAGAATTGGCGGAGATGAATTTTTGCTTCTGGTAAGGAACTGCAAAAAGAATCAGCTGGAGCACAAGCTTGAAGAAAAGCGTTACAACCTGCTTCACAGGGGTAGGGGAGAATCCGTTTCATATAGAAAATCCTTCAGTTACGGTATTGTAGATACAGCGGAATTTTCGTCTGCAAATAAAAGTATGATGCTGAGGGAAGCGGATAAGCTGATGTACGAATACAAGATGCTGAATAAGCCGAAAATCAAGCTGGACTGAGAAGAACGAAAAATCGGAATAAGAGCAAGGAGGAAACCATTGTGAAAATCGTAATGCTGGAGTCTCTGTCTATCAGCGGAGAACTTTTGGATCAATACGTAAAGCCCTTAAAAGAAGCGGGGCATACATTTGAACTTTATGAGCGGGATGATGATAAGTCCCTGCAGGCGGCCCGATGCATGGATGCGGATATCCTTGTGATTGCCAATATGCCCCTTTCCGGAGATGTGATTAAACAATGCCGGAATTTGAAGTTTATTGATATCGCCTTTACAGGTGTGGACCATGTGGATATTAAGGCTGCAAAAGAAAAAGGCATTGCGGTGAGCAATGCCTCCGGTTATTCCAATGACTCTGTTGCAGAGCTGACTCTCTGCATGATGCTTTCCCTTCTGCGAAATGTCCCTCAGGCAGATGTGCGCTGCAGGGAAGGCGGAACAAAGGCTGGGCTCGTGGGAAATGAGCTGAGAGGCAAAACCGTAGGAATTATCGGGACCGGGGCAATCGGAACCCGGGTAGGAGAGCTTTGCCGCACCTTTGGATGCAAAACTGCTGCGTATAACGGCTTTTCGAATAAAAAGAGCACAGAGGATATGGAATATATGCCGCTGAATGAACTGCTGGGGCAGTCGGATATTGTAACGCTTCACTGTCCGGTTACAGAACAGTCAAAAGGTCTGATCAACAGAGAAACCCTGCAATGGGTAAAACAGGGGGCTATCCTCATTAATGCAGCAAGAGGACCTGTAATCGACTCTCAGGCTGTAGCCGAGGCGCTTGAAACAGGAAAGCTGGCAGGGGCAGGCATTGATGTGTTTGAAACAGAACCGCCTCTGGATACTGGACATCCCCTTCTCCATACGCCGAATACAATTGTCACGCCTCATGTGGCCTTTGCAACAGCGGAATCCATGGAAAAACGGGCTGAGATTGTCTTTGAAAACATCCATCAGTGGATGAAGGGCAGTCCGATCAATAAGATTGTATGAGAGGTGTCTTCTAATGATTGATGCGCTGATAGAAAAGTGCCCTTTGGCAGGGCCTATGAGCCAGTATGAAGAAGTGTACTGGGGAAATCCCAATTATGGCAGCGATGCAAAGCTGCCTTTTAGCCTGCAGGATATTGATGATGCGGAGGAGCGGCTGAAACGCTTTGCTCCCTATATCAAGAAGGTGTTTCCGCAGACAGATCCGGCGGGCGGCTTGATCGAGTCTCCGCTCAGGGAAGCAGTGTCCATGAGAGAGGCTATGGGCATAGAAGGCAGGCTATTTTTAAAATGCGACAGCCATCTGCCCATTTCCGGCTCCATAAAGGCAAGAGGCGGCATTTATGAAATCCTCAAATTCGCGGAAACCGTAGCCATGGAGCATGGAATGCTGCGCGTAGAGGAGGATTACAGCAAGCTGGCGGAGGCGCCCTTTCGGGAGTTTTTTTCAAAATACCGTGTATCCGTAGGTTCAACGGGAAACTTGGGACTTTCCATTGGCATTATCAGCGCCATGTTTGGCTTTCAGGTAACGGTTCACATGTCGGCAGATGCGCGTCAGTGGAAAAAAGATCTGCTGCGGGAAAAAGGCGTAACAGTCATTGAATATCCCAGCGATTATCAAAAGGCGGTTGCCGAGGGACGAAAGGAAGCGGAGCGGGATCCGAACTGCCATTTTGTTGATGATGAAAATTCAAAGGATCTGTTTCTGGGATATGCAGTTGCAGGAAAGCGTTTGAAAAAACAATTGGATGAATGCGGAATTACAGCCGATGAAACCCATCCTATTTTTGTTTATTTGCCCTGCGGCGTAGGGGGCGCTCCGGGAGGTGTAACTTTTGGGCTGAAAACAGTTATAGGCCCTCATATTCACTGTATCTTCGCAGAACCGACCCATGCGCCATGCATGACCCTGGGCATGGCTACCGGGCTTTACAACCAGGTCTGTGTCCAGGATATTGGACTGGATGCAAAGACAGAGGCTGACGGCCTTGCAGTAGGAAGAGCATCTGGACTAGCAGGAACTGTGATGGAAACTCTGCTGCAGGGGTGCTATACGGTGGAGGATCATAAGCTGTATTCCTATCTGAGGCTTCTGGCTGATACAGAACATCTGTATGTGGAGCCATCTGCCTGCGCTGGATTTGAAGGGACCAGGCACGTAGTCTGCAGTGATGAGTGCCAGCCGGTTCATATTGTATGGATGACAGGAGGCGCTATGGTGCCGAAAGAAGAAATGGAAGCATTCTATCACCATGCATAAAAGGGAGGAACGGATGGAGAGACAAAAACAAATGGAAGAATACTTGGAAAAAACCATGTATGAAAATAATGTAAAGCAGGAGCAGACGGTTAATGGAATGATGAAGTCCATTAAAATAGGCTGCAGCAGCCATGAGAATTCCATTACCCTGGGATTCCCGGTTCAGGAGTGGCAGGCAAATCGCGGAGGCATGATGCACGGAGGAATTATATGCACGGCCTTTGATATCACGGCTGCCGCTGTTGCGCGCTTTTGCGCAGGGGAAAATTATGCACCTACCATCAGTCTGGACGTAAAATATATCCGGCCGGTACAGGTGGGGGATACTCTGCTGGTAACGGCAAAGGCGACAGCTGCAGGCAGGAGGATTACGCAGATCGTCTGTCAGGCAGAGAGCAAAACCACAGGAAAGCTGGCAGCTACAGCAGCTACCGTTTATATGAATGTGGATACGACAAAAGAAAAGCGGTAGGCGCGGCCTGGTAGAAAGCAGAACAAAAAGCTCGTTCCTGTCACAGGGAACATACGATACCTCAAAGACCTCTAAAGCGGAAAGATTGCAGAAATAGTGAAAGCTGCAGTTTGGCGCTTCAGAGGTCTTTTTATGATCCCACCGCTGCGGCAATGATTATTGTCATCTGAACGGAAAACAAAGAGGAACGGAAACTGTTAAAAGTTTTTTGAAAGAATTGCTTGAATAATAATAAATAAAGATGTATAATTATTTGAATAGAAAATTAAAGAATAAAAGGAAGTACAAGATGGAGAACATGAAGGAAAAAATGGAGGGCCTGATTTATCTGGAGGATGGATCAGTCTATAGAGGGTATGGCTTTGGCGCTAAGGCAACAAAAGTCGGCGAATTAGTCTTCAATACATCTATGACAGGCTATCAGAAAATACTGACGGATCCTTCCTATAAAGGACAGATTATTACCATGACTTATCCGCTGATGGGCAATTACGGGATCAGCGATATTGATAATGAATCGGGCGGAATTCATGCTTTTGGCCTCGTTATAAAGGATTTATGCAAAAATCCGTCTAATACCAATTGTGTTAAAACCCTGGATGAATGGTTGAAAGAGCAGGACACGCCGGGGGTATGGGGCATTGACACCAGAAAGCTTACAAAGAAAATCCGCACGCAGGGAACCATAAAATGCGTTATCAGCAGTGAGGGAATTTCCATTGAAGATGCAAAGCGTATATGCGGTTCTCAGGAGCTGCGGGGAGACTGGATGAAGGAAGTTTCCGTAAAAGAGCGTACCAGCTTGGGGGAAGGCGGCTGCTGCAGGGTTGCTGTGCTGGATTTTGGAGTAAAGGCGAATATTCTGAAATCCCTCATGAGCCGGGGATGCAGTCTGGAAATGTTTCCTTATGGAACGTCTGCACAGGAAATCCTGGATTATCAGCCTGACGGTATTTTTCTCACAAATGGACCCGGAGATCCGGAGGAAGCAAAGGAAGCGGTGAGGGAAACCGCAATTCTTTTGAGAGATGCAGATGTTCCCATTTTCGGCATTTGTATGGGACACCAGATTCTGGCCCTTGCGGCAGGAGGGAAAACCTACAAACTCAAATACGGCCACAGAGGCGGCAATCACGGAGTATATGATACGGAAACAAAACGTTCCTACATTACATCCCAAAATCACGGTTATGCGGTAAAAATGGAAAGCATTATGCTGGGAGGCATGGAGGTCACCCACCTCAATCTCAACGATGGGACTGTAGAGGGAATGGCGCACAGGGAGCTTCCCGTATTTTCGGTTCAGTTTCATCCGGAAGCATCACCAGGGCCAAACGACAGCCAGTATCTCTTTGACAAATTTGTAACTCTCATGAAAGGCGGTAAGAATCATGCCTAGAAAAGCTTCATTAAATAAATTACTCATAATCGGCTCCGGCCCCATCATAATCGGACAGGCAGCGGAATTTGACTATGCGGGAACTCAGGCCTGCAAAGCAATTAAAGAAGAAGGAATCGAAACGATCCTGGTAAACAGCAACCCGGCAACCATTATGACGGACGAGGGAATTGCCGATAAGGTCTACATGGAGCCCCTCACAGAAGAAGCTATGGAGGATATTCTGAAAAAAGAGCGGCCGGATGGAATTCTGGCAGGCTTTGGGGGACAGACGGGGCTGAATCTGGCCATGGCTCTTGAAGAAAAAGGAATTTTGGAAAGGTACAAGGTAAAGCTGCTGGGTGTAAACAGGGAAAGCATTGAGAAAGCGGAGGATAGAGAAGAATTCAAAAAGTTGATGCAGAGCATCGGAGAACCTATTCCCCCCAGCATTATAGCCACGACTTTTGAAGAATGCCATGCATTCGTAAAAAAAATCGGATATCCGGTGATCATTCGTCCGGCATACACATTAGGCGGCACAGGCGGCGGTGTGGCTACGAATGATAAGGAGCTGGAACTGCTGTGCCAGAGGGGAATTGAAAACAGCGCCATCGGGCAGATCCTGCTGGAAAAATCAGTTGCAGGCTGGAAGGAAATCGAATACGAGGTTATGCGGGACAGCCGGGACAATTGCATCATCATATGTAGCATGGAAAACCTGGATCCAGTGGGTGTACATACAGGAGATAGTATTGTGGTAGCGCCTACTCAGACCTTGCGGGACGAGGAATATCAGATGCTGAGAGATTCTGCTGTGAAAATCATCCGCAGCCTTGAGATCGAAGGCGGCTGCAATGTGCAGTTTGCTCTGAATCCGGATAATGGCGAATATATTGTAATTGAAGTCAATCCGAGAGTAAGCCGTTCCTCTGCTCTGGCATCCAAAGCAGCAGGCTATCCCATTGCTAAAATTGCGGCCAAGATTGCTCTGGGCTATAACCTGGATGAGCTGAAAAATTATGTAACAAGGGAAACAAGTGCCTGTTTTGAACCGGTCCTGGATTACTGCGTCGTAAAGTTTCCTAAATGGCCTTTTGATAAATTCCGCACCGCCTCCAGAAAGCTGGGCACTCAGATGAAAGCCACCGGCGAGGTTATGTCCATCTGCAGAACCTTTGAAAGCGCTCTTTTGAAAGCCCTTACTTCAGTGGAAATCAAGTGCGACGGTATGCGGATTCCCTTTGTCTCCAATCTGGATAATGAAGGCCTGATGAAAAAACTGGCAGCCTGCGATGATGAACGTATCTTCTGCATCGCGGAGGCCCTGAGAAGAGAACTGGTGGATGTGGAAAGTCTGTACGAAATGCTGCGCATCGACCGCTGGTTCTTAAATAAGATAAAAGGCATTATTGATCTGGAAAAAACGCTGCAGACACAGCCTCTTACCAAAGAACTGCTTTATGAAGCCGAATCAAGGGGCTTTACAGACACGGAGATTCTCCGGCTTTCCGGTGTGCCCAGAGAAGTTCTGCAGGATATTCGTATTTATAACGACATTTTCCCCGTGTACAAAATGGTCGATACCTGCGGCGGTGAATTTGATGCTGCTACGCCTTACTATTATTCCTGCTATGACGGCGAGGATGAGGTTCAGGTCTCGGATGAAGAAAAGATTCTGGTAGTGGGATCAGGCCCCATCCGAATCGGCCAGGGTATTGAGTTTGACTATTGCTGTGTTCAGGGCGTATGGGCCATCAAGGAGATGGGTTATGAAGCCATTATTATGAACAATAATCCGGAAACCGTCAGCACGGATTTTGATACCTCTGATAAGCTGTACTTTGAATCCCTGCATATCGACAATGTGATGAATGTCATCAAAAAAGAACGGCCCTACGGCGTCATTCTCCAGTTTGGCGGACAGACTTCCCTCAATCTGGCAGAAAAGCTCTACAGCCGCAGCATCAACATTCTGGGAACACCATATCAGTATATCGACCTGGCGGAAGATCGGGAAAAGTTCTGTCAGCTTCTGGGCGAAATCGGAATTTCCGTTCCCGAGGGCATGGCGGTTACGACTCAGGAGGAAGCCTTCGCGGCAGTAGAAAAGCTGGGATACCCGCTGGTGGTCCGGCCGTCCTATGTAATCGGGGGCAGGGCCATGCAGGTTGTTTACAGCGACATTGAGCTGCGCCGCTATCTGAAGGAAGCTGTGTCTATTTCTGCCGAGCACCCTGTTTTAATCGACAAATATGTACAGGGAAAGGAAATTGAGGTGGATGCGGTTTCAGACGGCGAGGATGTGCTGATTCCGGGAATTATGGAGCATATCGAACGGACGGGCGTTCATTCGGGAGACAGCATCAGCGTATACCCGCACTTTACACTTTCCCAGGAAGTGGAGGACACTCTCATTGAGTATACCAGGAAAATCACAAAGGCTCTGAAGGTTGTGGGGCTGGTCAATATCCAGTATGCTTATGACGGCAATAAGATTTATGTCATCGAAGTAAATCCGCGTGCTTCAAGAACTGTGCCCATTCTCAGCAAGGTAACAAAGGTTCCTATGGTCAAGCTTGCGGTAGCGGTAATGCTGGGTCGCAAGCTGAAGGACTTGGGATACGGAACAGGCCTCTACAAAAAAGCGGATTATTATGCTGTAAAGGTTCCGGTCTTCTCCAATGCGAAGCTGACCAACATGGACATGGCCCTGGGACCTGAAATGAAATCAACAGGCGAGGTTCTGGGAATTGATACGAATCTCAGCAGGGCGGTTTACAAAGGCTTTCTGGCAGCGGGAACGAGGATTCCCACGGAAGGCACGGTCTTTGTCACATTGCGGGATCCGGACAAAAACGCGGCAGCAGCAAAAACTATCGGGCGATACGCCAAGGCAGGCTTTCATATCTGTGCCTCAGAAGGAACGGGCGCTTTTTTGAAAGAAGCGGGAATTGAAGCGGAAATCATCAGCTATCAGCAGGCGCTCTCGCAAATAGGTGAAGAGATCCATATCCTCATCAATACACCGAAGGTCGCAAACAGGCCGGAGAGCGACACCTTCCCAATCCGGCGCAAGGCCATTGAACGGGGGCTTCCAGTTATGACATGCATGGATACGGCGGCAGCTTTTCTCATCGCTATCAGCATGAAGCAGAATGAAACAAAGCTGGAGTACAGGCCCTTGTAAAGAAGCCTGCGGAGAATGCTAATTCCAGCCAGACCTTTGCCGGAGGATGCCGGGTTTTGATATTTTGGCAAAAAAAGCGGCAGCTTAAAAACGGTCGCTGTAATTGAGCATGGAAGAGAGCCGTCCGCGCTGAGGCGGCTTTTTTTTCGGACTCAGACTGGAATAATACACAATGGCGCAGTGAAAGGAATCCGGGGCAGTATGGATGATGGCATAGGAGCCTTCTGTACCATCCCTAGGCTGGGAAAGGCTTCCCGGATTCACGAGGTAAAGCCCGCTTGTTTCCTCATAAGCCGGCCTGTGGGTATGGCCAAAGAGTGCAGCCTTGCAGCCCGCTTCCTGAGCCTTATAAATCAAACTGAGAGGGGATGCTTTTACATTGAACATGTGTCCGTGGGTCAGAAACAGGTCTCCGAATTCCGTTTCTACGATTTTGTAATCCTCCGAGCTGTAAGAACCGTCCATATTCCCCTTTACAGAGATGACCTCTGTCTGCAGGACGGACTGAAGGCGCAGGGCATCTTTTTCATAATCCCCTAGATGGATGACGAGATCCACATCTGTGAGCCGGCTCCAGACCTCTTCGACTTTATCAATTCTCCCATGAGTATCACTGGTAACAAAAATTTTCATGTCAGTACCTCCAATACAGAGATTGTACCATAACATTTGCACAGATAGTAAAAAAGTTTTCTGCCAAAACCCCTTGAAATTACAGAGAATATATGGTAGTATATACGAGTATTACAAAACTAGATGGTGAGTTGTAAGAGTGGGAAAAACCCACTCTTTCATTTTGCGTCAGAGGAGAGCAGAATGGCAAAGAAAAAAATCAAAGACATTGTAGAGGAATTACTGCATGACTTTTTAGCTCAAAATGGCTATGAGCTATATAATGTGGAGTTTGTGAAGGAAGGCAGAGACTGGTTTCTGCGGGTTTACGCAGACAAGATCCAGGAGGGGGCGGAAGAATCCTATATCAGTACAGAGGACTGCGAACGAATCAGCCGTTTTCTCAGTGAAAAGCTTGATAAAGTGGATCCGATCCCTCAGAATTATTACCTTGAGGTATCTTCTCCCGGCATGGATCGGGAGCTTTTGAAAGAAGAGCATTACCGGCGTTACCGTGGCAGACAGGTAGAAGTTCGGTTATATCAGCCGATAGACGGTAAAAAACAAATCGAAGGAACATTAGAGGATCTGAAAGAGGATCGCATTATTGTAATAGATGAAAATAAACAGAGTTGGGAGCTGCCGCTTGCGCAGGTTGCAAAGACAAAGCTGGCAGTGGTGTTCTAGATGCAAGGAGGAACAGGGAAACATGAACAGAGAATTTATTGACGCTATTGATGCGCTTGAAAAAGAAAAAGATATCTCAAAGGATATTTTGATAGAAGCCATTGAATCAGCGCTGGTATCGGCTTACAAGAAAAATTACGGGACCTCCCAGAACGTAAGAGTGAATATTGATCGGGATGAAGGCGATATTGATGTATTTATGCGAAAGGACGTAGTAGACGAAGTCTACGATGATATGATTGAAATCTCACTGGAGGAAGCGCTGGAAATCGATCCCCGCTACGAGGTGGGCGATGTGGTTGAATACCAGGTGACGCCGAGGGATTTTGGAAGAATCGCAGCCCAGACCGCAAAGCAGGTCGTTGTCCAGAGAATACGGGAAGCAGAGCGGGGCATGATATTCGATGATTACATTACAAGACAGGGAGAAATCATGACAGGAACGGTTCAGAGAATCAGCAATGAAACGCTCTTTGTTAACATCGGAAAAGCGGAAGGCATCCTGGCGGCAACCGAGCGTGTACCAGGTGAGCGGTATGAAATCAACGACCGCATTAAAGTGTACATCATGGATGTAAAGAAAACCACCAAGGGTCCGCAGGTCTTTCTTTCCAGGTCACATCCAGGGCTTGTAAAACGGCTCTTTGAACTGGAAGTACCGGAAATTGAGGATGGAATCGTAGAAATCAAAAGTATTGCCAGAGAGGCCGGCTCCAGAACGAAGATTGCGGTATATACCGAGGAAGAAGGCATAGATCCGGTAGGCGCATGTGTAGGAACCAAGGGGAGTAGAGTTCAGACTATCGTAGATGAGCTCTTTGGAGAAAAGATTGATATTATTACATGGAGCGAGGATCCCCACGTTCTCATCAGCAATGTACTTAGTCCGGCAAAAGTTGAAAGGGTCATCATTGATGAAGACGAAAAATCAGCTACTGTTATTGTCCCCGATTACCAGCTTTCCTTGGCAATTGGAAAGGAAGGGCAGAATGTAAGGCTGGCAGCAAAGCTGTGCGGATGGAAAATCGACATCAAGAGCCATACCCAGTACTTTGACGCCCCGCAGGAACCGCTGGAAACAGAGGTATCCGAAGAAGAGGAGGCGGAGATTGTGGAATTAGAAGGTGAAGCGGAATTCACAGAAGCGCCTGAAGAGGCCGAAAACCTTGAAATTTCAGAGGATGACGAATATGCGGACGGAGAAGCGGACGCTGAGCCGGGGAACTATGAAACCGCGGAAGAAACGGAAGATGATGCCGAAGCCGGAGAGACTGAAGAAAGCCGGGAAGAAAACCAGCCTGCAGAGTATAGCGACGATCTGGCGGAGGAGATTATTGAAATTGAAGAATAATAAAAATAAAGGCATCAAAAAAACACCCATGAGACGATGCGTGGGCTGCATGGAATCAAAACCAAAAAAAGAGCTGATTCGGATAGCGGGATACGAAGGGACCGTGACTCTCGATCCTACCGGAAAGGCCAAAGGACGTGGTGTGTATCTGTGTCCCAGCAGCGATTGTTTGGAAAAAGCGAAAAAAAAGAGAGCTCTTTCAAGGAGCCTTGGCATGGAACTTACACAGGAGCAGATGGAAAAACTGATAGAGGATATAGCGGGCTATGAGAAGTAAGCTCCACAGCTACCTGGGATTTGCAAAAAAATCCGGAAACCTGCTTATGGGTTATAACACATGCATTTTCGCTATGAAGAAGAACAAAATTAAATTATTGATAGTTGCTGAAGATATATCGGAGAATACCGGAAAAAAGATAGAAAAAGAAGCAAAGAAACATCAGGTTGCCTGCAGGGTTCATGGTACGAGCGATGAACTGTCGCAGATGGCAGGAACCGGAGGGAGATCCATCTTTGGGATCACGGATCAAAACTTTGCAGAAGTTATATTAAAAGAAATCGACAAGGATGGATGAACGGAAAAGGAGGAGTTCAAATATGAAAATACATGAACTGGCCAAAGAACTGGATATGGATGCAAAAGAGGTGCTGAAAAAAGCTCAGTCAATGGGGATAGAAGCAAAGGATAAAGACAGCACACTAAAGGATATTGACGCTACAGCAGTAAAAAATACAATGATGAGAAGCAAAAGCGGCGCAGAAACGAAAATTGTAAAGGCAGCCCCTAAAAAGGCGGAAAAAGCGGCAGGTAAAAAGGCAAAGATTGAAGAGCCAAAGGTGACCGTAAAGGCAGCCAAAATTGCAATTCCCCTTCAGCCCAAGGCGTCTAAGCATCCACAGACAAAACAGCAGGAAAAAGCAGTGACCCAAAAGCCGCCCGTAGGAAAACCGGTTGTTTCAAAAGCTCTCGAGAGCAGACCAAAGCCTCCTGTAGGAAAGCCTGTTATCTCCAAAGAGCTGGAGGAGCGGAGCAAAAAAGCCCATTCAGCACAAAAGGCAGAACCAAATGCGCCAAAAGAAATTGCCAAGGCAAAGCAGCCGGATACCATTAAGGCTACAGCTGAAAAAGAAAAAAAAGCAGAGGCAAAGGCAGAACCAAAGGCTGCTGTCAAACAGCCTGAAAAGTCGGCGAAACCAGGTGAACGTCCTGTCATCCGTCAGGAAAGGCTGAAAATTATTAAACGTGCCGCAGAGGTTCATGAAGAAGAACGGCTCGCAAAGGAAAAGCGGGAAAAGGCAGCAGCTAAAGCAGCAGAAAAGAAGGCTGCGCCAAGAAGGGGCGAAGAAAAAACGGGCCGCAGGGATAATAAAGACAGAGACAGCGGAAGAAACCACAAATCAGGCGGCAGAGATACAAACCGGTCTCAGAGAAGAGACGGCGGCCCTCAGGGAGGAAGAGCGGCAAGAAAAGAGCAGCCAGTAGAAGCCATGCCGGAAAAGCCATCCTCCCACAAAAAATCCGATCGTTCCAAGGACAAAGAGCGGGATAAATTCGCAAAGCTGGAAAAGGGCGGAAAGAAAGGCGGAAAGCTGCAGCAGGTACGCTCCCTGGAAAAGAAGGTTCGTGCCAAAAAGCAAAACAAGCCAAAGCCTGCTCCGGAAGTAGAAGTGGAAACTGTACAGCTGCCAGCAGGAACGGTTGTCATCAACGTGCCAATTACAGTAGCAGGATTATCCGAACAGATTCAGGTCTCCGTATCCAAGATCATTATGACTCTGATGAAAATGGGCGTTATGGCAAATGTAAACCAGAATGTAGACGAAGATACAGTACTGCTTTTAGCAGAAGAATTAGGTGTAGCAGTGGTTATCGGTGAAGTGGAAAAAGAAGAAGAGGAAGAAGGTCTGGAAATCTTTGAAGATAAAGAAGAAGATCTGAAGCCGAGACCTCCGATCATTACCGTAATGGGGCACGTGGATCATGGTAAAACCTCCCTTCTGGACGCCATCCGAAAGACCAACGTAACCGCCTCCGAGTCAGGAGGAATTACCCAGCATATCGGTGCCTCCGAGGTTGAGATCAACGGACAGAAAATCGTATTCCTGGATACGCCGGGTCACGAGGCCTTTACCGCCATGAGAGCCAGAGGAGCCCACACCACGGATATTGCCGTACTGGTAGTAGCCGCAGACGACAGCGTTAAGCCGCAGACCATCGAGTCCATCAGCCACGCAAAAGCTGCGGGAGTACCTATTATCGTAGCCATCAACAAGATGGATAAGCCGGGCGCAAATCCGGATATCGTCAAAAAGGATCTGGCTGAGCAGGGCGTCCTGGTAGAAGACTGGGGCGGAGATGTAATCAGCGTGCCGGTTTCTGCAAAGACAGGTGACGGAATTGTAAACCTGCTGGAAATGATCCTGCTGCAGGCAGAAGTTCTGGAGCTGAAGGCAAATCCAAACAGACTTGCCCTTGGTACGGTGCTGGAAGCCAGACTGGATAAGGCAAAGGGACCGGTTGCAAGCCTTCTGGTCATGAATGGAACACTGAAATCCGGCATGAGCGTTGTAGCGGGAACCTGTTCCGGTAAAATACGCCGCATGTCCAACCACAAAGGTGAAAAGATTCGTCAGGCGGGGCCTGCCACAGCTGTTGAAATCCTGGGTCTGACCGAGGTCCCTCATGCAGGCGATGAATTCAACGCAGTAAAAGAGGATCGCATTGCCAGGGAAATCGCAGAAAACAGAAGAGAAAAGAAGAGAGAAGAGGTTCTGGCAAGAAACGCCAGCACAACTCTGGAGGAACTCTTTTCGCAGATACAGGAAGGCGAAGTAAAGGAACTGAACCTGATCATAAAGGGCGATGTTCAGGGTTCTGTAGGAGCCATCGTTTCTTCGCTGGAAAAGCTGTCCACCGAAAATGTGCGTGTTAAAATCGTTCATACCGGAGTGGGCGCTGTTACCGAATCCGATGTCATGCTGGCAGGAACCTCAGATGCTATCATTATTGGCTTTAACGTAAGACCGAGTGCGGCTGTTACAGCAATGGCAGAGCGGGACAGCGTTCAGATACGAACCTACCGTGTTATTTACGATATCATCGATGATGTGGAAAACGCTATGAAGGGTATGCTGGATCCTGAATTTAAAGAAGTAGTTTTGGGAACAGTAGAAATAAGGGAGACCTTCAAGGTGCCAGGAGTCGGCGTCGTAGGCGGAGCTTACGTTACAGACGGAAAAGTAATGCGAAACACACAGATTCGGCTGGTACGCGACGGCATTGTAATCCACGAAGGAAAGATCGCGTCCCTCAAGAGATTTAAAGACGACGCAAGAGAAGTGGCACAGGGCTATGAATGCGGTATTGGTATTGAGAATTACAATGATATCAAAGAAGGCGACATCATCGAATGCTTCCAGATGGAAGAAATTAAACGAGACTAAAGAAGACTGATATTGCGTGCGAGGCGCAGTACCAGAGCAGGAGAATCATATGGGAAAAGGACACAGACCAGAGCGTCTGGGTGAAGAAATCAGAAAAATTATCAGCGATCTGCTGTTAAGAGAATTAAAGGATCCGAGACTTGAGGGGGGAATGGTCAGTGTAACTGCTGTCAATGTGACGAGTGACGGCAGTTATGCGACCATATTTCTGACCGTACTTGGACTGGGAAAAAAGGCAGAAGAAAATGAGACACAGATCCATGAAGATGTATTGGCGGCCCTGCGCAGTGCAAAGGGGCTGATACGGCGCGAAATCGGAAAGCAGGTTAAGCTGCGCCACGTACCGGATCTGATCTTTAAAATGGATACTTCCATGGAATATGGAAGACATATTGAAGAAATCATCGAGGGCTTGGATAAAGAATAAGGAACAAAAATTAAGAATGAACGAGAACAATTCACTGAAAGAAATCGGGGAACAGCTGCTTGATGCAAAGCGCATTGCGTTATTTCCCCATATCCAGATGGACGGAGACGCTTTTGGCGCGGCTTCCGGGCTGTGCCGGGCGCTGCGAAACAGCGGCAGGGAGGCGGTGATCCTTCTGGAGGACAAAATTCCCGACTACCTGCAGTTCCTGGATTACGGGTATTGCACCATGGAGCAGGAGCAAATGGAAGCACCGGATGTGTGCATATGTATTGACTGCGGAGAGACGAAACGATTTCCAAAGAGAGCGGAGACTTTTTTCCACGGTAAAAAAACGATATGCGTCGATCACCACGCCAGCTCCCAGCCCTTTGCCGATTACAATTACATTGACCCGGGGGTAGCGGCAACGGCGGAGATCGTGTACAGGCTCATAAAAGAAATGAATCTTGAGGTGGACAGGGAAACGGGTGAGGCGCTTTTTACAGGCATTTGTACGGATACTGGAAATTTCCAGTACTCCAATACAACAAAGGAAAGCCACCTGATTACAGCAGACCTTTACGATGCGGGAATTGATCATACGAAAATCGCGGTAGAGCTGTATCAAAATATAAGTCTGAATAAAATCCGCATTACAAACCGGATCTTAGACACACTGGAACTCTTTGCAGGCGGCCGGGCAGCCATGGTATATGTGACGCAGGATATGGTGCAGGCAGAAAACGTTTCAATGGAGGAAACCGAAGGCTCGGTAGACACGGTCCGCAATATCAGGGGCGTGGAAATTGCTGTGTTCATCAAGGAACGGCAGCCGGGGCTTGTAAAGGCAAGTATGCGGGCAAAGACCTGCGGAAATGTAGGAGAAATCGCAGCAGCCTTTGGCGGAGGCGGCCACGTGAAAGCGGCGGGCTGCACCTTGGAAATGGACATCCGGCAGGCCTGTGAAACGCTGAAAAAAGCGGTTGAAGCGCATATGCAAAAAATCGAAGGAACTGCAGAAGGAGCCCAGACGGGACGTGCAGGTGGGAGATGAGCATGCAGATCAGCGGAATCATAAATGTAAACAAGCCGGCAGATTGGACCTCTCACGACTGTGTGGCAGTCATGAGAAGAGTTTTGGGCATCAAACGGGTGGGTCATACAGGAACGCTGGATCCCATGGCAACCGGCGTTCTGCCCATATGCATAGGGCCGGCTACCAGAATCATGGAATATCTGGACCTGGACTTCAAAAACTACCGCTGTGAAATGCAGCTGGGGAAGGAATCCGATACCTTAGATATATGGGGCGTCATTACACGGGAAGTGGATCCTTCCGGTATCACCGAAGCCCAGATTCGAAAGGCATTTGAACCCTTTTGCGGAACCATTCAGCAGATACCACCCAAATATTCAGCCTTGAAGGTGGATGGAAAAAAGTTGTATCAGTATGCCCGCGCAGGGCAGGAAGTGACCATCAAACCAAGGCAGGTTTACATAAAAAAGCTTGAAATAGAGGGAATTGATTTTAAGCAGCATAAGATTACCTGGACTGTTACCTGTTCGAAGGGAACTTACATTCGCAGCATCTGCAGGGATGTAGGCCAGGCGCTGGGCTGTGGGGCTGTTATGACGGATCTGGTGCGGACGGCAAGCGGCGTTTTTGATCTGGAGCATGCCATTGATCTGGAAACGCTGCGGAGCATGGAGCAGGAAGAGGCAAGATCCCTTCTGCTGCCGCCAGATTACCCTCTCGTGCATTTTGGCAAGGTGGTTCTGGACAAAGATAGAGCTTCCTATTTCTGCAATGGCGGACACATTTCCCTGAAAGAAGTACAACTTGAAAAAAAACCGGCTTACCTGGAGCAAAGGCCCCATATTCCAGTGCGTGACCAATACAGGCAGGCTTATAACCTTTATCTGAGTGAGGCGGATAAGGAGATTTTCCTGGGGGTAGCTTTTTACAGCAGTAAATACAAAAAATTAGTGGCAGACAAAGTCTTTTATTCTGCCGCAGCTATCAATTGCAGCGCCTCCGGAATTTCAGAAAAACATCTTACAGAGGACAGAGCATGAAAATTTTTAACTCACTAGAGGAAATTGACAACCAAATAGACGAAACCGTAGTAGCATTGGGCAACTTCGATGGTGTACACAAAGGACATCAGGAGATTATTGCGCGAACGGTGAAAATTGCCGAAGCAGCAGGCTGCAGGAGCGCTGTATTTACATTCTCCAACCATCCGAAAAACCTGCTGGCAGGGGGAATCGAGGTAAAGAACATCCTTTACCCAGAGGAAAAAGCGGCGATTATCGCAAAGCTTGGGGTGGATTATATGTTTAACATCCCCTTTGATGAATCCATTCTTACCATGGATCCCATTGACTTTATTGACAAACTCCTTTTGGAAACCTTCCATATGCGGCAATCCTACTGCGGCTTTAATTACCATTTCGGATACAAGGCAAAGGGCGACGTGGAAATTCTGATGAAAGAGGGCATGAAAAAAGGCTTTGGAATCCACATTCAGGAGCCCTATCAAATAGATGGGGAACTGGTAAGCAGCACCTTTATACGCAGCCTGATTCAGGATGGAAGGGTGGATCAGTGCATGAAGTATATGGGCAGGCTCTACTCCATCGGCGGGGAAGTGGTAGTAGGAAACAAGCTTGGCAGGACCATCGGCTTTCCGACCTCCAACATTATGATCGATGAAACCATGGTAACACCGCCAAACGGCGTATATGTAACCTACTGCACCTACAACGGCATCCGCTATCCCAGCATTACCAACGTGGGAGTTAAACCTACCATAGGCTCCTACAAAAAAAATGTAGAAACCCACATTTTTAATTTTGATAAGGAGCTTTACGGCAAGAACATTCGGGTGGAATTCCTGGAAAAAACCAGGGATGAGCGGAAATTTGACAGCGTGGAAGACTTGTCCAGGCAGATTACGGACGACTGTATTACAGCCCGATCCTATCACAGACAGAATGCGGGAAAGGAAAAAATACGCTAAGGCGGGAAAGAAAAAGCATGGATATGAGAGAAGCAAAACATCAGGTCATACAGGCGGGACTAGAACTGGTTCGATCCGGACTGATTTCCAGAACCTGGGGAAATGTCAGCTGCCGCGTGAGCGAGAACCGCTTTGTCATTACAGCCAGCGGACGAAACTACAAGACATTGACTGAGGAAGAAGTCATTCCCGTAAGGATTTCCGATCTCAGCTACGAAGGCCATATCAGGCCTTCTTCCGAGTACAAGATCCACAGAGCGGTCTACCAGCTGAAACCGGAGGCGGGCTTTGTCATACATACCCATCAGGATAACGCCTGCGCAGTATCTGCCGCCGGTATGGACTGCATTGAGCTTGAGCGGGAATATGAGGGCATTGGAAGCAGGATCTTCTGCGGCAAGTACGGACTTTCGGGAACGGATGAGCTGTGCGGATATGTATCGGAAGCCCTGAAGCAAAGCTGCGGAAACGCGGTTCTCTTGCGCAATCACGGAGCCCTGTGCTTTGGCAAAACCTACGGGGAAGCCTTTGCAGCAGCCCATGCCTTAGAGGGAGCCTGCGGCGCCTATTTAAACAAGCTGGACCCCCGTATTATCAGCAGCAATAAGGGAGATATTATGCAGAAAGGACGGCGCATTATCTGGAACCGGACTAGGGTTCTTTTGGAGCTGGCAAAGGAAGTCTCTGTCATGGAGCCCTACCTGGATGATTTTGCCCAGCTTGCGGGTCTCAGCATCCGGGTTCTGCCGCGAGATCAGAAAGCGGCGGAAGAGGCTGTGGGAAACGGCGAAACGGTTCTGGTAAAAGGAGTGGGGGCCTTCTGCACAGCGGACACGCTGCAGGATACCAGGGCTTTATCCACCATCATGGAAAAAAACGCCATGGCGTATTTCGCGGCAAAGGCAGGAGCCGGAAAGCCGCTGGGTGAGCAGGACTGCAGGGTAATGCGAAAAAAATATCTTGATTACTACTCCCATCTTGCTGAAGGGAGACTGCCATGAGCGTTTTTGACTTTCTGGCAACCGATGACAGGGACTTCCCGCAGCTTTACAGCCCCAAAAAGCATGATCCCAAGGGAAAGCCCATCTTCCGCTTTGACTCGGAGGAAGACTTAAAGGAGCTGGAGCTGATATCCGTGCCCAGAGAGGAAACCTATGGGGATATCCCTTATTATACAAGCCTTCCTTATATTCTGGAAGTGGACTGGCAGTTTTCGCCTGAGCGGTGCAGGCAGCTCCTGCATCATTTACGGGAGCATATGAAGCCCAACAGGAAATATGAATTCTGGCACATATGGCTGGCAAACGCCCATACGGAGAAGACCTACAAAAAGGGTATCGCAGAAGGCCAAAGCAGTATCGTAAAAGTGGGAATGAACATTATGGAGACAGATGAACAAATGGTGCAGCAGGTTTACATGCAGCATGAGTATCTGAACATTCACTTTTACCGTATGCCGCAGCAAAAACGGCAAAATAAAAAATAAATTGCCGGAAAGCTTAAAAATACTTGCGCAAAGCCGCCTGTCTATGGTAATATAATTTCGTTAGTCAAATTACCTTTTGCTGTGTTTTACGACGCTCCGGCGGAGGCTCGGCTGAAGGTGGATAAAGAAAAGGAGAAAAAAGAAACATGATTGATCAGGCAAAAAAAGCAGAAATTATCAAAGAGTATCAGTTAAAGGAAGGGGATACCGGTTCCCCGGAAGTACAGGTTGCAATTCTGACTTACAGAATCAACGATCTGAATGAACATTTGAAAGTACACAAAAAAGACCACCACTCCAGAAGGGGACTTCTGAAAATGGTAGGTCAGAGAAGAAATCTTCTTAATTACCTGAAGGAAAAGGATCTGGAAAGATACAGAAGCCTGATTTCACGTTTAGGATTAAGAAAGTAACCACGAAACAAGATACAAGCGGGAGAATCTGCTCCCGCTTGATTTTTTATGGTATGCTGTAGAAAATGCAGGAAATATGCCGAAAGTGCGGTATTGGAGCAGAGCAGTAACTTCAGAGAGAAGATATTAACAGGAGGTAGTTGTTAATGAAATTTACAGATTACAGAACATTTAAGACAGCCATCGGCGGAAAGCTTTTAGAGCTGGAAATCGGCAAAGTCTGCGAGATGGCAAACGGTCAGGTTATGGTGAAATACGGAGATACGGTCGTAAATGTGACAGCCGTTATGTCCAAAGAACCAAGACCGGACATTGATTTTTTCCCGCTTAGCTGCGATTATGAAGAAAAAATGTATGCGGCAGGAAAAATTCCGGGGGGATTTATCAAAAGAGAGGGAAGACCCAGCGAAAAGGCGATCCTCAATTCCAGATTAATGGACAGGCCTTTAAGACCGCTGTTTCCAAAAGGATTTTTTAACGACGTACAGGTAGTTGCTACCGTAATGTGCATGGATAACGATGCGCCGTCTGAAATCGCGGCAATGATCGGTTCATCCGTGGCCCTTTCCATTTCCGATATACCGTGGGACGGCCCTACAGGCTCCGTTCTCATCGGAAGAGTAGACGGCCAGTTTGTGGTAAACCCGAGCTTAGAGCAGAGAGAGCAGAGCGATATGCACCTGGTTGTTTCCGGTACAAAGGAAGCCATCATGATGGTAGAAGCTGGAGCAAATGAGGTTCCAGAAGAAGATATTCTGGACGCCATCATGTTCGCTCACGAGGAAATTAAAAAGATCGTTATCTTTATCGAAGAAATCGTGGCTGAAATTGGCAAGCCGAAAAAAGAGTTGGAGCTTTATGTTGTACCGGAAGAAATTGATACAGCAGTAAGAGCTTATGCGGAAGGCAAAATGAGAGAAGCCATCCAGACGTATGATAAAATGGAACGGCTGGATAATATGGATGCAGTAGAGGCAGAAACAAAAGAGCATTTTGAAGAGATATATCCGGAAAACGGAAAAGATGTGGATAATGTTCTTTATGCCATCACAAAGGAGCAGGTAAGAAGCCTGATTCTGGACGATGAGATACGCCCGGACAACCGGAAACTGGATGAAATCCGTCCCATCTGGGTGGACACCAGCGTTCTTCCGAGAACCCACGGATCCGGCCTGTTTAAGAGAGGCCAGACTCAGGTAATGTCCATCGCTACTTTAGGAGCTATGGGCGAAGCTCAGACCATTGACGGAATTACCGAACAGACGGAAAAGCGCTATATGCACCACTACAACTTCCCGCCATATTCCGTAGGAGAAGCAAGACCGATGAGAAGCCCAGGAAGAAGAGAAATCGGACACGGCGCTCTGGCAGAGAGAGCCCTGATCCCGGTGCTGCCAAGCGTTGAAGATTTCCCATATGCCATCCGTGTCGTATCCGAGGTACTGTCCTCTAATGGTTCCACATCGCAGGCCTCTGTATGCGGAAGCTGTCTGGCATTAATGGATGCCGGCGTTCCTATCAAAGCTCCGGTAGCCGGAATTGCCATGGGACTCATTGAGCGGGTTGAAGAAGACGGAACCAGCAAAATGGCCATTCTGTCGGATATCCAGGGAATGGAAGATTTCCTGGGCGACATGGACTTTAAGGTTGCAGGAACCGAGAAGGGCGTTACCGCTATTCAGATGGATATTAAAGTCCACGGCTTGTCAAAAAAAGTACTGCAGGACGCCCTGGCACAGGCCTATGAAGGCAGAATGCACATTATGAAGGAAATGCTGGATGAACTTCCTGAGCCAAGAAAAGAGCTTTCACCATATGCGCCGAGGATCATTTCCATGCAGATTGATCCGGACAAAATCCGCACAGTCATCGGGCCGGGAGGAAAGACCATCAACAAGATCATCGCAGATACCGGCGTGAAGATCGATATCGACGACACAGGACTCGTTTATATCGCAGCTCCTGATATGGAAAGCGCCCATGCGGGAGTCCACGAGATCGAGCTTCTGACAAAAGATGTAGAGGTGGGCGAGATTTACGAAGGTACTGTAACAAGACTGATGAATTTCGGCGCCTTCATTGAAATCCTTCCGGGCAAGGAGGGCCTTCTGCACATTTCCAAGATGGCAAAGCACAGAGTGGAAAAGGTGGAAGACGAAATGACGGTAGGCGATAAAGTGAAGGTTAAGGTTACGGAAATCGACAGCCAGAACCGCATTAACCTTTCTAGAAAAGAGCTGCTGTAGCCTGACAGAACTGGCCAGGATAGCATTGGCAGCGGAAATTCACAGATTCTGAAAGAAAGAGCCTCGGAGTATGGGCATCAGCCTTGCTACGGGGCGTTTTTTCTTGGCGCAAATTTGCCTGCAGTAAGGGAAAAGAGTAGACAGGAACGGGCAGGCCGGATATATGAAAGCCTTGTGCCCGACGCTTTTGTAGCATACCATATATTGTTGTCTGCTGTGGGAACAGCTGCAAGATATACCAGATCCCGAGAATTTTCAGTTTTTCGACACAAAAAATCGCAGCAAAAACATTGTTGTTTTTTTGAAAAATAGATATAATTATAGCGAATTATTTGCGAAAAAGGAGAAACAATTTATGAAACGGAGAGGAATATCTGCTCTGCTCATCGTATGCTTAATATGTGCGCTGCTGATGCAGGCAGGCATGAGGCCGCAGGAGGTATCGGCGGCAAGTTCCTTTACAATCCGTACAAGCATGCCAAAGCTTAATGATAAAAATGCGAAATTTTACTATTCCGATCTGAATCGGTTCTGGAAAGCGGGACGACTTGCACCGGACTTTAAATATTACGCAGGGATCATGGATGACGGAAAAACCGGAGGATACGTGTGGGGAAACTGTACTTGGTGGGCCTACAGCAGAGCCAGCGAGGTTCTTGGAGAGCCTCTCAATCCCAATCTCAGGGGCAATGCCGGGGAATGGTGGTCCTGCAACAAAAGGGGGAATTATTATCCATACGGCTCCATCCCAAAGGCAGGATCTATCGTAGTTTACAGAACACATGTAGCATTTGTAGAAAAGATCGTAAACGGACAGATTTATGTTTCCGAGTCCGGATGGCAGACCAGAACTTACGGTCCCAGCTCTACGGATGATTTTTTCTTTCACTACGGAATTCCCTGGAGCAGCAACGGAACGCCTCAGGGCTATATTTACGTAACGGATAAAGTACCGACGAATATTACCACGAAAAAGGTCAGCTACAGCGTCAAGATTTCCGTAACAGAGCTTCATATGAGAAGCGGTCCGGGAACCGGTTATGAAAGCAGGGGCTATATTAAGAAAGGCACACATAAGCTGAAAGCCATAACAAGCGATGGAAACTGGGGGCAGCTTGCAGAAAACGGCTACTGGATCAGTATGAGCTATGCGACAAAAGTCATCCCTAAGAGCGATAATAATAATCTGAAATCCCTCAGTGTAAGCGGATATTCGATTTCACCAGCTTTTAAATCCGCTACGACTTCCTATACTTTGACCGTTCCCAGCAACGTTTCTTCTGTTGTCATAAATGCGAGCGGCCATAAAAAAGCAACCATTTCCGGCAAAGGAAAGACGAGCCTTGTTACAGGGGTCAATACAAAGACCATAAGCGTTAAGGCGGAAAATGGGGCTGTAAAGAAATACACTCTGAAAATTACCAGAGCAAAGGAATCCAGGGTTCAGGTTTCGGTAACCGAGCTGAATATGCGAACCGGTCCGGGAACCGGCTATGAGAGTAGGGGCAAGCTGAAAAAGGGAATTTACGCCATTGTTCAGACCCAGAACGGCTGGGGCAAGCTGAAAACCAACGGCTACTGGATCAGCATGCAATACGCCAAAGCGGTGAACACCTCCAGCTCAGAGCCTGCCCAGACGGAATACAAGGTAAAGGTAAATGTAGACAGTCTCAACATGCGAACCGGCCCGGGGAGCAATTATAAAAGCAAGGGTAAGCTGAAAAAGGGAACCTATGTGATTGCTCAGACCAAAAATGGCTGGGGCAAGCTAAAAAAGAACGGCTACTGGATCAAGCTGTCTTATACGACAAAAGTGGCGGCCAAATCGACTGCGGCAAAGGAATATAAGGTAAAAGTCAAAGTTTCTGATCTGCAAATGAGGAGCGGTCCGGGAACAAAATATAAGACAAAGGGCAAAATCAAAAAAGGAACGTATGTCATCAGCAAGACCAAAAATGGCTGGGGCAAGCTGAAAAAGAACGGTTACTGGATTAAGCTATCCTATACGACAAAAGTGAAGTAAAAGAGAAATTCCCTATTGGAGGGCATAGTTCCAATAGGGAATTTTACCGTTGCAATGTGCATAGGGGGAACAGCGATGTTTTTGCCAATATCAAAAAAGGATATGAAACAGAGAGGATGGCAGCAGGTAGACTTCGTCCTGGTGACAGGAGATGCTTATGTGGATCACCCTTCTTTTGGAACTGCGATTATCAGCAGGGTACTGGAGCAATTCGGATATAAAGTGGCGATTTTGGCTCAGCCGGACTGGAAAAGCGCAGAGGATTTCAAGAGGTTTGGGAGGCCGCGGCTGGGGTTTTTAATTAACAGCGGAAATGTAGACTCCATGGTGAATCATTTTTCCGTCTTTAAGCACAGGAGAAAAAGAGACGATTATTCACCAGGCGGAGAGGCTGGGAAACGGCCGGATCGGGCGGTCATCGTCTACAGCAACAGGGCCAGGCAGGCTTACAGGGATGTGCCGATTATAATCGGAGGTCTGGAAGCCAGTCTAAGGAGACTTGGACATTACGATTACTGGGAAGACAAGATCCGCAGATCCATACTTTTGGACGCAAAGGCGGATATCCTCATATATGGCATGGGGGAGCGGGCAGTCGTTGAAATCGCACAGGCCCTGGAAAGCGGCATCGAAGCCAGAGATATCGGCTGGATCCGGGGCACCTGCGTGCAGGGAAGCCTTTCTGCGGCAGATGAGGAAACGGTGATTCTGCCTTCCTTTTCCGAAATACAAAAGGACAAGGAGCGTTACGGCGACAGCTTTGCCATGCAGTACCGGAACAATGATGCTATTAGCGGCAAACGGCTGATGGAGCCATATGATGGACAGCGCTGCATTATACAAAATCCTCCTCAGCCGCCTTTGGAACGGGAAGAGCTGGATCAGGTCTATGAGCTGTCCTACGAGGGCGAATACCACCCTGTTTACGAAAAGGAGGGGGGCGTCCCGGCTCTCAGGGAAGTCAAGTTCAGCCTGGTGAGCAGCAGGGGATGCTTTGGCGGCTGCAGCTTTTGTGCACTGACCTTTCACCAGGGAAGGGAGCTTCGCAGCCGGAGCATCGAATCGATTGTGGAAGAGGCAAAGAAGCTCTCCTGCAAAAAGGACTTTAAAGGCTATATCCACGACGTTGGCGGGCCTACTGCCAATTTCCGAAAACCGGCCTGCCAAAAACAGCTGAGAGCCGGCGTATGCAAAAATAAGGACTGCCTCTATCCGGGGCCCTGCGGACAGATGGAAGTGGATCATAGTGAATACCTCAGCCTCCTGAGACAGCTGAGAGAGCTTCCGGGAATAAAAAAGGTGTTCATCCGTTCAGGGATACGGTACGATTATGTTATGGCAGACAGAGACAGGACGTTTCTTCGGGAGCTTTGCAAATATCATATCAGCGGAACCCTGAAGGTAGCTCCGGAGCACATTTCAGAGGAAGTCTTAGCGCAGATGCGAAAGCCGGAGAAAGCCGTGTTTGAGGCGTTTTGCAGAGCCTATAAAAGGACAAACGAAAAGCTGGGCATGAAGCAGTATCTGATTCCCTATCTCATATCCTCCCACCCGGGGAGCAGGCTGGAGGATGCGGTGGAGCTGGCAGTATTTTTAAAGGAACAGGGCTTTATACCGGATCAGGTGCAGGACTTTTATCCCACACCGGGAACCCTGTCTACCTGCATCTATTATACAGGTCGGGATCCCTTTACAAAGGAACCGGTTTACACAGCAAAGACCATGGAAGAAAAACGGCTGCAGCGGGCGTTGATTCATTTTCACAAGCCGGAAAACAGGGAGCTTGTAAAGGAAGCTCTGAAGAAGGTGGGAAGAATAGATTTAGCGCCGGTTCTGCTGAGACAGAAAAAAAGGAAAGGCAGAAAAAAATGAGTTTGATTTTTTCACTTCCAGCTATTTTAGAGGAAAGCAGAAGGGAATATAAAAAAATAAAAGAAAATGAAGAACAGGGCAAAGACTTTTATCCGGTAGAGCAGCTCTGTCATAATGAGCCAGAGCATGGCGCAGCTGCGGAAAGTATTCTGGCAAAGGGGGATAACCTGGAATTCATTCAGTACCTGATGCGGGAAAAAGATATAGAAGGAAGGATCCAGCTTATTTATATGGATCCGCCCTTTTACTCTAAGGCCAGCTATGATGCGGTTATCAAGCTGAAATCTCCACTCGTTCCACAGGCGCCTGCCATTAAGCCTGCGGCATACGAGGATGTCTGGAAAACGGGAATTGAGGATTACCTCCGTATGCTCTGCGTCCGCTTTTTTCTCGTCAAGGATCTTCTGTCAGAGGAAGGCTGCTTTTGGGTGCATCTGGACTGGCATGTGGTGCATTATGTAAAAATTCTGCTGGATGAAATTTTCGGGGAAAAGAACTTCATCAATGAAGTAGTCTGGAACTACAAATCCGGCGGAACGGGAAAACGGAATTTCTCCAGAAAACACGATACACTGCTGTTTTACAGCAAGACAAAAAACTACTATTTCCAGCCCCTGAAGGAAAAATCCTATAACAGAGGCTATAAACCCTACCGGTTTAAGGGGGTAAATGAATATAAGGATGAGATGGGCTGGTATACCATGGTCAATATGAAGGATGTATGGCAGATCGATATGGTAGGAAGAACCTCATCTGAACGCACCGGCTATGCCACACAAAAACCAGAACAGCTTCTCAGCCGCATTATCGAAAGCTGCAGCAGGAAGGGAGAGCTGTGCGCCGACTTTTTCGGAGGATCGGGAACCCTTGCGGCAGCGGCTGAACAGCTGGGACGGCGCTGGATTTCATGCGATATCGGGGATCTGGCCACTGCCAGCTGTCTCAAGCGGATGTCCGTGAAAAAAAGCAGCTTTACCCTCATGGGAGACCGGTTCGACCGGGAGGGTGAGGCACTGCTGCTGGACGTAGAAGTAGAGCCCATCGAATTTACGGCCAAAAAGCTGGTAACCGTGACCCTCCAAGGGTATGAACCGGATGAAAAGAGCATCCCCGTAAAAGGGGAGGAGCGGGAAGTCATCAAGGCCTTCTGCAGAGCCGATTCCCTCCAGCTTTTGGAATATTGGAGCGTTGATTTTCATTATGACGGAAACATGCATAGCCCTGAGTTTTCCTTTCCAAAGGAAAAGGACTCGATTGAAAAGACCTGCAGCCAGATTGGCCAGAGCATCAGCCGCATCAGTATCCGGGCAGTGGATGTGTTCGGAAACAGCATGTTGAAGGTTCTGGAGCTAGATCAACCCGGTATGGCCTCTGATTGCTAGGGGCAGAATACTACTGCTATAGCTCTCGCACCTGCGGAGGAAAGCAGACCGTAATGCGGGTGCCGATTTCCTCTCTGCTGAGAACCTGAAAATAGCCGCCGTGGCGATCTACGATCCATTTCGCGATGGAAAGACCCAGGCCAGTACCGCCATTTTCCCTGCTGCGGGCAGGATCGGAACGGAAAAAGCGTTCAAACATATGGGGAATATCCTCCCCCGCAATGCCGATGCCTTCATCCTGCACAATAAAGCAGCCGCAGCCCTGTTCATTCTTTTGTACCTTGAGGACAATATCCGCGTCCTCTGGCGTGTATTTGGCTGCATTATCCGTCAGAATACGGGCAGCCTGCTTAATCATGGCACTGTCGCCGGTAATCCGTACATCTTCCCCGCTTTTTAAGTGATAATGGTGGGCCGGGTCGATCATAACCGACTCATCAAAGACTTCCTTCATGATATCGCCCAAGGAAAGCTCTTCCATGGTCAGGCGGGTTCTTCCGCTGTCCCCCCTTGCCAGAAACAGCAGCTGCTCCACCAGTTTTTTCATATTATCCGACTCGCTTTTTATAGCGCTGATGGATTCTGTCAAAATCTGTTCGTCTTCCTTTCCCCAACGATCCAGCATGTTGGCGTATCCCTGGATGACGGCAATCGGTGTTCGCAGCTCGTGGGAAGCGTCCGACACAAAGCGGGCCTGCTGCTGGTATGACTGCCGCATCCGTTCCAGAAGATTGTTTACTGCAGCCTCCAGGCCCTCAAGCTCCGCATCCCCGGTGTGAAGCGCAGCATCGGGCCCTGTTGGGCTGATCCGGCTGAGGGCATCCTCCAGCTGCTGGAACCGATCCTCATCAAAAGAGGCGGCGTCCGTAAGGCTCTTTGCCATCTGGGTAATCTCGTTGAGAGGGGCCAGCTGCTTTCTGGCCTTTCTGGAGCCAGTTAAAATCTCAAAGAGCAGGATCAGGCACTGGAGCAGCACGATGATGGACAGGCAGCGCCAGACAAACAGCAGATATTTTCCC
The DNA here is from genome assembly GCA_910575405.1 of Clostridia bacterium. GTDB lineage: Bacteria > Bacillota > Clostridia > Peptostreptococcales > Anaerovoracaceae > Hominibacterium. The sequence goes on along the minus strand of CAJTER010000004.1, from coordinate 17,506 downwards.
ATATAGACGGGCGTTGTTTTCCCCGGGTCCGCTTCATGGACATACTGAATCCTGCTCAAAACGTCCCTCAGAGGCAGCTTCCGCCATCCGGCATCCTCAGTCAGGGTATTATCCATGTAAGATGGGATCTGGTCTTCCTCCAGGAGCTTTAGCCCCCGAGGCGTATCCATATGAAATTCCTGCCCTTTAGCGGTTTCCTGAAAATAGCACCATCCTGCCAGCGCCATTCCGGTGATGAGAATATCGAACATCAGAAAAAAAGCCAGCAGCCCGGCTACCCAGCTGCGGTTGATATTTCTGGAAATGGAGCGCATCTTTTTTGTTTCGTTCATTGTAAATAACCCTCTGTCTCAAATACCCGGCAGGAGCCGGGCATCTGATTAATCTTTTATCACATAACCGATGCCTCTGACCGTGTGAATGATTTTTTCGCCAAAGACATCATCTATTTTATTTCTCAAATAATACACATACACATCGACTACGTTGGTTTCCCCCATATAATCGTATCCCCAGACCCGTTCCAGGAGCGTATCCCGGCTCATGACAATAGACTTGTTTTCCAGCAGAGTCTGAAGCAGCAAAAATTCCCGTTTCGTAAGATCCACGGCCGTCTCGCCGTAAAAAACCGTATGCCGCGCCGTATCCAGACAGAGCCTTCCACAGGTGAGAAGCGTCTCTTCCTTTCTGGGAGCAGCGGATTCTGTCAGGGCCGATTTTTTTAAGGCAACCCGGATGCGGGCCAGGAGCTCTTCAATGGCAAAGGGCTTTGTAATATAGTCGTCCGCCCCCATATCCAGCCCCGAAACCTTATCCATCACCGCGTCCCGGGCAGTCAGCATGATCACCGGCATCTGAGAAGTCTTCCGGAGCCTCCGCAGCACCTCAAGTCCCGACAGGCCCGGGAGCATGATATCCAGCAGGCAGAGATCGTACTTGCCGCTCTCTGCCATTTCAAGGCCGCTGCGGCCGTCGGCCGCTTTTCCAACCTCGTATCCCTCGTGCACCAGTTCCAGTTCTGTGAATCTGGCGATTTTTTCTTCATCCTCCACAAGCAGAATTTTTATTGCCATAACGCTCCTCCTACTCAGTGCAGTGTCTGGCTGATACTGCACGAATGCTCTTTACTTTCCGTCTTCCTTGTTGATTTCCGATTTGAAATTATTGACCGCTTCCGTAGCCTGCTCCATGGTTCGATTGATCTTTTCCTTTCCAAGCTCCGCTCCTTTGAAATTATAGCTGAAGTCAAAGAACAGGCTCACAACCATAATGGGAATCACCACCCAGAAAAAGCAGATGAGCAGGATGATAAAGGCGATGATCGGCAGATCCATCAGCGCCTGCCCGTGCTGCTTGATGACCAGACTGTTTTCACAGCCTTTCTGCACCAGATACTTGATGGCTTTTCCGAGCTTTTGGAAAAAATGGCTTTTCTTCTGCGGACCAGCCCCGGCTTCCCCGCTTTCTTCCTGAGAAGTGACAGAAAGGGAATGAACCGGCTGCTCCTGTCCGCCGCCACCGGAAACATATTCCGCGGATGCTGGATCCGGCTTTACCTTGCCCTGGTTTTCCAGCAGCACCATGGCCTCCAGCATATCCCAGTCGCATTCTTCCAGAGCCCTTTTGGCCTCTTCATAGCTGACATTTGCCCGCTGTCTTAATTTTTCTACCTTGTCTAAACGTTCCATTTTGTTACCTCCTGATTTTTCTTAATCTCTGTTTATGGGTCTATGATACAATAGCATTCTTAGACCGGAATTTAAGACAAATTAGAAAATGATTAAAAATTGGCTATGGGAGTATTATAGCATATACAGGAAAAGAGACGATGGCCGCCTCTTTTTTCGCTAAATCGCATTGTCATTATCATGAAATGCGGCTTTGATATTTTCCTTTTGTAAGCCCTTCGATTTGTTCTTTTGTTTCTTCTAATCTGCGGAATGCACTCAATTGGGGAACCTTAAATTGTCAATCAATAACTTCGCTAAGTTATAGTCACTGATATTGCCATAATTACATTGTATACTATATGCTGATTTTACAAACATTAATAAACATGCTGCAAAGAAGTCTATCTCATTTTCCTCCGGTGTCCTGCCATGTGTTTTTTCACGCTGTGCAAATATAGGCTTATTCTCGCCATGCAAAATATAATGGTCTAATTCATGTGCAATAATGAACCGCTTTGTAAATAAATCACGTTCATGGTTAACGCCTATCAATTTCTGAGTTTTTCCCCAAGAATTTCATGCGTATCATTATTCACTAAAATAAAGCCATCATCTTCTTGTGCCATTTTTGCATTGCCAACGACAAACCCTATACTTTCTGCCAATTGAATGGCATCGACGGGCCGTCTAAATCCGTATTTGTCTAAAATTTCTTGTGCCTTTTGTTTTATAATTGCCTGTTCCATCTTGCTTAACTCTTTCATAGTTCCATCCGCCTAAGTCCTGCAAAGTGAATGGAATATCTGCCATGTATAGTTGTTTTCAATGATTTTCTGACCATAGTGTATCACTTTTCATGCTTTTTTGCAAGAATCACGTGTTTTGAAATAACGTATCATCTTTATTATATGAAGCTGAAATAAGCATTTGATTCCTGAGGAAGAATTGGGTTCTATGGCCTCTATAAAATCTCAATAATCTTGAGAATTTTTTTGTTTCAAGAGCACAGCGCTGTACTGCGCGACAAATTTCCAGATCCAGGGAAAGAGTGGGGTGTCATATTGTTCGAATGCTCTTTTAAATATTGGATCGGTTGAATACTTTAACAATACAATTACATCTGACGGCTTTGTAATAAATCCGATCACTATGGTTGGCGTTGCATTTGAAAGCCTGTGTATCTGCAAATGACGAAGGCTTGAAAGCTGAGAAAGTGAGAATATAGACAGTGCCTTCTTTTTGTATACTTGCCTGGGAGCTCTCATACGTAAAAAGGGCTGCGCGCAAACCGATTTTGGTTGGTCTGTGCGACAACCCTTTGCAGCATCAATTTTTCAAGCAAGTATCTAGTTTTACACACTCCACTTTAAAGCTAATCGTTTCTATGGCCTGGTACAATATATGGTCGATAGGCGTGGTAATGTAATTCGTTTATAATATACTTTTTGCATCGTATTAAGGAGCTTAAATTACCGTAAATATCAACCAGATACTAGTCCTTATAAACAATATCTCCGTTGAAAATTGTTTCTTTTACTTTAACCTTTGACAGTTTCATAGGATCCACATTATATAAATTGGACTTCCATACGGTCATGTCGGCATTCTTGCCAACTTCAATTGATCCAGAGACATCGTCAATTCTTAACTGAATTGCGCCGTTTATTGAATATGCCTTAATCATCTGATCCATTGTGAATTTTGATGATGCGAGCGGCCTCATGGCTCCAGGATAATCATTTGCATCCAAGGGGAATTCAGGATCAACACGTGTTATGCCAACCTGCATGCCAAATACAGGACTTGCTCTATGGAATTCGTACTGTGATACTACATCGGAACTCATGGTTACAACTGCGCCTGCTTTTATCACCGGCTGGAAATTGTACATACTGTCAAATCTGCTCTGCCCAAGCCATTCCTTTGCCGCATCTCCAAAATATCCGCCTGTCCAGTGTGGCGACCAGTTTACAATAATGCCCAGCTCTGCAGGGCGGCTTTTATCATCCTTGTGAATAATCTCGCAGTGGAGTAATTCAACCTGACTGATCCAGTCTACTCCTTCTTTCTGACATTCTGCCTGTGCAGCTTCTACAGCATCGCAGCATGAACGGAATCCGCCGTCTCCACAGACATGAATTTGCAGGTCAAGCCCTTTCCTGTTCAGTTTCAGCATCATTTCTGTCATTTCCTCTGTTGTTGCATTCTGTAATCCCTTATAGTCTGCATCATATCCTTCTTTTATTGACGTTTCTTCTTCAAAAGGTTCAACAACTGAAGTTGTTCCGCTTTCATTTGACCCATCCAGGAAGAATTTGAAGGTGTCAATCTTTATATGTTTTGTAGTGTATTTTGCTGACAGCTCTTCAATTTTTGCAACGGTCTCGTCAAATGTATCATAATATCCTTTGACATTGATATCAAAATATGTATCCAGATTCCCCTTCTGATCCATTTCATACAGAGTCTTGATGTTCTCATCGCATGTGGTGTAAGCATCTCCTATAGCTGTAACGCCAACACTATGATAATAATCAATCAGGTTCTCCCACTGTTCTTCTGTCAGCTGATCGCTGGGTTCACCAACAACTGCATAGAGATTTGGTAGATAATCATTTATTGCGATTTTTTCCTGAATTACTCCTGTCGGATCCATAGGATCGTGCTTCAAGCTTGCGCACTCAGCATCTGAATAGTAATCACCATATCTGCATATTTTCCCGGCGCCGGTGCACTGTGGAGTATTCTTATCAATGCCCATCAGTTTCATTGCCTTATTGTTGAACCACCATATGTGGTCACTGAAGTCATAGAGTCTTACAGGAACATCTCCAAGGTCTTCTAACATATCGGACGTAAGTGTTTTAACCCCGGGATTTTCCGATAGAATATCTGAAGGATAGTATCTGAACTCATAGTAGTTCTGTTTATGGTCTTCGATGTACTCTTTGCATTCGGCAACGATTGAGTCGATATCGTATGACCACTTGATATTAATACATGTATCCGCAGCAACGGCTTCAGGGTGCGTATGCGCGTCAATCATACTTGGTGTTGCCATTTTTCCATTCAGATCCTGGATTTTTGTATGCTCACCTTTCATTGCGTTTAACTCAGCAGTACCTGCGTCGCCGACGTAAATGAATGTTCCATCTTTAATGGCAACTGCTTCTACAAGAGGTTTTTTTTCATTGGCAGTATATATTTTACCGTTTGTGATAATCCTGTCGGCAATAGTCTGCTTTACAATTACTTTACAGGTTTTCTGTAACCCATTAACTGTTCTTGCGGTAATTACCGCCTTTCCAGGGCTAATTGCGGTGATTTTGCCATTTGCGGATACCTTGGCCACACCGTTATTCGATGAATGCCAGGTAATTTTTTTTGATACAAGATTCTTTGACGGTGAAAGGCCTACCTTCAATTTCTTCACATTATCATTATTGGTATATAGAGTAAGTTCACTGGTGTTAAGCGTTACTTTCTTTACATTCCCATATTTTGCGTTGGCCTTTACTTTTATCTTCCAGCTTTTTGATCCGTTCTTTGCCTTTACCTGATAAGCATATACTTTATTTTTTTTAACCTTCTTATCAATAAAGGACGTACCTTTTACAGTGGCAATCTTCTTTCCGGCTCTATAAACGTAATAGGTCTTTGTGCCCGCGACCTTGCCCCACTTAAGGGAGATATTATTGGAAGTAGCAGTTCCTGAGAGGCTTGAGGGCGCCTTTATCTTTGACGCCGCGTTTACTGTTCCAGTCTTTGTTATAGGACAGAATGTAATTGCTAGATTCAAGACAAGAGTTACTACCAACAGTCTTTGGGTTATTCTTTGCATGTTAATCATTCCTTTCATATTTACCTCCTAACTTTAATTTTATAACAATGAGTGTGCAAAACCCGATCTGGATAGATAATATCTATGTTAAGCATTTTACCTGCATTATGCGTAAAAAAAAAATAGCACCTGCGGTTCCATTTTTGTGAAACCAGGGGTGCTACACCCTTCCAAAACGCTGCGTTTACAAGCTTTCAGGCATCTTCAATTTTTTTCAGTAATTCTATGCGACTTGTCACTTCTACCTTTTTGAAGATGGAATTTATATGTCTTTTCACAGTATATATCGAAATATTTAGTTTTTCCCCAATTTCTGAATTGGAATATCCTGCCGCAACAAGTTCAATCACTTCTGTTTCTCGTGCAGTAATGCCAAACTTTTCAATGAAATTCTCACCGCCGCTCGCCTCGTTTAGGTTGTCTATAGTAGTTATATTTATGCTTCTTGAACTTTTTATCCCCTTTAACAAATAAACAATTACAAAAATGTTCTCTATTATGTAAAGGACAAATACCGGTTCTATGGAATATGGATACTTAATACGTTCATTAATGAAAATGCGCCCAAGTACCCAATACATATCCTCAATAAGTAAGGCTGCAAGATATACTGTTGTCATAATATCAAGACCAATAACAAACTTCTTTCCTGCTTTGTCTTCCGTTTCCTTTTCTTGTACAAAAGCGCTAAACGACAGAATTGAGATTGAAATGGAAATAAACACGACATCAGAAACACATGCAGCTATGCTCGATGCGAACAGATTGTCTATACGTTCAACCCGTGAAAATATCCAGCATATTATATACATCAGTCCCAATACACCTTCTATTTTGAATAGGATGGAATTCCGATGCGATACATTAAGCACTAAAAGGAGCAAAAGCATTATTACAAGTGAAATATCAAATAAAGTGTACAATACATAGTTTGTATTGCTTGAAAGAACAAAAAAAGCATTGTAGTAAATCAGAAAATTGATAATAAAAAAAGCAATCAGCAGGCCTAAATATCTTTGAATATCTAGCACCTTTAAACCGATGCTTCTTGAAATATCCACCTTACAAAAGACAGTCATACAAAATGTAACAACTCCCAGACATGTAAGAGTAACATATATCAGCATCATAATATGATTCATTTTCCCCCTCGTGTGATAAGTTTGCTCTATCGGATTAAACCTCGTACATTATAGCATTGTTTCAATAGTTGTGCAAATTTGCTATATCCATATCTAAGTTATCAGAAGCGTAAAACCGACAAAAAGCGGTTTGTACGGCAGCCCCTGCGATAAAACCTCCTGACCGGGATCCAAAGCGATATCATCTCTCCAGCTCCGAGTTTTAAGAAGGTCTTGCAGCAGAATTCCGCTGTATGATAAAAGGATGTGGAGCTCATGCTGCAAACAATCAATCATACGCGCAATCCTCTTCACGGTGCTGCTGACCATGGCAGCATGGAACTCTCCGGCTAACATACAGGAAGCAGACGCTGCAGCGGATAAAACTGCCCTGAGGAACCCCAGAATCGCGGAGGACAAGATCATTTTGCTCTCGCTTGACAAAGTCCTCAATCCGATATATGGGTTTTCCGATGCTTAACGGGATGAATTAGAAGCGAGGAGAGCCGTCAATACGGGTTACGCAAAAAGCCTGAGCAAGAAAGCAGATGTGAGAATATGAAGGCTGCGCAGGGTGTTTTATGCGGAAGATACCCGAGAACAACGGAAGAACAGAGAACTTTCCCCTGATAAATGCGAAAAAGTACCCCTGCGGGTAATATACATTTTGACTGTCCCTGCGGTATGATAAGCATACTGAACTGAGAAAGGAGAGTTGAAGCATGAAACGATTAGCAGTAATTGCCGCAATCCTGGTATTGGCAGCAGCCACCACGCTCCTGTTTGCCGGATGCGGGAGCGAGAAGGAAGCGGAGGAACAGGCGCCTGCCGCTGCCGCGCCTTCCGGTACATACCTGGGAAAGACAAATGACGGTGTAGAGGAATTCCTGGGCATTCGTTATGCGGCGCCTGCCCAGAGATGGAAGGCTCCGTTGGATGTGACTACTACCAGCGAGGATGAGATTGATGCAACCAAATGGGGCCCTTGCTGCACACAGCCCTGGGATGAGGTGGAGATCGCCTCCCAAGGGGAATTATCGGAGGACTGCCTGAATCTGAACATCTGGACAAAGGATGTAGAGACGAAAGGAAAGCCGGTGCTGGTATTCATCCACGGCGGAGGATTTATGAACGGCGGAAGCCACGATCCGATGTATTATGGGGATACCATGGTGCGAAATCTGCCGGAGCAGGAGGATATGGTTTTTGTAAGCCTCAATTACAGAACCAATATCTTTGGCTCCATTGATCTGACGCAGCTGAAAGGCTATACAGAGGAGTACCGGGATTCCATAAATCTTTGGCTTCTCGACCAGATACAGGCGCTCAAATGGATTAACACCAATATCGAAGCTTTTGGCGGCGACACAGGCAACGTGACATTGGTAGGCCAGTCATGCGGCGGTATGTCCATCAGTTACCTTTTATCAAAGCCTGAAACGCATCAGTACTTCCAGAAGGCGATCATCGAAAGCGGCGCTCCTTTTATCGCCCAGACTTCCCAGAAGAAAAAGCAGGAGGTAGCGCAGATGGTATTTGACACATTAGAGGTTTCCTCTATGGATGAACTCCTGGCCCTTACGGATGAGCAGCTCAACGATGGAAAGCTGGGAATCATATTCGAGAATCTGGGCGGTCTGTCGGATATGTATGCAGATGGCAGGATTATTTCCAAAACCTGGTGGGATGATATTCGCAAGGGCTCGGCAAAGGACATCAAAGTGATAATCGGCTCCACCAGCGGAGAAAATGACTGGGCGGCGTATGACTATGAGAATATGCCGAACACCCTGGCCGATGAAATGGATTTGTGGAACGGCTATATTGCGGCAGACAGTGAAAAGAAGGGCGGAACCGATACAAAATACTTGATTAACCCGGTAAAAAAGGATGGAACACCTGCGCTGGATCTGAAGGCCTTCCTGAAAACGGACAAGGATAAGGTCAAGGCTATGATGGATTTGTACAACAGCATGTGCTATGTTCAGGGCGCTGAATACATGGCAGAAGCTTTGTCAAAGTGGAACGACACATATCTGTACAACTGGATCTACGCTCCGGCACCGGAAGGTGTAATCGAGTACTGTGAAGCCAATGAGCTGGAGGCAGAGGTTTCCCCTTACGGAAGGCCGCTGCACAGCATGGATCTTCTCTTTGCCTTTGGCACCACAAAGGAGGGATATCAGGAGATCTCGGGAGATCCGGCAAAGCTGCCGGGAAATATCACGGATATGGCGCAGGCAGCCTGGTATCAGTTTGCCAAAACCGGAGATCCGAATAACGAGAAAATTCCTCAGTGGGAAAAATACGATACAAAAGCAAGAAATTCCATGGTAATGGACGAGAAATGGACTCTTGAAAAAGATCCGAGAAAGGCTCAGCGCGAAGCCTTCACCTGCAGGCCTCAGGGTGAGGAACAATAAAAAAGCCTTTATTCAGCCGCCAAAGTGATGAAATGCAGCATTTATCCCTGGCGGCTGTTGTAATTGCGGGAAAAATTTTGTAACATACTATTAGACGCTATTAAACGTTAAAACCGTAAAGCAAGGAGAAGAACAACAAGGAGGCAATTATGAAAGGGACCAAAGAAACCGGCGATTTTGCAAGGCTGTCGGCCTTTTACAAGGACAATGGGCTGGAAATCGAGGTAAGCGAAACAGCGCCCCAGGGCACGCTGAAAAGTTGGAAATGGGAGGACGGGGAAACAGGCGAGCTTTTGGCGGCGGCAACTCTGCAGAAGCGGGATGGCTGCTACGTGCTGGCAGATCTGGCGGTGAAGGAGGAGCTGCGCGGAAGCGGAATGGGAAAAAAGCTCCTGCGGATTGCCGAAGACGAAGCGAAATCCCTGGGCGCCGGAGAAATGTGGCTGGTGGGAAAAGTGCCCGCTTTTTACAGCAAGTTTGGCTGGAAGGAAATGGAGCGGGAGACGGCGCCGGATATTTCCAGATGTCAGACCTGTGAGGACTTTGGAGTAACCTGCTTTCCCAGCATTATGAAGAAAGTGTTTTAGAGGTTACATAAAGTGTTCATAATAAACGAAATTTGTACATGGCGAGAATACATATTTTGTTCATACAAAGAGGAGGAACCTGAGTATGCCAAGCGCGGGGTGAATCCTTTATATCACAATGCAAGAAGGAGAAAAAGGCTGAAAATGGCCTTTTTCTTTTATCCGCAGGGCTAGGGAAGAAAAAAATGCTTCAGAGCTCGGGTTTTGGCATGGTTAGTGCGTATATATGAAAGTGAAGAGAGCCACTTGATCCCTGGTGCAGAACCTGTTTTGATACACCGGGACGGCAATATTCGTTATTACTTTGAAAATACGTTTTAGAGGAGGAAAAATGGCAAAACGCGAAAGACGTGAAAGAAGCAAGGCTGGCATACTCGACAGCATTCAATACGCCATTGCGAGGAGCAGTGAGCTGACAGAAGATGAGCTTTATATGCTGCATGCTGCCAGCCTGAATGTTCTGATGGAAGTTGGCGTGAAGGTGGAAAGTGAAGAGGCACGCGAGCTCTTTGCGGAAGGCGGATGCGTGATAGAGGGAGAAATTGTAAAAATTCCAGCCCATATCGTAGAGGAGAGCATTCGTACAGCGCCATCGGTTGTTCTTTTGGCAGGCAGAAACCCAAAGAACGATTATGTAATCAAACAGAAAAAAGTATCCTTCATCAATTTTGGCGAAGGCGTCAATGTCATCGATCCGTATACAAAGGAATACCGCAGATCCGTGAAAGCGGATTTGGAGCGCAATACCAGAGTCATTGATGCCATCAACGTGCTTCCATGCGCGTACCGTTCTGTAGCATCCCAGGACAAGGCAGGAAGCGTCCAGGCGCTGCACAATATGGAAGCCATGTTTCACAACACAACCAAGCACTGCTTTATCGGGCCGGACGGAAAGGACAACATCGAAAAGATCATTGATATGGCCACTTTTCTGGCCGGAGGACGCGAGGCACTCAAAAAAAGACCCCTCGTTACCTTTAATCTGTGTCCCACCAGTCCTCTGCAGCTGAATCCTACCGCCACTGACGCGCTGATTCTGGGTGCCAGAGCCGGCATTCCATGCAACATCATTTCCATGGATCTGTCAGGGGCAACATCCAATTGAGAGATGCGCTGGAGGAAATCAGGGAGAAGGCCAAAATCATAAGGAGCACGCTACGGGCGATCTGCACAGCAGAAGAAAGCAACCCTTATGAAATTGGCCCATATATGGAAGCGATTCGCGGAGTCGCTTACTGGATTTATGAGCTGGAGAAGGATGTTCGAACTGCTTTTGATAGCCTGCAGGAGCAGCAGGAAGCGCTGGATCACACAGCCGAATAAAAATGTGTGCTGATTCTCCTTTTCATACTGTGCTGCAAATGGTAGAATATTAGCATGAATTTTAAAGATGGAGGAAATGAGATTGAACAGCGGAAAAAAGCAAACATTCGTCATGTCCTACAGCTGCGGCAAGGACAGCACCCTGGCGCTGCACAAAATGCTGAACCAGTATGAGTCGGCGGCTCTTATCGTCATGATAAACAAAGACGTAAACCGCTCCTATTTCCACGGAGCAGACCAGGGGATGCTGAAGCAGTATGAAGAGGCACTGGGAATCCCCATGATCTGTGCGCCTGCAGAAGGCAGGGACTACCACCTTGCCATGGAAGAAGCCCTGAAAAAGGCAAAGGCCATGGGAGCGGAGCTTGCCTGCTTTGGCGATATCGACATTGAGGAAAACAGGGCCTGGGGCGAGGAGCGCTGCAAAAATGCCGGCCTGAAACCCGTGTTCCCTCTGTGGCAAAAGGACAGAAGGCAAAACGTGTATGAGCTGCTGGAGCTGGGCTACCAGTGCCTGATCAAATCCATCAACAATACTCTGCTGCCAAAATCCCTGCTGGGCCGGATTTTGGATGAGGATGCAGTGCGGGAATTTTCAAAATGCGGAATCGATGTATGCGGTGAAAATGGGGAGTATCATACACTGGCAGTGGACGGGCCCATTTTTTGCCATCCCCTTGCATACAGGACAAGCCGGATTCTCGACTTTGGGGACTACTCGGTCGTAGAAGTCCTTTAGATAGAACTTTTTCATTTTGCTATTTTGATCTGGACACCTTTTACGTTATAATAAAAGAAAGAGAAATTACTTATGTGTTAAACATTAACACATGAATGAAACCAGATAAGGATAAAACTCAAAAAATGTGTTTAAGACAGCAGACACAAATATGTGGAGTGAATATCTTGTTTGGAGGAATTACAAAATGATAAAATCGCTATTTGAACAGTTAGACGGCACATATCATGAAGAAAATGGATATTTTATTCCAGATTTACGATTACCCGCCGAAGAAGAACTGCCGATAGGCATATGGGGACAGCGGCATCTGGACTATCTGAAGCAGTACCGCAAGGTTACATACACCAATCTTCTCACAAGCGGCAGGCTTAACGCCTACCTTGCCGACATCGACAGGCAGGCACAGAAACGCTTTGAAAGGCTCATAGAGGGCATGAAACAGGCACAGGGCATAACGGAACGTCTAAAGGAAGAAAACGCCTTAGAATGGACAGGACGGCTCAACAACATAAGGGCGTGTGCAAGGGAGATTGTGAACGAGGAAATTATTCAAATGTAAAAGATAAGGGTGGGGAAAACCTCACCCTTATTTTCGTCAAACAATACAATTTCAATGTGAAGATGACAGTATTGAAAATTGCTTTAAAGCCCTTTCATCATACGTGTGGACATCAGGCACGTTTCTCCATTGGCAAAATGGATAATTCGATTTTTAGTGTCAACTTCTTTTATATTATTTTTGTTTACCAAAAATGCCCGATGGCAGCGCACAAAATTGCTGTCCAATACACCTGTTAGTTCTTTTAAGGTGCTGGGAAATTCAATCTGGCGGTCTTTTGCATGGAGAATGACTTTATGGATATTTCTGGAAGTTTCAAAAAATAAAATATCTTCATAATCCACGCTGATTTTTCGTCCGCCAACTTCAAGGGTATAGACCTTATGTGTCTTGTTGGTTTGAAGCGTATGTCGTTCCATAGCATTTAATAGACATTCTCTAAGTTTCACTTTTGCTTCGGCAGGGTTGTCTTTTAATACAAAGTCCATTGCCTCTACCCGATACTGAAAAGTCATATAGCTCAGTTCTGAATGTGCTGTTATGAATATGATGAAACCACGGGGGTCATACAATCTGATTTGCTGTGCCAGCTTCATTCCATTCATGTTGCTGTTCAAGTCAATGTCAAGGAAATAAATGCCTGTGTTCTGGCTGGTCTTGACTTTTTCCAACAACATATAAGGGTCTCCTGTATCTAAAGTAAGCTGCATATCTAATTCTTCTATCAGAACAGTATTTTGAATGATATTTACAACAGTCCGCCGCTGTGCGGCATTGTCTTCGCATACAAAGATATCCAACATATGATGTCATTCCTTTCTCTCAGTGAGTTCTATATGTTGTGTAAAATAGTCGCATTTCATTGTTGTTTCTAATAGCACGTTGTCATAAGAACTGATGATTTTCTGGGCGTTCCCAAGCCCGATTCCTTGATGCCCGATTTTTGTGCTAAAGCCTGTTTGCTTTAATTTATGCAGCATTAGACTGTTATCCCGAAAGTGGTTGCTTATGATGATTGATACGCCAGTTTTATTCTGGATGATATTTAAGCCTATTTGCGGCTGTTCTGTCTCCAATGTGGCTTCAATCGCATTGTCCAAAAAAATTCCCAGTATTCTGGCAAGGTCTACCGTGTCTATCAGAAAACTTTCCACTTTGTCGGGAATATCAATGGTGACGTCAATCCCCGATTCATGGGCGTAAATCATTTTTGCTGAGAGCAGGCTTTTGATTTCCAACACACTGATATTGCTAAGCTGGTTCAGTTTATAATCTTCCCCCGTAATCAAATTTTTCGTTGGGAAGATTTTGCTTTCAAAAAAATCCTTTAACCTATCCATATCACCATCTTCAATATAACCAGATAAAGAGAGCAGAATATTAACATAATCATGCTTAAAGGAGCGCAGGCTGTTATACATAGCTTCTAAATTCCGTGTGTAGTCCTGTAAGTCCTGCATAGCTTTTTGCTTTGCTTCGGTCTGTATCCGTTCCAGATAAGAGCGGCGCATAGCCAGAAGTAAACAACACATCACAAGCAGATACCCCGAAATATGTAAGGCATTATTATATATCATTTTGCCGATAGAGCCGTTTTGTCCTGGAATCAAATTATCAAACAGATAGATGGTTATAAGGAGCAGTAATGCAGCATCTATCACATACCATGTCTGCGGAAGACGTAAAATACCTTTGCCAGACAGGAATACTTTTTTCAGCAGCTTGCCGCAAAGCAGCGTAATACAATAAAACAGCAAAGTATAAATCAAATCGATGCCGTAAAAAAAATACCACTGATTTGATAAAGGTGAGGGAATCAGTATATAAAGAAAATTTGCCAGCAAATTCTCTGTCACAACGGCAAGCATACATCCAATCATACCCATAAAAACATTCTGTGGCACAGTGTCACGGCAAGCAATCAATCCATAAATACATACCGCCACCAGAATACCGAATAAACCGTATGGAACACAGGCGAGGAGCGTTACAGGCATTCCAGCAACTAACAGCAGTATATAAAGTACGCTAAACGCTTTGAAGTTCATATGCTGAGGCCATACATTGCGGATAGCAAGGGAAAGCCGAAAAAAAGATAGTAGCATTTCAATATATTCCTTCTTTCGATAGTTACTTCCCTAATTATACTTTATGCCATTCTTCATATCAACTCCCCCTGCCAAAATGACGAATAAGTGCGTGTTCTGTAAAAAGAAAAACGCACTTATTCATGAATTAGGGCGTTTCATGACTGTTTTGAAAGAATTGCTGTTTTCTCTGGTATACTATTTTGTAGTACATAAATTTATTTTGGAAAGGAAATAGGAAGATATGAAGCATTTATTAAAAGGAGCTGCTGTAGCAGCGGTGGTATTGGTTGCTTTAATAGTAATCAATATGTTTTGTAATATGCATGACATTCACTTAGACCAGACAGCGACAGGTACAATATCAGCAGTTTGTGCTATGCTGTTTTATCATGGATTGATTAGGAATGAAAAAAGTAAAGATGATGGGAATGAAAAATAACGAGTAATCATTTTGCAGGTCATATATCTTTAAAGGAGTAGATTACTAAAACGTCTGCGAATAAGCATAAACGCAGCAAGTTATAACAAAAATTTTCACATACATAGAAGAAATATAGCAAAGACATGGATAAAGATACAGAGCTGATGAACAAGTGAGAAATTACCGTTCGCTGGCTCTGTTTTGTTTTATAAGACTTTAAGGCAACCGCCCATCAAATAAAAAAACGGCGTGTGGCGGGCGATTTTGCTATGCCCAAAAACTTAACAGACACTCTCCAGACCTGTTTTAGAGTTTGGAGGTTTTTTTTATGTTCTTTTTTCGAGCAGTTATCCATCTGCTCATGCAACGCAGAGTTTATCCATACATAGCATATCGGGGTTTGGCAGGAAGCCAGTAAAAAAAATCCCTGTCCATGTAACGCTGCTTCTCACCATGAAAACAGAAGTATAATCTCCGTTTAACAGAATATGTATCTCCTATAACCGTAGAGGTCACAGAACCTTTGCCGTCGCCAGATAAGGATGTTTTTATGTAGGATACAGTGTAACTCGGTAAAAGAGGTTGCACCGTATCATTTTCTTACGCCACAAATTTGAAGTCCTGCGGATTGTTCCGTATTTCTTCCATCGTGGCAAGGATTTCTTTTTCGGTGGGAATATCTATCATACCCACCGCCGTAAAATAAATGTCTACCTTCACATGGCTGTGACCGCTGGACTTGTTGCTGTTGTGGACTTCGATACGCTCAATCAGCGAATTGACAAGCGTAGGCGTAAGTTCTTTAATGTCGGTCATCTCCCGCAGAGTGCGTAAGATAAGCCTTAAATCCATTACCCGCTGTTCGGAGTTCTGCAAGGTCTGGCGGTTTTCTTCAACTTCCTGCGTTAATGTTTTCTGCTCCTTTTCGTAGTTCTGAAGCATTTTCGCAAACCGTTCGTCGGAGAGGATGCCGCCTGCGTTCTGCTCAAATACCTTTTCAATCAGCCTGTCGATTTCCGCTATCCGCTTTGTGTCGTTCTCAACCGTCTGCTGAAGCTGTTGGTATTCCTTCTGCCGCATGGCGTTGTTTTTCTTTGCCAGCAGATACAGGAATATCGGCTCGTAACAGCGTACAAAATCGGATAAGTCGCTGACAGCTTCCAGCACAAGCTGTTCAAGAACAATATCACGGATATAGTGCATGGTACATTCCCCTCTGCCGGATTTATATTGGGAACAGCGGAAGTGCTCCTGTTTCCGTTTCATGCTCTTGGCGGCTACAAAGTGCATTTTCGATTTGCAGTCGTAGCAGTAGAGCAGTCCCGAAAAAAGGCTCGTCCTGCCGGTTTTCGTCGGCCTGCGCTTGTGTTTGCGAAGTTCCTGCACCCTCAGCCATTGTTCCTCGGAGATGATGGCTTCCTGCATATCGGGTATGATTTGGTAATCCTCCTCGCTGTGCTGGATTCTCTTATGGACTTTGTAACTGACGGTAGTGCTTTTGAAATTGACGGCGCAGCCGGTGTACTGCCTGTTTTCAAGGATATAGCCGACGGTCGCCTGTTCCCACCCGCAAGGGTTTTTGGGGACTTTCTGCGCATGTTTCCTGCCGATGGATTCAAAATAGGCGGCAGGGGAGAGTATCTGTTCCTCCTCAAGCTGCCTTGCAATCTGCATCGGGCCTTTCCCCGCAAGGCACAGGGCAAAAATCTTCCTTACAGTTTGCGCTGCCGGTTCGTCGATTACCCATTGTTTCGGGTTATCTTCCGATTTCTTGTACCCATATGGCACGATGGAAGCGATACGCTCGCCGTGTTCTGCTTTGGACTGCCATACCGCACGGATTTTCTTAGAGGTCTGCGCCGCATACCATTCGTTCATCACGTTCTTTAATGCGGCGATATCGTTATTCCTGTTGGCGGTGTCCACCCCGTCATTGAGGGCGATATACCTTACATTTTTCATTGGGAAATAAATCTCCGTAAAATGCCCGACCTTTAAATGGTCACGCCCCAGACGTGATAAATCTCCTTGTGTCAAGGTTAGGGTGCGATTATCTGAAAGTTGGCTACTATACGGAAATCTTTTTCGTAGAACGTGACGTTAGATATATCGCAATCAATGACGGAGTAGACAGCGCAAAAGGCGACAACGATTTTACCCCGTTCCGTAACCTGTTTAACGAATTTTACAGCAGGGATATTTCAAGGAAAATCCGTTCGTCTTTTCGGGCGAGGTCAAAAGCGGGGCTTTATCGCTGCTCCTACGCCCCGTTTGGATACCGCAAAGCACCAGATAACCATAACAAGTTGGTTGTGGATGGGGAAACGGCATGGGTGGTAAAGCGTATATTTGAGCTTGCGAACAAAGGGTTCGGGGTGAGGAAGATTGCAAAGGCTTTCCGCACGGAAAAGATGGCGTGCCCGTCATGGTGGATTCATACACGCAATGAGAAGGATTATTCATGGAGGTTTGAGAACCCAGAAAACAAATACGAATGGGCTCCCTGCGTCATCCGTGGGATATGATTTTGTCAAGATTAGTTGACACATTTTCCTCAAGGATTTTGTATCCTATGCTGCTTCTTTCAGGGAATCATAGTATCGCTGCCGTTTTATCATGGGAGGAAGACCTCCATTAGAGGAACAGATCCTCCGGTTATTCCAATAGCTGATGAAATATCTCCAGATGAGGGTTTTCAGTTCATCCGTGCTCATCTTCTCTGTATCGTA